>CAYXWV010000049.1:0-22484 GCA_964468875.1 uncultured Anaerolinea sp. | reverse complement strand
CCATTTTTTGAGATCAAAAATACTGAAATTTGGGGCAAATGATAAACTCAGGTGATCCTTGTTTCACTCGACCCTCCTCTGAAATAGAACTTTATTATAGAGTTTTTCAGAAGA
Source organism: uncultured Anaerolinea sp. (assembly GCA_964468875.1). Lineage (GTDB taxonomy): Bacteria > Chloroflexota > Anaerolineae > Anaerolineales > Anaerolineaceae > UBA6107. The sequence continues at coordinate 22,370 of CAYXWV010000049.1, read as the reverse complement.
AGTTGATATGCTATTATTGTCTTACACCATTTTGGATTTACTCATGTTTTCGAAGTATTTCCAAAGATGGTTTTAAGAAAAGATGTGTGTTTAGATTACTAAGACTAGGCTTGTAGTTCTGTTTTATTAAAACACCATTACCAAATATCAATCTTGGTTTTTTATGCCCCCATCTAGTAAACAAACTTTCAACGTCAAAAATCATCCGTTCAACATTACACAAAATAGAAACGAGCTAGAAATCAATTTAGGACTTAACCTGAAAACCTGTTTTCAAAATAGTCAACTAGGTTTTAAATTCACTGAATTTTGAAGTTGGTCTAAATCTTGCGAGTCTTTTCAACCAACAAAATCAGATTTACAATGACTGCCATCCACTTTATCATAGATCATGCGAGCGTTAATTGTTGACCCACACACCAATTATCCCCTTTAGATATCATAACTTGGTTTTGTTTTTTCTTCTGGCAATTTCAATTTTTGGATGCTCAAAAGAATTCACTCCTCAAGAACTAGATTCTTATCTTAAAAATGTTACTACCCTTAAAGCCAAATTTTCAGAGCTAAAAAATCTGTCTGCCAATCACCCTGAACTAAAACAGGAAAACATCGAAAAAGCAGAAGTATTGCTGATGGATTTTGAGTCTGCCGAATTCCCCCGATGCACAAAGAAGTTGCACCAGCAGGTGATTAAAGCCATGCAGGCATCCCTTGAGTATCTCGATCCGGCGGGAGATAATTTTTATGATCCTTCCCAGTTGTCAAAATTTGCCATGGATGAATGGGATGCCGTTGACAAATTGATTCTGGAGTTGACAACAAAATGATCTTCCGATTTGCAACTCCATACTAATCTCTATTAATTCCTTATAACACAATAACCACAAAAAGAATCAACACATTTTCTTGTTTATTCCTTCAACACACAATTCTCAGATGTCTTGACCAAACCCATTATCATCCAGGGAAGCATGGCAAAAAAACCAGCCAATGCTGAGCCATGCAGATCAACCAGAAGACTGTTTGCGATGGTTGTGGTGCCAGTAAGTGTATAGAGATAAACAGCAAAACGATCTGATATTTGGGGTTCTTTTTTCGGCAGCTTTCGAGTAATGAGTTGATAAATACCCACTGCAAAAAAAGTAGTCAACCACCAGCCCCAAAAGTTTTGCAATGGAATTCCAAAGAACACACCCTCGACCTCCCATACCCAGTGTTCACCCAGCACCATGATCGGATCCATGACCACATCCCAGGCTGTCATCACCAAACCGCTGATGGCGGCGATGAACCCCCCTTTCACAAATCCAGTCAAATGATTTGGCGTTAGAACCCGGGCAATCAGCATGGAAGGGTACATCATAAACGTCCAGGCAACAGGAATCAGATATGGCACCAAACCCAGGAATTTTGATCCCAATAAATCAGTGTAATGATATGGTCCATAAACCCTGCCTGTCGCAACCCCCACGCTTTCGAAAAGCAATCCGGTAGCAAAAACGATCATTACCAGGATCAAGGTTTTCATCCATCCTTCACGCTGCCCGGAATGCAAGATAGCAAACAAAAAGGAAGAGATTGTCAGAATAGGCGTTAATGAAATCACCAGGTTAAGCTGAAACGCTATGTTGATCACTGCTAAAACAGAGCCAATCAGGTTTATCAGTAGCAAGGCCAGCGTAAACTTTCGGATTTTCATAAATCCTCCTCAATGATCATTCTGTTATTTTAATCAACACTGAATCAGAGACCATAACTGAGCCATCTGCCATGCTCAACTCAGCCAGTTCAAGCTGCAGCCATTCGTTGGCTGGAACACCATCAAGCGAAACGCTGTTGTCAAATGTCGCCGGCAGTCCAAGATCAAGGGAGTCAACCATGAAGCCGGTTTCGAAAAGAAGTGTTCCAGAAAGATCGCAGACTCTGAGAGCCAGAGAATTCTCAAAGGGAGAAATCGTCATGCCTCCGGTAATTTGGACAGGGTTAGTGACTGAATTATCTGTTTGCGGATGGTCAATTTCTATCTTACGTTCTGATCCATCTTCAAGCACTGAAGACTGCGAGATACAGACAAGATGCCCATCCACCAGACGATAAATTCGGATTATCTCATAAGTCGGATCAACCATAGGATCATTAATCCTATGTATTTTGGCTTTGAGGATAACTTCCCCATTATCGATCAGTAAAGATTCAATTAAAGGTCGGTCATCAATTCCGGCAGAATCAACCTGTATAGACTGCCCATTTTGGTTATCAATAATAATTAATGAAGTAAACCAACCGGTTCCTCCGCCATTTTCGCTTATTAAAGCTACTCCCTCCTGAAGCCCATCTCCATTCAGGTCCCCAAGAGCAAATTGATCCAAAAGATAGACATTCAACTCGCTATCCGCGTCAGATCTGGAAAATTGGCCATCCTTTAACTGGACTGATGTTTGAAAAAAAGGAGCATAAACCTTCATATTTTGAATATCTATGAGGGTTAGCTGCTCTACCAGCAGATCAGGAGTCATTTCTTCGGTTGTTTCCACGATGTCATCAGTGGTTGGAGTCAGAAGACCAGAGACCTGATTCTTCGAACGAAACGGCACACATGCTGCAACCATAAGTAATAAAGGAAAAACAAACCATATAATGTACTTTTTCATGCTTTTTTCATTACTCCCAATCTTAATATATTTGTAAAGTCGGTAAAAAGGCTTGAAAGTGGCACCAAGAAAGCGTATAATGTGTCAATAAGTGGTAAATAGTGGGTCTAAGTGGTAACGCCGGAACTTTTCCGGCGTTTGGCATGTATAAGGAAATTAGAACTTATGTTCACTGGAACGTACGACCACAACATTGACGACAAATACCGCATCACCTTTCCTGTTCGTTTGCGTGAACAGCTTGGTGAGGGCGCGTATATCGTCAGTTGGTTTGATGACAACCTGGTGGTCATGACTTCCACTCGCTATAACGCCCTGGCTGAAAAAGTTAATGCGCTGAATTTCGGTGACCCTGATGTCCGTAAATTGCAGCGCTTCCTGTTCGGTAATGCAACCGAGATTGAATTTGACAAGTCTGGTCGTTTCATCATTCCTCAAAACCTGCGCGACTTCGCGCATCTGGATGGCGAAGCCACCGTTATCGGATCCGGTGAAAAAATCGAGATCTGGTCTCCTGCCCTACTCAAACAGCAGAATGAGTGTTTCAAAGCTCCCAATGCTGCTGCCGAGCTCGCCAGGAAGTTTGACTTGTCGCTCTGATGACAGCTATGACAGACAGCGGAATTACTCCACCGCATGTCTCTGTTCTTTACCAACAGATTATAACTGCTTTGCGACCTAAGAGTTCAGGTGTTTATGTGGATGGGACGGTCGGAGCAGGAGGTCACGCATGGGGGATACTTAAGGCAAGTTTACCTGCCGGGAAGCTTCTCGGACTCGATATTGACGATCAGGCTTTGCAGATTGCCCGGGAACGTCTTTCTGAATATGGAGCACGCGCCGTCCTAAAGCATGCCTCTTACGCCCAAATCTCCTCCGTCATGCAATCGCTCGGTTGGGATCACACTGACGGAATCGTCGTTGATCTTGGCGTGTCCTCCATGCAGATAGATTCCGCGCAACGCGGCTTTTCCTTCCTTAAGGATGGCCCGCTTGACATGAGATTCGATCCTTCTCAATCCATAACCGCCGCAGACATTGTAAACACCAGCTCTGAAAGCGATCTGGCTGCCCTCCTCTGGCAATACGGCGATGAGGTTCATTCGCGCAGGATTGCACGCGCTATTGTAGCTGCCAGGCCTTTCACTTCCACTCTGGAGTTGGCCAACCTGATTGCAAAAAATGCAGGTAAACCTGGAAAAATTCATCCGGCGACCCGCTCGTTTCAAGCGTTGCGCATCGCGACCAACCAGGAGCTCGCCTCCCTTTCAGATTTTTTGCCTCAGGCAGTGGAGGCACTGGCACCTGGTGGGAGATTGGCGGTCATTTCTTTCCATTCATTGGAAGACCGCATCGTGAAGCAGTTTTTCAGGCTCGAAAGCAGGGATTGCATCTGCCCTCCTGAACAGCCTGTCTGTACCTGCAACCATAAAGCTTCAATCATAGAAATTTCTCGGCATCCGATCGAAGCTGATGAAGAAGAAAAGAAACAAAATCCGAGATCCCGCAGTGCAAAACTTCGGGTAATCGAAAAAAAGTAGAGAGACTGGCATGACCGTATCAAACGAAAGATCAAACAGAAAAAGACAGCAATTCAATGTAAAAAAGCTGTCCCAAGCCTATAAACAAGCTCCCTGGCGCAATCAGGTCAAGTTTGCAGGCTTGTTTCTGGTTGGCCTGGTTGTGATCATTGTGGTTGCCAGTATTTACCTGAGCATCAGCGGACGTGCTGCTGCAGCTGGTTTAAGTGCTTACCGTATGAACCTTGAGAGACAAACACTTGAAAGACAAATCGCTGACCGCAAGGCAGAAATAGCTGTTTTAACCTCCGTCACTGTCATGACACAACGCGCCAGTGATATGGGTTTCAAACGCATTGATCCATCCAAAGCGATTTATCTGGTGGTCCCAGGTTACACCGGCAAGCAAGCGGTTGTGCTGGCAGATCCTCCCGGAATTGAAGACTCCAAACAATCGCTGGTTTTACCTGTTTACCGCCAATCCATCTGGGATTGGCTGTTCCAGGGTGTCAATCGTTTGAGCGAAAGCGTCGGAGGAGGCCAATCGTGAGCTTCTTCCAGAACATGACCCGTGTTAAATTTCTCGGATTCATGATATCCCTGTTTATCGTGGTAGTTGGAGTGCAAATGGTTCGTATTCAAACCAGTTCACACGCCCAGACTCTCGATAAATGGGCAACCAGTTACGGTACTGAAGTTCGTACCATCCAATCTGAGCGCGGCTATATTTATGACCGTTGGGGTCATTTGCTGGCTGGCAATAAGGAAGTCTATGAGATCGGGGTGGAGCTTCAATACGTACGAAACCCGGTAACCATCGCCACCACCATGGCAAGCATGTTTGGGTCGGATTATAATGAAGTTTTAGCTCAAGTCAGCATTCCCTACGACTCGACCAGCAGCGTCTATGTCACCCTCGGCAATTTCATCTCAGCTGATCAAATTGATCAGCTTTCTGCATTAAAAGCTCAATATGAAGAAACCAATCCTTATGGTGAAGATCCCCTTCTGCCCTCTCTTCGCGGCGTGACCTGGACAGCACATTTGCAGCGTGTTTATCCTGAGAATACACTGGCGTCAAACATTTTGGGCTTTTATACCTATTACGACCGGGATAAAGGCAAAGGATATTTCGGCATCGAAGAAAAATACGATGAATTACTCGCCGGCATCAAGCAAAAGGTCGTGATCCCGCTTGATCCATACGAGATGCAGGAAATTCCCACCGCACCGGCCGGTGCCAGCCTGGTCTTGACAATTGATCGTGAAATACAACGGTCTGTCGAGAAAGTCCTTGATAAAGCCGTCAAGAAAAATGGAGCCAAGAACGGCAGCATCATTGTGATGGATCCAAAAACCGGTGAAATTTTGGCGATGGCTGGCACTCCCCGTCTCGACCCCAACAGCTATTGGGACTACGACAAGCTTTTTACCGATGGAACTTCCTACAACATGGCAGTTAGCCAGGTTTACGAACCTGGTTCTGTGTTTAAAGTCCTTACCATGGCCAGCGCGCTGGATGCAGGTGCAGTGAAGTGGGATACCCCCTTTATGGACACCGGTGTCATCGAAGTTGGTGGTTGGCCGATTTACAACTGGGACCGCGGTGCCTGGGGCGCTCAAAACATGATCGGCTGCATGCAGCACTCACTGAATGTTTGTCTCACCTGGGTCGCGTTGCAGTTAGGTCCCGATAAATTCTATGAATATCTCGACAAATTCGGCATCGGACATCGTACCAATATTGATCTGGCAAACGAAGAAGTATATCCACTCAGCGAACCCGGCGATCCAACCTGGTACACGGTCAACCTGGCAACCAATTCGTTCGGGCAGGGTGTCGCCACCACCCCCATCCAGCTGATTACCGCAGTATCAGCGATAGCCAATGATGGTAAAATGGTCGCTCCGCATATTTTGCGTTCGTACATTCAGAATGGTAAACAATACGACACCCAAACCCAGATCGTCGGCAATCCAATTTCCAGCGAAACCTCTCGCATTCTGACAGAAATGCTGGCTATTTCTCTTGAACAAGAAGCCAGTGATGCTCTGGTTGAAGGATATCGAGTCGCAGGCAAAACTGGTACAGCAGAAATTGCCGTCAATGGTAGTTATTCGACCGGCGCAACCAACGCTTCTTTTGTTGGTTGGGGTCCCGTGGATGATCCTCAATTCTTGGTATACATCTGGCTTGAAAAACCTAAAAGCTCCATTTGGGGTTCCGTCGTTGCAGCTCCCGTTTTTAGAGATGTAGTGAAACAGTTGGTTGTATTGATGAACATCCCTCCGGATGATATGCGGCTAAGTCTGCAAGGAAAATAGATATGTTGACACTGGCTGATTTAATCGAATCTGAAAAAGGAATCCGCTTTGAACGTGCTGCCATCGGCATCAGTGAGGCGGTGATTGACTCACGCCAGGCGATAAAGGGCTCAATGTTTGTGGCGATTGAATCAGGCCATCAATATGTCAAAGCGGCATTTGACAAGGGTGCTCACCTGGCATTGATTCAGAATGAAATCGACGAAGATATCCGTGTGCTCGATCTGACAAAGAATATTGATCAAAACACGGCAATCCCTGAAACGCCATTCGCCATCCGCGTCAATAACTCTACTGAGTCGTTACAGCAATTATCAACATTTTGGCGGAAAAAATTCAACATCCGCGTGATCGGCATCACCGGCAGTGTGGGAAAATCCACCACCAAGGAATTGGTAGCTGATATTCTTTCTAAACACTTCTATACCCTAAAGAATGTGGGCAACTACAACAACGAAGTCGGTCTACCCCTCACCCTCTTGCGTTTGGGCTCCGGTTACCAATGTGCCGTTCTTGAAATGGGTTTTTACGAACCAGGAGAGATTAAATTGCTCTGTGATTTAGCGCTACCCCAGGTGGGTATTCTCACTAATATTGGCACGGTCCACGCAAAACGCGCCGGCTCACAAGAGATGATTGCCAAGGGTAAAAGCGAATTGATTGAAGCCTTGCCAGAAAGCCCGGAAGGCACTGCCATTTTAAACATGGACGATCCGTGGATCATCCCCATGGCAAAACAAACCAAAGCCCGTGTGTTCTTTTACGGGTTGGATCCCAAAGCCGACTTATGGGCAGACGAGATCGTCAGTCAAGGTCTTAACGGTATAAAATTTCGTCTGCATTATCAGAATGAAACTTACCCGATGCAGGCTCCTGTGATCGGCCAACATTCCATTCACACCGTGCTCAGAGCAGTCGCCGCAGGATTGGTCGAAGGCATGGACATGCCTGAGATCATTACCAGTCTGCAACAAGCCACAACACAATTACGATTGGTCACAGTCTATACCCGTCAGGGAGCCTTGCTGTTGGATGATACTTATAACGCCTCACCGGAATCCACTCTGGCTGCATTGAACCTGTTAAACGACCTTCCTGGCCGTAAGATCGCCGTTTTAGGAGGAATGTTCGAACTCGGGATTTACGAAAAAAGCGGACATGAGAAAGTTGGTGCTCGAGCCGCTGAAGTAGCTGATCAATTGTTTACTTTTGGAGAACTTGCCAATATGATCTCAGACTCTGCAATCCAGGCAGGCATGTCCTCCGCTTTGGTTTCGAAATTCGATGACGCTGCCGAACTGGTTAATATGCTTCAATCGACACTCAAAGAAGGTGACGTCGTTTTGGTGAAAGGCTCTCACGGCCTGCATATGGAAAAGATTGTTCAGGCTCTGGAGGTGGAAGTATGAAAGAAACTTCATTAGCGTTGGCATTAAGTGGTTTGGGGTTCATCTTGGCTGTCATTTGGGGCGCACCTTTGCTGCGCATTCTTCGGCACTACCGTTTGGGAAAACTGATCCGTGTAGAAGGGCCTGACTCTCATGCCACCAAAATGGGCACCCCCACCATGGGCGGTGTCATGATCATCATCCCGGTGGTATTAGTCTCCATCCTGTTAAACGCAGTATCTCTGTTGGGATTGAATGTTCTCGGTGGTTCAATTCTGTTGCCTCTGTTGGTGATGGTTGCATTTGCTATCCTCGGCGCTATTGACGATTGGGAAGGCATTCGCGGTCCGCGCCGTGGTTTAGGTATGCGTGCTCGCACCAAATTCTTGCTGCAGGTCATTTTAGCCGTCGTAGCTTCATTTGTGATGAGAAAGTACATGAATGTTCCTCAAATGTACTGGCCTGGCACTCATGCATTGATCGACTTGGGCATATGGTACATTCCCATTGCCAGTTTTATTATCGTGGCAATGTCAAACGCGGTAAACCTCACCGATGGATTGGATGGTTTGGCAGGATTGATATCTGCCACCGCCTTCGCTGCATATGGTGCCATAGCGCTGATGCAAGGAAATCTCTTTATCGGACGTTTCTGTTTTACCGTTGTAGGTGCAATATTTGGTTTCTTATGGTTCAATGTTCATCCTGCCATGCTCTTTATGGGTGACACCGGTTCTCTCTCTCTGGGCGCCTTATTGGGTGTAATTTCCTTAATCACCGGTCAGTGGCTTCTTCTGCCATTGATCGCAGTGATCCCCTTGAGCAACATTGCCAGCGATGTATTGCAGGTGGCGTATTTCAAGCTCACAAAAGGAAAACGCCTCTTCAGAATGGCTCCTCTACATCATCACTTCGAGCTAATCGGCTGGAGTGAAACACAGGTTGTGCAGCGTTTTTGGTTGATCAGTTTGCTTGGTGCGATGCTTGGCATTGCGCTGGCATTGGCATAAGGATTTGTGATGAATAACTGGCAAGATCAACGCATCCTCGTCATCGGAGCCGCCCGTCAGGGTCAGGCTGTTGCCCGCTTCTTATCCAGCAGGGGAGCAAAAGTAATTCTCAATGACATCCGTACGGTTGACCAGATGCATAATGAAATTCAATTGTTTGCTCAAACTGGTGTCGAATGGGTCTTGGGCGACCATCCCCTCTCAATGCTCGATCGCGTGGATATGATTTGCCTTTCTGGTGGAATTCCACTTACTCTACCCATTGTGATCGAAGCGCAAAAACGCGGATTGCCCATCAGCAATGACTCTCAGATTTTTATGGAATCAGTGAAGGCACCTGTAATCGCCATCACTGGCTCAGCTGGAAAAACCACCACTACTACCCTTGTCGGCCGCATGGCAAAATCAGCCGCGGGAACCGACCGCAAGGTGTGGGTTGGCGGCAATATCGGCCTTCCGTTAGTCGAATACCTTGATGAAATCAAACCGGATGATATTGTTGTTCTTGAGCTTTCCAGCTTTCAACTGGAGCAAATGACACTCAGTCCGCATGTTGCGGCAGTATTAAATATCACCCCTAATCATCTCGACCGCCACGGCACAATGGAAGCCTACACGGCGGCAAAAACCCGTATTATCCAGTTCCAAAACACTGATGATATTGCCATCTTGAATCGTGAAGATGTCGGTTCATGGCAGTTGCGTGACCTTGCACGAGGCAAATTAATAAGCTTTGGATTATCAAAACCTGTGAATGGCGAATCAGGTGTCTTTATTGAAGATGGTTTCGTAAAAATGCTGGAGAACGACCAGGTTTACATGATCCTGCCGCAGTCCAGCATCCAGTTGCGTGGTGAACACATGCTTCTCAATGTTTTAGCCGCCTGCGCCATCTCAAACGCAGCCGGTTTTTCCTTTGAATCCATGGCAAAAGGCGTTGAAAACTTCCTCGGGGTGGAACATCGCCTTGAGCTTGTACGCACCTGGCATGGTATCACATGGATTAACGATTCCATCGCCACTGCCCCTGAACGGACAATGGCGGCATTACGCAGTTTTACCGAACCCCTGGTTCTCTTGTTGGGCGGCCGCGACAAGCACCTGCCCTGGGATACCCTGGCAGAAATGATTCATCAACGGGTTGACCATGTGATCCTTTTTGGCGAAGCCGCTGATAAGATTGCAGAAGCGATTGGTTCACCTCATAGTGGTGACCGTCTGTTGGATGTTCAAAAATCCATTAATTTTGAAGATGCTTTGCGAAAGGCAGCAATTGTTGCCCAGGAAAACAACACCGTTTTACTATCTCCTGGCTGTACTGCCTACGATTCATTCCGTGATTTTGAAGAACGCGGAAACTTTTTCAAGAAATGGGTGAACGCTTTACTATGAACGAAAACCTGAAATCTTCAGTGATCCGCCCGACAGGAAAAAAGTTGTCTTTCAAAGATAACTTTGATTTTCCGCTCTTGATTATTGTCATCTGTCTGTTTGCCGTTGGACTGCTGATGGTTTACTCTGCGAGCTGGCAATATGCCCGCTTCCAGGGTTATTCAGAATATGGAACTGTCTTACGCCAGTTGGGAATCGGCGTTATCGGAATTATCGGTACGATCATCATTACCTTTATTGACTATCACCGCTATCGTCGATGGGTGGTCATCGCCATGATAGCCATTATTGTGTTGCTAATCGCAGTTTTGTTCTTTGGTCAAACAGATGCCTCCACTCCTCGTAGAGGTTTGTTCTCAGGTTCTGTTCAACCTTCTGAGTTTGCCAAATTGATGATCATCATCTACTTGAGCTTCTGGCTCGATAGTAAAAAAGAAGCTATTAACAAATTCTCGTTTGGCCTGGTGCCTTTGGCTGCCATCGTCGGCGGTACAGCAGGACTAATTCTGGCTCAACCTGACGTTTCTGCTGCGGCTACAACCATTGTATTGGGCGGCATCCTTTTTTTCATTGCTGGCGGCAAGATACAACAAATTCTATTGGTGGTGGGTATTACCGCCATTCTCGGTTTCTTTGTGGTCAAGGTCAGCTCAACCGCTTCAACCCGTTTACAAGATTACTGGATGGGCATTCAAAATCCAGAACAAGCCTCTGATCATGTTAAATGGTCTCTGGAAGCCATCATCAACGGTGGTGTTTTTGGTGTCGGTATCGGACGGTCCACCACCAAATTCATTGGCTTACCAGTGGCTTCAACAGACTCAATCTTTGCTGTGATAGCTGAAGAAACCGGCTTGGTGGGTGCCTTCGCAATTCTCAGCCTCTATATCGCATTTATCTGGCGCGGACTGGTGATTGCCCACCGTGCCAAAGACAATCTTGGAAAATGGCTGGCAAGCGGCATCACCATCTGGATTGCGATGGAAGCTGCCATTAATACCGGTGTTTTGGTTAACCTGCTTCCCTTCGCGGGTAATGCTCTGCCCTTCATCAGTTCTGGCGGCTCCAGTCTGGTGACAGTTTTTGCCGGTGTAGGACTTTTATTTGGTATTGCACGTCAATCGAAGCTTGATATTGGAGTTTCAGAAAGGAACGAACCTCATGCGGTTGTTGATTTGCGCCGGGGGGACCGGCGGCGGAGTGTATCCCGCCCTGTCAGTCCTTCAAGCGATCGGTAATCGGGCAGAATCCGTTTTATGGGTTGGCGGAGAAGGCGGCATGGAAGCCGACCTTGTTTCACGCCAGGGAATCCCATATAAATCCATTCCAGCAGCAGGCGTGCATGGTGTGGGTCTTGCTGCGTTGCCCGGCAACTTGATCAAACTTGCCAAAGGTATAGCACAGTCAAGCCGCATATTGCGCCACTTCCATCCTGATGTACTACTCTTCACCGGCGGTTATGTGGCAGTACCGATGGCAATAGCTGCCACCAGACTGAACAGCCTGCTTTACGTTCCTGATATTGAACCTGGTCTGGCACTTAAATCTCTGGCCAGATTCTCAGATATGATCGCTTTGACCGCAGATGAATCACGCAAGTACTTCAATCCGAAAAAACGTATAATCGTGACAGGTTACCCAGTTCGCTCAGATTTGGGGCACTGGACAAAGCCTGCCGCTCTGAAAGAATTAAACTTGAGCCACGAACTGCCCACCCTGTTGGTCATTGGCGGCAGTAAGGGTGCCCATCTGATTAATACAGCAATTTTCCCGCAACTCCCTGCCCTTCTTCAAAAAGCACAGGTCGTTCACTTGACCGGCCAGGCTGATTATAGCGAAGCGCTGAACACTAAAGGGATTCTACCGCCTTCAATGGCAACCCGTTACCACCCCTATCCATATCTACACCATGAGATCGGTGCTGCTTTTGCCTGTGCGGATCTGGCGATCTCAAGAGCAGGAGCCTCTACTTTGGGTGAACTGCCCACATTCGAAGTCCCCGCCATTCTGGTACCCTATCCATATGCTTGGCGATACCAACGTGTCAACGCTGAATATCTGGCTGCTCACGGTGCGGCAGAAATTATTGAAAATAACGTTCTCGAAGAAAAAATTGTACTAGCTGTTGAACGCTTATTTGCCGATTCCTCGACCTTGACCTCCATGCGGTCAGCTATGAAGTTACTTGCCACTCCTGATGCCTCTCATCGTATCGCTGACCTGGTGCTCGAATTAGCCAAACAATCCGGAGAGCGGCAATGATCAGCATCCATGTATTGATCTTAATCTTCGTTGCCCTTTTCGCCGTGATTGGTGCCATCCGCGGCTGGGCAAAAGAGTTGTTGGTCACTTTTAGCGTAATCCTTGCCTTATTCTCGTTGAACGTGCTGCAATCCTTTGTTCCGTTCTTCAAGTCGGTCGTAAAGACTTCCAGCCCTGAATCGCTTTTCCTGATCCGCTCGGGCATCCTTGCCATAATGGTCTTTTTTGGCTATCAAACCCCTCGATTACAGCGGTTGATTGATTCAGGACGATTCGTTCGTCACTTCCTGAGAGACTCGATCCTTGGAGGGTTTCTTGGCGCGGTCAACGGGTTCCTGGTCTTTGGTACCATCTGGTTCTATCTGAATGAAGCTCAATATCCATTTACTTTTCTTTCCGCACCTGACCCGGTAACCACTAACGGGCTTACTTCCCTGGCATGGATTAAGTTTCTGCCACCTTCTTTCTTAATGGGAACCCCTGCGATTTATTTCGCAGTTGCAATTTGTTTTATCTGTGTTTTGGTGGTGTTTCTATGACAACTCATATCCATCTTATCGGTATCGGTGGAACCGGAATCTCATCCATCGCACGAGTTCTTCTTGAAAAGGGCTACGTCGTTAGTGGCTCTGATCGGGTGTTATCTCCCCTGGCTTTGGAATTGCAAAAAGCAGGCGTGACAGTATATGAAGGACACGCGGGTGACAACATTAAAGGAGCAGATATGGTTGTTCGCTCTTCAGCAATACTTGACGACAATGTGGAAGTAATCGAAGCCAACCGGTTACATATCCCCGTACATAAGCGCGCCGATTTCCTTGGTAGTTTAATACAGCAGAACGTCGGTGTTGCCATCGCCGGCTCTCATGGGAAAACAACAACTTCGGCTTTGATGGCCTGGTCTCTTTATCGGCTCGGTCTTGATCCCAGCTATATCCTCGGCGGCGTCTCAAAGAATTTGGGCATCAATGCCCATGCTGGTACGGGTGAACATTTTGTCATCGAAGCAGATGAATATGATCGCATGTTCCTGGGGTTAAACCCAGAGGCTGTTATCCTCACCAATGTGGAATATGATCATCCTGATTGCTACCCATCCCCTGAGTTGTATCTGCAAGCCTTCAGAGATTTCATCAACCGAATTAAACCCGGCGGGTTCATCGTGGCTGATTACGAAAGCACAGTCAACAATCAATTATTAGATTCCGTACCAGCAAACGTTAAGGCGTTTACTTATGGCCTTCATTCACTTGCTGACTATAGAGCAGTCAACCTCAAACAGAATCAAATTGGCGGTTTCACTTTTGATATCGTCTTTTCATCAGATGCCCTTCCTATCACAACTGTCAGTTTGCAGGTGCCTGGTGAACATAATGTTCGCAACTCTTTGGGTGTGATTGCCGCCCACCATCAACTGGGCACTAATGTTCAAAAAGCAGGCCAGTCACTGAGCGAGTTTAAGGGTACAGGCCGCCGTTTTGATGTTATTGGTGAAGTAAACGGCATTACGATTATTGACGACTATGCGCATCATCCATCTAAGATTAAGGCAACCCTGGCTGCCGCCCGTTCTCGTTATCCGGGAAGGCGATTGGTTGCCGTCTGGCAGCCTCACACTTACTCTCGGACACGTGCGCTTGCCGGCGATTTTATACATACACTTGAAAACGCTGATCTTGTAATCATTTCAGAAATCTATGCTTCCCGTGAGAAAGCAGAAGATTATTCCTCCAAAGAAATCGTCCAACAAATGGACTTGCGCAAGACCCTTTACATTGCTGGTATTCCTGAAATCACACGCTACCTTACCCGACACCTTCTACCCGGTGACGTTTTGATCATCCTTTCTGCCGGAGATGCCGACCAGATTTGCAAATCAGTTTATTCAATTTTGTGCGAAAGGAAGGACTGAAATGAACGAATCTCGAAACAAATCGCAGAATAATATACTAGTGATCGATCGAAACTCAGCCCTCGATATCGACTTGAACAAAATACAGGTGGCACCTCAACGCATGCCCGAATTTGTGGAATTCAAAGCGCTCAGCCTTTCTGAAAGACAGGCTTTATTAGAAAAGTTGATCAAACGAGTGAAATCACTCTAAAGGTTAGTTATGAACAATATCGACCAGTTACAACAGTATTTTGGCTTTCGCCTGCAACAAAACGTCAGGCTGTCCAACCATACCACTTCACGAGTAGGTGGAATGGCCAGTTGTTTTTTGGTCGCCGAATCTGCAGATCAACTTGCGTCTGATGTCCAATTCCTTTGGAAAAACAACTTCCCTCTGATGGTTCTAGGCAGCGGCGCCAACGTACTTGTCAGCGAACAGGGCATTGACACGGTGGTGATCTTGAATAAAGCCAAGGGCATCGATTTTCAGTCTTTTGAAGGTCAACCTGTGATTCATGCCGAATCCGGAGCCACACTTCAAACGGTTTCCCGTGAAGCCGCTCGAGAGGGTTACGAGAGCTTGGTTTGGGCTTCCACCATTCCCGGCACACTGGGCGGAGCCGTCTATGGCAACGCCGGAGCCCACGGCGGAGACATGAGTAAAACTCTCATAATGGCAGAAATCTTGCACCGAGAAAAGGGCAGGTTGTCGTTTTCCGCTGAGGAGATGGGCTATTCCTATCGTTCCAGCGTACTTAAACGCACACCCGGTAGTGCCGTCATTTTGTCTGCGCTGTTGGCCCTTCATCCCGGTGATCCGGATGAGATCAAGGCTGCCATCCAAGCCAACATCGAAAAACGCCGCCTCTCTCAACCCACCGGCGCCTGCTTTGGTTCGACCTTCAAGAACCCTGCAGGTGATTCCGCCGGACGGTTAATTGAGGCTTCAGAGCTAAAAGGGTTTAAAATTGGAGGGGTACAAATCAGCCCCGTACATGCCAATTTTATGATCAATGATGGCACTGGTACTGCGGATGATTACCGCAGCATGATTGAACTGGTAAAACGCACCGTGTTCGAAAAATTTGCCGTTAAACTGGAGTTGGAAATCGAAATGATCGGAAAGTGGCAGGACCAACAATGACCAAAAAAATGAACATTGCCGTTCTCTTTGGTGGACGTTCAGGCGAACATGATGTTTCTCTCATGAGCGCCCGTTCCGTTTTAGATAACCTGAATACCGAAGAATATGATGTCTTCCAAATTGGGATCACCAACAAAGGTGTCTGGCTTACCGGCGAAAATGTGATTGAAGCCTTCACGACCAATTCTTTTGATCACCTCTACCCTGTGGTTCTACCCCCGGAACCCAAAGGTGGTGCATTATATATGATCAGAAACAACACACTTGAAGCGCTGCCAAAAATTGATGTAATCTTCCCTGTTTTGCATGGAACCTTCGGCGAAGACGGCACCATGCAGGGCTTGCTTGAACTTGCTGACGTCGCTTATGTCGGCTGCGGGGTACTCGCTTCATCAGTGGGCATGGATAAAAGCCTCTTTAAGGATGTAATGCGCGCGAATGACATCCCGGTGGTAGATTCAATCCTCACCAGCCGTACGAAAATCGCCTCTTCAATCGAAGAAGTCATTCATGAGGTGGAGCAAAAATACGCATACCCTGTGTTTGTAAAACCGGTAAACCTCGGTTCATCGGTCGGCATCAGCAAATGTTCCAACCGCTCTGACCTGCTTGAGGGACTGATGGATGCCGCACGCTACGACCGCCGGGTGCTCGTTGAGACCGGCATTGATGCCCACGAGATCGAGGTTAGCGTGCTCGGCAATGATGAACCCGAAGCCAGTGTCGCTGGTGAGATTCGCCCGATGGAAGAGTTTTACTCCTACGAAGCAAAATATATTCACGGCACATCCGAATTGACCATCCCGGCAAAAATTGACCAGCCAACAATGGAAAAAATCCGGGCGTACGCGGTCAAAGCCTTCAAAGCCATTGACGGTGCCGGTATGGCAAGAGTTGATTTTTTGCTCGAACGCATTACCAACCAGATCTACCTCAACGAAGTGAATACCATCCCCGGTTTCACTAACATCAGCATGTATGCCAAATTGTGGGCAGCCTGTGGAATCAGCTATCCCCAATTGATCGACCGTTTGATTAAGCTTGCCCTTGAACGCAAAACAGACCGCGATCAAACAGAACGGATATTCAGGAGTAACGAGTGAGCGATCGTACTTCACGGCAATCCAATTCACGCGCTGAACAGCTCCGTCAAAAACGGCAGCAGATCCCTTCACGCGTTCCGGTGATGCCAGTGAAACAGGAAGTACCCAACCCCGTTCGGCAGCCTGCTACAAACGCGTTCGGAAAAACTGCTGTTCCACCAGTTCAGCAACCATTCAGGCATGCCAACGTGGTTACCACCCGAAATTACCCCTATTCAACCCCCTTGAGAGAGACTGTAGCCACAGAACCCCGCCCCAAGATCTATAGAGTCGCCAATGGTGTTGAAACCCGTTTCCCGGCACTTCCACGTATCCGTTTTAGCTGGCAATGGGTTTCAGGCTTGCTAACTGTCGTTTTTATCACTCTCATTCTGTTGATGGTTTACCTGCCAGAATTTGAAGTCAAGAACATCCAGGTTGAGGGCCTGCAGAGAGTTCAGCTTGCGGATGTTCAAACCGTGATTGAAAATGCCACTGGTTCAATTTTCACGCTTGATATTCAGCAAGTGCTGAGAGCCGTTGCTTTGACTTATCCGGAATTAACCAATATCAACCTCGCAGTGGATACCTCAGGCGCGTTAAAAATGACCGTTGTTGAACGTCAACCCGTTTTAGCCTGGATGGTAGGTGATACAACTGTTTGGGTGGATGCCGAAGGTGTAATCATGACCCCACGCGGAGAAGTCGGACCTTTGCTTATGGTGAAATCTGATTTTGCTGCCCCGCTGGTCAAACCAATCATTCATATTTCCAGCCCTTTGGATTATGCAAACAGAGTTTTACATTTAATAGAGAATCCCCTCACACCTGAAGACGTGATCAACTACATTGATCCAACAGTGTTGAAAGCGGCCATTGATCTGAACAGTCAACTCCCTTCCGGAGCAATCCTTGTTTACGATTCGATCTCGGGAATGGGATGGCAGGATCCTCGTGGTTGGAAAGTTTATTTTGGTCTTTCACTGGAAAACATCCAGTTTAAACAGACAGAATATCAAGCTATTGTTGATCGCTTGACCGAATTGGGCATTAAACCCCACACAATCAGCGTTGAGCATATTGATTCACCTTATTATCGGACGGAGTAAGAGATCGTATGGAAGAGCCTATTGTCGTCGGAATTGATATCGGAACCACCAAGGTTTGCACGCTTGTCGCCCGCCTTGAAGGCGAAAACGGCATGCGCATACTGGGCGTGGGCATAGAACCCTCACAAGGCATCAAGGGCGGCTCTGTTGTTGATATTGCCGCAGCCTCTACCGCGATTGCCCGTTCCATTGAAAAAGCTGAGCGCACCTCTGGGTTGGAGATCACCTCTGCCCTGGTCAGCCTGGCTGGCTCTCATGTTACTGCCATGAATTCACGCGGCGTAGCGGGCATCTCTGGAGGAGTGATCGACCAGAATGATGTCTGGCGCGCTCTGGATGCCGCCCAGGCAGTCGCCATCCCACATAATCGTGAAATCATTCACATCATTCAACGCGGATTTACCGTTGACGGTCAGGAAGGTATTCAAACCCCCATCGGCTTCTCTGGTTATCGTCTTGAAGTAGAAGCCCACATCATCACCGCCGCCTCCCCAACTGTTGAAAACCTGCGCCAGTGCGTACAAGCCGCAGGAGTCAAAGTCTCTCAATTTGTGCTCAATCCGCTGGCTTCCGGTGAAGTGGTGCTGAACAAAACCGAACGGGATATGGGCGTTTGTGTTTGCGATATCGGCGGGGGAACCAGCGATCTGGCCATCTATGTCAATGGAGATGTCTGGCATACCACCGTTCTGCCCATCGGCGGTGCCCATATTACCCAAGATATTGCCGTGGGTCTGCGCGTTAGCCCTGAGCAGGCTGAAATGATCAAGAAACAATACGGCCATGCCATTAAGAGCGAAGTTGGCGAGGATGAATTTTTCACCCTGCGGGCTTTCGGTGAAGAACATCCCATGCAGGTAAACCGCCGCGATCTGGCTCATATCATCGAAGCCCGCGTGGATGAAATCTTCTCGCTGCTTTTGCAAGACCTGCATCGCTCAGGGTATGATGCCCTGTTGCCCGCGGGAATGGTTTTGACAGGCGGCGCCAGCCAGCTTGCCGGAATTCGTCCACTGGCATCTCGCATTCTTGGGATGCCCGTTCGTATTGCCCGCCCTGAAAACATGGTCGGGTTGGTCGACCAGCTTCACTCGCCATCTTTTACGACCAGTGTCGGATTGCTCAAATGGGCTGAACTGATGAATGAAACCATGGTGCCTGCACAAACGCGCGTTAGCAAATCAAAATCGAAATCGCGCCAGGGTGTCGAATGGAAAGATGTTAAAGGCTGGTTGAACAGATTGTTACCGTGAGTAAACCAGGTACGCCAATGCCTGGATATTAACCGTCAAGTCTATGGAGGAAAAAACGATGGAGACCAACAACAGATCACTACCCAACATGCCTGCCAACCGCGCTTCTGGCGCAGAATACAGGCCCCAATCCGAAGCGTTCGCCCGCATTAAGGTTATCGGCGTGGGCGGCGGCGGATGCAACGCTGTCAATCGAATGATTGACGAAGGCGTTCAGGGCATCGAGTTCATTGCAGTGAATACCGATGCCCAGGCGCTGGTCATGTCGAAAGCGCCCACCAAGGTACGCATCGGAGACAAGACTACATCAGGTCTTGGCGCCGGCGGTAACCCTGATGTCGGACGTAAATCTGCAGAAGAGTCTTCTGAGGAATTATATGAAACCCTCAAAGGCAGTGATATGGTCTTCGTGACCGCAGGTATGGGCGGCGGCACCGGCACCGGTGCAGCAGCCGTGGTTGCCCAGATCGCCAAGGAAGTTGGCGCACTGACCATTGGCGTGGTCACCCGCCCCTTCACCTTTGAAGGTTCCAAACGACTTCAGGCTGCCGAACAGGGCATTGCCCGCCTCAAGGAACATGCCGACACCCTGATTGTCATCCCCAATGACCGCCTGCTTCAAATTGTTGATCGCAAATCAAGCCTGCAGGAATCCCTCAAGACCGCAGATGATGTACTGCGGCAGGGTATCCAGGGCATTTCGGAACTAATCACCATCCCCGGTTTGATCAATCTCGACTTCGCCGATGTGCGTACAATCATGTCTGAAGGTGGAGCCGCTCTGATGGCTGTTGGACACGCCACAGGTGACGACCGCGCCCAGAAAGCTGCCGAACAGGCAATTTCTAGCCAATTACTCGATATCACCATTGACGGCGCCCGCGGTATTCTCTTTAACATCACCGGCGGACCGAGCCTGACCCTTATGGAAGTCAACCAGGCTGCTGCGATTATCAAAGAAACTGCTCACCCCGATGTCAATCTGATCTTTGGCGCCGTGATCGACCCAACTATGGGCGACGATCTGCGCATCACGGTCATTGCCACGGGTTTTGACCAGGCCGGCGTTCGGTCGGCCGCTGTTAACAACCAGGCTAACCGCTATGATGCTACCCGGGTGATCCAACGCCCCACCATCAAAGACACGGTTGAGGTTGATAGCAGCCGGCAAGGTGAACTGGTCTTTGAACCAAGAGTGATTGATCCGCGCGACTTAAATGTTCCGGCGTTCATTCGCAACAGGTTAAGTGACAGTAATTAAGCCCACTGCATTGGAGTTGCATCGTGATCGTCTGTTGTCTCTCCATTTGACAGACAGGTCCACGCTGGCTGCGTAAGACCTGAAAAAAATCCATCGTGTACGTCAGCTGGCGGCTGGTCCCCGCCAGCTGCTGTTATTAAATGGATAACTTCTGATTAAGGTTAATCGGAAGTTATCCTGCGTCTGCTTTCTCCGATCTCGGTCACCCTTCTGCCCCCCGTGCCTTGAATTGCACTTTTGTCTATGTTATGATGATTGGCATAGATTTTCGGTCATGAAGAGTCACTACCCCCCATATACGGGAGGATTTTTTTCAACAGGACCCCACAAATGCCGCTTTCAGGAGGAAACGATGCGCTGCCCTTATTGCCAGGATGATAATTCAAAGGTACTCGATACCACCCACGACAGCCGAGGGGGAGTTCGCCGCCGCCGCGAGTGCGAACACTGCGGACAGCGTTTCAGCACCTATGAAAGGCCGATCCTGGCGACTCCGTTGATTATCAAACGCACCGGAACTCGCGAAGAGTTCAACCGCGACAAGCTCCTTGAAGGCATTCGCCTTTCCTGCACGAAACGGCCTGTTTCAGCCGCAGATATCAACCACCTGGTCAGCGAAATCGAGACCAACCTGCAAAAGATGGGACGCGAAGAGGTTTCTTCGCGCGTGGTCGGCGACATGGTGATCAACGGCCTCAAGGAACTCGACCAGATCGCCTACATCCGTTATGCCATCGTGTATCTGCAACTTTCAGACCTGCAATCCATCCGCAAAGAGATTGATCATCTGCTGGAAGGATAAGAGCTGAGAACAGGGTCAATTAATAAGAACTCAGTAATTAGTATCAGTAATCAGTAATCAGGACCGAGGTTTTTCAGTTGTAAATCATTGATTACTGTTCACCTAAATTAATCATCACTGGTATTCTCATTGAGAGGAATCCATGCCTCGGGGGCAGAATAAGGAGTAACCAGATGAAAAAATTCACCCATGCCTTGATTGCCTGTAAAGCGGTGGAACGGCTTCAAACAGTTGAGTTGTCTGACAAGAACAAACCTTTTGCCGATGAACTGCTCGAGTGGTTCAAGGCTCACAAGGACAATGTGATTCAGGGAACCTGGTACCCTGACAAGGTGATCTGCGACATGAGCACCAGTCACATCTATAAGTACACGCCAGTGGGCGCAACCGTTGAAGGGTTGTCAGCGGGAGTCACTCATGAATCGCTCCTACCCTCCGTTTTTCGCAATCTGCCAGCCACATCCCTCCAGTTCGCAATCGGACGGAAATCGCCGTTGTGTGCCCTGCCCTTTACGGTTGACCCGGGCACGAATCTGCCAGACCGCTGCGAGGCACTTTCTCATTCGGTAATCGACAATCTACGCATCCGAGAGGCGGAACCGGAAGGCTCCCCGCTGCTGCCCACGGATGATCACATCGCACTGGTACTGTTTATGCTCAGCCATTACGTGGCAGATGCTCACATGCCAATGCACTGCGATTCACGCAAAGACAGTTTTCTCGGATTCAACGTGCATGCCGAAGCCGAGGACCGCTGGAACCGCGAAGTGGTGCGTTATTACCGGGTCAGCATCCAGAATCAGTGCTTTACCATGGATGAGCAAAGCGGCTTTCCAAAATTATTCCCTGACGAGAAATACGAGGAATCCGTTTTGTTTGCCGTGGACAAGAAACTTGCCAGCCGACCATTTCAGGTGGGTTATGGATCAGGCAATGATAATGTGCGCGAGTATGTGCTGGCAATCAGCCAGTATTCTTACCTTAACAGCTACGCGTGGCTGCCTTACGGACTGACAGGCGCGCAGTTTGACCGCGAAACGCTGCAAGCCCCCGGCGGATTGCCATTCAATGAGATGAGCATTGCCGCACTGGCAGATGCAATTGACGCAGTGGCACGGGTTTGGCTGCACGACCTGCGCAGGTTTGTCAAGTGGAAAGAAGCGTTGGAGGCTTAATCCCACACTTTTCTTAAGATTATTCGTTATTTGTTTGGTGAAGTGTAAAACGAATCGAAAACGAATCTGATTTGTATACATATTTATTATTTTCAGCGCTTT
>CAYXWV010000048.1:20631-23450 GCA_964468875.1 uncultured Anaerolinea sp. | reverse complement strand
AGATCAGCCTGTTTGATCTCGTTCGTTTCATAAGGGCAGGTGGGGCTGCCCTGTGTTTTTGTCCAGGGGTCGATCAGTATGATCTTGCCATCTGTGGTGGTGAATTCGACAAAAGCCACCCCCAACCATCTTAATGTTGCAGACATTCGTAACTCCTTAAGAAATTTTTCCTACGAAAAAGAGAGAAAGACATGAAGGGAAAAAACTCCAAAATTCTTTTTTCCAAGAACAACTCGATAATACTAATGGATGATTTCTTGATTCGCAATCCCGCTGGCATTGTCTTGAGGGCAAAGCACAGCGTATGAACTTATTTAGGTCGATTAATCGATTTTGGATTTTCACGGACGGCTTCCACAAGATTGAGTATGGCTTCGAGGTTTTGCTCCCAGGTCCAAGCATCCTGTTTGTGAACGGCGGCATTCACCAGTTTTTCGTATTGTTCGGGGTGTTCGATCCGCAGGCGGATGGCTTGCATCAAAACTGATTTCAAGGAGGCTACAATTTCCTTGAAAAGACTGTTTTCATCGGAAGGCGCGGAAGCCAGTAATTCTTTCAGGTCAGACACCAGCTTTTTGACATCCGTAGAGGGCTCTTCCCGGAAAAGAAACCCTGTGGCGTTCTCTGTTTTTTCATGCCAGAGGTCGTTTATCAACCGGGCAGCCCCTAGCGGTTTGTAACCGCAGATTTGTTCCGCCAGGCCGTCAATGGCGCGAGCGATGGGTACCACGGTGCCTTCATACGCCCCGCCATGCGGTTCGTAAAGGGAAGCCATGCAGTTATAATCCGCAGCCTGCATAAGGGTTGGATAGAAGGGGCAGTCTCCGTCAAGCGACCAAGCGTTCTCAGGAAATTCATTTTGAAGCTGTTCAATTCTTTCCAACCGCTCGGTGCTGCTGACGTCACCGCGCTTGGTGGGGAAGAAAAAGAACACAGGCAGATCGGGTGATTCATGAAGAATCTGGCGAGCGGCTTCGATAACCACATCATGCAGTTTTTGAGAGACGCGCCGTCCCATGCTGACGATGAGCACTTTGCCATTAATCTTCTGCCTGATCTCATCCGGCAGGCTGGCACGGGCTTTATACTGTCCTTCAAAAAGTAACTTTTGTCTTGTCGCGGGGCTTTTCTCTTTTTTCAAAGAGACAGCCAGTTCGCTGGGATGTGAGAAGGCGGCATTATCAATGCCCACCACGCGGGTCAGCAGGTGCTGCAGATGGTTTGCCATCACCTCGGTTTGAACGGCTTCATGCAGCAAGCCGTAGGCAAACCCGCGGTTGACCGTGGTAACCACATCCGCAATACTCAAGCCGATCTCCAGGGCAGTCTTGCTCATGCCGCTGTGGCGGCGGTGCGCGTAGAAAGACATGTAAATACTGCCAAATTCGCGGCTTTCGTGTTCAAGGCACTCGTCAAAGGTGTTGTGAATAGTCAGGGCGATCAAGTGGTTCTTGCGAGCCAGCGAGAGGGCGGGCACGGATTCCCAATCAGCGCCCCAGACAAATTGATCAGGTCTGCCCAGGGTTTTCAAGATTTTTTGAACAGCAAGGCCGTAGAAGAGCACATCTCTGTGCAGATCAGAAAGGGGTACATTATAAGGGTCTTCAATTCCCTGGAAGCAGCCCTCAATCTCAACAAAGAAAATAGGTAAAAAAGGATCAGCGGTGACCAGCACCCGGCATAACCGGTCTTTGAGTTTGAAACTCCAACCGGTGTTCTTAACCGACCCTGAACGCAAGACTCCGTTGACAGGTTGATTGCCGTTCATGTTTGGGCACCAGGGAGAGATCATGACGCCTCTGGAAAAGTGGCGACGTTCCATTTTGGTCACGGCGGTGATGCCGGTGCAGGGCGTAAATTCTGTTTCATAGCGAAGCATGAAATATTGCGCATCCGCAACCTGGTTAATCACATATTCATCCAGGGTGATCTCCATTATTCCCTCCAGTTTCTAATCGATAATTTGATTATACATGGCTGATGTTTGATTTATTCAACAAAAATATTTTTTTCCGATATGATGGAAAACCCTATCTGATGGATGATGTTCCGGAAATATGTTCAAAAATCCGCCCAGAGGATAAAACCAGGGCGGTATATATTTATTCTTTTTTGCCGTAATTCCACGACCCGATTTCGATCAAATTGCCTTCAGGGTCAGCCACCATGGAGGAGTGCAATCCCCAGGGTTCGTCGCGGGGTTCGTAGATGCAGGTGCCGCCGCCCCGGATGACCTGGGCGAATTTGGCTTCCGCGTCGGCGGAAGTGGGCAGGTCAATTGCGATCTCGAACGTGCCGTTCAGCTTCGAGGGGAATTCTGGCGTCTGGCCAAGCAGCCTGGGAAGCTGGGCTCTTTCGTACATTGAAAAGCGTACGCCGTCGTTCTTAAATTCGGCATATGGTCCGATGCCGTCCCAGTCTATTTCAAAGCCGAGCACATCGCGATAGAATCGCACCATGTTTTTGAGGTCGTTCACGAAAATGCCAATCAAATCAATTCTTGCTGCCATTTATCCTCCTGATTAATCGTGATATCGCATTTCACCCGCTTCAATTCGCACGGGAAGTTGATTTTCCGGCGGGGGCAGCGGGCAGGTGGCGTAACTGGTATAGGCACAAGGCCAATTCATTGCCATGTTGAAATCAAGTGACACCTGTTGTATGATGGGTGTAGGGAGGGTGATAAACCTGCCGCCAGGGTAAGACTTGTCTTTTTTGGTTTCATCCACGAAATTGATCAGTCCTTCATCACCGGCATCTTCCACTTCAAGGGAACAGGCGACTCCGTTGACAGAGAAATCCACTTTACCGAGGACGGC
>CAYXWV010000048.1:4006-20531 GCA_964468875.1 uncultured Anaerolinea sp. | reverse complement strand
ATGACTCCTGAGAGTTGTGGTTTGTATTGAATATCATGAATTATAAGATCGATATTAGAACCGATCCGTTTTACCCGTCATCCTTAGATCATGTAGTTATACTGCATCTCGTAGTTAATTCTAAAAGGAGAAGAAATGCCACCCATTGTTTATGTTGTAATCATTGCCATTGTTGTTTTGTTTTTCCTGTCGGGAATCCGCTTCATCCCGAACAACCGCATCGGCATCGTTGAAAAACGGTTCGGTTCCAAATCAGTCAAGGGGCGGTTCATTGCCTTAAACGGCGAAGCCGGCTACCAGCCTGATGTGCTGCGCGGTGGTTTGCACTATTTGTTTCCTGTTCAGTATTCCGTGCATATCGCACCGTTGGTCACTATTGCCCAGGGCAAGATCGGGTATATTTTTGCCCGCGACGGCGAACCTCTATCCGCCATGCAGGTGCTTGCCAGCAACATCACTGCCAACGATTTTCAGGATGTCGCATCTTTTCTGAAAAACGGCGGGCAGCGCGGTCCGCAGCGGCAGATCTTGCGTGAAGGCACCTATGCCATCAACCTGGCGCAGTTTGTGGTCGTCACTGAGGAACAGGTCTTTAATATGTCTCTTAGCCGTGAAGATCAGATTGTGATCCAAAATATGCGCACGGTGATCGCAGAGCGAAAGGGCTTCTCACCTGTGGTGATTAAGGATTCAGATGACACCCTGGGTGTGGTCACCGTGCATGACGGCCCCTCTTTGCCGGATGGTGAGATTATCGCCCCTGTGGTGGGCGGAGACGTCAACGATCCGCTGACTTATCACAACAATTTCCAGATGCCAGACCGATTCATTGCCGCTCAGGGTCTGCGCGGACGACAGCTTCAGGTTCTGGTGGAAGGCACCTATTATCTGAACCGCCTGTTTGCCACGGTTGAAATGATTCAAAAGACCGTGATCGAGGTAGGCTTTGTGGGTGTGGTGGTTTCATATACTGGCGAGATTGGTGTAGACTTATCAGGCACTGATTATCGGCACGGCGAACTGGTAAGCAGGGGCAACCGCGGCGTGTGGAATGAACCTCTTCTACCGGGTAAATATGCCTTCAATACGTACGCCGGCAAGGTGGTGCCCGTGCCGACTACCAACATCATTCTCAAGTGGATTAAGAGTGAAGTCGGATCGCATCACTTTGACGAGAACCTTTCGGAAGTCTCGCTGATCACCAAGGATGCTTTTGAGCCTTCCCTGCCGCTGTCAGTGGTGATCCACATAGATTATCAAAAGGCACCGCTTGTGGTGCAGCGATTTGGCGATGTGAAGAAACTGGTCGAGCAGACGCTAGACCCGATGGTTTCGGCGTATTTCAAGAATATCGGCCAGACCCGCACATTGATCCAATTGATTCAGGAGCGCAACGACATTCAGAATCTTTCCAGCAAGGAGATGAAAGACAAGTTTGCCCATTACAACCTTGAATTGGAAGAAGTGCTGATTGGCACCCCGACCACATCGGGTGAAGACACCCAGATTGAGATTATTCTGAACCAGCTACGCGCCCGTCAGATTGCCGTGGAACAGATTGAGACCTACCAGAAGCAGCAGACCGCAGCTGTCAAGGAACGCGAACTGCGCGAGGCGCAAGCCCGGACCGATCAACAACGCAATATCACAGAGTCCGAGTTGAGCATCACGGTGCAGTCCAACCAGGGTAAGGCGGAATACCAGCGCGCCCTGCAGCAGGCTGCCCAGATCAAGACCCTGGCACAGGCTGAAGCCGAACGGATTGCCCGCACCGGTATTGCCCAAGCTATTGCCACCGAGGAACAGGTTGCCGCATACGGCGGGCCGCAGTTCCAGGTGACGCAGCAGGTGATGAACCGCTTCGCAGAAGCCGTGCAGCAGTCGCAGGTGGATGTGGTGCCAAGAATTGTGGTGGGCGGCAGCGGCAGCGACGGCAACGTCTCCAGCAGCAGCGTGATGGAGGGGCTTCTCACCCTCTTGCTCTCAGACAAGCTGAATCTTCAGGTCAACGGAGATCTCAAGAAAGAACGCAGTTCGGATTCTGAAAAGCTGAGAAACGAGATTTATCAAAGCATTAAGGAAGCCAAACCTGTCAGCCCTGACAGCCAGCCCGGCAAAACTGAATAAAAAGCTTATCGATCAACTTATCCCTCCTGAGCATTTAGCCCGGGAGGGATTTTTTCACCCACGTTGTTTTTTTCAGTTACCAGGTAGTTTCCCTTTATTCGTTTCATTTTTAAATTGAAAACGATTCAAAAAGAATCAAAATGGGTTTTTTGAGATCAAAAAAACCGGCAAGGTTGAAAGCCCGGTTGATTTTCTTGATTCGTTCTTATGCACGAATCAAGGCTGGCGATTTATGAATTTTTTAAGGTTCAAGTGAATGTTTGTTTGGAAGAAAGTTAGCGAATGGGTTGGAGCTAACAGAACTTATGTTCTATATTTATTATAAACCCACTGTCAAGGGGTTTGGTTAGGAATGACAGGTTTTTATTCGGTCGGGTGATAGACCTGCCCTTGTGAGTAAATTTCAATGTTGACAAGGTTCGAAGCCTTGGCAACGTTATAGCGTTGGGCACGGCACGCCGTGCCCTTACCAGAACCAGATTTCTTATCATTATGATTCCGGTGCGCCACACCGATAAACCTGGTGCATCGCTCTGAAAAACCCAGGTCAGGTGAGTGCACCCTATTGGGAATATATCCCAACGTGTTTTTGTGTGTCAACGTTATGGTGTTGGGCACGGCACGCCGTGCCCTTACCAGAAGAAGGTGGTTTACCCGGGCGGGCTTGGAACCCGCCCTTTCGCGGCACATCTTTTTGGACACGAGCAAGACATGCCCCTGCGAATTGGGAGCGGGGCAGTTCGTGAATTGCCCCTACGGTGGGGTATGGATAAGGGCAGTGAAAGATCTGCCCTTGTGAGTTAATTAGTAAATTTCAACGTTGACAAGGTTCAAAACCTTGTCAACGTTATGGTACGGTACGGGCAACCTACAAAAAATATGACAGGAACACACAAAATCCTATTCGGCGCAGAGGTTGTTGGCAAAGTCCCAATTACAGGTGTGCTGGTCTTCATCAACAAATGAAAGATTCACATTGCCTAAATTGGGCGCCTTGCTGACGTAAAGTGTATCCTGAAGCATTGGATAAATATAATCGGCGATGGATTTAAGGCTTTCAGGGTTCTCAAAACTCACCACCCTTATCGATAAGTTCACATCGAGCCCCATGACAGCAAAGGACTGGTCGCAGCTGAAAACCTCGCCAAAGGTAGAAGTGTGAATTTCGGCATCAACCCCCAGTTTGCCAAGTTTCATAGACATGGCTTTTTCAAATTCAGGGGAACCATCGCTGTATGCCCAGGTCCAGGAACAATTTTCGAGAGTAGGGGTGGGGGTTTGCGAATCGGGGGTGAATAATAAATCAAATGGCTTGCAGGCGGCTGATCCAGACAGGATGATGAACATCAAAATCAGGAGTCTGAAAAAAGCAAACTGCAAGCCATTTTGTTTCATGGCTAAATTATAAATTAATCTGCTGATTGCGGTTCGATGGCACGGATGGTTTCGAGATGGGCAGTGCGTTTCATCGAAAGCAGGTAAACACCCAGCAATGCCACAAAGAGGATCACCATGCTGACAGGAATAGCCTCAAGCGAAACCCGTCTGGCAAGAATGCCCATTGTGCCGGGGATAAGAGCACCGGCGATGCCAGCCCCAGCCATCTGCATGCCGATGGTGTTGGCAGCGAAGCGCGGACTGACTCTGGCACTGGTGCTCGAGGTCAAAGAAGGGAAGACTGGAGCGATAGCAAAACCGATCACGACCACACCAATCAGGCTAACGATGGGTGTCGGGTTCCAGAGCAGCATAATGGCACCGATGAGAGCAATAATTGTTGAGCCTAATATGATTGTATCGGTCTTGAGTTTCTTGGTGTAAAAACCTGCCAGGATGCGGCCAATCATGAACAAACCGTAAAAACTTCCTGCCCAGAACCCAGCGGTTTTGGGATCAATGCCGCGCCCTTCGGTGAGCAAGGTATAAGCCCAGGCACCCAGCCCCATTTCAGCACCCACGTAGATCAGGAAAAGCAAAATGCTCAACCAGACTTCAGGTTGTTTAAAAGTCTCACGGTAAGAAGTTTTGTATTCCGTAATTTTCTTTTCACGGTTTTCCTCATCATCAACTGACTTTTTGCCCCAGGATTTCAACGAAAGTACAAAGCTGACTGCCAACACAAGCTGGAAAATACCGACCACACGATAGGCAAACCGCCAATTATCGAAGGTGGTGAGGCCTAACGTCATCAGGAATGGTCCGGCGGTTACGCCGATGCCGTAACTGGCGTGCAGCCATTGCATCAACCCCTCGGTGAAGTTGGCTGCCACATAGGTATTTAAACCGGCATCGATGGCACCAGCGCCCAAACCACCAAAAATACCCAACAGCACCATCATCCACCAGACGGGCACCAGGGTGTAGCTAATGAGGGCTACACCGGTCAGGGCACAGGAGGCAGCCAGCACCCCGCCCACCCCTATTTTTCTCAGCAGATAACCCGACATAAATGCCGAAGTCAGGTAACCGGCTGTGCTGGTCGCCATCAACATGCCAAGCGAATCTAACGGAACGTTAAACCCGGCTCTCATGGAAGGCCAACCCACTCCCAATAAACCATCGGGCATGCCGAGAGCGATAAAGGCGATATAAGCCAAAAGAACCAATCCGATTCTGACAGGGGCGTGTTTATTCGTCGTGGTCATAGAATTTTCCAGTCTGATGATTTGATATCGGGATTGTACCACATTTTCCGCAACCGGTTGCATAAACAATAATAACATCCTGAGAGATCAGATATGTTATTTATTGTAGTAAATTTCAGGCTGAATTGGGTGTAATTCTAGTGGGGTCTGCCTTGTACGAGCCCCATGATTTCATCTCTTGTGGTGTAAATCTGTACCAGTTTACCGTCGCGCATCTGAAAAACGCGGTCCACAAATTCGCACATGCGAAGGTCGTGGGTCACCATGATGCCGGCACGGTTTTGTTCGTGGATGAGCCCGGCAAAGGTTTCAACCACCTGATAGGCGCGTTCTGTATCCAGGCTGGCGGTGGGTTCATCTGCCAGCACCAGGCTGGGGTTGTGAATCATGGCGCGGGCGATTGCCACGCGCTGCTGCTGACCGCCGGACATTTGCCCGGGCAGGTTGTGCATTCTTTCTGCCAACCCAAGACGGGCTAACAGTTCACGAGAGCGCAGCTTTCCGGTTTTGTCGAGTTTTCCGTTCAGGCGCAGCATTAATTCCACGTTTTCAACGGCACTTAGATAAGGCACCAGGTTGTTTGCCTGGAAGGTGAAACCGATCTTCTCGCGGCGCATGGATACGCGTTCAACTTCAGACATGGAGGATAAATCCTGACCATCGAGCAGTACTTTGCCTGTGGTGGGTGAAAGCAAGGCAGCCAGAATGGAAAGCATGGTGGTTTTGCCAGAGCCGCTAGGACCAACCAACGCCACGAACTCCCCGGCTTTGACCTGCAGCGATACATCGTCCACAGCGTTAATTGTGCCTGACTCGCTTTGATAAACTTTTTTTACGTCAATTGTTTCAAGAGCATATTCATTCATAGTGATCCCAACTTTACGACAGCCCGAGGGCTTTGAGAGGTTCGATTCTAACCGCGAACCGCGTGGAGACAAGTCCGCTCAATGGGCCGATCAGCAGTAAGGCAACGAGGGCGATGGCAGTGGTCTGACCGTTGAACACAATGGGTACCGTTGGCGGGAAGGTCAACGAGAAGAGCAGGGTCAACATGCCGCCAATGAAAACACCGATAAAAGTGACAATCACAATTTGCAACACGGACGCCAATGCCACGGTCGGGTTGGAGGTGCCGATGGCTTTCAGTACACCGATCTGAGCCACTTTTTGCAGAATCTGGATCTGGAAGAATCCACCGATCACCAGCACACCAATAAAGAGGGTGAAACCGCCTTGCAGGTTCAACGTGCTTTGCTGGGCTGAGTAACCCGGCAGCGCCTGGATGGCTTCTTTGAGGGTGGCGGTTTCGATGTTGTTCACCTGATTTGAGATGCGCCCGCGCATGACCTCGACCTGAGATGGATCGTTCAGTTTAATCAGAATTACGTTGGCAACCGGGTTGGGGTTGTTAATTTCAGCCTCTGATTTAGGACGCACACGATCCCAGGTGTAAAAAGGCGCAAAAATGGAGGGCTGCAGTGAGTATTGCTGCCCGTCAGTCACACCGACGATTTTCAGGGTGTAAAACTCGTCTTTGGTGCCCTGGGTGACGCGGAAGTTAATTTCATCTCCAGCTTGCAGACCGGTTCTGACCGCTGTGTTGAAATCAATGATGACTTCATCCGCAAGATCGGTGCTGAACTGCATCCCTTCTGTCACAGTTGGTTCACCGGTATGTCCCGGCTGTACGCCCAGCAGCGCCACTTTCAACGGTTCTTCCGCGTCTGGCAGCACAAGTGTGGCGCTGGAGGTGCCCAGCATGCCCACATCTGCCACCCCATCCACGCGGCGGATGGCGGACAGGCGGTCTTTGCTGAGCCGGCTGGCGGCGATCAGGTTTTCGGATTTTGCTTGATAGGCAATCAGGTCTGCGTCAAGTTTTGAGATGTATTCACGGTTACCGTTGCCAAGACCTTCACCGAGGGCGGCGATGAACAAGACCAGCAATGTGATCAGGGCAATGACCAGGCTAACCAACAGAAAGCGGCTGCGGTTGCGCCAGATTTCCTTGAAGGCGAGATATCCTGAGATGGATAGAATTTCTTTCATAAAAATGCCTTTTCTACTTCTCGAAAGTGACGGCACCGGTCATGCCCCAGCGCATGAGTGGATCGGATTCCTTGAGCAGGATGGTAACAGTATAGGTAATGTCGCCGCGTTTTTCTTCGAATAACGAGTTGATGTAGGTGACCTCACCCGCGAATGTTTTTTCTGGAAGGGGATCGAGAATTACCTCGGCTGTCTGACCAATTTGGATGGAGGTTACTTCAAATTCGGTCAGGTTGTCGGTCTTGATCAGCCAGTTGGAATAGTCTGCGAGGGTGACGACGACCTCACCGGCAGTCACTTTTTGCCCGGGCTGCAGGTCAAGATCAACCACTGTTCCGACGATATTGGCTTTCAAGACGAGCGAATCAAGCTGATTTTGGGCGTTAGCCACGGCGGCGTTGGCAGATTCGAGGCGGGCTTTTGCCATGATAAGTTCTTCTGAATCAGCGCCGTTTTGCAGTTTCTCGAGCTGGCGAACGGCTTCATCATATTCGGCTTTTGCCACAGCCACCTGGGCATCAGAAATCGCGAGTTCTTGTGCATCAGGGGGGTTCAGATAATAGTTGAGGTTTAGTTTTGCCTGCGCCAAGTTTAACTTGGTGTTTGACAACGTACTGAGGGCAGCCGCTTTGAGCGGATCGGAATCGGCGGTTTCGACAAAGTCGTTATAACGCTCCTGGGCGTCATCCACCTGTTTTTCAGCCAGGGTCACAGCCGCTCGGGCAGCGTTGATCACATCCTCATTGGTTTCACGAGCCTGGTTGGCGCGCACCTGGTTCCAGCGGATTTTGTCATAAGCCTCTTTTGTGTTGGCTACTGCCAACTGAGCCTGGGCAAGAGTCAATTCTTTGGAAGTCAGGAGTTGGTCATAGGTTTGTTGGGCAGACAGGGCTTCCACCTGGGCATTTTCAAGAGCGAGTTTCGCGGCTGTGGAGTCTTTGAGACGGACAAGTTCCTGGCCGACTTTTACATTTTCACCATTTTTAACCAGTACCTCACCGATTTCACCGGATACTGAAAAAGAATGCACCAGCGAGTTGACCGGCTGCAAAACACCTTCTGCGATCAAGTTTCCGCTTTGCACGGAAGGCGTCTCAGGGGTGGCTTCGACTGTTTTAGCGGCACATGCCGATAAGACCAATAATGAAAAGCTGACGAGCAATAAAAGACCTAGTTTTTTCATTTCAAACTCCCAATAATCTAATTTTCAAATGGGCCCACCGGCCCCTCAAAAGGTTTTTTCCAATTGGTAGACAGCACACCGTTCAACAATAAATCGAGCGATGGGTGATCGGCAATATCGTCATAGTAGAAGGGCAGCAACAGTTTGCCCTCGGTGCTGATGATAAACGTGCCCGACATCTGCATCGCGTCTTGTCCCATGGGAGGGGGCTCCACTTTGTACCCTTTTTTTTGTGATCTGCGAACGGCTGATAAGACTTTCGCGTTCAAAAATGTCTGGAACAAGGTCGCCCTTTCAAGACCATAAGCCTGATAAGCCTTGCGTTCAGGGTCAGAGAGGCAGGTTAACCCGGGGGCAAATTCCTGGGCAAATAACGCAGTGGTCTCAGGGGTTCCCTGGGTGACCACAACAATATCGAGGCCGTTCTCTCTGATCTGTTTTTGGCCGGCAACCAGCTCTTCCAGCATCTCTTTACACTGGGTACAGCCAAAGTGACGGGTGAAAGCCAGGATTAATGGTTGCTTTGCCCAAAAACTGGAAAGGCTTACCTCTTTATTGGCGAGATCACGTAACACTAAATCTGGTGCAGAAGAATTGAAATTTAGTTTGTATGTTTTCTTCATATTTTCACAAATCCCATGAAATTTATCTTCTATAATCATAGCAGGATTAATTTAGTTGCACAATGCGTGTATAAGGTTTTTTATAAAAAAAACATATAAAAATCGGATAAAAAAAGAAGGACGAGGTGTTTTCCTCGTCCTTCATCTGCCTTACATCGTGTCTACGGTGTGCCCCGCGCTTTTCATCAGCCAGACATAGCCGTCTTCCAGACCAGGTTGAGCCGGTACGGCGTTCGGATAGGAGTTAACCTCCTCGCCTACCATGCGATACTGCGTACCCTCGGGTAGATGCAGCATTGAAACGATGGTCAGACCGTGGTCCGGTTTTTCGGTCTCGTTTGAGGTCAGAGTCCAGACGTGACCGGTGGCTTCTTGAGAAAGCTCTACCGGGCTGCCGCGGAAGATCACCTTTCCACGGGCGATGACCGCCAAATCGCGGCAGGTCTGTCCAATATCCTCAACAATGTGGGTGGAGAGCAATACCGTGCGGTTGGCAGCCAGATTAACCAGCAGGTTGCGGAAGCGGATGCGTTCTTCGGGATCCAGACCGGCAGTGGGCTCATCCACAATGAGCAGCTTTGGGTCGTTCACCAGCGCCTGGGCAATCCCGACGCGCCGTTTCATACCACCCGAAAAGCCTTTGATCTTGCGATTGATGTTATCGCCCAACCCGACCATATCGAGAACATTTTGCACGCGTTCACGCCTGTATTTTGGATCATCCAGCCCCTTCAGGATGGCCATGTAATCGACAAATTGGGCGGCAGTCAGTTCCGGGTACATGCCCAATTCCTGCGGTAGATAGCCCAGCACTTTTTTAACCTCCTGTTTGCCCCTGTCTGTGGTGACATCAAACCTGTTTATATCCACCGAACCGGATGAAGCATTAACGATACCAGCGAGGATACGCATGAGGGTCGTCTTACCAGCGCCATTCGGTCCGAGCAAGCCAAACATACCTTGCCCGATGATGAGATCAATTCCATTAAGTGCATGTATGGCTTTTTGACCGGCACCATAGGTTTTTGTGAGAGCGTTTAACTTAATCATGAGATTTCCTTTTGTTTTTTAGATGTAGCGTTCTTGACGGCGCAGCAACAAAACCGCGCAAATAAAGAAGAGCAGGCTGAGAAAGGCAAGAGAAATAAAATTGGTAATCAGGTCTGGATGATCAGGCATGAGGCCACCCATAAAAACCAATAGGTATTTGCCAAAGTTTTGCGCAAACCATCCACGGGCAATTAATTCGACCAGCCAAACCATTCCCACAATGAGGGCGCCGATAGTGGAATTCGCCGCCAGCAACGAGCAGAGACACCCCAGCAGCATCAAGGAGAATGTAGGAATCAGCCATGCCAACTGCAACTGCCAGAATGAGGCGTACATTGAAAACTCGCCTCCCAACAGCCAGATGATGGCTTGATAGATCAGCGCCAACGCTGCCTGCACCACAAAGATCATTGAAAGGCGTTCGATCAAGGTTTGTATTGCCGTGATGGGGGTGGCAAAGCGGATTTCGATAGCTGGATCTTCAAGAATGCTGTACGCGGAAAGGATGCCAGCCACAAGCGGAAGTGCGACGCCAAGGTAAGAGCGGGCGATGTTCATGAATCGCTCTGCGTCGTGCATGATGATGGCGATGATCACGAATAAACCAAAGAAAGCCACCGGGAACCAGAGTTGATCGAGTTTGCTGGTTAGAATCGAATAGCGTAAAGAAAAACGTTTCATTTTGAACCTATGCTTTGCGTGTTTCGCGGCGTAACCAGAATATGGTTACAGCCAGTACCGCAATAATGATTGAAAACAGGATAATCAGATTCCACGCTACGTCAGCATGCGAATAGATTGGCTGTTTGAAGCTTGACAGGTTTTCAGGGAATCCGCTCAAGAGCCCCCAGAATACAATTTTCCCGGAGGGTACCAGCAGCGTTTCGCTCAGGGTTGGCAGAACATTGGGGCTCATGTAATTGCCCCAGAACCAGTAACCGACAAAAAGAACCTGGTAAACCCTGATCGGCATAAAAAGCGGACAGGCTATTGAAAATGCGGTGACAAAAGCAAAAGCTGGAACCGCCATGACAATGAAAGCACCCAGAACGATCAAAAAGAAAACCGGGGTGACCCCAAGAATAACATTGACCGTCGCGTAAATCATCACAAACAACAACATGGGGATCATCACTGAGATAAGCACAGCAAAGTATTTTGAGAGAAGATAAGTGGTTTGACCAACCGGAGAACCTTGTTGAAGCTCCCGAACACCCAAACGGTAATCGCGCTGAACGCGATCTGCTGCCAGAATGCCGCCCAGAATAACCATGAACATATTGCAGTAGAGCATGGCGTATCCGGCAAATTGCCACATTTCGGTTGTCGTTTTTGGTAATTCGGTTCCGATCTCGCTGGGAGCAAAAACGGTGATGCCGTAGAAAACATAGAGAATTGCATATGCGATCCACATGCCTGGCCGACGAACGGACATGCGAAATTCGTGGCGCGTGATGCCAAAAAACTGAGTCATTATTCCTCCTGAGGTTTTTGAAGACCTCATTTTTTTGATAATTATTGGTTTGATGTAGTTAGCTTCCACACAGGTTTGGTCACAGACCAACAGGCGGCTCCGATTATGATTATGGCAAGCGTAATCAACAACAAAGGATTTTGCCAAAAGCTTTTGTAGGCGCTCAAGACAGATACCCAGACGGGGGATGACGTCCACGTGTTCACCGCGCTGAAGGGGATGTATTGGAGAAGCCAGAGGCTGTACGCAATGGCAATGGCGCTGCTGGTTCCCAGCCAGATGGAAAGGAGAAGAGCCAATGAAGATAGGAAAGCAAGCGGACCAAACCAACCGATGATGATCCCCGCCAGGGTATCGGGGGGCACGATGAAAAGCAATGCCAGCGAGGCTACCAGACTAAGCATCAAGTTGTAGATTGAAACGATGCTCAACCGCGCGAAAAGGATTTTCCAGGGAGATGTGGCTGTGGAACGACTCAACTCAATGGCTGGGTCGTGTTCCGGACCGTAGAGAACAGCCAGGGTTGATGCAGCTACCAGCGGAGACAAAAAGTAGATCACCACTTCTTTCTTGGCAATCAATGCCACCACAATCCCCATTAACATAATCAGGGCAGAAACAGGCCACAGATCGGATTTAACGAGGAACGCCTGGGCGCGGAAGAGCTGCCATGCCCGGGTGAACATCTTTGAAATTTTTCCCGGTGCATGAATCCGCTGAAGGGCTTGGTCAGCCCATTTTGCCGATGCCGGCAGGGATTGATTGGCCACTTGAATTTCAGATGAAACACCTTTCCACATGGCAAGATCAACCTGACATTCTGCGCAGCTTTGCAGATGAGCTTCCAACTCGTTTCTTTCATTCTCTGACAATTCGCCAGCAACATAGAGCGGGAGCATTTCTTCGAAAAACGCATGATCTTTCATTGCCATTCCTCCAAACCATGCCGGCTCAAGATGCCTTTCAGGTGCTGACGGGCATAAGCCAGGCGGCTTTTCACCGTACCAAGCGGACAATTGCATACTTGTGAAATTTCTTCAAGGGAAAGCCCGTGATAGAAGACCAATTCGAGAACGGAGCGGTGTTCCGGGCTGAGATTGGACAACCCCTGGCGAACCCATTCAGTTTTCTGATTTTGTTGTGCGTGATTTTCAGGGGAACTCGCCGGTGACGGCATGGATTCTTCCATTTCATCTGAAAGTGGAAGGGTCTTATGCCGCATGGCATTCATGGCGGTGTGGTGAACGATGCCCAACAACCAGGCGATGAAGCGTCCTTCACCGCGATAGCGGTTGGCGGTCTTCCAAACCACCACCAGCACATCCTGTACCACATCCTCGGCGACGGCTTGATCGCCAGTCAGACGCAATGCGTATGCGTAGAGACGTTTTCCGTACTGCGCGTTAAGTTCGCGCAGCGCGGATTCATCTCCAGCGGCAATCCGTTTTGCCAGGCTGACATCCTCTTGGGATTCATCCATCGCGGTCGTCCAGGGTCCTTTTTTGAGTGTGGTTTGATTCAACATGCCTCTGCCTTTGCCTGTGTCTGAATATATGTGTCAGATCAGCGCAAAAAGGTTCAAAAATGGCATGCAGAATTAATGATAAACCCTTTATCGAAAGGGATTTCTTTGTGGCTAACTGTCAAGATTGTGTTATTTGGCAAAAGAGGCTGCCTTTTTTGGCAGCCTCGTGAACATATACGAAAACAAATGTAAATGACAATCAGGCAGGTCAAACCTGGGGAGAAATATCAAGCAACTTTTGAAACGAAAAGGGATCACCGTGACCCGGGTAAACCATCTCTGCCTTTAGTTTTCTGATTTCTGCCAGGCTTTTTTGAAGAGCTACATCGTCATGGATCAACTCTGCAGGTTTGGGTTTTCGGCGGTTTAGAAAGGTGTCTCCGACGATCAGGCTGCCGTCTTCGGTGAGCAGCACAATTGACCCGGCGGTGTGGCCGGGGGTGTGAATGATTCTGGTTGTGGAACCAAATGATTCGAGGGTTTGACCGTTATGGAGATAAATATCCGGTTCAAAACCGGCGGGTTGAGGCGCCATGCGCGAACCAAGTTTAAGGAGAATTTTTCCAAAGAGTGAGCTAGCATGCCGGGCAGGTGCTTTTCCAGACCGGATCATGTCAAGATCACCTTCATGAATCGCAATTTTGATGCCGTATTTTTCTTGAAGTGTACGGCAATTTCCGCAATGATCTGAATCTCCGTGAGTCAACACGACCAGTTTTATTTTTGAAGGTAAACATTTGAGATTGATCAATTCAGTTTCAAGGCGATTCCAGACATCAGAAACCCCTGTGTCAACGAGAATGAATCCATCCCCGGCAGGGATCAAATAAGCATTCACAAAACCTAAATTGATTCTTGTGATCGATAAATTCATGACCCTCTCCTTATGTTTGTTATCGAAGCGCTCTGATAGTGACCTTTTCAAAAATGAGACTTTCTTAATCAAACCAACTACATCTTGACATCATATTTGACAGGCCTATAATTAGCTGGCTAATTATAATAGGAAAACGATGCCTGAAAAGAGTAAACTGGGATATCTTTTATTTCTTGTCAGCCGGGGACATTACAACCTGGCGAATCGAATATTTAACCAGGTAGGACTTTTCAGAGGGCAGCCTCCCGTATTGTTCCAGTTGGGTAAAAGTGAAGGAATTACACAGTCGGAGCTGGCGGAAACCCTTGAAATTACTCAGGCAACGTTGACCAACCTGCTTCACCGCATGGAAACAGCAGGCCTGGTGACAAGGCAAAGAGATGTTCAGGATGGCAGGTTTACCCGCATTTATCTGACTGATGCCGGAAGAAAGAAACTTGATCTTGCCGTCGAACAGACGCTCGTAATGGACGGGATTGCTTTTTCAGGTTTCTCAGAGGAAGAGAAAGAAACCATGATGCGTTTTTTGGAAAAAATTCATACCAATATCGCCAGCAACATTAATGAATAGTTCAACAGGAGTTAGATTCGTGGAA
The DNA here is from genome assembly GCA_964468875.1 of uncultured Anaerolinea sp. Classification (GTDB taxonomy): domain Bacteria; phylum Chloroflexota; class Anaerolineae; order Anaerolineales; family Anaerolineaceae; genus UBA6107. The sequence goes on along the minus strand of CAYXWV010000048.1, from coordinate 6,382 downwards.
ACATCGCAGAAATTTGAAAAACGCTGGCTTGTTCTGGCAGTAATGTGCATTTCATTGTTTATTATTTCAATCGATACAACCGTGTTGAACCTGGCTTTGCCTTCCATTGCCTCGGAGTTTCAAGCCACCACCAGCGAACTTCAATGGGTGGTGGATGCCTACACCCTGATTTTTGCCTCCTTGTTGATCACCACGGGTGCCATTGGCGATCGTTTTGGCCGCAAGAAACTGTTAATCATCGGACTGGGACTGTTCGCTTTGGGCTCGCTGGGCGCTGCTCTTTCGGTTTCGACAATCATGTTGATTGTGTTCCGCGCTGTGCTCGGGTTGGCAGGCGCCTTGATCATGCCTTCCACGCTGTCTATTTTGACAAATGTTTTTCGTGATCAACGCGAAAGAGCCAAAGCTATTGCCATCTGGTCGAGCATCTTTTCAATTGGCGCGGGCATTGGTCCCATTATCGGGGGATTTCTGATCAATTCTTTCCACTGGTCCTGGGTTTTCTATCTCAACCTGCCTGTCTGTGCCATTGGCATTATCGGCGGGCTGTTGGTGACACCCGAATCGAAGGATGAGAGAGCCCCCAAACCGGATTTTCCGGGCGTGTCGCTTTCAGCGATCGGGGTGGTCTCGCTGGTTTACGCCACCATCCTCATTGGTGAGCAGGGTTGGGCATCAAAAGGCGTGTGGATTTCTTTTGGCATTGCGGTTGTGTTTCTGTCTGCATTCGGATGGTGGGAGAAACGCTCCAAAAATCCCATGCTGCCACTTGAATTTTTCAAGAACAAGTATTTTACTGGTGCCAATGTTTCGTTGACTATCAGTGCTTTTGCCATGATGGGTAGTATGTACCTTTATAGTCAATATTTTCAGTCCGTTGAAGGTTTTTCACCCATCAAGGCGGCGTTGTGCATGCTGCCCATGACCCCGTTTGTGTTGATCTTTACATTATTGTCCGTCAGGGTGAATCGAAAATTGGGCACCAAAATCACCATGAGCCTGGGATTGATCTTAAGCGGATTGTCAGCTTTCGTTTTCTCTCAAGTAGCTGGTTTGCACACGAACTACTGGTATATTCTATTGATCCTGTTCCTGAACGGCTTTGGGGTAGGTTTCACCATGAGCCCGGCAACAGCCGCCATTATGAACTCGCTGCCGCCTAATCGGGCAGGTATCGGGTCTGCAATGAACGACACCACCCGGCAGTTGGGCGGTGCGCTGGGTGTTGCTGTTCTGGGTGCGTTTATGAACAGCATCTACCGGTCTGATGTGAATGTTTTATCCGGGTTGACTGGAATCAGTGACAAAGTGATGGATAGCATCCGTGGAAGTATACAAAGCGCCCATGTAATGGCTGCCGGTCTTCCGACTGAGCTTTCCGAGTTGGTGGTGAGAACCTCAAGTCAGGCCTTCGTGGATGGGATGAAAATGGCTTTCTTCATTGCCAGTATCGCCATGGTATTGGCGGCGGTCACGGCATTGACAATTCTTCCAGCCAGAGAGACGGCAAAGATTGAACAGTTTCATGCGGCAGAAGAATCAGCAGATTAGTTTAGATAAATGGTGAACCCATTCGTTGCGATAAATTCGTCAATCACCCAAAAAAGCTAAAACATGGATGATTAATATCGACCCCCATCTTTCTCCTGATTTCTCCGAAAGAAAAGCGCTCTCAAAAAGTTGAGAGCGCAATTTTTATCAATAGCATTTTATGAAGGGTCTATTGAAGGCTAATTCGACGGCCAATTTCAGATTTCAGGTTTTGACCAACATGAGCCACTTCGTGCGAGCGAATGTTTCGTTGAACAGGGCCAGAAAGATTGCTCATTAAACTATCTGCCATCGCATTCACGTCATTGCCATGCTGATTCGCAAGTTTATTTAATACAACGCCATTTAAAATGACCGACACTAACCGATTAATTCGCACCGGTTTTTCTGTTTCTACAACAAAATTCGATTTCACAACTATTACCAACTCTCTATTAAATTTTAAATGCCGTGTATTATATCGTAGAAACCCAAAATAAGGTGTTTATGAGTTGATTCTCATAAAACTGACATTTGGATAATGAAAGAAGTAGAGATTGTTTTTATAAAAGCAAGTACCTTCAATACTCGCATAGTGACCCATTTGTTGGGTTCGTGAAGTTTGCCGTAGCTGCGCCAGGTTTTGCCGGCATAGTCATATTCAAGCGGCCAGCGGCCTTGCTCATCCTGTTTTGAAAGGATGTATTGAATCGCATTTTGTAATCGGGCATCCTGGCCATAACCCAGCTCAACCAGCGCTTCGACAATCTGAAGCATATCGGTGATATAAAACACCGGAAAACCAAACAACCACCAGTCGCGGCTGGGCTTCGCGTTTTCGCCGTG
>CAYXWV010000048.1:0-3906 GCA_964468875.1 uncultured Anaerolinea sp. | reverse complement strand
ACGTCAGCCCCCAGCTGCGCCAGCAGCAGGAGCGCCCACACTGAGGATTTGTACTTGGGGCCGTAGCCTGGTCCCGGTTTTACCCAGTAGCCCTCAGGATCCATTCTTTCGAGGATGTGAAAAATTTGTCCCTGTTGATAAGCTGCCTGGCGGGCGTTAATCATCTGCGGGTCGTTTCTTGGCAAGCGTAAGAGGTCTTTCATCGCCAAGAAACGGGCTCCGGGATCGTTTTCTTCCAAAAGCCAGGCGACCACCGCGTCTTTGTTGGCTATTATTGTGTTCATTTCCCCTCCATTTACTATCAAATCAGGGAGTGATATTCCACTGTCGGATTAGCTCATCGAAAACGGCTGCGCTGGAAATGGTATCTTTCCATGGGATGAAATTGCTTTCAATCTTGCCCTTGCGAACCAGGTCGGCGCAGTGTTGAATCTGATAGACAAACCCATCAGGGACTGGCTCCGAGAAGGAATCGAGAAGGTTGCGGTTTTCATCATATAAGGTACATGATTGTGGACCGTAGCAGTTATCTGTCACAATGCGGCCTTTGGTGCCGTAAATGATGGCTTCCTCCATGGCGCGGACGTTGAAGCCGCAGGTCAGGTTAGCCAATGCGCCGCCTGCAAATTTCAGTGAGAACGCTGCAGATTCATCCACACCGTTGGGGGCGATCAGGGCTGACCCGGTCATACTTTCAGGGTGTTCGTCCATGATGCCCATGGCAAAATCCATGGCGTATATGCCAACATCGTAAAGGCTGCCACCGGCGGTTTCTTTGCTGAAGATCCTGTGATTGGGATCATAATTGGCGCGGTAGCAAAAATTGGCAGTGATCAGTTTTACTTGCCCAATTTTCCCCTTTTTCACCCATTCGCGAGCTTTTTGGAAGGCTGGCATGCAGCGCGTCCAGAGGGCTTCCATAAGCAAGGTTTTATTCTTCTTTGCCAGATCGGCAAGTTCCTGAGCTTCTTTTCGGGTGGTTACCAGCGGTTTTTCGCATAATACGGGTTTGCCCTTTTCAAGACACATCCGCGTGTATTCATAATGGAAGTTATGCGTCAAGCCGATATAAACCACGTCCACATCGGGGTCGTTAATCACATCCTGATAGGTGGCAAGTGCTTTTTTGGCGCCAAATTCCCTGGCAAAGGCTTCACTGCGTTTCATGTCTCTGGATGCAATACTGGCAATTTCAACGCCTTCGACGGTGTTCAAAACCTTGGCAAAGCGTTTGGAAATCACGCCAAGACCGATCAAACCAAATTTGATTGTTTTCATACCGTTCCCTTTTGAACTATTTATCACTATCAACAAGCTGTTTCATTGTAACAAAAAGAGCTCCCCATCACCATCGGGGAGCTCTTACAGAAAAAAACTATTGGTTGCTCTTTTGAGGCACCTGAGGAATGATCCAGTTGATCAGTGCCTGGGGCGAACGCGTTTGAATATAGAGCCGGGCTGGGCCTGTCAATTCAATCACCAGCCCTTCACCTGAGAGCAGCGTGGATTTTATTCCGCCAACCGATTGAATCTGAACATCCATCACGGCTTCAAAAGCCACCAGGTGGGAAGAATCAACAATATATTTCTCGCCCGAGGCAAGCTGTTTTTCAAAGATAGCTCCATAGGAAGATACGAGCAGTTTTCCGCTGCCAGTCGCTTCAAGCATTGAAATGCCCTCTCCGGCTTTGAATGCCTTCGAACTGAATTTGCTGTTTAGCTCAATTCCTGATTCTGAAGCCAGGTAAGAGCCTGATTGCACCATGAGAGGAATTCCGGTCATTTCGATTTCTTCCACATCGCCGGGCAGATCAGGTGCAAGGGTCACCTCTCCGCCTTGGGGACCGGCTACCCAGAAGTTTTGAAAGAAGGATTCCCCACCCAAGAGAGAGCGGCCAAGAGATTTGAGTATGCCGCCTTCAGCTTTGGTTTCCACGGTTACTGTGGCAGAATGACTGACCATGGCACCTGAATCAGCGCGGATGCGTTCATTGGGTGATAGTCTGACGATTGCCAGAGAATAGGATGGTTTATATTGAATGTTGATTTCCATAATTCATGATCTCCTTATTAATTACTATAAATATGGTCTAATTTCTTTATAGTTTGATGGGTTCGGTTTGATAAACATAACATCCAGCCCGGGTGGGATGATCTTCAACGTAAGCGGGGGTTGTCACTTTGCGGATCAGCCAGAGAATGGTGAAGTCGCCAGAAGCCGCGAGAATAAACAACGCGGATAACAAGGTGAGTGCTGTATTGCCGGTTGCCAACCCGATGATAGCTGGCACAACCCCTGTTACAAGACCCGGCATGACTGTACCCAGGCGGTAAGCATTGACGGGCAGAGGCTCGCGAAAATGAGCATAAGGTGTGAGTGTTTTTACTTGAAACCCGAATTTCAACGCACTCAATGGCTTTTTTGATGCGATCATCCAGGTAAGCCCGTGGATCAACTCGTGGAGGATGGTTCCTAAAATTAAAATCCCAAGAAAAATTAGATCTGCTTTAAGCAGCCTATCGGGTTGCCCTACAACTGACAAGACTCCGCTGATGGGTTTCTCCACCCCCCAAAACATCGTATAGAGAACAAGAATGATTGATAAAATTGGAATGGCAAGTGCCAGAGCAACCACGTTGATTTTAGCCATCGACATGGAATAATCCACTTTGTTTGCCGGAATTTCTGAAAGATCAATGGAATTGCTTGTTGTCATGGGTATCACCTGATCTTTATCGTTACTAACGGTTTTATTATTTGAAAAATCATATCATTGATCTATTATTGATTTGTTAGATGTTTATATGATCGCCAAAAGAAAGAATATTTGTGTACAATTCAACGATTGTTAATATTAAAGGATAGGAAGGATTTAGATGATAAAAGCAAGTTCAAGGATTTTTTCAATAGTGGTCAGCGTTGCAATGTCTTTAAGCATGTTAACCGCATGTGGTTTTGTGGATCTGGATGAATACGACGAGGGATATTATGAAGAGACAGACGCCTCATCTGAGGAGCCTTCTTCTCAAATTTATGAACCTGTGGCTGCCGGTGAACCCGGAACCTGGCTGGTGATGATTTATCAGGATGCCGACGACGATACGCTTGAGCGTGACATTTTCCTTGATCTTAATGAGGCTGAAGTTGTGGGATCCAGTGACATGGTGACTATTGTCTCGCAAATGGATCGGTATTATGGGGGGTTCGAAGGCGATGGAGATTGGACAACAACCAAGCGTTTTCTTATTCAACAGGGTTATGATCTCGAAACGATAGAATCTCAAGAGTTGGAAGATTTGGGTGAAACGAATATGAGCGATCCTCAGACCCTGGTTGATTTTGTGACCTGGGCGATTCGCAGCTATCCGGCTGATAATTACGCGTTGATTATGTCGGACCACGGCATGGGCTGGCTGGGAGGATGGAGTGATCCAGACCCGAGCGAAGATAGTATGAGCATGTCTGAGATGGATGACGCCCTTGCTGCCATTGTAGAAGATACGGGGATTGGTCAATTTGAGTTTTTTGGTTTTGACGCCTGTTTGATGGCTCAACTGGAATCAATCAGCATCCTGGCGCCTTATGCCAAATATGCGGCTGCCTCGGAAGAGACCGAACCCGCGGTGGGTTGGGCATACGCTGCCTTTTTGCAGGCTTTGGTGGATGATCCCTCCATGACCGGGGCGGAACTCGCCAAAAACGTGGTCAATTCTTACATCAGTGAAGACTTCCGCATCGCGGATGACGAGGCGCGCGTCTCTTTTGTTGAAGAGACCTATGATTACGGCATGGATATGTCTGCTGAAGAAGTGGCTTATGATATGAGCCGCGATGTGACTCTGGCTGCATTTGATCTTTCTCAGATCTCTTTACTTAATTCTGCCATGAATGAGTTTTCTCTTGCC
>CAYXWV010000047.1:18899-23853 GCA_964468875.1 uncultured Anaerolinea sp. | reverse complement strand
CGCATGTTTGATCTGGGACTCTCTTCGCCGTGGATGAATGCTGCCGGTTTCATGGGTTATCTTCCCCAGCGCATAGAGAGGGATGCCTTCATACCGGGCGTTTTTGTGACCAATCCGATCAGCCTGCAGCCGCGTTCTCCCGCGCACAACCAGACTTTGGTCGAGTATCCGGGCGGATTTTTGCTGCACACAGGCCACCCCAACCCTGGAATCCGGCATATTGTAAAAACATACAACTCAAAATGGCAGAATCTGAACCTGCCGGTCTGGCTGCATTTGCTGGTCACCTCAGCCTATGATTGTCGGCAGATGGTGATGGAATTAGAGAACCTGGATAATGTGACTGCCTTTGAACTGGGTTTGCCTCCCGGGTTGGGGGTTAAAAAACAGTTGGAAATCGTGCATACTGCAGTGGGCGAAAAGCCGGTTTTTGTCTGTGTGCCGCTGGATGAGATCAATCTTACGTTTATTGACCAATTACCAAAACTGGGGGATGTGGGCGTGGCGATCTGCGCCCCGAGAGGGGTGATGATTTATCAGAAGCGCAGCATCAGCGGCAGATTGTTTGGGCCGTCACTGCATCCGCAGATGTTGGCGGCGATTAACCGTTTGCGCGGCGCCGGGCTGCCCATTGTGGCTGGATGCGGGATCTATTCACTTGAAGGAGGAGAGGAGGCGCTGGCTGCAGGCGCGTCGGCAGTTCAGGTGGACGGCTGGTGCTGGCGGTTCTGATACTTCGACTGTATATACAATAACCCCCATTAATTTCGAAAAAATGAGGGAAATTGATAAGAATCCTCAGTTTACATCTCAAGGGAGATGGTTACAGGACCGTCGTTCTGCAAATGAACGTACATGTGGGCGCCAAAATGCCCGGTCTGGGTGGGGATGCCCAGCTTTCTCATTTCATCAACAAAATAATCCACCAGCGGACTGGCTACATCGGGAGGCGCGGCGTCAGTAAAGGAGGGTCGGTTGCCCTTGCGTGTGTCGGCGTAGAGGGTGAACTGCGAGACTACAATGGCGGCTCCCTTGATATCCAGCAGAGAGAGGTTCATCTTGCCGACGTCGTCTTCAAAAATGCGGAGTTGGGCGATTTTTTTTACCATCTGGACGGCTTTGGCTTGATCGTCGCCGTAGCCGATGCCCAGCAGGATCACCAGTCCGCTTTGAATATCGGCGATGGTTTGATGGTCAACGGTGACCTGTCCGAAATTGACGCGCTGGAGGATGGCTCTCATGATGACCCCGATATTAGAATCAGGGGCGTATGGCTATACACCTGAACAACCATACGTCCGAATGAAAAGTCTCTATGCCGGCAAATCTATCGATTTGCGAACTTCTACCATGGTGGCTTCGGCGATCACCGCTGCTCGTTTTGCGCCGTCACGCAGCATATCCCAGGTGGTATCTTCATCTTTGGCGAACTCAGCCCGTTTGGCGCGGATGGGGGCGAAGTATTCATTCATGTTGGCGGCAAGTTTTTTCTTGCAATCCACACAACCGATGCCAGCTCGGCGGCATTCCACGTTGATATTTTCCACATCCTCGGCGGGGGTGAAGATCTTATGCAGGGCGAAGACGTTGCAGATATCAGGATTGCCGGGGTCGGTGCGGCGTAAGCGCTGTGGATCGGTAACCATCTGCATCACCAGTTTGGAGGTCTCTTCGGCGGTGGCGGCTATTTCGATATCGTTGTTCAGGCTCTTGCTCATCTTGTTGACGCCGTCAATGCCCATAATTTTTGGGAAGTTGGTGAACTTTGCCTGCGGTTCGATCAAGGCAGTGGAATTGTACCGGTAGTTAAACGAGCGCACGCACTCGCGGGTGAACTCGATGTGAGGCGATTGGTCAATGCCAACTGGCACAAAGTCAGCTTTGTAAAGCACAATATCCGCAGCCATTAAAACGGGATAACCCACCAGACCGTAGTTTATGTTGTGGGGATGGTCGCGAACTTTCTCTTTGAAGGTGGGCAGGTCGGTCAGTTTGCCAAGCGGGGTGACCATGGAGAGGATGGTGTGCAGTTCGGTGACCTGCTTGACCATGGATTGGACAAAGATGATGGCTTTTTTGGGGTCCATACCGCAGGCGAGCCAATCCCAGGCCATCTCGAGGGTGTTTTGACGCAGATCCCGGGTGGTTTCGAGAGTGGTCAACGCGTGCAGATCAACGATGCAGTACACACAGTCATAATCATCCTGCATGGCCACATAGTTTTTGATTGCACCGAGATAGTTGCCGATGTGCTGTCGTCCGGTCGGACGGGCGCCTGAGAATACTCTGCCTTTATTTGCCATAAGTACCTTTCAAGTTGCCTTTGTTGTGAGTTGAGTGACTACGGTCAAATTATAATCCATTCCGAAACAGTCTCTCATTTATAGGAACGAGAAACCCAGCTTTTGGTAAAATGAAAGCATGGCCGACAAAAAGCGATTATCTGGCAGCTTTTTCATTAAACGACTATTTGATATTGTCGTCAGCCTGGTTTTGTTGGTGGTGATCTGGCCTGTCATTTTGATTCTGGCCTTAATCGTCTGGTTGAAGATGGGCTGGCCGGTGATCTTTACTCAGAACCGCCCGGGTTATCAAGGAAAAATCTTCAAACTCTTCAAATTCCGCAGTATGCGCAATGCGTTTGACCGAAATGGCAAACCGCTGCCAGATGCAGATCGTCTGACCAGACTTGGTAAATTCATGCGTTCCACTAGCCTGGATGAACTGCCTGAATTGATCAACGTGATAAGGGGAGAAATGAGCCTGGTAGGACCGCGTCCGTTATTGACCGCTTACCTTGACCGGTATTCACCGGAACAGGCACGCAGGCATGACGTGCTGCCGGGTATCACCGGCTGGGCCCAGGTCAACGGCCGCAACGCCCTCTCATGGGAAGACAAATTTAAATTGGACGTCTGGTATGTTGACCACCAAAGCTTCTGGTTGGATATTAAAATTCTCTTGATGACCCTGGGTAAGGTGTTCAAACGCGAATCCATCAACGCACCGGGTAGTGTGACAGCCCCTGAATTCATGGGTGATCAGGAAAACAAAAAAGTCGGTAAATGAAAACGCCGACTTTTTATTTATTGATCTAATTTTTAAGGAACACTGAGCGGATTGATCTGGTTCTCCATCAACATTTTTGCGACTTCGTCAAAACGGGCTTGTTTGCCGGGGCTGACGACATCCGTGTTGTTGATGATCACCAGGCTGACCTGCGCGGTGAGGGACTTGCCTCCATTGCCAGCCAGCAAATCAGGCAGAGCCTCTTGGATCGCTGAAGTGGCGTCCGCGCCAAGTATGGCTGAATAGCGTGACAGATTGGGTGAAGCAGGATTGTTTCCGAAGAGGATGGCGTTGGTGAATTGATCCAAAACCTCGGGCGAGTCTCCGCCGCTATCGAGATAAATTGAATTAACAGCGGTATCAGTGACCAAGGTGGTAGCTTGAGCAGCCCACATATTGGAGGGGCTTTGGTCAGGAACGATATAAACTTGTGGGTAATAAAGCAACGGAGAGTATTGCGGGGTGCAGCCGCCACAGAGATACTGTCCGCCGTTGATGAACGCATTTGACAAGCCCAGAATGGCATCATCCACGATCAGGGCACCAGCCCGCCAGTCTTGAGCTGTCATGGCAGCCAGGTAGCCAGCCAGAAAAGCCTGATGGGTCAGGTTGGTGGTGATCACGCTGATATTGGCTGCTGGAGCAAGGGTGGGAGACATAAGCACAAACTGAGTTTGTGGTGCTGAAGAAGCGATTTCAGAAAGATTATCAATCGTTCCATTGACGATCATCACCTTGACCCCTTCCAGGCTGCCGGTCAAGGCGGTCCAGGTTTCGAAGTTGAGAGAGTTGGCAGCGGCAAACTCTCCCAACATGGCAGCCAACTCCGGTTTGGATTGGGCGGCAGGGTCGAAGAGAACTATCCTGGCTGGCGCGGCAGTGGCTGTGGCAGTGGCTTCAGGGGTCGGGGGAATGGGGGTGGTTTCAGGGGTTTCAGGAGTGCGGGTGTTGCAACCTGACAACAAGATAACCAACGCTAATAGGATGGTTATCGGGAGGGACAATGGTGTAGATGAGGTTTTTTTCATGAGCCGTGTTCCGTCTGATATGTTATAGTGAGTGGATGTATTATAATAGGTAGAAGTTTGAGAATCAAAAATTCGCTGAGACTTGCCTGATTTCTGACTTTTTTGTAAGGTGGAACACGGCAAGCTCTGAGCCTGACTGATTGGGCGATGGAATTCAAAACCTAAATGAATCAATTCCCTGACGATTCGGTTCCATTGGAACCCCCCAGCCGTATTGATGAAAGACGACGCCGCAGAACGCGGCGTTTGGTGGTTCCCGCGGGCAAAACAGAACGCTCCATTTATATCAATGATCTTGCGACACGGTTTGTGCCAGGTATGGATTATTACCTGCTTTCAGCGTTGTGCGGATTGGTGCTTGGCGCGGCCTTCCTGATTGATCATCCGGCAGTTTACGTGTTGGCGGCTTTGGTGGCTCCAGCCATGCTTCCGCTGATTGGGTTGAGCTTTTCAACAGCCGTGGGGTCTCTCAAGTTTCTTGTCCGTTCGTTAGGCGGCTTGTTCATCGGTTTGGCATTTGTTTTTATTTTTGGTCTGATCAGCGGTGCAGTTTCAAAGTTGATGGTTAATTATGCCCCGACGCAGATCAAGTTTTTCACATCGTTTTCATTTGCCGACCTGATCCTGGTGATCGTGGGCACCCTGATGGCGGTGATCTTAACGATCAAAGCACCCAAACAGCGTTCGCTGATTGCCAGCGCAGCCTTGGCTTATGAGGTCTTTCTGCCCATGGGGGCGGCTGGTTTTAGCCTGGCAAGCGGAAATTCCGCCTTGTTTACTTCTGCCATGCGACATTGCGGAATTGCCATTCTGGCTGTGATGGTGGCAGGGTTTGTTGCATTGGTTTTGATGCGTCT
>CAYXWV010000047.1:0-18799 GCA_964468875.1 uncultured Anaerolinea sp. | reverse complement strand
TTGCCATTCTGGCTGTGATGGTGGCAGGGTTTGTTGCATTGGTTTTGATGCGTCTCAAGCCGCACACCCTTTTTGGATACGTGTTGACGTTGGCAGTGGTTGGCGGCGCAGCCGCCATGTTGATCATGTCCAGCGCGATGAAAGACACAGTTCAGCAATTTGCTCCCCTGGCAATCGCTAACAACACAGATTTACCAACGGCCGGACTGTTAGCAACCACGGAACTGACCAATACTCCACCGCCACCTACTGCGACCATTCCTTTACCCAAAGATGCCACACCCACCAACACGCTGGTGCCCACCCGCACTCCTACGGTGACCAATACCCCCAAACCGGAGGAAATTTGGGCGACAATTAATTCGGAAACTGGCATATATATGCGACAACAACCCTGTTACGATGATGCAAGATGTCCGAAGGTGATTCCGGCCATCCCGAACAATACACCTGTGCTGGTTATTGGTATGAATGCTGAGGGTAACTGGTATATGGTCAAGCTTGATGATGGTATCGAGGGCTGGGTCAACCAGATGTATTTATCATTCGATCAATAACGCTTTTTTCGGACCGATTTTCATCGCAGTCCATATCACTCAAAAATTTGGAGAGAAATAATGACGATCCACTTTGGCACTGACGGCTGGCGAGCCGTAATCTCAGACACCTTTACATTTCACAATTTACGGCAGCTATCGCAAGCCATCGCCGACGCAGTGGCTTCCGATAGCTGGACCAACGGCACTGTACTCGAAAACAAACCCGATCCGCGGAAAATGGTGGTGGGGTTTGATACTCGCTTTTTGTCAGATCGTTATGCCGCCGAAGTTGCCCGCGTACTTGCTGCCAACGGTTTTACCGTATATCTTGCCCAGTCAGATGCGCCCACCCCGGTGATTTCTCACGCAGTACGTAATTTGAACGCCATCGGCGGAGTGATGATCACCGCTTCTCACAATGCCCCCCGGTATAACGGCGTTAAATTAAAATCTGCATATGGCGGTTCGGCGCTTCCGGAGCAGTGCCGCAGGGTTGAAGTGTATCTGAATGACAATGAACAGCAGGGTCGCGGCCCCAATCTGATGGATTTCGACCAGGCACGTGCCCAGAATTTGATTTACAAATTCAACCCCATTCCGGCTTATTATGATCATTTGCGCACGTTGATTGATTTTGACGTAATCGCTGAAAACCCACAGAACTTCGTTGTGGATTCCATGTTTGGATCGGGCAGGGGCGTGATCAAAGGCATTTTACAGGGTTCAGGCTGCGAAATTTCTGAAATCCGTGGCGACATGAATCCTGGATTTGGCGGGGTACACCCCGAACCGATTGCTACCTATCTCCGTCCGCTGGCTGGCGCCATTGGGGCAGGCATGGGTTGCTTTGGCATTGCCACAGATGGCGACGCCGATCGTATCGGCGCCATGGATGAACACGGGAATTTTGTTGATCCGCACAAGATCATGTCTTTGGCGTTAAAACATTTGGTTGAAAATCGTGGTTTGACCGGCACAGTGGTTCGCACTGTCTCAACCACCCGTATGATTGACCGACTAGCCAAGAAATACGGTCTGCCTTTGCGTGAAACCCCGGTTGGGTTCAATCATATTTCTGACTATATGATGAAAGAAAACGTCTTGATTGGTGGTGAAGAATCCGGTGGTATCTCGTTTGCCGGTCACATTCCTGAAGGAGACGGCATCATCATGGGGCTGCTGATTATTGAGATGGTGGCCACGGCCAAGAAATCTTTATATGAAATGGTGCAAGACCTGCAAAAGGAAGTTGGCCCTGTTTATTACGAACGAACAGATCTACGTTTGAAACACCCAGTTGAAAAGAGCCGAATGGTTGAAAAACTTGAGAAAGAACATCCGGCAGAGATCGGTGGTGAAAAGATCGTTGAGGTCTCCAAGATGGATGGCGTGAAGTATATTTTCGCTGATGATTCATGGCTTTTGATCAGACCTTCAGGCACAGAACCAGTGTTGAGGGTCTATGCAGAGGGCCGTTCTGAAGAGATGGTCAAAGCTTTGTTGCAATACGGCGAGGGTGTAGCCGCCAGTATCACCTAATCTCTAATCTAAAGAAACCAAAACCGGGATCGAAGGATGAAAATTCGATCCCGGTTCATTTTAATACGATTAGTTATCTGGCGTTCAAGCGCAATCTGCGGCTCAGAACAATGACTGCCACCAATACAATTGCCAAACCAGCCATCATAGGCAGACCGACTTCATCGGCAAAACCGGTGGTGGGCAGGGCGGTGGATGTTGCTCCGGGGGTTCCGGCTGCAGCGGCTCCGGCAGCTCCCTGGGTTCTCAACGCGGATACGGTTGCCAGTTGAGCGGCAGTCAAACCTCCTCCACCACTTGCTGCCTGGGTGTTGCTTTGTACGGCAACGACCGGGGTCTTGGTGGGCATGGCGCCGCCAGCCGCCGCGGCGGGTGCAGAGGTGCGGACGACAGCCTGAGTGGGTTTAGTTAAAGCTGCCTGGGTGTTGGCGGCTGAAATAGCTGACAGGGTATTGGCTGCGTTGATACGGGCGGCTTCTTCCTGTTTTGTGGCAGTGTTTTGCGCCGCGATGCGGGGCAGAACAAGCGTGAACAATACCAGCGCGGCAACAAACAATACCCCAACAACTGCAAGGGCGATCAAGAAGGTGCGGTTGCTTTTGGGTTTTTGGGGTTCAGGTTCATATTCACCGCCAAAACTTTCCTGGTCAAATTGGTCTTCATCAAAATTATTCAGTGCCATGGTCTTCCTCCTGATCCGGGTTATCCAAGCTTGCCTTTTTCAAAATTGATAATGTCAAAATTCGTTATCGGTACATCTACGTTCTTGTTGTTAATCATCAATGAAGCTGTGATGGTTCGCAACCCATTGGGAAGGGTTGTTTTTGAAGAATTGATTGCAGTAATCATGCCGATTTGACCGGAATAAGGTGAAGAATGAACCCTAGCCATTTGACCTACGGCACATTCGACCATGGATTTTTCCATGTCACCTTCTTCGAGGGTTGCCACGCAGATTTCAGGTCGGTCACCGTTGAAGTGATCCCATTTCTCCGCGTTGAGGGTGAGTTCGTGTTGAATATTGTCCAGTAGCAGATTGCGGGCGATATCGTTAATCGCGGTTTTGCCAAATCCTTCAATGAGAATGACAGGGAATGGCATTTTTCGCGCTAACGGGATTAGTGACGGAACCATGCTGCCGAGGATTAACCCCGCCAGCGGCAGGGATTCTGCATTGAACAGGCTTTCTTCTTTTTCACAAAACGCAGCTGCCAAGACTGTGCCCCGCAAGGTCAAACTCAGGGTGGTTGGCAATAATTCCTGATCAATGATTCCAGTATCCATGACCAACGTACCGGAGCCGATCTTGCCGTTGCCCCAGACACCCTGGATCAACACACCATTGGTTTCCATCACGGCACCATGATCTTTGATCAGTTCAGCAACCATGCCATTATAGCCGGATTGAACCGAAACGGTTCGAGTTTCCACTTCAAGTACAACCTGCCCGTTGCGGATTGAAACTACTTTCCCTGCCAGTGGAGCACGAATCACGCGGGGGAGCGGTCCACGGGTTTGGGCAATCGCATCATGTCTGTCGAGTTGATCACCGACCTGGCGGTCAATGATTTTGTCGTTTTCAGGCGATTCTGTAAGCCCAAACGCCTGAAAGACATTAATGGTAAGATGGCGGGTTGGGATGTATGCTTCAGCAATGGTTTCGGTGGGGTTTAATTTTTGTCCAGAACGGACCAATAATGAACCTTGAACCGGCAAACTGCGAGTTCTGCGAATTCTCATTGCGGGATGGAAATGCGTCACCTGGCTCAGCATAAATACTCCTGAACGTCAAGTTGCAATAAACATACCATTATGGCGTTTCGACAATAGCAGCCCAATGTTTTATTAATTCTCTTCGCTGGCTTCCATCTGATGGAAACGTCAACGGACGGCCGCGGGCATCCAACACAAGACCGCAAACACCGCCTTTGACCTTGAGGGGTTCTTGATTCAATGCAATTCCGGAGATTTTTGTTTTATTGACTGATTTGACGTAAAGTAGGCCAGGTTCGCCAAAAGCAAGCGGCAGAGAACTGATAGAGCCCTGGCGTACCAGCACCTCTTTACGGCTGCCATTGGGTGTTTGCAGAGTGCCCTGTAAAAGCACGGTGCCAGGTTGAGAGCTGCTTTCAAGTGTGATCACAGTCGCCAGGTTAATGAAGGCTGAACTCTCCAATATTTGAACGGGAAGAATAGGGTTGGTTTTTGCTGCGGCTCCCAGAAGCGAAACGATACTGTGTTTATCCACGACCAGAGGGGTGATGCCAACCGGTTGAATGCCATCAAGAAGGGTAAGTAATATTTTCCATGGAGATGCGATATGGGTGAGTGATGATCCGCTGATGATGAGTGGGCCAAAGCTCCTGGTTTGAAGAGAGCCGGATGTCATCAGTTTTGAGATGGATTGTGAAAGAATATGCCTGATGATTGCCAGTTCGATATTTTGATCAAGGTTGGTTACTGGAAGATTTTTTGGGAAGAGTGTTTTTTGCCAAAGATAGCTCATCACTTCCGATTCTGGCAGTGGCTCCGGAAGCCATTGGGCTACTTCTGGATAGTGAATAGTCTCGAGCAGATTCTCCAAACCGTAGCCGGTGCCTATGGGCAGGGTAACCAGTGCATTTTGATCGTGATTGGCGAATGCCGCCACGGTATGTGCTGATCCAAGATCAATTCCCAGCACTGCTCTGGAGCCATCGTAGAGTTTTCCGAGGTACTGGATCACCCGATTGAAACCGATGCTTGTCAAGATGGGGTGGTCGCTGCAAACAGGGGCAATTCTCTCCAGTCCGTTGATACGTTGAGCTTTCTCTTCCATTATCATCAGGTTGAGATCATAAACCGCCGAGTGCAACTCTTCTTTGTCTATCTGAGGGCGAATGTTTTTTGTGCTTATCACGCGGGTGTTATTTTCAAGGATTTCTATGACACGTTTGGTCATGGCATGATTACCGCAATACAGCACTTTGGGCCGATGTTTTTCAGGGATTAACTGTATAACTGAGGAGATGCTGGTTGCCAAGCGGCTCATCGATTTGGTGGCGCCCCGGTCAGAACCTCCCGCCAAAATCAGGATATCTGAATCAGAGTTAAAGAGGGCGTCTGCCTGATTTTGGGGCGACCGCTTGTCGTTAATCCCGATCGAATCCACATGCTGTAATGGGACCGCACTGACGAGCTTTTCAGCGGAGGCCAGGGATACATCGTTGAATAAACCAAACGTGACTGCCTTGAGATCAGGGCCGCAAGATAGAGTGACCACCAACTTGTCTACACCTTCTACACCACCGTGGCTGGGGATGATAAGGCGTTTGTTGAGATCGAGGAAGAATTTTCCGGTGATCTCTTGTAGTTGGGCGATTGCTTCGTGAATGCCGATCAGTATATCAAAGAAGGGTTCTCCGTATGTTGAAGGGGCAGTTCCAGCAGCGATGAATTGATAACTTTCTTCGACGACATCAAAATACACTGCCCTGGTTTGAACCGAGCCGATCTCGATGCCTAAAACCGAACTAACTTCAGAAAGTAAGGTAGCCATGGATTCCTGTTAACGGATTAACCTGTTTATTGTCTGTATGATGAAATCAGACCGTTCTATCAACGCGGTAACAGCAGCGGTAAGAACGCCAGCAAACACAGCACCAAGGGTTAAGGCGATAAAGAATTGCCCTACCCAGGCAAAAATGGTGGTCAATTTACCTCGTTTGGAGGGCTGATCAACTGTTTTTCTAGCGGAAAAATTAAAATAGATAAGCGTGGCGATGGTTCCCATCAGCATGAAGGAAATCTGCAATAATAACTGTGCACTTGAAAATCCGCCAGTTTCACCTATGGCAGCCAATGGATTCAAGGCTCCCTTGATTTGACCTATTAAGGTTCCCAGCACAGCGCCGCCAATGGTTACCGCAGCACCAATCCCCACAAGCATCGCCATGGGAATGTTGCCATACTTCGACAGTTTTGGAGAAAGTTTCAGTAAAAGCATCCCCGAGAGCAAAAGAGGAATCAAAACGATCATAGACCCGCTGACCAGCGGGGTGACCAGCCTCACCAGAATTACCTGGTAAAAGAGAATCACGAAAAAATAACCGGCAGTGACACCAACGAATAATGCTGATACAAATCTAAAAAACGGATTATCTCCCAGAAGATAGCTAAACACCATCAGGGTCAACACAAAGCTTACGAGCGTCCAAATCAGATCAGAAGTCAATTTCATCTTTGTCTATCGCTTTTTGGTGTGTGTGAACATGTTTATTATTCCACCTGCCAGCAGGAGGAAGGCAATCATGAGCAAAGAAGACTGAAATGCTCCCAGATGTTCAGTGCCATTTTCGCTTTGCTGGAATATCTTATGGTAATTAACCTCACCCGAATACCCGGCAAGGTACCCAGAGATCTGCCCACTCTGATAATAAGGTTCGATCATTGGGGCAGCTTGTGCACTAACCACGAAGAGGAGCGGTGTTTTCATCAATCCGGGTTGAAGTTGTTCTACCCACACTCGGGCGTTTTCAGCCTTGTCGCTGATAACGAGAATGGCTGCGAAATCATTCAAAGATTGCACGGATTGAAGAATATAAGAATTCCAGGTGGCAGGGATGTCATACATGTCATAAGAATGAGGAACCGCAGCACGTAAATTGTTAGTCATGAGACTCAGCCCAGTTGACCCTCCGGGAAGGTAACCGAGGTTTATAACTCTCGTGGATAAATCAAATCCAGGGATGTTTTGGCCTATTTTTGATAATTGATCCATGAGTATAGTGGCTCCAGCAGGATTATTGGAAAGAACGGCAATATTTTGCCCACGGCGAATGAGGTTTTCGAGCAAAGTAGAGGTACTTAACTCAAGCTCGCCGACTGAAGCAGGATCGAAATCACCGGTTATCAGAACTGGCTGCTCTATCGGAATGTTGTTGATCTGGTTATACAGCGAAACTACTTCGGGGGGGAATAGCACAGGTTGGATTACCCATTGTTGTGGTAGCAGATCTGAGAAGAGTATAAGAAGGATTAATGCCGTGCCCAGAATCAAGCGCCACACGATTGGTTTTATCTTGATGACTGATTCTTTTTGCGTCCTTTCATCTTCCAGGGGTTCTTCCATAAGGGCGGCAAGCAGACCGGCATTGGCTTTTTGATGTTCAGATACTTTCAAACCTGATCCAAAGCCCAACGGTTTTCTTCGATATCCTTCACCATAAATTGTCCCAGGCAAGGCACCTGCAATTCCTGCTAATAAGCCGTCTGTTTCAACTGACTGAGCGGGTTCATTTTCACTTAAAATATTGGTGGTATCTGGGCGCATGGATTGCAGCCAGGCTGGCATATTGTTTTTTTTCGTATCCGATTTGAGTTGATTCAGATCAATCTCTTCAGAAACAGGTTCAGCAGGTTTGTGGGTTGTGGTTTCCAGTGTAGCGGTTGCGAGCCAATCAGGGAGATCGTCTTTCATGAAAGAGGCGAAATCTGGCAGTTCCTCTGTAAACGGGTTTGTTTCAACCTGCTGTGGTTTGGATTCTTCGGCTATCTCCTTATCAAAAATACGGTCCAGGTTTTCTTCAGAGGCAATTACAGGGTCATCATTGGCTGTATCTGCTGCTTTTGCTAACTCAAAAGTTTTAGAATCCTGATCTGAGAAACTGTCGCGTATGGCGTCCATATCAAATTCATCAGGTTCTAAGTCAGCATTAGGTTCTTGAATTTGATCTTCTGATCTAGCTTTTGTAGATGGTGTATCTTCAACCGCGGAAATCTGAGGTTCAGGGGTTAATTTTTGCCAGCCTTCAAAGATATTCAGTCCCTGTGGTGCTTTTTCAATCTCTTCTTTTTCGGTTAGGGGGGTAGACCTGACTTGGGACTGAAACGTATTTTCTTCCGGTTGAGGTTTCCAGGAAGCCAGTCGTTTTAGCCATTCTTCTGTATCATCCTGTTTATTTGAATCGTCGACTGGTTCTTCTGGGGCTGGGATTTCTGAACCTAAGAAAGGTTCCAGTTCGGAGGGTTCGACTTCAGTTTTCTTTTTACCTGAATTACCGGCTTTGATTTCAAGCAACCATTCGGGCATCTCTTCTTTTTCGGCAGGGGCAGCAGGTTCTTCTTCTGGAACAGGCGTCTCAATGGATTGGTTTTCACGTTCTTGTTGTTCACGGGCGCGAATTCGTGCCAGCCAATCCGGAACTTCCTCCGGTACGTTATTTTCTTGTTGTGAATTCTCGTTGGCGATAAATGGTTCTGATGAAGTTTCTGACTCATCTCTCAGGCTTTGCAGAAAATCAGTGCCGTTGTCTTTGTCTGGCTGAGATTCAGCAGAAAGCAGGGCATGGCAATACCAACACCGTTCGGCGTTGGCGTCATTGGGTCGTTGACAAATTGGACAATTGATCTCAGACATGATTATCCACTATAGGGTCGGTCAGAACCGGTAAGAATGCGGATGCCGGTAGCCAGACTGCCAAGCGCGATTCCTAAAAGGATACCTCTGGCACCAGCTGCTGGAATTTGATGACAACCTGATAATAATTGCTGTAACAAAGGGATGTCGGCAGAAAAAGCCAGAACTCCGCTGTTAATTACCAGGTAAAGAATTACACTGATGAAAAAAAACAGCCCCATCCAGTTGCGTTTGCGTTTCAGAAAGCTTAAGCTTGAATAAGAAAGCGTGACTGCCAGCAGCGCCATCAAGCTGGTCTCGATGGGCACCTGTACTGAAGTCACGATCTGCTTGAACTCCGATATATCCGGCCCAAAATATAGTCCGGGTATTAGGACCGCCAGAAAGGAAGCCAGCACGATGATGCTGAATGTCTTGTTTGAGCCGGATTCGCGTAGGCGTTTCAAGTGAACACCGAAAATCAAATGCAAAATCGCCACAATGCCGGCGACCCCTGAGAGTGTTACCGCCCAGTCCAGTAGAGGGGTGCGAATTGTGGTGATAATCGGGATGGGGAAGAAATAGCCCACCAGTACTACAAGGCCGCAAAAAATGGCAACTGCCAGAGAGATCGGTGATTTCATCATAAGCCAATCACTTTCATGATCACGCCGCCGAGCATGATAAAAATCACCACAAGACGAAGAATATCCTGTCCGCGCAGGCTGGCTTGATAAGCAGCGCGCGGGCTGAGATAAGCGGGAAGTGCGTAAAGCTCTTCTCCGATCAAAGTTTCGTCTGCGTTAGCATAGAAGATGGATTGTGCCACCATTGAATCGCTTCCAGCAATGGAACGGCTTTTTCCGTGTTGGGATGCTTCGCACAACCAGCCTGCTTCAGCGCCAAAACTTCCGGCAAACAAATTCACGCTGACTGAGGCATCTTTCATGGCTTCGACGGCACCTACTGCATAGGAAAATGGCGTCACCCCTGTCATTTGAGCAATACCAGGGTTGGTATCAGAATTAATGCCATTTTGGCTGGCAATATCGGCGCTGAGGATTTGAAAAGTACCGTTTCCACTGGTGCACATGGGGGGCAGATCGCTGGCAGACGCGAGTTGTTCGATACAGTTGGCGGTTCCGAGAGCAGAAAGAGCAGAAGAATTGTCAGAATCTATTACAGCGCTGCTGCCCAAAGCGATATGTAAACGGCTGCCGTCTTCTACTGATAGACCGATGCTTTGATGCAGTTCTTCAGCTGGATGTAATCTGCGAAAAATCGGTGGATGCTTAATCACATATCGTTTTGAAGAGAGATAAATTTGCAATGTCGCGAAAAAAATGACGATTGCAAACCCTGACAACAACTCATTGCCTGTCACTGGCTTTTTTCCTCAAGAAGAAATGCTTTGAATGCCCGGCATTCGGTCGGGTTCTCAAGTATGTGGGCAAATGAAATCCACGGGCTGTTTTGATATTGATCAAAAATCGGAAGGAAGCCCAGCATAACTTGCGAAAGGATTAATTTCAACGGACCGGCGCATTCCAACACAACAGCCGCCACACCGGTGAGCTGTTTCTCTTTCAAAATCTGTGCCCAATTCATCCAATCATGACGTTCCATAGTCTGTAATGAGTATAGCATAGTTGGTTTTCAGCTTCAAAGTGCGAATGAACGAGCGTTCTACTTACTTAAGGAAAGCTCCACTTGTTTAAAAGTAAGCACAAGCCAGTTGATCAATGGCTTGGTCAAGCTGAACCTGGCAAGAGGACCAATCAGTTTGTTGCGGCTAATAGCCGGGTTGCTGATGGTGATAAATTTTACTTTGAACCCGATTTGTTCGAATTTAGTGCGAATTTTTTTGTAAGGACGGTAGAAAATGTGATCGGTACTGTAGTTGTAATAAACGTCAGTTTTTGCTTCCGGGTTGAGCCCGCGCGTTTCAACCCAATCTGGATGTTTACCTGATTTTACACAAAGGCGAATGAGTTTTTTTCGAAGAGCACCTTCGGGAATCCAGTGCACCAAAGGCATGAAGAGGTGCCCTTCAATCAATTGCCGCTGGGCAGGAAAAATGTGATACCCGCCGCCTTGTGGCGAGGTTAGTCGCCTGATCTCCGCCATCACCTTGTCGAGATCACGAACATGCTCAAGAACATTGTCGGTCATGATGAAGTCGAAGCTGCCATCAGTGTGGATGGTTCCGCCCTCCGGGGTGAAGACGGTCAGGCGTTTTTTATCAAAACCTTTTTTCTCAAAAAGTGGCTGACCGTTGCTGATCGGTTCTGGGTCAATATCTACCCCGTGCGCGTCAAAACCATTTTGGCAAAGCCATAACACGAACCGTCCACGGCCGCAGCCCCAATCCAATACCCTTACCTTATCAGGGGTCAACCCCGTGGATGTCATGAATTGGTTAAGTTGATTGACGGCTCGTGCCGGTGGTTTGTATTTGGAAAACTCTTCTTCGGTTAGTTCATCGTGTTTTGGCATGCGAGCTCCGTTTATGGGTGGGCGTGGTTTTCCAGAATTTACCGGCAAGAGGGAGGCTGGCGTAATCAGCAATAGCCTTGTTCATTTCATCAAATAAAGACCAGAATGAACTGATTTGCGAGGCATAACAGGCTATTGCATCCTGCCAGGCTGTAATCGCCGGAGCTGATATTCTGGTGTCTAATTCTATGGCGTTACGCGGCAAGCATTTGTTCAACTGATGAATTTCATTTGCGGCATATGGATAATCGGCGAAATAGTAAAGATCGCAGCCGATCCTCTCGGCTGCCAGGCGGGTATTGCGGTGGTCAATGTGGCTTCCAATTGCCAGTGGAACGCACAAATTGAACTCTCCTGATAATCTCTCGCTGAGCGTTATTTGCATATTACCTACCAGATTCTCATCTACGACAAACTTTTCGCGAAAAAGATCAGCGTCTTCGTTAATCAAAGGTTCGTGCGTTTTTTTGTCGCGGCGGTAGATGCAATCGGGATAATCTAAATGCAACCATTTACAACCCAGACCTGAGAGCGCGCGAATGTCTTCTTCCCTGCGTAACGCATATGGGTTTTGTGTATCTTGCCAGCGTTCATGCAGCATTTGAGCATAGGGCGATAGTGGTTCAAGTGGATCGCTGGTGAAAAACGTCCATACTTCCACCTGAAAGCCCCGGCGAACTTGCTCCCAAATCATTCCACCGCAAGAGAAGACGGCATCATCCAAATGTGGTGAGAGGTAGATGTATTTCATTTTTCCTGCCAAAATACTGGTTTTGATAAATTATAGTATCATTAATTAGAATTGGATTTGCTTTTTTTGAAAGAGGAGTACTCTCATGGGATTTTTTGATTCGTTTTTTGGTCCAAGACTCTATCCTCGTGATATGGAACCTGAGGTGCAAAGCTTGGTGAATGAATTGATTAATATTGGTATCAAAGAAGATTATCTTTCTGAGTTCCCGGGTAATGGGTATAACGCGCAGTGCAGACATGTCAGAACCCGTATGATTGGCAAGCGTCTGGATGAAATCGGTGGAAACAAACTGATGCAGTGGGCTTATGCCAAAGTATCAAAAAAAGCCGGGAAGGGGCCGGCTTCTCATCTGGAATATGCCTGGGACGATGTTGGGCATTTCGAGTTGTAGGTTTTTACTAAATCGACGAGATTAACCGGCATTTTGTGCCGGTTTTCTTCTTAATTTATCCCAGATCAAACCGCCAACCACGATTAGACCGGATGCTCCGGCAATAATGGCGAGCATGGGCACAAACCCGATCTTGAGTCCAACCGAGAAATAGCGGTCGAGATACCAATTTAAGAAGACCAGAACAAACACGCATTCAATTGCCAAAACACGCCAGAACCATGCACATTTTTGGGTGTGCAACCGACTCCAGACCCAGGCAAAGAGAATTGCCATCCAGGGGAGGAAGGTGGTGCGATACCGCGGATTATCCCACTGGTCGCCGCCGCTGCGCACGGAAGATATTAACATCCAAGCTGCAAACGCTAATCCCATGAAAATCAAGATATTGTTTCGTTTTTCTTTTCTGGTACCCATTAATGCCGGAATTCCATAAGCAAGGAAGGGTAGGGCAAAATACCAGCCGGAGGCGCGGAATATGGCTATGAATTTCCAAATCGGCAGGGTGGTATCCACCAGGGCGGCTGGCAGGAGGGGTTGAGTTAGTCCATAAAAGGAAATAAAGGGAACGGCAAGCTTTTCACCGTATTGTCTGACCAATGTTTCGATCCATCCAGAGGATGATTGGGTGACATAAAACTCGTAAGAAAGGCCGCCTTTCAACCAAAGCCAGCCTGCAACGGCTGCCAGACTGATGAAAAGAACAAAAATTACGATTCCAGCGGTTCGTGTCTTGCGGTTTGACTGGCTAGATAACCACTCCACGAAGATGATTCCGGCCACCACGGCAGTTTCTGCGGCTGCGACTGGCAAAGAGAAGAGGCAGGTAAAAGCAACAATGACTAATCCCAGCAATGTGGTTCGGAGGGGTTTTTCCTTCCAATCGAGTGTCAACCAGAAGAGAAGGCAGGTCAAGCCGATCAGGATAGGCTCGCGCATCTGTGAACTGCCCAATAATACTCCATCGGGGTAAAGAGCGTAGAACCATCCCGATATGAGGGCGATTTTTGCCCCCCATTTCTTGGAGACCGCTGCAAATAGAAAAGTTACACCGGCAGTCATGGCAAAGGCTGAAACCAATACCATTAGAAGGGGGTGGTGATGGTGTGGAGAAAATACCTGGTAGATCAGCGCACTGGCTGCCAGCAAACCGCCGTATTGATCCGCGGCTTTATACTCAGCCAGGTCATGGGCAAACAGCCCGCCCTGCGAAGCAATCAAATAGGCTGCCTGATCGCGTTCGCTCGCATCAGAGAAAACATATCCAGCCATAGAGGCGGGGTTATCGAACCCGGCAACCGGAAGGGTCTTATAAAGAAAGATCCCCAGCGCCAGCCTGAAGATGAAGGTGACAAGCATGATTGCGGCAAGTGATTTTTCACTTCCGAACTGGCGCCATATTTGACTGGCAGTAAGAATGAGAAGAAATGCCAATACTCCACAACCCAACCAGCCTGTCAGGAATGGACTGTTGCTGAATCCGCTGAGGATTGCACCCAACAAGACTCCTGCAAGTGCCGAAATAGAAATATCTTTGAAGAAAGAAGGTTTATTGTTCATCGAGCCTCATCAAAAAGAAGAGAGGATTTTTTGCATGCGCTGCTGCCAGTTATATTGTCCGGCGGCTTTTCGGGCAGATTCAGCCAGTGATTTTCGAAGCGCCGGGTCATTGACCAATTTCGTGAATTCATTATTCAAGGCGTTGAAATCTTCAGGGGGATAAAACCGGGCATTATTCTCAGTTAGTACTTCACGCAAAACGGACAGGTCGCTGGTGAGGATGGCACGACCGGCTGCCATGTATTCGAACATTTTCATCGGGCTGCACACGTCGGCGGTGTTTCCACCACTGCTGCCTGAAACAGTTTTTCCAAACGGCATGAGCAAAATATCCGCGGCGGCCTGGTAGAGGGGCAGTTTTTCGTTGGCAATGAAACCAGTCAGGGTGATGTTGTGAAGGACTTCCTGATCAATGATGGCTTTCCACTCTTGAATGGCATCCTTTTTGCCGCCCACCCACAAGAATTCGATCTCAGGGTGCGCCTTTGCCAGCTGGAGGAGTAACTCGAGCCCGCGGCCTTTGTAGAACCCTCCAGTATATACCGCCGTAAGGGTGTCTTTGAGGTCAAGCGTCTTTCTCGCGGCGGAAGGATCCGGCAAGTTTTGATAGCGTTCGAGGTCCACACCATCTGGGGCTATGATGCTCTGAGTTGGATTGATCTTTACGCCAAAACGTTCTTCGATTTTTTTCCCAAGCGCGCGGGTAATCAATACCGTCATTTTCTTTGATCTGGAATTGAGATAACGCTGAAAGAGCGGTTTGCCAAAACGACCAGCTGGCACATCGTGAAGTTCAAGAATGACTGGCATGCCGCTCATCTGGGCAAAGGAAGCCACCCAAAGCATGCGCGAATAAATAACATCCACACCAAGTGAACGGGCGCGGCTGAGAGCAGCCGTGATAAAGTCGAAGCGTTTTAGATATTTTCTCGATTTAAAACCAGCAATGTCAAAACGAACGGAGACGCCGTATTGAACAGCAAGCTCATCCCAGTCGAGCCTGCCCCTGGCCGGGATGAAGAGATGCGTCTCATGCCCGTTAAGGGTTAAAGCCTGGCAGACCTTCATTACCTGAATGCTGTTGGCAGTCGAAGAGGGGATGCTGGAGGTGGCGATATAAGCAATTTTCATGCTGCCTCCAACTTACCCACTTTGGATTCGGAGTTCAAAATCTTACGATACCCGATGATTACCAGGATCAACGTTGTCAGGACAAAGTAACCTGACAGGAGAGCTGCTTCTCCGTTAATCCCATACATGGGGATCACTACGAACGCTAGCGACATTTTTAAGATTGCTCCGCCTGCCAGTACATAGAGAGGAATATTGGCTTTGCCAAAAGAAAGCAGTAAACTGCGGTTCCAGAAAAAGATATTGGTAATGCCAAATCCGATCAGCAGGATCATGAAGGTGGGGTAGCTGGCTGGGAAATCTGTGCCGTAAAGCCAGACCAGCCATTTACCGGTCAACACCATGAACAGACTTGCCGGAAGGGTCCAGGCAGCGGCAAGGACCGTAATTTGCAGCAGTAGTCGTTTCAACTGCTGCCATTTTTTTGCCACCACAGTCTGTGTGATATCCGGAAAGGCGGTTTGAATCAGCGGAGTGATCGGGATAGTAATCAGGTTCACGACAGACATCGCTACTTTAAAGATACCGACAGCACCTTCGTTGAGGAAGAATCCCAGCCATAAGGGTTCGCTTTCACTGGCAACAAGTTTTGTGGTTGCGCTTAGATTGGTACTGACGGCAAATTTGATGGTTTCCTTAAATGAAGGTTTGGAAATTGATTTAGAACGCCACCAATTGGCACCAAAATCATGGTTCATGGCACTTACTGCCATGACAGCAGGACCAGAGCCAATGATGAGCTTGCCAATGAAATACGCCAGCAGGATTTCGACGAAACCCCATTGGAAGAAAAACGCAAAAACAATCAAAGAAAAAGTAGCGACGGTTTGGATCAATTGAAGAATTGCCTGGGTCTTAAACCGGTCGGTAATACGCAGCACGCCGTTGGCGGTTTCGGTAACCATATTGGCAAGGATGACCAATCCAAAAAGGCGAATGAGCAAGGTGGCTTGAACAGGATCAAAGTTCTTTATCCAGATTTTTACAAAAAAGGGAGCCATGAAGAATAAAAAGACAAATGCTATGATTGAGGTGAGGCACTCGATCACCGTCGAGATCTTGATCACGGCAAAAATTTGATCAAGGTCGTTCTCGGCTTTTGCCTTGCTGAAGAAACGGATGACGTATTCTCCCATGCGGAAGGAAAAGAGCTGATTGACTGTGGTGGTAATGGTCATGATCAGGGTGATCAATCCCAACTCTTCCTTGCCAAGCAACCGGGCAGCCAAAATTGCCTGCACGGCGGTGAGAGCAATGCCGATGGAACTGGATGAGAATAAGTAACCGGAATTCTTTAGAAAGCGGCGAAAGAGGGGGTTTTCGTGTAAGTAAAGATTGACGCGATTGATGAACGAATTCATGGGGTCAAAACCTGGCTTGCCCAGGAACGGTTTTCCATGTACCAGTTGACCAGATCAGCGATGCCTTCATCGAGGCCGACTTTGGGCTGCCAGCCGAGCATGGCTTTAGCTTTACTCACGTCAGCCCAGTTGGCTTCCACATCTGCAGGGTGGCGCGGTATGTATTCAATTTTGGCGGGTTTGCCGACCATTTTTTCAATTTTGGTCAACAATTCAGAAATGGTAATGGTTTCATGACCACCCAGATTGATAATCTCATACCCCAATGGTTTGAGTGCCAGGATCACACCATCGGCGATATCTTCCAGGTTGGTAAATCCGCGCATCTGCGAGCCGTCGCCGGTGACTTGAACCGGAATGCCTTCTGTCACCCATTTGGCAAAGCGGAACATGACCATATCGGGGCGGCCGGCTGGTCCGTAAACGGTGAAAAAGCGCACGATGGTGGCATCCAGCCCGAAGAGATGATGATAGGTATAAGCCATCACTTCAGCGGCTTTTTTACTGGCGGCATAAATTTGCAGCGGATGGCTGCTGTCGGCGTCTTCGGGGGTGGGCAGTGGCGGGTTGGCGCCGTAAATGGAAGAAGTGGACGCCATGACGATTTTCTGAATGGCGTTCTTGCGGCACCATTCCAGTACATTTAAGGTGCCTTCGGTGTTGGTTTGCACATAAACTTCAGGCATATCGACTGCCTGTCTCACACCCGCCCTGGCAGCCAGATGAATAACCGCGTCAATTTTGCCGTGTTTTGAGGAAAGATCCTCAAACATGCCTGGACGGCAGATATCGTCCTTAATGAAGGAGAAGGCCTTTATGGCTGAGAGCTTATTCAGGCGCCATTGTTTTAGGCGGATGTCATAGGAGTCGTTGATATTATCTACGCCAACCACTTCATGGCCGGAATTGGTCAGTTTTTCAATCACACGTCGTGCGATGAACCCGGCAGCGCCGGTCACAAGATACTTGGTCATTAGAGTCTGACCACCTTGGGGTTCTTTTTGCCAGCCAGCTTGAGCGCGTTGCGGGTATCTACGATTACTTTGGCTTCCTTGAGGATAGCATCATAATCGTACACCTTATGATTGGTGATGATCACCACGCAGTCGGCAGAGCGGACGGCTTTGATCATATCGGGCACGGATTCGATTTTCCAATCTTCGTGTTTGATCACCGGGATGTAGGGATCGTGATAGCTGACCTTGGCGCCTTTTTGTTCCAGCAGGCGGATCACGTCAATGGCAGGGGATTCGCGCAGGTCGTCAATGTCGGGTTTGTAGGCAGCCCCCAAGACCAATACATCGCTGCCCTTGAGGGATTTCTGATGATCGTTGAGTGCATCTTGTACTTTGCTGATCACAAAACGAGGCATGCTGAGATTGATCTCAGAAGCCAGTTCGATGAAACGAGCAGTGTAGTTCAAGGAGTGCAGCTTCCAAGAGAGATACAGCGGATCAATGGGGATGCAATGCCCGCCCAAGCCGGGGCCGGGCTGGAACTTCATGAAACCGAACGGCTTGGTGGCGGCAGCGTCGATCACTTCCCAGACATCCACACCGAGGCGGTCGCACATCAGGGCAAGTTCGTTGACGAAACCAATGTTGATCATGCGGAAGGTGTTCTCAAGCAATTTTGCCATCTCAGCCACCTCGGTTGAGGTGACAGGTACGACAGTATCAAGGGCTTGAGCGTACCAGGCAGCGGATACTTCGGTGCATTTTTCAGTGATGCCGCCGATGACCTTGGGGGTGTTCTTGGTGGTCCAGTCTTCGCGGCCGGGGTCCACTCGCTCAGGCGAGAAGGCGATGAAGAGGTTCTCTCCGGCGACCAACCCGCTTTTTTCAGTGAGTGCGGGCAGCATCAGCTCACGGGTGGTGCCCGGGTAGGTGCTGGATTCAAGCACGACCACCATGCCAGCATGGACGTAGGGAGCCAGCCCTTCAGCAGCACTAATAATGAAGGAGAGGTCGGGGTCCCCGGTGTTGCGCAGGGGGGTGGGCACGCAGATGGCAACGGCGTCAATGTCTTTCAGCACGGAATAATCGCTGGTGCCTTTCAGTTTGCCTGCCTTGACCAGCCGGGCAACCTGTTCGTTGGTGACATCCATGATGTAACTTTGCCCCTTGTTCAACAGGTCCATTTTCTCCTGGATGGGGTCAACGCCGGTCACGTTGAATCCGGCTTCAGCAAAGACGGTGGCAAATGGCAGACCGACGTACCCCATGCCCAAAACGGCTACGTGGGCGGTTTTATTTTTTAGTTTATCCATTAATTGACTTGCGATATCCATAATTCACCTTGAGCTCTGGTTTTAGAATAGTTTCAACTGTTCAACAGGTTCTGTGTGGTCGGTTTCGACTTTCTCTGGTTCAGATTCTGCCATGATTGATGTTTTTTTCTTTTGTTGCGCTTGTTCAATTGCGGTTGGTAGCGCCTTGAAATCGGCGATGATGTCATTCTTTAATAAAGGTTGGTGCAGGGCTGCAGCGGGGTGGTACATGGGCACAATCAAACGATCACCCACCCAGGCAGCTTTGCCGTGAATGGCACTGATGCGCGCCATCGGGAAGAACTTTGCCATCGAAAAGCGCCCCAAGGTGACGATAATATCCGGGTTGATGGTTTCTATCTGCTTGTCGAGATAGGCGGCAC
>CAYXWV010000046.1:0-24151 GCA_964468875.1 uncultured Anaerolinea sp. | reverse complement strand
CACCTTGGGAAGGTGGTGCCTTACCACTTGGCGACACCCGCAATTTCATCAAGATTATACCGTAAACTTGAAAAATCATGGAATTTCCCTCGAAAGAACTTATAATTCATATATATGATCAAAGAAATTTTGACCGAACGAATTCCGATCAAGTTGTGGACGGACAAAATTGATCCTGTCGCCCTTGAACAAGCCAGGAATCTGGCCAACCTGCCGTTTGCCTACAAATGGGTGGCGGTCATGCCAGATTGCCATCAAGGATACGGTATGCCCATTGGAGGGGTGCTGGCAACGGATAACGTGATCATCCCCAACGCAGTGGGGGTGGATATTGGCTGCGGTATGATGGCAGCCAGGTCAGATTTGACCGGTTTGGATACGGATACCATCAGACAAATTATCGAGCAAATCAAACAAACTGTCCCGGTCGGATTCAATCATCACAAGAGCGACCAAAAAAGGGAAGGATTCGACCATGCACCGGATTCTCCTGTCATTGAACGAGAACTTGGCTCAGCTCATCGTCAGCTTGGTACCCTTGGAAGTGGAAATCATTTTATTGAAATTCAAAAGGGCAGCGACAAGCACATCTGGGTAATGATCCACTCGGGCAGCCGCAATTTCGGGCTAAAAGCCGCAGAATATTACCATCGTCTTGCCTGCAGCCAGACGGATAAATCAAACCTTTCCATTCCGTGCCGAGATCTTGCATTTCTGGATATGGATTCAAGGGAAGGTAGAGAATATTTTCATGTTATGAATTACTGTTGCGAATTTGCTTTTGCAAATCGCTCTTTAATGATGAATAACATTGAGAGAATCTTTGAAGAGGTTTGTGGCTCGACATTTGAACAAAAATATAACATCCACCATAATTATGCTGCGTTGGAGACCCACTATGGAAGAAACGTCCTTGTCCATCGAAAGGGTGCCACTTGTGCCGAGGCTGGGTTGACAGGTATTATTCCCGGATCAATGGGAACACATAGCTATATTGTTCAAGGATTAGGCAACCCTGAGAGTTTTAGGTCTTGTTCTCATGGTGCAGGGCGAAAAATGGGACGAAAAGAAGCCGAACGTGTGTTGAAACTGGACGAGGAACGTCAGAAGCTAAAAGGAATTGTACACGGCTTGAACAGCAAACATGATCTGGATGAAGCACCAGGCGCATATAAAGATATCCATGACGTAATGGATAATCAGAAAGACTTGGTGCAGGTATTACTTACTCTTTCGCCACTTGGCTCTATCAAAGGATGAACAGTATATAATTTACTTGGGGAGGTTTTCATAAAAAGGTTGACCGAACAACCCCTATGGTATAATTTTTTTTGGTTTTTGTATTTACTGATAACAGGAGTAAAACATTGGCAGCCAATCCCTTGAGTTGGTTGATGGGTTTTTTTTCACTTGACATTGGAATAGACCTGGGAACCGCTAACACACTGGTTAATGTTCGCGGAAAGGGTATTGTACTTAACGAACCTTCTTGGGTTGTAGTAAACAAAAGAACCAAAGAAACCATCGCAGTTGGCGCTTCTGCCAAAGAGATGGTTGGTAGAACCCCACAAAATTTTCAGGCAATTCGTCCATTGCGGGATGGCGTTATTTCAGAATTTGAAGTGACGAAAGCTATGCTGGAGTATTTTATTGGCAAGGTTCACCAACAGACCATTGTTCCCATGCCGAGACCTCGTGTGTGTGTGGGGATCCCATCTGGTGCAACTCAAGTTGAAAAGCACGCAGTTTATGATGCTGCCATGGCAGCAGGGGCAAGAGAAGCTTATTTAATTGAGGAACCACGTGCCGCTGCACTTGGCGCGGGTGTCCCCATAGGCGAAGTCACCGGCAGTATGATTGTCGATATTGGTGGCGGAACTACTGAGGTGGCAGTATTTTCCACGGGCGAGCTGGTTGTTTCACGTTCTTTACGTGTTGCAGGTGATGAGCTTGATGATGACATTCTTCAATACATCCGAAAAAAATACAACTTGCTGATTGGTGAACGAATGGCTGAACAGGTAAAGGTTGCGATTGGATCAGCGTATCCGCTGCAAACTGAATTAACCCATGTTGTAAGAGGCCGTAATTTGATCACTGGTTTGCCTGGTTCTATGGAAGTTTCTTCGGTTGAGATCAGAGAAGCTTTATCAGGTTCGGTTCAGGTGATTGTGGATACCATTCGAGAAGCTTTGGATGAAGTTCCACCTGAATTGGTGTCAGACCTGCTGGATTCGGGCATTTGTCTGGCTGGTGGCGGATCGCAATTACTCGGAATTGTTCCGAGATTGAAAGACGAGTTGAATTTAAGGGTTTATATTGCCGACGACCCATTGACTTGTGTCGCGCGCGGTGCAGGTCTGGTACTTGAAAACATAGATGAATATGACCGTTTCCTTGTTGGTTTGGAACGTGGCAAATCAAGAGGATAACTGCAATCCCTTTCAGGTTGAATGAAAAAAATCTCCTCAAGAACTTTACAAGCGATCGTAATAGGGTTGATTGTTGTTGGTGTTTTACTGATGGCCATCAGCGGAACGCTTAACCAAATCATCGGCAAAGCAATTAATCCATTGGTAGGAATTCAAGGATGGTTTGCCAGTCGGGCACAAGCCGTCGTTGAATTTTTTACAGTGCCAAGAGATGTGGCAACCTTGCGAGAAGAGAACGCAGCTTTAAAAAATCAAGTATCGCAATTACAAGCAGAATTATTAGATGCCCGTCAACAGCTTACTGAAACAGATATCCTTTATGCCCTTTTAAATTATGCACGAGTGCAGCCTGAGAACCAATATGTCGCTGCTTCTGTTATCGGAAAAGATCCAAGCCCATTCTTAAAATACATAATTATTAATCATGGATCTGACGATGGAATACAACGCGGCATGCCTGTAGTTACACAACAAGGGTTGGTGGGAAGAGTTGAAGCTGTTACGGCTTCGGCAGCAAGGGTGCAATTGATCACTGATCCTGGCTCTGTCATTAATGTGCGTCTTGAACAAGCGAGAACTGAAGCTCAAGTAGAAGGATCCGTCACTGGTGATATTTCTCTTGAAATGGTTTCCCCAAACATTTCTTTGACGCAAGGTGATTTAATAATAACTTCTGGTCTGGGAGGGGCATATCCAGCTGATATTTTGGTTGGGCAGCTGATAGCCAAAGAAAGCTCTGAGAATGAGTTGTTTCAGTCTGCCAGTGTACAGCCTGTCGTCGATTTTTCCAACCTCCGGGCAGTATTAATCATCACAAACTTTACACCTGTTGATTATGCCCCATTAGTGAAATAGAAGTCGAGGACAAATGGGCGTTGTTTTAGCCTTTCCGATTCTGTTTATCCTAATTATCCTGCAAACCACGTTGGTTGGTCAGATGACGTTGCTCAGCGGTTGCGCTGATTTGATATTGTTATGGTTGGTAGCGTGGAGTTTACAGAAACAGGTTAAATATGTTTGGGTTTGGACGGGAATTGCGGCAGTGAGTATCGCGTTCATTTCTGCACAGCCGTGGTATATTCCTGTAATTGGTTATTCGGCGATTACGTTATTTTCCAAGTATATTAGCAAAAGAATCTGGCAATCTCCGCTATTAATGATGTTTTTGGCTACTATTTTTGGCAGCGTACTCATGAATGGGCTTACGAATATTGCCTTAATTATCAATAATATTTCAATTCCACTAAGAACCGGTTTGGTCCAGGTAATTATTCCTTCAACATTGATCAATCTTTTGATAGCCCTGCCTGTTTATTCAATAGTAAAAAATACAGCCCAATGGCTTTATCCATTGGAGGTGGCAGAATGAGAAATGAAGAAAGAATCTCGGAAGGTCTTGAAAAGTGGCGTTTCAACGCCATATATATCTTGTTGGGGGCAATTCTTATCATTTATGTTATTCGATTATTTAGTTTGCAGATTGTTAATGGGGTTGATTATCTTGAACAAGCCGAAGAAAATCGATTAAGTAATGTCAGCGTGGCGACAACAAGGGGCAATATTTATGATCGCAATGGAATCGTCCTGGCTCAAAATGTTGCCAGTTATGATGTCGCCATTACTCCGGCTAATTTGCCTTCTGATACCGGCACAGTCGAAAATATCTATAGGGAATTATCAGAGTTGATTGACATTCCGGTCACAGATGGCGTTTTTAATGAAATAACAGTGAAGTACTTTACTCCGTGCCAGACTGATTTTGGGATTAAAGAAATTGTCACGATTGGCGACACCAATGAGCCTTATTCTCCAGTCAAAATCAAATGTAATGTTAGCCAGCAAGTTGCCATGACGATCATGGCAAAAAAAGATGATTGGCCAGGTGTCGGAATCGAAATTTCTCAAGTGAGATCTTATCCGACCAACAATCTAACTTCTGAGGTAGTTGGCTTTTTAGGTCCAATCACCGCCGAGGATGAGGATTATTATGTGGACCGTGGTTTCGTTGCTGAAAGAGACAAAATCGGTTTTGCCGGAATAGAACTTCAACTAAACGATATGTTGATGGGTAAAAATGGATTGCGCACCATTGAAGTTGACAATGCAGGGAAGGAAATGCGTGATGTTGAGGCACCTATTGAACCTGCTCCGGGAGAAAATGTAGTTCTTACTATTGACTCAAGGCTTCAATCGGCAGCCAGATCAATATTAATTGGTGAATTGGATTTTTGGAATTCATATCTAAATAGGATTCTTTCTCTCAACGGGGTCATCATTGCCATGAATCCCAAAACGGGAGAAATTCTGGCAATGGTTTCTTATCCAAATTATGAAAACAGCCGGCTTGAAAGAATAATCCCAGCATACTATTACAATCAGCTTTCTGAGGATCCACTCAAACCAATGCTTAATTACGCGATCGCTGCTGAACAACCACCTGGTTCCGTTTACAAGATCGTTACCTCTATTGGCGCTTTGAATGAAGGAGTTGTCACTCCAGAACAGCAACTGGAATGCCCCGGCACTATTTCGGTGATCCAAAAATATTCACCAAATGATCCTGGTACAGTACGTTTATTTTATGGCTCAAACAGAGCGGGTCATGGAATTTGCGATTTTTTAAAAGGATTTAAACTTTCTGATAATGTTTATTTCTACAAAATTGGCGGTGGATTTAATGATGAAGTTCCGGGGAATGGGCTCGGTGCTTATCGTATGGCTGAATACGCAAAGGCTTTAGGTTTTGGCAGGCTTACTGGCATTGAGTTACCGGGTGAAGTCGATGGATTAGTACCCGATCCTTCTTGGAAACGTATTTACCGGGCTGAGAATTGGGCTACGGGCGATACGTATAGTATGGCAATCGGACAAGGTTACGTTCTGACAACTCCAATACAGGTACTTTCGGCTTTTTCAATCCTGGCAAATGACGGTAAATTTATGCAACCTACAATAATTAAAGAAATCACTGATAGTAAAGGGAATATAATTAAACCCTTTGAGCCGGAATTGGTCTGGGATATTACCAAGGATCCATTAATTAATGTTCTTGACGATAACAATAAGCCTACAGGTGAAAAAATAGTAGTTGAGCCCTGGGTGGTTGACAAGGTTAAGGAAGGCATGCGGCAGGTTGTGGTTGATGGAACAATTACCAAAGAAGTACTTTTAATTGGTGAAAAAATACCTTCAGCGGGTAAAACGGGCACTGCAGAATATTGTGATAATGTCGCTCAGGCGAAGAATCTATGTCAACAAGAGAGTTGGCCAACGCATTCATGGTATGTTGGGTACGCGCCTTATGACGATCCTGAAATTGTTGTGATTGCATTTGTTTATAACGGTGGAGAGGGCGCCAGTGTTGCCGGTCCAATGGTGATTAAGACGCTTAATTCATATTTCGAATTGAGAAGCATTGATTCTGCGAGCAACCCATGATTTTGGAGCGTTATGACAACTGAACCGTTGGTTCAAATTAAAGGAATCCGCGAAGGTTTGCTGATCACTGCTCATAACGGGCAATGGGATGATCGGAAACTCATGCTTTTAGATATGGTGAAAGAAAGAAGTTCTTTTTTTTCAGGAGCAAGAGTATGCCTGGATGTCGGCTCTACTACATTACGGGTAAAAGAAATTACAAATTTGCGAGATCAGTTGTCTGATTTGCAAGTTACTCTTTGGGCAATACTTAGTACTTCAGAAGCTACTACGAACAATTCGAAGACATTGGGATTCGAAACCTCACTTGTACAGAAGAAAGAGACTTCCGTACAGGAAGAATTTCATGAAAAAAAAGAAGATGGAAGTGAAAAAGCAGTTTTGATCAGCCGGACATTACGAGCTGGATATCGAGTTGAAGCCAGAGAGCACGTGATTGTCATTGGTGATGTAAACCCGGGTGCTGAAATCATTACAACTGGAAATATTATAGTCTGGGGAAAATTGAGAGGATCGGCAGTTGCAGGTGTTCAGGGTAATAATAACGCGGTGATTCGAGCCTTGGATCTAAAACCAACCCAATTAAGAATCGGCGAAGTTGTTTTTCCCCCTGTTAATCATAAGGGTAAAGTATTCCCTGAAGAAGCTTACATTGAGAACGACGAATGCAAAATCGAAATCTGGAATAAAGAAAAGGGAAAATAAGCATGGCAGCGAAGGTTATTACAATCACATCAGGTAAGGGCGGGGTTGGAAAAACCACCACCACAGCCAATCTGGCAGTAGCTTTGGCGGAAGAAGGTCAAAAGGTTGTTTGTATAGATGGTGATATAGGTTTGAGAAATTTAGATGTTGTTTTGGGGCTCGAAAATCGAATAGTTTATGATCTTGTGGATGTTGTTGAAAACCGCTGCCGCATCAGGCAGGCCATGATCCGTGACAAGCGATTGGAAGAGCTCTACTTGATCCCGGCGGCACAGACGCGTGACAAATCAGCCATTTCACCGAGCGATATGGTTCGTGTTTGTGACGAACTACGCGAAGAAGTGGACTGGATTTTGATTGACTCGCCGGCGGGAATTGAACGCGGTTTTAAAAATACCATAGCTCCCGCTGACATTATTCTGGTTGTAACCAATCCTGAAGTATCGGCGGTACGCGACGCAGATCGTATCATTGGTCTTGTCGAAGCAGAGGAAAAGGGACCTGCAAAGCTGATCATCAACCGTGTGAATCCTTCCTTGACAAAACGGGGTGATATGCTCACTCCTGATGATGTGGTGGAATTGCTTGCCATTGAACTGATTGGTGTTATCCCTGATGATGAGAACGTGGTGATCAGCACAAATCGTGGTCAACCTGTGGCTTTGGATTCAAAAAGCAAATCGGGTTTGGCATTTAAAAATATCGCCAAACGCATAAAAGGGGAGACAGTTCCCTTCTTGCAGTTGGATGATAAAGGTGATTTCTTGTCGAGAGTTGCAGGATTGTTCAAGCAGGGAGGTGACTGATATGGCCGCCTGGGGTAGACCTAATAAACAAAGCGCTAATGAAGCCAAGGAACGTTTGAAACTGGTCTTGATTCACGATAGGACCGATTTGTCTCAAGAAGAACTGACCATCATGAAAAACGAGATATTGGCAGTGATCTCTAGGCATGTAGAAATAGAACCTGATCAAGTAAAAATCAGCATGCGTCAGGATGGACGTGAACAAAAATTAACTGCCGATATTCCATTGAAGGCTTCTCAAAGGCACAAAGTCGGATAACTATGTTTAAGCGTGAAATCTGGCGAAATTTTGATTTCTGGCTATTTGGAGCGGTCATATTTCTGACCATTTTTGGCATTATCATGATTCGCTCCGCTATTGCCGGAAATATCGAATTAGCTGGATATGTGAAAAGGCAAGCCATATTTGCCGCGATTGGTTTTGGTGTCATGATCATCGCCGCGTTGCTTGACTATCATTACTGGCGAAGTTTTTCAAAATTAATGTATATCGTTACTTTGTTGTTCCTTGCAGTGATTTTGGTCGCGGGCAAAACCAGCTTTGGTGCTCAACGATGGTTGGAAGTTGGATTAGTCAACATTCAACCGGCTGAGATTGCAAAGATTGTGTTGATTCTAGTTTTGGCAGATTACTTCGCTAAGTCTTACCGCAAAGATAAGGACATCAAGTGGGTTGCCATCAGTTTTCTGATTGTTGGTGGCATTGTGGTTCAAATTGTTCTACAACCCAATTTGAGTACATCCATTTTACTAATGGTTATTTGGTTTTCTATGTTATGGATCGGCGGGTTACCTCCAAAGTATATTCTCATCATGGGTGTGAGTGCGATTGGTTTGGGTGCGGCAGCTTTTCCTTTTCTAGAACCTTATCAGCAGCAGCGTATCACAACATTTTTATTCCCTGACCCCAATGCGCGGTATGGCAACACGTATAACATTGAGCAAGCCTTGATCACCATCGGCAGTGGAGGTTGGCTCGGGCAGGGATATGGTCATGGCACCCAGGTTCAATTGCGCTTTTTGAAAGTGCGCACGACTGATTACATTTTCTCTGCAATGGCTGAAGAATTTGGTTTTGTGGGAACGGTATTAGTGATTGGCTTGCTGGCATTTGTAATTATCCGATGCTTGCGGGCTGCACGACTCACAAAAGATCATTATGGTGCTATGATTGCCTATGGCTTTTCCACGCTGATCTTTTTTCAAACGATAGTGAACATTGGCGTAAATCTGAAATTAATCCCGGTGACGGGTCAAACCTTGCCTTTCATCAGTTATGGCGGCAGTTCTCTGCTTTCTTTGATGTTGGGTATTGGTCTTATTCAAAGTGTTTTAATCCACCAGAATAAATGATTGAGAGACAAAGATGACTGATTTAAATCAACCCGCAAGAGTACGTTTCGCGCCATCTCCCACAGGTCACATGCATCTTGGAAGCGCCCGCACGGCATTATTTGATTATCTTATCGCAAAACAAACTGGCGGTACTTTCATATTAAGAATTGAAGATACTGATAAAAAAAGATATGTTCCTGAAGCTGAAGAAGAACTGATTAATGGGTTGAAATGGTTGGGGCTTGATTATGACGAGGGTCCTGATAAAGGCGGACCCTACGGCCCTTACCGGCAGTCAGAACGAAAGGAAATCTACCAGAAATTTGCCGAACAATTGGTGGAATCTGGTCACGCGTTTTATTGTTTTTGCTCGCCAGAGAAACTGGCAAAGGTTCGTGAAGAACAACAGAAAAACAAAGAGAATTTGCATTATGACGGATGTTGCCGTGATCTCCCGTTGGAAGAATCACGCAAAAGAATCGCCGCCGGCGAGAAATTTGTGATTCGTTTTAAATCACCCAAGACCGGAAGTACCACCGTTCATGATCATTTGAGGGGTGATATCACAATTGACAACCGAATGATTGATGACGCCGTGCTGGTGAAATCTGACGGATGGGCGTTGTATCACTTGGCAGCCATGGTGGATGACTACCTGATGAAGATTACCCATGTCATTCGCGGCTCTGAATGGCTGCCCAGCTTGCCGCTGCACTGCCTGATTATTCGCGCCTTTGGTTGGCCTGAACCCACCTTTATTCATTTATCGGTTTTTCTCAAACCCAGCGGCAAGGGCAAGATGAGCAAACGCGAATCTGCGGATGCCATGAAAGACGGCCACTCCATCTTTGTTAAAGATTTGGAAGAATTGGGTTATACTCCCGAAGGCGTGGTCAACTGGATCACCCTGATGGGATGGAGTTATGATGATCACACCGAATTCTTCACCTTGCCAGACCTGGTGGAAAAATTCAACATTGACCATTTGAACCCATCGCCTGCCGCTATTAACTTCACCAAGCTGGATTATTTCAACGGTTTGCACATCCGCAGCTTGGACGATGCTGATCTTGCCGCAAGGGTCAAACCATTCCTTGAAGCAGAAGGCTATCAGCCTTCGCTTGAGACCTTGACCAAATTGTCTCCTATTTTAAAAGAACGGCTTCCAACGCTCGATGAGGTGGTGCCAATGGCCGGGTTCTTCTTTAGAGGCTCAATTCAATATACCCATGAAGATCTGATTCAAAAGGGGCTTGATGGCGCTCAATGTAAAAAATTGCTGCTTAGTATGAAGAATATTGTAGAGAAAGCAGATTCTATCGAAAAAGATAAACTAGAACCGCCCATGCGTGATCTGGTCGAAGACAGCGGTTTTAGCGCGGGTCAGGTTTTCGGTTTGTTGCGTGTAGCGGTTACGGGTCAAAGGGTCAGCCCACCGTTGTTTGAGAGCATGGAAGTGATTGGCAAGGATATTGTGCTGACTCGAATCAATTCGGCAATCAAATTGCTGGACTAATTCATTTATTACAAATGAGACGCTCCAGCACAAGACTGGGGCGTTTTTGATTAAATCATCTAATGATTTCTTGTATATAATAGGGAGAATTTACGGAAGGTGGATTATGAAAAAGACATCGTTTTTAATGCTAGAAGGAAAAATAGTTCTTTGGTTGAGAGACCGTGTTTGTGAAACGGCAGATGATTTGCTGTCTAGTGATCAATTTCACAAATTTCTTGACCGATGTCTCAGTGATCTTCAAAAGAAAAACTCAAAACTACTTAAAGTTTTTGGGCATGATGAAATCACCGAGGAAGACTGCAATAAACTGGTCTCTACACTTCTTTTTCTAACCCAGTTATCCGCAGAAAATGTAGTGAAAGTAGTGCAGGGATCCGAGGTCTTTTTTAAGGATAAAAGCCTCTTTAATAGCTTGGTTGAATATATTTATAACTATTGGCGGCATTTCCAACGTTTGATAATCAGTCAAACCGAAGTTGCCGATGTTGATCTGCGGCCAAACACAACTTTTAGCCGTACGATCGAGCATCTGACCAATCTGGTTCGTAACACTTATCGAGATATACAGGTGAATATTACGGGCAGGTATCCAAGAATTTATCGGCAGGTGAGTGCAGGGGCGGAGCTGGCTGCTATCACAAAGGTTAAGAACCTTGATATCCCAGTAATTTACAAGCCAAAACTGCAAGATATCAGCGTGATTCGCCAGATATTGCTCTACCCACCTATGATTTTTAATTCCAGCTACAACAAGCGAACTGGTGTTTTTGAAGCAGTCAAAACAAACCCCATTGAAATGGTCAATCTCAATCCAGATCGGTGGCTGTGCTATCCCGCCATGGTGGGTTCATTATTAATTCTTGTCTATTTCACCATCGAAGAATTTGAGCTTAACTTCGCGATGTGTAACCTGTTTGAATTGGCTGCCGGCGCCGATTTACGGCGTAAACCGGATGCCATCATGTTCTTTGGTGTGGATCAAAAAGACCTTCCTGAAGAATTGAAGATGAAATCCTTCTTCTACGACGACCAGGACAATGAAATGCTGGTGGGTGTTGTTCCAAAGCATGAGAGTTTTGGCTATTTTGGATATGTGAAAAAATTGATTCTGACCCTTCACAATATTCGCATGATGAAAATCGGTCGGCTTCCATTCCATGGCGCGTTGTTCCAGTTGAAAATGGTTAATAAACAAGCGAAAAATATTCTTGTTATGGGAGATACCGGTGCGGGTAAGTCTGAAACTCTTGAGGCTTTCCGCTCCGTTGCCTCAAAGGAAA
Organism: uncultured Anaerolinea sp.; assembly: GCA_964468875.1. GTDB lineage: Bacteria > Chloroflexota > Anaerolineae > Anaerolineales > Anaerolineaceae > UBA6107. The sequence goes on along the minus strand of CAYXWV010000046.1, from coordinate 12,636 downwards.
TTGAAGATGTGACCATTATCTCAGACGATATGGGGTCACTGGCAATCAATGAAAAGGGAGAAGTAATCGGATACGGCACTGAAATCGGCGCCTTTGTGCGACTCGATGACCTGCAACCCGGTTATGCCTTTGGACAGATGGACCGGGCGGTGATCATGAATGCCAACCAGGTCAACGCCAGGGTCGTGATTCCGGTGACGACTTATGAAACGGTCATGGCAGGGCATCGCATCGATTATGTTTTATACGCCAATAATTATGATCACGTTGGCGAAAGCGAAAGCGCTATTAGAAAAATTGATGACGTGGATACCGCATTGGATGTATTCCGTTCAGGCAGGGTAATGAGCAAAGGAACCACCACCACTACAGGCATTGTTCAAACCTATTTTGCCAATGTATTTGGCCCTCATCAATACCCGGAACTTTATGATGTTTTGGCGAAAGAGTATTTCAACAAGTTCTTCAAAAATGGTGTATTTGTTGGTGAAATGCTTACCCAGTTAGGCGTGGATGGATTCCAGCGTAATGGTCCATCGAATGCGGCAAAAGATTTGTTGAAGTTGATCAAATCATAAAGAATAAAACAACCGGTGTTGAAAAAGATACCGGTTGTTTTTTATATAAAAAATAAGCAATTTGAAGGATCGTTAGGAATTTAAAATAATTTGTTTTTTAGGGCGAGCGGATTTGTGAGCATTATTTGCGAATCCAACCTCGTGATTAAACAAAAAGACAGACGCCCGAGTCTGTCTTTGACTTACTGTAGTCGGGGCGAGAGGATTTGAACCTCCGACCTCTTGCACCCCATGCAAGCGCGCTAGCCGGGCTGCGCCACGCCCCGAACAACGTGCAGAATTATAGTCGGCTTCACTGATTTTGGCAATGCTTTTCAGTGAATCCTCTGAAAATTTTAATTTTGGTGTGCCTCGAGCAATTCCTCTCGGCGGTCTGCCATCTGTTTGCGGACTTTGGCTGCGTCTTTTGGATAGGTGAAGTAGAAGAGGCTGAAACCAATTCCGCAGATGATCCACGGAAAGGGAATGGTCCACAAGAGGGCATTAGTTAACCCGATCTTGACTGCCAGAGAGCCCGCTATCATGCTTGAGAAGGCTGACAAGCCGCCCTCAACCAGGTTAACCATCGAAAATGCACTGGAGCGTTTTTCAGGCGGCACAACGGCCTGCATCATAGGCTGTTTGGCGCCTGTGCCGGGCCAGCCGACCAACAGGGCGGTCATGAATGCCCAGGCAAGGAACAATCCAAACTTCATCTGGGGACCGAATTTGATCAGCACATACATCAACGGAACACCCACGAACACCGAAAATTGTCCGATAATCGTGCGTCCATATTTTGGATTCTTCTTTTCAGCGTAATCTCCGATGATGCCGCCCACGAAATTGCTGATGGCGGCACCGATCACAACGAAGGCAAACACAATCGGCGCGCTTCCTTTAGGATCAGAGAATGAAATAGCGTTGTTAAATCCGAGTTCGGTGACCATCCAGTTGATCAGAAAGACACTCATCACCACCCAGGGCATGGACCCTGTAACGCCTTGAATAATCGCAGCCCAGATGGTCGGGATTCTCAAGGTGCTGAACATGTCTTTGACGTTGATTTTGTAGCGGCTTTCGTCTGCCTTGGTAATCACGCCCTGCAATTCCGGTTCGGATGATCCGCGGGTGGGCTCTTCAACAAAAAGAAGAATCACTATGCCAGATAGTATGCTGGCGATTCCCAAACCGATAAATCCCCATCTCCACAGATCTTGTGTGGCGACGAAGCCGAGGGCGATCACCCCCAACACCGTGCCGAGCAGCCCAACCAGACTGATCATGCCCAGCGCGCGGCCGCGTTTGTCTTGTGAAAAATGATCTCCCAAAAGAGAAAAAGTGGCCGGCATCAAGCAGCCCAATCCCAAGCCCGAAATGATGCGAATAATCATCAGTCCGGTGAAATTCGGCATCAATCCGACAAGGATGGTCCAGATGCCCCAGATGCCCGTACCAAAGAAAAGCACTTTTTTTCGCGACCAGCGGTCTGAAATATATCCCCAAAAAGGAGAACTGACCGTCTGGGCGATACTGCGCAGGGTTTCCATGGTGCCGATGAGATCAAGTTTGATTCCAAAAACCTGAGTGATGATGGCGGTCAGCACACCCATTGATTGGCTTTCGCCTGAATCAACCAGGTTGCCTAACCCAAGAGCAAAAAGCGTACGTCCTGATTTTTTGTGAACACCTTGCATGATTCCCTCCCAAAGTGATTAAAAAAAAAGCGGTCAGAAAACGGCGCAATGTAAGCGATGATGTGTTTTCTGACCAACGTCTAGATTATAGTACCGAAGTTATTAGTTGGACAGTGACATTTGGCTTAAATTGTAATTTATTAGTAAATTCTAATCCCAAAAGCGTAGAAAGTCGGCACCCACAACACCCGTGTTCCCTTTTGTCTGGCATTTTTGTCCAACTGATAAAGCTGATCAAGGTTTTCACTGGATTCTTCATGAAGATCTCTGCGAAGGGTTTTCCATTCTGAATCAAACCAGTCGGGCATTGAAGCGGGTTGTTCCTGAAAACCGGATAATCCGTACTGAACATCCTGATACCCGGCTTCCGCAAAGACCTGCGGAAGCATTCGTCCCATCATGGGGTTGGCTCCCTGGTTAATCAGCGACCTGGTCTGAAGTTCACCAAGCTCCCATAATTCTTTGGGGTAATCAATCCGCGCCAGGTGATCTGGTTCAGCCATCGCCACCAACATCCCGCCGGGTCGCAAAACTCTTTTTATTTCTGCTGCGGCTTCAGATGGATTCTTCAACCAAAGAAAAAGATAGTGTGCAAAAACAAAATCAAAGCATTGGTCAGGGAAGGGCAGATGATAGACATCTGCACATGGCAGGTTGAGGTTGGGATCAATCGTTTTCGCGGAAGACAACCTGTTTAGATCAAGATCAATTCCAAAAACCGGTGTTTCAACTTTTTTTTCCAGCTCTGACATAATAACACCAGTCCCGCATCCTGTTTCGAGAATGCGGGAATGTGCGTTGAGTCCAATTTGAGAGTAAAGGAATTGCCGAAGCTGCTCGGTCCAGCGAGCCTGAACGAGAAAGCGCTCGTGCCAGCCTTTACTATCCATGACTGACAATTTTGGCTTCAGACCAGATTTTGAGCCAGGAATCGGTGAGGATGTTGCCAAGCGGTGAGGGATGGCCCTGCCCAATCAAAACGTCGCCATCAGGCTCAACGTAGAGCCAGCTTTTGCCGGCGCCATTGGAGCGTCCATCGCCTTGTTCCAATTCGAGCGCGATCGGGTTGAATTTGGAATAGGGAACAGGTAGATCCCAGACAAGAGAAAATCCCGATTCGATCGCTTTTTGAGTGAATTGCGGCAATTGCTGCCATAATTCGGCAGATTCGGCGCTTAAGGATAATGATTTCACATTAAGAACTTTTAGTTTAAACAGGTACTTTTCGAAACTGGAAAGATTCTTTGAAGATAAAGTCAGGTGAACAGTAAGGAAGATATCTTCATTGATTACATCTTTGACGGCTTCCCAAGATTGTTCAGACTCGGGGTTTAGTAAAATCATGAGATGATCCAACCCGGAAAATAAGATATCGTGGAGGAAATCTTTTTCTGTCAATCTTGAGCCATCTGTTATCATACCGCAAACCTGACCTTGTTCTTCAGTAAACTTGATCAGTTCAGGCATGTCAGGCCGCAAAGTGGGTTCGCCGCCAGTAAAAACTACGTGCGGTATACCGGCATCCCAGGCGTTTTTCAATATTTGTTTCCATTCATTCGTATCGAGCAAGCGTTTTACCCGATCGTTTGGGGCGTACAATTCGCTGGCACCGTCTGAGACCTGGTATGTGACAGCGCAATCCAGACGCATGGGGGATGTTGAGGCTTCGCTGTGAATGTCCACCCGGTCAATATCAAGGAAGGTCTCCGGATCCAAATCCGGGGTTGCGATAAGCGTTTCAAGGCGCTCCTTGAAATTTGAAAAATCCTGGGCGGCGACATCTGATTCCACCCGATAGCGTTTTACCAATTCCGCAACAATAACCTCGACCGGAGATTGCTTGATCAGGTACCAGGCATATTCAACCGCCGTTTCGTTCAAATGCAGGATGGTGCTGGCATTGATAATCAGAATGCCAGTGCCCTGATCGTTGATGCGTAAATGAAGTCGATATGGAGAACCATTCTCCAGCGTCAGATGAGCCTGATAATGTCCTGCTGGAAAAGGTTTCGGTGTGTAAAGAATCCGATCAATAATAGATTGAATCCGGGCTTTCATTTTTCCCTCCGAGAATAACTTAATTAATTCACATGCGAAGCAAGGGGGCAGCCCCCTCCGCATTCACTAAACAAACTGCAATTATTACATTTTGCGGGGGCGTGTCTGCGTTCACGTAATGAAACAGCCAGGTCATGGTTCCAGATGCTTTCCCATGGTTCAGTCTGAATGTTTCCAAGCGATTGATAATAAGATTGGCATGGAATAACGGCGCCGTCTGGTTCGATGCACATGTTATACAAAGCGGCTGAACACCCCTTAATCCCTAACCCTTTTTTAACGGGGTCAAAATTGCAGTATTGGGTGGGTGTGTACCAGATCAGGCGCTGTCCGTAACGATCAGTGGTCGCTTGGGCAACACTCAAAAGTGGATCAAGTTCCTTTTCAGAAAGCCCCGTGCCTACTGTTACACCGTGACCGGAATAGATCAATGCGTTAAGCCCGATTGTTTTCAACCCCAAGTTTCCTAAGAACTCAAGCGTACCGGGGATGGCGTCTTTATTATTCTTGAGCATGGTTGTATTGGTCATCACATAGAGCTTGGAATCAAGAACGTTTTTTAACCCTGCCAGGGTTTCTTCCCATGCGCCGGGGTGGCATACCATCTGGTCATGGATTTCAGGAACGTGTGATTCAAACGTGATCTGAACATGGTCCAAGCCGGCCTCGATCAAGCGGTTCAAAAATGCCTTATCTTTCAGCTTTCGACCATTTGTGTTGATCCCGGTAATTTGTCCGTTCTGCTCGGCGTGTCTGACAAGTTCGGGCAAATCATCACGTAAGGTGGGTTCGCCGCCCGTGAAAACGATATGCGGAATCCCGATTTTCCATAAGTCATCCAAAATATTGAACCAGTTTTCCGTTGCTAATTCAGGATAGCTGCGCGAGCGGGCATTATAACAATGAGAGCAGGCGTTGTTACACCGGTAAGTTATTGCCAGATCCATGCGGTAAGGCGCGGATGGTTTTGAAGAAAACGGCATGGTGGTTTCGATATCCAGCTCACAGATTGGGCAGTATTCATTAGAAATCAACGCTTCAAGCTGATTTTGGATGACGGCATAATCAGCGGCGAGCGCTTTTTTTGGTGCGTTAAATTTCTTGAAAAGTTTGGATGCAGCTTGATCCTGGGGTACTTCATTGAGCGCCAGGTACATCATGATTGCTGCAGTTGGGTTAAGTTGAAAAACCCGGCTGGCATTGATCATTAATAAACCAGTGCCGTCCTGATCTAAACGCAAGTGCAAACGTGATTTTTCGCGAGGTGTTTCACGCAGAAAGTGATAAACACCAACAGCAGGCAAATTCAATGCTGGTGTTTTTTCATTGTTACGTGAGAAATGATTGAAGAAATTCATCGGTGATTAGCGACCGCCGCCGGCGCATGCACAGGCACATCCGGCACAAGCACAGGCGCAGGCACATGAATGTCCGCCGCCAGAATGGCCACCGCCTGAACTGCGATACGTGGATGGAGGAGGTGGGGGATTGGTAATGCTGGTCACGCCGCTGGTAAAGCCTGATAATCCGCCCATTACCTTGCTTGAGAAGTTGGATACGCTGTTCACCACCGAAGCGGCGAAGGCTGACCCAGGCAAGGTGGGCATTGAGAAGGTTTTGCCGCCAGAGGTAGAAAGAGGCGGGGGAGTGGCACTTGAGTGAGTAACACTAATCGGCCTGTTAAAGGTTGGGTCGTAACGCCACCACCAGGATGGTGCAGGCACCAACACCGGACCGCTGAAGACGTTTTGAGTACGGTCTTCATACTTGCGATCCAGCATGGTCCAATCCATCACTTCTTCGTAGACTTGAGCCTTAACATCGGGTGTTTGTGCGTTTTCCACCTGATCCCAGGCACGTTTAATGATGTCCTCATAAAACGCGAGGGTCTCTTTACGGCTAAAGCCTTTCATCTTTTCGCCAACGCTCTTGATTAAGTTCACCATCAAAGTTTGCAGTAGTTTACGGCGAGGAGCGGAAGCTTTCTCAGAAAAGGCAGCCAAAAAGTCGCTTTCATAACCGTAAAGATCAGCAGGCAGGGGGGCCGCCGCTTTCAGATCAAGCGGATCTTTCGTCACCACTTCCGCGGCGTTTTTCTTGAGCAAACCAAACAAGATCATAGTGAAAATCTTGTCCATGGGTTGTTCCATTAAAACGGCAGCTTCCACAGCGGTTAATCCGCGTTTGATACCGTGCCCTTCCATTGAAATTTTTGGAGGAAGATACTGCATCTTGCGTTTTTTAGCACCAATGGTTGCTGCATAGATGATTAGTCCAAAGAAAACTACAAATCCAAAACAAAATGCGATTGGGCAAATGCTGTCCATGTCAAACTTGACACCATTGCTGGTATTGCCTGAAGTAGAGGGCGGCACATAAGGTTCTTCAACCACTGCGCCTTCATTCAAATAGCGCGCAGGGAAACTGGCACCGAAAGTATATACATCATACGGCGTGGCTTGGTCGCTTACCCAGGTATAGAAGATGCGCCCGTCTTCCATGATCATTGATTCTGGCGGGTTTGAATCGGGCCACCCTGATGGAACATAATACCGTGCTTCGCCATCTTGAATACCGGGAGGCAACAAAATGGTGAATTGATAGTTGGTATTACCGTGGCAATAGTCTCTACCATAGTAATTCGGGGTGAACTGAAGGCTGGCGTAGGGTTCGGATTCTACCGCTGTACCCGGATAGATCACTGTTTTGACATTATTGATGTAAGCTTTTACAGTGCCTGTGCCGCCTGCAGGAATTTCTGACGAACCAAGAAACAACTCAATACCCGGATGAACGACGCTTGAATCGTTGATGCTTTCGACAGCAACACCATTCACTTCTGCGCTGATATCGCGAAGCTTGTAATCATAGTTGGGCAGACCGATATCAACGTAGTCTATGGCATGCGCGCCTGAATCGTTCACAAATGTCATGGTGTATTCGAGATTAATCGAGCCGTCTTGATTAATAGAGACAACAACCGCAATCTCAGGGACTTGAAAACGATAATCCTGAGCAAAAACCGGGGATGTAATCGCCCCAAGGAGCAGGATGATCAGTAAAGCGCATGTTATTTTAAAAAACTTCATCGTATCCCTCCAGTGCAGGAAAAACTTTACCACTTGGGTTCTTCGGTTAATTGATAAATTGTATGGCAGTAAGGGCAGGTGACCATGGGGGCTCCCTGAACCATTGAAACGTTTTCAGAGCTGAGAACACCGCCGCAAGATTTACATTTCATGGCATCCATGGCGACATTGCCGGGCAGATCCACTTTTAGAGTCACGTTTGTCGTGGGGTCAACCGGTTTTCGCCTGGCGGCAAAAAAGATAATCACCAGACCGGCCGCAATTAAAACTAACCCAATCGGCAGCCAGGCAGTGTCTCCGGAGGGATCAGTCGCACCTATTGCCATTAAGGCTCCAAATAGGATGAGTAAACCTGCTCCAATAAATGCAACGATTTTCATATGACCTCCATAGAATGGTTAATTAACTTTGATATAAAGTGGATTATACAATCTTTTCAGTCGCATTTTTATTTATTAAGACGCTCCTTTTTCACTGCTATAATTTCTTTGTAGGAAGGTGAAACATGACAGATGAACACGAAATTGGCGAGATAAAACAACTGCAAAAAGAAATTAACCTTCACAACTATCGTTATCATGTATTGGATCAACCATTGATCAGCGATTATGAATACGACATGATGATCAAAAAGTTGCGCGAACTTGAGGCAAGTCATCCTGAGATGATCACCGCTGATTCGCCCACACAAAGAGCAGGAGCCGCTCCCCTGGAAAAGTTCACCAAGGTTCGTCATCCCGCGCCCATTCTGTCATTGTCAAACGCCTTCAATCATGAAGATCTTCTGGCATGGTACGATCGCATAATGAAATTGGATTCCCGGGTTGCTAACTCGGGCTTTGTCCTTGAACCAAAAATTGATGGGCTGACTGTCGTCCTGCGATATGAAAATGGTATTCTCGTTCAGGGCGCCACCCGTGGAGATGGCGAAGTGGGTGAAGATATCACCACAAACGTAAGAACGATTAAATCAATTCCATTGAAAATCCCTGTGGAAGAGAGTGAAATCAAAGCGCCTGATTTGTTGGTCGTAAGAGGCGAGGTGTTTATCATGCGGGAGGATTTTCTCAAACTAAACCGCATGCTTGAAGAGAATGGTGAAAAGACCTATCAAAATCCGCGTAATACGGCTGCCGGGTCATTACGTCAGCTTGATCCGGCTTTGACCAGCACAAGGCCTTTAACTATCTATACCTATGCCATTGTTCAAAGCTCAGATCCTTTACCTGAGACGCAGTGGCAGCTGCTCACGTATTTGAAAAAAATGGGATTCCCAGTCAGCGATTACAGCGAAAGAGTGAAAGACATTCAGACAGTTCTAGCGCATACGCAAAAATGGGTTGAACAACGAGACGAGATTCCATTTGAAGTGGATGGTGTCGTCATCAAATTAGACGAGCTGCGTGTAGCAAATGAGCTGGGCTTTGTAGGTAAGGATCCTCGCGGCGCGATTGCGCTTAAATATCCAGCCCGTGAGGTAACTACTATATTAAAAGACATTGGAGTCAACGTCGGCAGAACGGGTGTCTTAACGCCATACGCGATATTTGAACCTGTGGAGTTGGGTGGGGTAACAGTAAGCAAGGCGACACTGCATAATTTTGATTTCATCACCGAAAAAGACATTCGAATTCTGGATCGAGTCTTAATCAAGCGGGCTGGTGATGTCATTCCATACGTGATTGGTCCGATTGTTGACGCCAGAACCGGCAAAGAAAAACCATTTGAAATGCCAAAAGTTTGTCCATCCTGTGGGCAGGAAGTTGAACATCTTGCAGGTGAAGTAGCTTGGTACTGCGTGAATGGATCCTGCCCGGCGCAGTTGGTTCGCAACCTCGAACACTTTGTCTCAAGGGGCGCGATGGATATCTTAGGGTTGGGCGAGAAGATCGTGGAACAACTGGCAGAAACAGGGCTTGTTGCCGACGTGGCTGATCTTTACCGGATTACCCGTGAGCAGGTTCTGAAGCTTGAAGGGTTCAAAAATAAAAAAGCGGATAACCTTATCGAAGGGATTCAAAACTCCCGGCAGCAGCCTCTTGAAAGGATGATCATCGGTCTGGGCATCCGTGGAGTCGGAGAAGTCGCTGCAGCCGATCTGGCAAAGAAGTTTACCGACCTGGACGAGCTCGCCAAAGCCAGCTCTATTCAGTTGCAGCAAATGGAAGGGTTTGGTCCCAACACTGCTGATGCCATTGTGGATTGGTTCGCCAAGCCCGGCAATCAAAACCTAATCCGAAAACTGAAAACTGTCGGTGTTTGGCCTGTCGCGGATCAAAACGCTTCTACAAAGATCAAAACCTATCTCGAAGGGAAGGTGTTTGTTATTACCGGTACTTTACCTAGTTGGTCACGAGAACAGGCAAAAGTATTTATTGAGAACAATGGCGGCAAAGTCACTGATAGTATCAGTAAAAAGACTGATTTTCTCGTGGTGGGCGAAAATGCCGGATCAAAATTGGACAAAGCCATCAGTCTGGGTGTTCCACAATTAGATGAAGAGGGATTGCGCGATATGATCTCTGGACTGGAAATGAACAATGGTTGATAAAGCAATTGTTTTGCGCTCAGGCAGAGAAAAATCGGTGCTTAACCGGCACCCCTGGATTTTTTTATCAGCAATTGAAAGAGTTGAAGGCAGCCCCGAAAGCGGCGAAACCGTACTGGTGTTGGATGCAAAAAAACAGGTTATAGCCAAAGCGGCATACAGCCCGGCGTCGAAAATCAAAGCCAGAGTATGGACAACTTCCGTAGATTTGGAGATCAATCGAGATTACATCGCGAAAAAGATCAGCGAATCACTTGAACGGCGAAGAGCACTTTTAGAAGGGCAGACCACAACGGCTGCTCGATTGGTTTACGGTGAAGCGGACGGCTTGCCCGGGTTGATCGTGGATAAATATAACAATACGATCGTTCTGCAAATTCTTTCTGCAGGCGCTGAATTCTGGAAAAAGGAGATCGCCTCAATTCTTGGTGAGATGCTGCAACCTGATTGCATCTATGAACGCTCAGATGTGGAGGTACGCACATTGGAAGGACTACCAGAACGGCAGGGACTGTTAGCCGGCAATCTGAAAGACACAAGCGTTATTATGACCGAGCACGGAATAAAATACCATGTTGATATAAGCGAAGGACAAAAGACCGGGTTTTATATTGACCAGCGGGATAACCGCCAAAAAGTCTTCGAATTGGCAAAGAACCGGGATATCTTAAATTGTTTTTGCTACACGGGTGGTTTTTCACTAAATGCGCTGGCTGGCGGGGCGAAAAGCGTTCTGTCAGTGGATTCTTCCGCACCGGCATTGGAGATACTCAATCAAAATATCATGCTCAACCAGTTTGAGAAAAAAGAACATCAAGTGATGGAGGGAGATGTCTTCAAGCTGCTGCGTTTGTTCAGAGATCAGGCCAAGTCGTTTGATATGATCATCTTGGACCCGCCCAAGTTTGCACCTACCATCAGCCAGGCAGAGAAAGCCTCGCGGGCTTACAAGGATATTAACCTGCTGGCGATTAAGCTGCTACGGCCTGGAGGAAAGCTGGTGACTTTCTCTTGCTCTGGAGGCATTTCAAGAGAACTGTTCCAAAAAATTATCGCCGGTGCGGCGCTTGATGCTGGTGTGGAAATTCGCATCAAAGATTACTTGTCACAATCCGCCGATCATCCGGTCTTAACGAGCTTTCCGGAGAGTTTCTACTTGAAGGGGTTGGTCTGTGAAAAATAAATGCTCCGGTTATTAGCCGGAGCACAGGTGGAGATGGCGGGAATTGAACCCGCGTCCGAACGATTAGACCCTCGAACTTCTACAAGCGTAGTACGTTTTCTGTGTCGCCTGTCAGTGAGAAACGCACAAAAACAAAGACGGGCCAGCCGCTCAGACCCGAAAGTCCTCTTTCGTGCAACCCACGGCTTGCTGCACGGCACTTGAACTTTGTGACGTCCGCTCTGCTACCGGTTCAAGAGCGGAGCAGGAAGACGTGACGCTTCTTAGGGCGTCAGATGAGCGTTGCGACTCGACGCTTAGGCGGCGAGGGGCATTGCTGCATAGGAAGTGCGATTGGCACTTAATTGGTGTACTGATTTATCGAGTTCGGTACCTCTCGGCTTGCCGTCCGGGACCAGCCTCGCCCGTCGAAGCCTGTCATCCCCGGTAGAATAATTATACAATACTTTCAGTTATTACCCTTCAACGAGTAAAATTAGCAGGTATACGATTCCATCGGAGGATTTATGATCACTTTTTTTAAAGGAAATGAAAGAACTGGGATTACCGTCATTGATGAGCCTGTAGAAGGCTGTTGGGTGAATGTAATTGACCCCACAGAAAAAGAAATTACTGTGATCAAAAACCTTGGGATCCCGTTGGATTACGTTACCTATTCATTGGACCTGGATGAACGTCCGCGCACTGAAAAAGAAGACGACGGAACTACATTGATATTGATCAAAATCCCATATGATGATGAGCAGAATGAGGATATTCCGTTTTCAACCATCCCGTTGGGTATTATCAATACCGATAAGTTATTAGTTACTGTTTGTAAATATGACAATGAAATCCTGGCTGAACTGCTCAAGTCAAAATACAAAGGCTTTTCCACTGCAAAGAGAATCCGTTTTATCTTGAGAATCTTACTTCTGGCTGCTACAAAATTTTTGTTTTATCTCAGGCAAATAAATCGGCATATCGAAATCGTTGAAGACAAACTTCAAGCTTCAATGCGTAATAAGGAAGTGCTTGACCTGCTTAAATATCAAAAAAGTCTCGTTTTTTTTGAAACGGCTTTAAAATCGAATGAGCTGATGCTTGAACGTTTGCAAAAAACAGCGTTGTTCAGAAAATATGAAGAAGACGAAGACTTGTTGGAAGATGTTTTAACAGAAAACCAGCAAGCCATCGAAATGGTGGCCATTGCTGAAAATATTCTCAGTTCAACGATGGATGCCTTTGCTTCAATCATCTCAAATAACCTCAATGTAGTGATGAAATTTCTTGCATCTGTTACCATCGTGTTGAGTATTCCAACAATCATCACTGGTTTTTTTGGCATGAACGTCGGCATCCCGCTCACAGGCACAGGTTGGGCATACCTTGCCATTCTTGCGCTTGTTATCATCTCTTGTATAATTGTGGTGATCTTGTTTATTCGGAGAAACTGGTTTTAAGTGAAGAGAGTAATACGTTGACAAAGTTTTAAACCTTGTAAACATGGTGAAAAAAAAGCAAA
>CAYXWV010000045.1:0-25283 GCA_964468875.1 uncultured Anaerolinea sp. | reverse complement strand
AACCAGCGACCAAGCGGTTATGAGCCGCGCGCTCTAACCACTGAGCTACGGGTCCTTGTTGTGTTGCCAATTGTTAATATGCGCTCTAACCACGTTCTCTTCGAGAATCTACGAAGCTACGGGTCCTTGTTGTGTTGCCAATTGTTAATATGCGCTCTACGTCAGCAATCTTCGGGTGACCACGTTCTCTTCGAGAATAAACCCTCTTCGAGGGTTACGAAGCTACGGGGCCAATAGAAAAACACATTGTTAACTAACGCTCACCAATTATAACATCCCACTCGAAAAATTTGCCATCTTTGCAAGCAGATCAGGCGGCCTTTTTTTCTTCGCGATCTTTTCCGAGAGCGCATTCACCAGCAGAACCAACGCGAACCAGAAACCGATGCGCGACTGGATCATCAACTGCTGGGCGTGGCGTTCAATTTCCATGGTGTCTGAATGCCAGATCAGCAGTGCCAGCGGCCAGGCACTGACCAGCAAAAAGAACACCACCAGCAGGGAAGGCTCCAGCTTCCTGCCGTTAAGTACAAACACCAGCAGGCAGCATCCCAAACCTGCCAGGTAAACCCAAGCGCCGGCCGGATAGATTAAGTTCGTGAAAGTCGTAGTCCAGCCGGATGGCGCTTTGTGATTGTATCGATACTCAAAATTGACCGGGTTGAGTAAATTTGACAAGTTAGAGGGTGCCAAGAATATGTAACCAGGATGACTGATCAAGAAACGGGTATAGACCGACTTCAATTCGTGCAGAGTCTGTTCATGTTCTATGTCCACTGGCTGACCGGCGTTTTCAGCTTCCGCAGCAGTGAGCTCCTTATCCATGCGCATCAGATCGTAACCCTCCGCCGCGAAATACGCCGCCAACTGCTGCTCAGAGTTACGCCGTTCAAGTAATACATGCTGTACTGGCGTCCACCAACGCTGCGACTGGTTAACCAACACAAAAGAGATTATCCCAACGGCTGCACCTGCCAGGCTGACGGTCAGTATCAAGCGGCGAGGCTCCTTGAAAAAGAACAGGCTGAGCAAACCCACCGCCGCGGCTAACAGTACAAAATATACGTTCGCATCGCGAATAGCGATGAAAAGTAACACACTCAACAACAAGGACCCTGCCCCCCACCAGGCCTGTTTTCGATTGACTGTTTTCACCAACAACAGCACCTGGGCAAGGATCAACAAAAACAAACTATTCGAAATGGATTCAGAGAGGAGCAGTTTATCCCACATACTGGCATGCAGCCCCAGACCAAGCAAAGCAGTTATGATCACTGCCGCCAATCTACTTTGTATTTTTACAAATTGCCGGCTAAAGGCATACCCTAACAGCATCCAGGCCACCGTTGCCATTCCGAACTGAAACAGCAAAACCCGATTCATTAGCAGCCCATCCGTATAATTAATCAGGTTCGCCCCGAAAACCTTATAGATCAAAGGTAATAAGAAAGGACGCAAACCAAACCAGAAATCTTGATTCGAAAGTGGAAGGACAGCAGTCTGCACATAAGATTTGGTATCCGTCCAAATCCGGAAATCATCCATGTCAAAGATCTGGTATTTAATAAACGCAAAAAAAAGAAAGACAAGAGCAAAAGAAGCCGCAAAAAACAACCTTTCCTTATTCTTCATAAAGAGCCAGCCTGATAGCAAACAAATCAGACCTGCAACGAAAAACACTCCCTGAGCCCAACCGAACTGAAAATCTCTTCCGCGCAACAGGTCGCTCAGAAAAGCAAAGAGGATTAAAATATATCCCAGAAAGATGAAAATTTTTGTTACCCACGATTTTTTCATGGTTATCTCACTAAAGTCTTAGATAAGTCAATTCTATCAAAACAACCTGCAATAATAAGAAGTCTTATTTTTTTTACGGCTTTCTACATAGTTGCTGTTTCCCGTGATCATTGCCGCGTTCTCCGATTAGTATGAATTACCGCTACAAGGGGTAAAAATGAACGATCAGAATGGTTTTCCTTCTCGAAAAAAGAGTCCCCTGTGTTGGCTGAAGAAGGACTTAAAAATCCCAAGAATAATCAGCGAGCCAATAAACAAAAACAACATAATCTCCACAGAAAGAAAGATACTCAAAATAATCGGGGGCATATTGATGATTATGTCATTGGTGATCACAGGATGCACAAAAAATTCTATTTCAAACAATATATCCGCACCAACCCAGACTGTCTCTACAGCAGAATTATCCCCCACTCAAACAATTTCAAATCCCTCCGTTTCGCAACCGTCACTACAGTCAGACCTCTCGAGCATCCGCGGGGCAGCCTGTGTTCCGGAGAACACCAAGCAGCAAACCGCCTATGTGGTTGAAATCATTGACGGCGATACGATTGATATAGAAATCGACGGCAGCACTTATCGGCTGCGTTACATCGGCATGGATACCCCCGAGATTGGCATGCCTGGTTACGAAGAAGCCGTGGACTATAACCGCAGCCTGGTGGAAGGAAAAGAGGTACTGCTGGTCATGGATGAATCCGAAACGGACCCATATGGAAGGCTGCTGCGTTATGTCTTTGTGGACGATGTGTTTGTCAATTACGAACTGGTCAGGGCGGGGTTTGCGGAAGCCGGTTTTTGGCCGCCTGACACCTCTTGCAGTCAAAGCTTTGCTGAAGTTGAAAAACGATCCGGAAGCATGCGCAGCGACCTGGTTGAGGTGATATCCGAAACCTCCATTGCCGAACAGTCTGCCAGCGGCGCCTGCCCTGAAGGCTGCACCACCCCTCCACAAGGATGCGTGATCAAAGGCAATATCAACAAAGAAGGTGTCAAGATCTACCACGTTCCTGAAGGGGAGTACTACGAGAAAACCGTCATCTCACCGGAATATGGCGAGCGCTGGTTCTGTACTGAAGCTGAAGCACAAGCCAACGGCTGGCGTAAATCCATGCAGTAAACATTGCACCCAGACGCCCGATATTGTTTAGTCTCCCGATTATTTCAAAATATCGGGGAACTATGCTGCAACCCAGATTGGTTATAATTGAGCCACTGCATAACGCGAGGTGACAGATGAACAAGACAAAAGCAATTCTGGGGTTTCTGGCTAACTTTCTGCTCGGCGTGTTGGGGGTGGTGGGTGTCGGCTGGCTGGTTTTACTGAAATTTCCAAAGTTAACCACCCTGGTCTTTGTTCTTGGCGCCATCTTCATTTTGATGTGCTTCTGGTCTGCTTACGATGAGATGAGAAAGAAATTGAAACAAAAATCAGGCAACCAGGGATCTGGCACTCAAGTAAAAATCCCCACAGAACCTTCATCTGAAAATCCATCGAATCAAAACACACCCCAGAACGATTAATTAGGATGCCATGACACGAATCGCCCTCCTCTCTGATCTACACGGCAATCTGCCGGCTATTGAAGCCGTACTGAATGACCTGAAAACCAGACAGGTGGAACGCATCTTTTGCTTGGGTGACCTGATCTCCGGTCCGCTCTGGCCAAAGGAAACCATCCAATTTCTGATGCAGCAAGACTGGGCTTTCATCCGCGGCAACCATGACCGCTGCCTGGTCGAGAAGACTCCCTCCGAAATGGGGTTGTCAGATAGCTATGCCCGACAGTTCCTCAACCAATCCGAACTGGATTGGCTGGCAAGCCTGCCTGCCACGCGAATCATTGATAACACATTCACCCTCTGTCACGGTTCACCTGCCTGTGATACCACTTACCTGCTTGAGAACATTGAAAACGGGCGCGTAAGGCTTTCAACTCCAAAAGAGATCACCCCGCGGCTAAACGAGATCAACACACCCCA
Source organism: uncultured Anaerolinea sp. (assembly GCA_964468875.1). GTDB lineage: Bacteria > Chloroflexota > Anaerolineae > Anaerolineales > Anaerolineaceae > UBA6107. The sequence continues at coordinate 21,503 of CAYXWV010000045.1, read as the reverse complement.
GCTGCTATGCGGTCATTCACACACACCCCGCATGGTGCAGCTGCCTAATGGACTGCAGATCGTCAACCCGGGCAGTGTGGGCGTACCTGCCTATGAGGACGACAGTGCTGATTATTTTGTAGTGGAGAATGGTTCGCCTCATGCCCGCTATGCCATTCTCACTGAAAATAAAGCCGAATGGCAAGCCGAAATCATTCTGGTAGCCTACGATTACTCTGCGGCGGTCGAACAAGCGCGCAAAAACAACCGCCGTGATTATGTGGTTGCCCTGGAAACGGGCTACCTGCGCTATGATTGAGGGAACTTCTAATGATTACAATCCGTCATAACAATAAATAAAGGAGATCTTGTGAAAAGAATCTTATTTGCTCTGACGGTTGTTGCCTTAATACTCAGCGCCTGCGCCAAACCTGTCAGCCTGGTTGACACCCAATGGCAGTTAATTAATCTTGATGGAAAAAACGCTCTTGAAGATGTAATTGTCACTCTCAATTTCAGCGAAGATGCGATCGGCGGTACAGATGGTTGCAACAGCTACGGCGGTTCCTACACAACAGACGGAGACAAGATTAATTTCGAGGATGACATCTTTTCAACCTTGATGAATTGTCCCGAAAAAATCATGGATCAGACTTTCAGATATTACGACGCCTTAAAACGGGTAACCAACTACATGGCAGACAGCCAGCTGCTCACCCTCTTCGATAAGGACGGCCGAAAACTGGCGGAACTGGTTCCTTATCACGAATAATCACTCATTTTTTGCATCTCCCTAGGGGAAATCTTCTTTTGGTAAAATAAGGTATCTTTTTTTACCATTGGAGCAAGGAATGATCACAAAAGAAATATTGATCAAAGAATTTTCCGCCCTCGGCATCAACGAGGGCGATACCATTTTCGTTCATAGCGCCTATTCCAGTTTATCAAGAACCCCGGGTGGCGTGGATGGCGGCCCTCAAACGGTCATTAACACCCTGCTTGAACTGCTCGGTCCCAACGGCACGCTGATGATGCCCACCTTCAACTACGGCTTCCTCAAAGGTTCTCCCTGGGATATCCGCAACACCCCCTCTCAAATGGGGGTGCTTACCGAAGTCGTCAGGCAGCATCCGCTTGCCAAACGCAGCTTTCATGCCATCTATTCCGTGGCAGCAATCGGCAGACATGCAGATGAAGTTGCCGCCCACCAGTCCGCGGATTGTTTCGGTGAAACCACCATTTTCACCAAATTACGCGAATGGAATGGCAAAATTTTGGTATTGGGACTGCCTTACAGCAAATCGTTCACCTTCCTGCATCACTGCGAACAGGCTGCCGAAGTGGATTATCGCTACCTCAAGGAATTCAAGGGCATCGGCATTGACGCGCAAGGGCGTCCGCACGAATTGAGCTATACCATGTTTGTGCGTGACGTAGATCGCGGCGTGGTATTAGATTTCGAGCCCATTGGCGCAATTCTTGATCGTGAGGTTGCCTCCCGTCGTATGATCGGCAACTGCGACACCCGCCTGCTGGATGCAAATAAAACCTATCGGGTAGCTGTCAATGCAATGAAAGAACATCCCGAACCCGGGCTTACCTATATTATTGAATCCCCTGAACGTGCAAAAGATTGGATCCCCGCCATGAAACCTGTTACTTCTCTGAAAGATATTCTCGCCGAGATCATCCCCATGCACCGCACCCTGGCTTCTGATGGCATGGATACTGCGCTTGAGTTGATCGGATCCTACCTGCCTGAAAACGCCAATTTCACCATTGAAAGCTATAAGCCGCTCACCCCGGTATGGACCTGGTATGTGCCGGAGCGCTACATTGTGCGCCGCGCCTACCTTGAAACTGAAGACGGTCAAAAGGTGGTGGATTTCAAAGACAACAACCTGCACTTGCTTTCTTACTCTCTGCCCACCGATAAAATCCTCACCTGGGAAGAACTGGAGCCCCATCTTTATTACAACAAGGAACGTCCACACGCCATCCCATGGAAGTTTAAATATTATGACCGAGACTGGGGCTTCTGCCTTTCAAAGAATCTGTTTGACACCCTTCCCCGCGACAAGAAATATCACGCCGTTATTGATGTGGAGTTCAACACCAACGCCAACCCCGGCTTTAAAGTTGCCACGGCGGTAATCCATCCCCAGGGCGGACCTTCCGCCTCAGCGGGTGAAATTTTCGTCATGGCACATGTTTGCCATCCCAACCAGGCTAATGATGACGCCGCCGGCGTGGTGACAGCCATTGAGATTGCCCGCCGCCTGGCTGCTAACCCGCTGCCTGCCGGGTCAATGAGTGTACGTTTCTGGTTCGGACCCGAAACCATTGGCACAATATCCTACCTGGCACATCACGAAGGTCTGATCCCATCCATCAAGGGCGGAATCTTCATTGAAATGACTGGCAACAATAACACCCTGGCACTCCAACATACCCGCCAGCACGACGCCATCCTCGACCGGGTCGGTCAATACGTACTAAAAAAACGCGGCGGTGAGTTCCGCGAAGGCACCTTCGCCGATGTGATCGCCAACGACGAACGGGTGGTCAACGGCCCTGGCATTAACATCCCCTGCATCTCGGTAACCCGCTATCCATACCCCGAATATCACACTACTGACGATAACCTTTCAATCATGCACGAAGAAAAGCTCATGGAAGCTGCCGAGGTGATTGAAGAGATGATCCGCATTTACGGCAGCAACTACCTGCCCAAACGCAAATTCCGCGGACCTGTTTTCCTTTCTGGTCACGGTTTGTTTGTCGATTGGCAAACCAACTGGGCGCTAAATCGCGCCATTGAAAAGATGATGATGCGCTTTGAAGGCAAACAGTCCGTTTTTGAGATTGTGGATGAACTAGGGCTGGAATATTGGGATACTAGAGCCTATATCGAACGTTTCCGAGGCAAAAACTTGATTGATGCCCTGCCTATGCCTGAACTTGCTGAAAAAGAGTAACGATTTGTGGTTATCGGGTAAAAATGATTGATTGATCGTTGGAATAGGTTTGCTCCCATTCACTTGAAGATGAGACAGCCTTAATCAGTTCTTCATCATAAACCCGATCCAGCAAAAGAAGATTGACTACATATTTATCAAGAATCGCCTGCCAATCATCGGCTGCGCGCATGAGACGGGTGTTTTCGATTAACTGGGTTTCAGTAAAATCTTCTATGCGATTGGTGATCCACATCTTGCGCCCGGGGAGGGCATATGTCATGTAAATGGAAGCTTCCCAATTCGCCCACATCTCGCCTTCCAATTCAGGACGCTGTGCCAGCCATTCCACAGCCTGGACAGGAGTTGTATCACTGATATTTTCGGGCGCCTGCTGCCACCATTGCTGCCGAATGCTAGGCAACGTAAAGAGAGGAATAAGCAGCACAACAATCCCTAATACGAGATTAAAGACTTTATTTTGAAAAACAGGGCGGCGATCCAGGGTTTGACCCAGCCAGGGGGCAGCCAGCTGAGCCAGCAGCAGCATTTCAATCACCGAAAACCAGATCACGTAACGCATCCCCGAGAGCGCCATCCATCCAAACCCCAAAAACCAGATCCACCATAATAAATTGGTTTTAATTTTGCTGAAAGCTGTGACCAGAGCCATGACAAGGAGCGAACCGAAGAAAAGGTTCATTTGCCAGCCGCGGTTTTCGGGTGGCTGCCACTCGTAGCTGAATTTGGAAATTATGTCATTTCCAACCATGCCAGACGCATTCATCCAAAGATCAACCCCGTAAGGGTTCACAAAAGTTGCTGCCAGGCAAAAGCCAAGAATCAAAGCCAGCCAGCGGCGACTGCCACGGCCAAAAATCAACGCCGTTCCAAGCAGAACAAAAAGCAAGATGAACGACCCATGCAGATTTGCCCACAGAATCGAAATAAGCGGCAGCAACCACAACCCACGGTTGTTTCTCGCATGCCATCTGATCAACACCCACAAACTAAGAGCAAACAAGGGAAACACAAAAATCTGTGGGCGAACAGACCAGTTATTGCTTCCAAGTAAAGCTATTATGAGTAGAATCAACCCTGATGCAACAGGGCTAATTTCTAATTCACGCAGGCACATCCAGACCAGCGCATAGAAAAGAGCAATAAATAATCCCCCCAGAAAAACAGTCATCGGTAAGCCGCCCAATTGATATACGCCGAAAAAGATCAATGATGCCAGCCAATAGGAATAAACAGCCGGCTGTCCACCGCTGGTATAGGTCATAAATTCAGTTGTTGGAAGCGCCCCTGTATGGATGATCTCTTCACCGATACGCAAATAAGTCCAGTAATCGCTGGGAGCCAACGGCAACAAAAAAGCAATGATCAGGATAATCCCCAATATCAGGCTAAGGATCAGGAATCCCGAACCAACATTTTTGGCTTTTATCTTGGCATTGATGACAGACATTCTATTTCTCCACCTTCAAAGGCTCCACCCTGACATATATTGCTGCTTTCTCATCCCGGTAAACTTCGATCCAATTGAGGGAGGAACCAGCAGCGGCGATCAAATCTGGCTGATTTTCGATGCTGGGCATGAGAAGATTAATCTGATACTGATCAAGAACCTGCTGCCAGTCAAAATCCGCCTGGGCGATGCGCTTGTTGTCGTTGAACTGTTCAGGTGGAAAGTCTTCAAACCGGTTGGTCATGAAGAGACTGCGCTCTGGCAGTGCGTAGGATAAATATGTGGAAAAGGTGAAATCACTCCACAAATTGCCGGGGTATTGGGGATTCTCTCTCAGCCACTCCACTGCTGCGACAGGCGTGGTGGCGCTGTTCACTGGCGGAGCTTGCTGCCACCAGAGCCCTCGCATACCCGGCAATAGTGCAATGGGGAAAAGCAACAATAAAACACCGAGCGCCTTGTTCATCACCGGCACCTGCAGTATGTTTCGCGACTTGATCCGACTTTCCACAAACGGAGAAAGGATCACCCCCATCAAAAGGGCTTCAACAGGTAAAAACCAAACCCCATACCTCACCGCCGAGAGCGCCATCCAACCAAACCCGGCGAACCAAACCCAGTATAGCGCCTTGGTTTTGGTTTGGGTGAGGGCGGTCATGGTCGGAATCAGCAGTAGAAGTGCAAAAAAGAGGTTATTCTGCCAGCCTTCATTGGTCGGCAAGCGCCATTCCACGCTGAATGTGCGGATGGATTCGCTATTCACCATCGAAAACATGCTTGCCCAAACATCAAGCCCGTACCGGTTGATGCAGGTGGCAGCCAGACAAGCTAATGTGACCAAAATCAGTTTTTGTCGATTACCTCTACCAAAGATTACTGCCGGACCAAGCAAGAAGAATAGAACAATGAATGATCCATGCAAATTCGCCCAGACCATCGCCAGCAGCGGCAGCAGCCATAGCTTCTTTTCATCTCGGGTCTGCCAGCGCAGCACCAGCAATAAAGCCAGCCCAAAAAAAGGGTAAGTTAACAATTGCGGCCGGGTAGCCCAATAGTTCACCCCAATCAACCCGGTCAGCAGCAAAACCAGGCTTGCCACGATTGAACCTACCTTGAGCTCCTTCATACAAAGCCACAAAAGTGTATAGAAGATTCCAACACACAGTGCAGTCAGCAGACTGACAAGGGTGACACCCCCAAGATTGTAAACTCCCAAAAAGATCAATGACGGCAGCCAGTAAAGATACACTGCAGGTTCGCCAAACCGGGTATAAGTCATGAATTCGGTGGTTGGAATCGCTCCGGTATTAACAATTTCCTGCCCAATTCTCAGATAAGGGAAAAAATCGTTTGGAAAGAGTGGCAGCAGCACAGCGATCGAAAGCATGATCATCATTAACATAGCGAAGATCAGAAAACCGGAACCAGTTTTTGTCTCGCTTGTGACGCTGTTCTCAGGGCTTGGAGATACAAAATCCATGGAAAACCTCTGTTAGACATTATTAGAATACTCGAAGTATCAGAAAACGGTCAAGCGGAGAAATGCATCTTTTCTCCAATATTTCTCGTATAGATTAATGAAGGCATCACTAAATTCATAAAGGATTTCTGCATTGGCAAGGTATAATGACGTTTATGCCTGATGAAATTTATATTAGTGTTGATGTTGAGACCGCCGGCCCCATCCCGGCGGATTTTGCGTTGCTCTCCATTGGCGCCTGCCTGGTGGATAATCCATCCATCTCGTTCTACATTGAACTGCAACCTGACCGGGATAATTATTCTAAAGAAGCCATGGACATTCATGGATTGTCACTGGATTATTTACGAAAGAATGGCAAACCCGCAAAGGATGCCATGCAGTCTTTTGCCGATTGGGTGAAAAGTATCGCCGTCAATGATAAGCGGGCTGTTTTTGTAGCCCTCAACGCTCCCTTTGACTGGATGTTCATCAACGATTATTTTCACCGATATCTGGGGTATAACCCTTTCGGTCACAGCGCGCTGGATATTAAAGCCTATTTCATGGGGCAAACCGGCGTGGAATGGGGGCAAACCTCCATGCAGCAGATGAGCCGAAAACTTCTCGAAGAACGAAAGCTCACTCACAACGCCTTAGCAGATGCCCGCGACCAGGCAGAAGTTTTCCGTAAAATTTTGACGAATTCCTCCCGTTCAGCAGCAACAGACTAGTATCTCTTCCCTTTTCATTAATACACTCTATATTTTGCTATACTAAGCATAGTTCAGATCAAACCGCACTTATATCAGGAGCAAAAATGACCAACATCCAGACAGATCAACAAACCGACCTTCACCGGATAATGGAATCCGCCAAACGTCTGGGCGTCGAAATCGAAGAGGAAGAAGCCCTGCAATGGTTGACCAGCATGGCTTCTACCAAAGAGGAAGATGATTTCGTAGCCACATCACGCAGCGGAGTGTTTGGTCACAAGATCAGCATGCTCGATTTTAGCGATAAAGAACTTGAATACTATAAACGAGTTGGACATATCGTCGAGTTTGATGACATTCCAGGTCAGGTTGAAACCGCGCTGGCATTGTCGGGGTCATCCGCTCAATCGAAGATTCAATCTTACCCGGGCGATTGTGATTACTTCGAAAGGGTAAATATTCTTGCCGATACCCGTGAAGAAGCTTGTCAGATTCTTTCACACATCATGCTGGAAAAATCAACTTCCTTTATGCAGGGTCCCAATTTTCAACTTATTGAAGTGAAATTCGGTTCATACCCGATGGATATTGTGGTTGGAGATCAAAAATTCAAGTCCGGTTCAGCAATAGCATGGCGCCCAGATCAAATCAAAGCACAAAGAATTGAAGGCTTCACACCAGAAGGATCAAACCTGACCATCACCTGGGAGGAAGTCAGTTCCGATCCGGGTTGGTGCAAATTGGATTGGGTGGTAGCCGACCCCCTGCGCAAGCAGTTAGCCAATGCCAGCAACATGCTGGATGTCACCTGGGAAGCACCCAATGGGAATATCACACCACTGGATGGCTACCTTGACCCCTATTTTCAAGAAGTATATCTAGAGGCTGCTTCAGTACCTATTTTTTCCAAGCTGGCACAACACATATCAGGAAATGCCCTGGATGAATATGTGACCCGTCTTGAAGGAGAAGTAAGAAAATATTTAACAAAAGATATTAATTACGGAAAGGTGGCGAAACGTATGTATAACATCTTCCGGTTAACCGGAAGATATGAAGAAGCCAGCTTTCTGCGCGAACTCTTTGATGAACCCGCCACCATGCTTTACCAGGTCTGGTCCTTGATACGAACCATTGACGATGCCAGCATCCCCGGGTCCAGCATCACCCGCGATCAGCTTGTCGAATCCACCGACAGGCTGATCATCGAAGTGATTAAAGCCCTTGAAGGTGAAGAGGAAACTGAAATTGTCAGCCACCTCTTAAAACTGAGAGACGCCCTTGCGAATCCACATGGCAAACAGGTGCTTACTTTTGAAGCTGAAGCAGCCAGAAGCATGGTTATCAACCTGGTAAATAATTTCTTCTATGACCGCCTAACCGCGCTGCCAACCATTAAGGAATATATTGATGAATTTCAACATTAATATTGGATTTGGAAATGAATTTTAAACGGAGGCTGCCTTTGACCAATCTGCTACTGTTGGGAGTGATGGTTGCCCTCGTTACCGGCATCGCCATCGGCGCTCAATCCACGCTGGGTGGACGCATCGGCAGCTTGATTGGCAATTTCAAAACCGGTGTACTGATGAACGCTGTGGGTGGGTTGATTGCAGGGTTGATCTTTGTGGTTTTGCTCATTGCCAAAGGCAGAGGGTTCTGGCAGCTGTCGGGCACCACTTCGGTTCTGCTGGTGATTGCAGGAGCGCTGGGAATAATCATCGTGACCGGTGTGGCTTTTTCAATGCGCAAAGCCGGCGTGGCAGCCGGTTTGGCCACTCTCATCCTCGGGCAGATGGTGGTATCCGTGATCGTGGATGCCAAAGGCTGGGGAGGAATGCCTCCCGTGCCCATCACCTGGCCGCGGATTCTCGGATTGCTGGTGATGGCGGCTGGAGTATATCTGCTGCTGCCCAAGAAATAACAAGACAGAAAGGGAGTCATGACAGAAGAAACCCCGCAAGGCTATGCCATTCAATTCTATTTTGACTCTGAAACAGAAAAACGGATTTTAGAATTTCGAGAAACCCTCTATCAAAAGGGACTAGCCCGTGTCTTGGGAAGCATGGGAGACCGTCCCCACCTCACCCTGGCTGTCATGCCGCCCGAAAAATCTGATACCCTCATGCGCATTCTGCGCGATTTTGCTGCCACCCTCAAACCTTTTCCAATTGAACTGGCGGCAATTGGCACCTTCCCTTCCAAAGAAAATGTGTTCTTCCTGACCCCGGTTCCTTCGCTTCAGTTGATAAAGATCCATAAATCTTTCCATCAGCGGTTGAAAAAGGAGAAGATCAAACCCTCACCTTATTACCTTCCTGATAAATGGGTGCCGCACTGCACCCTTGAGACCGAAATCCCAGACCAGCAATTGACATTTGCCATTCAACAGGCAAAATCGAGCTACACCCCCATCCGCGGAACCTGTGCCTATCTGGGCATGGTATCCTTCCGCCCAATCATCTATATTGGTGAATCCTCTTTATTACTATAGGAAAACAAAAATGGACGAGAAAAAAAACTATCAGCCAGATCCAGAAAAGGTAGCTCAAGCTGCCGCCAGGTCAAAAAATCGAGCTGAAGACTATCTTAAAGACCCTGAGAAATCAAAACGCCTGCTCGACAGCGCCATGAAAAAAGCAGGCAGCAAAGAAAAAATGGAAGGCCCGGTTGCTGATTTAATCAACAATCTGAAAACCGTTTTTAGACTTTTACAGGCTTATTTCAGCAAACAATACACGATCATCCCCTGGGGCTCGATTGCCATGGTGGTTGGCGCCGTGATTTATTTTGTCTCGCCTCTGGATTTGATGCCGGATTGGTTCCCGCTGGCAGGATTAATTGACGATGCCGCCGTGCTCACTTTTGTGCTTGCCCAGATAAAAAATGACCTTGACAAGTTTATGCGATGGGAAAACGAGAAAAACACTGCCAATTCAGAAAAAGTGATTGATGTGGAAATCTCCAAGGAATAACGCGATCATTTGGAGGATATTCTATAATAGAGATATTCAGTGTCTTTTCTCTTCGAAGAGAAAGGTAGAAATGCGGTGGAGAAATAAATGAAGAACAAAATCGCGATAATGCTTATTGTATGCATCACCCTTATCATGGGTCTGTCTGCCTGCGTTTCAATCAAAGAGATCACGGCAGTAAATGACCTTGGAAAAGGATTTATGACCGCGATAAGAAAAGGAGATACTGCCAGTTCGTGGAATATGCTTTCAGAAGGCATCCATAGCGAGGTTGGAGATTTAAGTGCCTGGGGAAATTATATACAATCCCTTAATTTTTCTGAGTGGAGTTTCACAAACACTGAAGTATATGAAGACGAGGCACAAATGGTTGGCACAGCCGCACTTGGTGAAGACGTTTACACGGTGAAACTTTGGTTCACTAAAACTAATGACACCTGGTTGATTTCTTCAATCAATATAAATTTGGAAAAATAACTGAAGTTCTCAGAGGAAAAATGAGCCCTGAAAATGTTCCACCCCCAATTCCCCCAATTCCGCCTTCCATGCCGCCTGCAATCCCCCCCATGCAGTCTGAACAAACCAGACTGGTAGTTAACAAGATCAGTCAAAAGACCGGCATCTTTTCGAAACAGGGTTATCTCCTTTTGGTCACTGACAAACGGCTGATTTTCATGATTGATAATAAAACCAATATCAATTACATGCAGCAGGACCCCAACTTGAGCCTGGCAGAAAACCCCGCCAACTTTGCCATTCCGCTGGAATCACTGGAAAGAATTGAGATCTACCCGGGCGATTATGAATCAAACTCTCCAGACTCAATGGTGGTTAAAACAGCCCAGACCAAAATGACCTTCCAGATATATGATGCCTACCGGGTGGATCAAAACTTGAAACAGGTTTTAGGCAGCAAAGTTAAATAAAGGCATTTACTTTTTGGAAATGGCAACAGAATTCGGGTGTTTTTCTAGACACCTATATTAATTACTGTCATTGCGAGCCCTGAAAATTTTTCAGGGCTCGCCAATGATAGAAGTCTTACTTAATACAAGTCAGCGGCTTCGAACTGGCTGTTGTAAATCTCGGCATAAAAACCGTTCTTTGCCAGCAGATCTTCATGCGTGCCCTGTTCCACGATATCGCCGTTGTTCATCACCAAAATCAAATCCGCGTTGCGGATGGTCGAAAGGCGGTGCGCAATGATGAAACTGGTGCGGTTCTTCATCAAGTTATCCATGGCTTTCTGAATAAGCACCTCGGTACGCGTGTCAACGGAACTGGTGGCTTCGTCCAGGATCAATATCCGCGGGTTCGAAAGGATCGCCCTGGCAATCGTCAGCAGCTGTTTCTGCCCCTGCGAAATGTTCGAGGTCTCCTCATCCAACACCATGTTGTACCCTTCGGGGAGCGTACGGATAAAGTGATCAACATAGGCGGTCTTGGCAGCTTTGATCACCTCTTCATCTGTGGCATTCAACTGCCCATAACGGATGTTGTCCATGATCGAGGAGTTATACAGCCAGGCATCCTGAAGCACCATGCCGAATTGGTCGCGAAGATCCTTGCGGCGGTACTCGCGGATGTCGTGTCCATCCACAAAAATCGATCCGCTGTTTACATCGTAAAACCGCATCAACAGCTTGACCATGGTGGTCTTGCCTGCGCCCGTAGGGCCTACGATTGCAACTTTCTGGCCAGGGGTGATGGTGGCGCAGAAGTCATTGATAATGATCTTCTCAGGATTGTAGCCAAAATGGACATCCTTGAATTCAACCGTTCCTTCCACGCAGTCCACCTCAATCGGGTTGGACGTCTCGGTAATTTCTTCCGACTCTTCAAGGAACTCAAAAACACGTTCCGCGGAGGCAGCAGTCTGCTGCAGCACGTTGGATATGTTCGCCACCTGCGTGATGGGCTGGGTGAAGTTGCGTACATATTGGATGAACGCCTGGATGTCGCCGACCGAGATGGCCTTCTTCACTGCCAGGTATCCGCCAAGAATGGCAATCGCCACGTAACCCAGGTTGCCGATGAAATTCATAATCGGCATAATCATCCCAGAAAGGAACTGCGATTTCCACGCTGAGGAATAAAGTGTATTGTTGAACTGATCGAACTTTTCAACGCTTCTCTTCTCGCCGTTGAAGGCTTTCATCACCACGTGTGCGCCAAACATCTCTTCAATATGGCCGTTCACGTGACCGAGATAGTCCTGCTGCTGCTTGAAATACTTCTGCGACTGTTTGACCACAACACTGATGAGCAGCCCCGAGATCGGAAGGATCACAAGCGCCACAAGAGTCATGGTCAGATTGATTGAGATCATCATGATCAAGACGCCAATGATGGAGGTCACCGAAGTGATGATCTGCGTCAGGCTCTGGTTCAAGGTCTGGCTGACCGTGTCTACATCATTAGTGACGCGCGAAAGCACCTCACCCTGATTTGTGCCATCAAAGTAACGCAGCGGCATGCGGTTGATTTTGGCAGAAATCTGCTTGCGCATTTGGTAAGTGAGCTTCATCGAAACATTGGTCATGATCCAGCCCTGGATGTAGCTGAACCCGGCTGCGACAACATATAAAAACACCAGCGTCATGATGATATTGCCAATGTATACAAAATCAATGCCGGTTCCGCTGCCTGAAATTTGCGCCACGACCCCTTCAAACAGCCTGGTGGTCGCCTTGCCCAGAATCTTTGGGCCAACAATGGTAAACACAGTTGAAGCGATGGCAAAAATAAATACCAGGATGAACGATACTTTGTAAGGGCTCAAAAACTTGAGCAGCTTTGTCATGGTTGCTTTGAAATTGCGCGGTTTTTCACCGCCGCGCATCATGGCGCCGCCCGGACCGCCTCCCATCGGACCTTGATGACCGCCTGGTCTCTGTGTATTCTGTCGATTCATGTTGCCGATCATGCCAACTCCTCCTTGCTCAACTGTGAAGAGGCAATCTCGCGATAGGTCTCACAGCTTTCCATCAGTTCCTTGTGGGTTCCCTTGCCAACGATCTCGCCTTCATCGAGAACAATGATTTGTTCGGCGGTCTTAATCGTGGAGACGCGTTGGGTAACGATGATCATGGTGCTTTTGCCGGTTTCTTTCTTCAATGCTTTTCGTAAGGCAGAATCGGTTTTAAAGTCAAGCGCCGAAAGACTATCGTCAAAAATATAAATTGGCGGCTGCTTCACCAGCGCACGGGCAATTGCCAGACGTTGTTTCTGCCCGCCTGATACATTGGTTCCGCCCTGAGAAATATCTGTTTCGATGCCATTCTCCATTTTGGTAACAAATTCGTCAGCCTGGGCGATTGAGATCGCTTTTTGCAACAATTCACGATCGGCGTTTTCATCTGCATAGCGCAGATTGCTTTCAATCGTTCCAGAGAAGAGCATGCCTCTCTGAGGAACATAGCCGATTCGGTCACGCAAATCGCCCTGGCGCACCTCACGCACGTCCACACCATCCACCAAAACAGCGCCCTCGGTAACGTCAAAGAAACGCGGAATCAGGTTAACCACTGTTGATTTACCTGAACCTGTCGAACCAATGATAGCGGTGGTTTCACCCGGCTTGGCAATAAATGACAAATTGTGCAGTACGTCCGCTTCAGCGTTTGGATAACGGAAGGAGACGTTGCGAAATTCCACCAGTCCTTTGGTTTTTGTGTCAAAAGCCTTTGGCTGATGCGGATCAACAATGGAGGGTTCCACCTGAAGCACATCTGCCACACGGCCGGCAGAAACAGATGCCCTGGGTAAAATAATAAACATCAACGAAAGCATCAAGAAGGAAAAGACCACCTGAATGGCATATTGCATAAAAGCCATCATGTCGCCAACCTGTAAAGCATTGTTGGCAACCTGATGAGAGCCAACCCAGATAATCAACACGGTCAAGCCGTTCATGATCAGCATCATGATAGGCATCATGGTGGTCATGACTCGGCCGACAAAAAGCGAGTTTGAAGTCAGATCTTTATTGGCTTTATCAAACCGTTCTTCCTCAAACTGTTGAGTGTTGAAGGCACGAATCACCATCATACCTGAAAGGCTTTCACGGGTCACCAGGTTAAGCCGGTCAATTAAACTCTGAATGCGTTTAAATTTCGGCAAAGCAATGGTGAAAACCGTGGCAATAATGGTAAGCAGGATCGCAACCGCCAGGCCAATGATCCAGGTCATGGATGGGCTTTCTTCAACAGCACGAATAATCGCGCCAACGCCAATGATCGGGGCATAGAAGACCATGCGGATGCTCATGATAATCAGCATTTGAACCTGGTTGATATCATTGGTGGAGCGTGTGATTAATGAAGCGGTGGAGAATTTCTCAAATTCGGCTTTCGAAAAGCTTTCCACCTTCGAGAACATACCCCTGCGTAGATCGCGTGAAACCCCTGCTGCCGTGCGCGCTGAAAGGTACCCCACACTGATGGTACAGACCACCGTCACCAGTGTCAGAAGCAGCATCATACCGCCAATGCGCAAAATATAATTGGAACGCAGTTTAACCGTGTCTACACCCAGCGCTTCATATTCGGACAAAACAGAAATCGCAACTGATTGGGTGATCATGCTGTCGCTCATCCCGGCAAACTGCGCGTTTATACCTGTTGTCATTTGCGCCAATTGCTCAACCGGAAGCTGCCTGAGAAGAGTGAATACATCCATCCCGGCAGGAATCTTTGATAGGTCAAAACCAGCCTGCGCCATTTCTGCCGCCTTGGCAGGGTCGGCCATTGCAGATTCCAACATTGACACCACCAACAACGATTTGCCAACAACTGTATTGATATTTGCCTTTTCGGCTTCATTAATCTCGTTCAATATGTAAACGGCTTCGTTATCAAGCGCCGGGTACTCTTTTTGATAAGTCTCGTAATCTGCCGAGCTTGAATCAATCAAGGTGTAATCAGCCAGGATCGCATCTTTTTCGTCAGCCGTCATGAACAGGGTCATTTTATCCAACTGGCTCGCGCGAATCGCCTGGGGAACGGCACTGTCAATGCCGCCCTGTTGAATGCCAACATTTACGATGTCTGACATGTAATTAGGCAGGGCAAGGTCTGCCATGGCTTGCGCGAAAAGCAAGCCGATGGCAATCAAAATTAACAATAAATATGGTTTTAAATATCGAAATAATCGCAGCATAGAAATCCTTCTTTTTCTAATCGTCAATCATCCAGGTTTTCAGATTCCGGATAGCCTGGTAAATCAGCATTTTGTTTGATCGAGTTGTGCAGTTTTTTTAACAAATTAAGCAATTGCAGTTTTTCATCATCGCCAAGCCCAGAGGATAAATCATTCATCAACTTTAGACGTTGTGGTCCAACTTCTTTTAACAATTCAATGCCTCTGGTAGTGATCCGAATTTTGAAAGCTCGTTTATCATTCGGGTCGATGGTACGCTCCACGAGTCCTCCATCTTCAAGCCCGCTCAATAATGAACTGATCGTATTTTTTTTCACGTTCTGAAAACGGCTTAAATCAGTTGGGTTGATTCCATCAGTCATTCCTTTTTCGTGGGCAACCATCAGCCGTAGCAAAATACCCATGCGAGGGCCTGAAAGTTCTCCGGCAATTGGACTTCTAGTAATGGCTGCACTGTATTCATTAGCCACCATCCGGATCAAGCCGCTCAATTCCAAACCATTCGTATCCTTGATATCAGAATACTGCATGACATGTTTTAATAAATGTTGCCGCATTTCTTTGAAATGTTCTTCATGGTCTTTTTTACAATCCATAATACCTTCCCTGTCAAAATATTAGTTCGGCGTGGAACTATACTACTGCGTACTATTAAAGTCAAGAAGGAGAGAATTTTTCTTATGGAATATTAATGAAATAGAAAAAACATGGTTCGTAAAAAATAAACCGCCTGAAAACTTATGCTGAGACTTCAGGCGGTTATCTGTTTAGATTCTATCCGGCTCTAGTTCCAATAATCCGGGTCAATCGAGAGAAAGCGCAGCGCCGGATACGCACTGACCGGTGACAGCCGAAGTCCGCGGACATATGGCTTGACGACTGTGTACGACCCGGAATGATAGAGGAAGATCGCCGGAGCGTCGTCAACGATCATCTGTTCAACCGCCTGATATATCGCAATACGTTCGGCTACATTTTGCTCCACCCTGGCTTCTTCGAGCAAGCGATCCACCTCAGGGTTGCTGTAACTGCCCCGGTTCATCTCGGTTCCACTGTGAAAGAGCACGTCGGCAAAATTTTCAGGATCGGGATAATCGGCGCACCAGCCTTGCACGGTGAGCTGGCCGTAGTCCGCGGTGACATCGGGGTCGTAATATCTTTCGGGATCAATGTTCCGCACCGAGATAGCGACACCCAGGTTTTGCTCCCACATCTGGCTCATTGCCGCCGCCAACCCGTCGGCATAGCTGCCGTAGCCGCTGGAAGTGAAAATGATCTCGGGAAAAGCCTCCACCGAACCATAAGTAGATTCCGCGATTAACTCGCGTGCCAGTTCGGGATCATAACCATACCCTTGTAAATTCAAATTATGACCAGGCAGCGCCGGCGGATAAATCCCATTGGCGATCATGTCTGTGTTTTTGAGCACCACATTAAGAAACTTTTCCTTGTCAAAAGCAAGGTTGAACGCCTGCCTGACCTTTACATCATCAAAAGGCGGTTTGGATACATCAAACTGGATGTAGCTGGTGCAAAGTGATACCCCGCTAACTAACTCCTTATTGAGCGGGTCACTTGGGTCACTCACCCTTTCCACGTTGTAATCAGATACACCCGCAATATCCACAGAGCCGTTTTCGTATAAACGAAACGCATCGCCGGTATAAAGGGTGTAAATGATCATCGGAATGGAAGGTTTTTCACCATAATAGCCGTCAAAACGCTCATAAATCATGCGCTCCATTGAGTCCCAACGCACCAGGCGGTAGGGTCCTGTGCCGTTGGGGGTTCGATACCACTCCTCCCCGGTTTCAACATTTTCCCGGTCAAGCACAAAAGTCGTGGATGCGGTCAGTTTATAAAGGAAGTAGGGTTTGGAGGCGTCAAGTGTCACTTCAAGGGTATGATCATCAATAATCTTCAACCCTGAGATTTGATCAGCCTGCCCCTCGTGCATCTCTTTCACCCCGACCACGTCATTCAGGTAGGTCATGACCATATCTGAATTGGTAGCCGGATCAGCGGCACGTTCCCATGAATACACCACGTCCGCGGCGGTTACAGGCTTGCCGTTGTGAAAAATGGCGTTTGGCTGCAAATGGAAGGTGTAGATCGTTCCGTCATCACTGATCTCCCAACTGGCTGCCAGGGCAGGGACGATTTCGAGGGCTTCGTTATAATTCACCAGGCCTTCATAGATCAGGTAATCACCTGCACTGTGCATCGTAGCCGGGTCGTTTTCAAGCGGATTGCTAGATTCACCGCCCTCCATAATGAGCACCTGATCACGCGGCATACCAAAAACTGTGGGGGTGAACAGGGTAATCGAATCAAGCAAGCGGTTGATGGTGCCGTTCCAAACCACCAGGTTTTCAGGCAGTGAATAGAACTCCAGCGTCACCGCCCGACCGGCATTGGTAATCGTGTAAAGACGGATTTCGATGGTGTAATTATTGGTTGTGTCATACCCGGTGAACCTGGTATGCCATGCGATTCCGCCTTGCGGCAGCGGGACGGCTTCATCTTTTAGGATTTTAACATCGTCATAATAACTGGATTCGGTATCGAAAGGCGAACGGGATACCTCTTGAAGAGATTCACCAGCCGTCATCCCGGTGCCATACAGCCAGCCAAACCCTTCGTAATCGCCCAATACATAGTTTTGCAGCGTTCCGGTTTCTTCACTACCCGGTTCTGCCGATATTCCATCCGGAAGGGTAATCGATATGCCGTACTCTTCATTGCGATAGGCATTTCCGGCAGGAGATTCGGGCGTGACATAAGCGGTAGCTGTCGGCAAGGGAGGAAAGGTTGAATCAGCTTCCACCGGTTTTTTTACCAGGAAAAAGGCAGCCGCAAAAATCAGTACGATCATGAAAATGGCGAACTGTTTTTTCATTGTCTGCCGCCTTTACGATTGACGATCAAGATGACGATGACCAGAAATACCAAGCTCGCCAGAATAAAGCCAATGATTAACAATAATAAATTGTTGCCCAACCAGTCACGCAGTTGCTGCGAGAAAGAAGTTTGCCCGGGCTGGGGAGTTGTTTCGGTGAAGTGTAAAGGCGATTCTTGAGTAGCGCCTGGGGTTAACTTAGCCACTGGTTCATTGGGCGCTGTAACCGATAGACTCATCCCTTGAATCGGATGGATTGTTGGAATTGGCGTTGGCTGCGGAGTATCTTCGACCATGTCGATTGAGACCGGTGCCAACCCAAGAGATTGACGCCATTCATTTTCAAAATCTGTCAGGTCAAAGCCATAACTGGAGAAAAGCGCCTCGTTGATTTCATCTCCACGCCGGATGGCACCAAGCAAGTCAAGCATTTTTTCTTTGCCATAGGTATGAATAAGATAATTCACCATGTAATATGACTGACTGTAAGACAGGTCGGCCACCTGCGGGTCTTCAGAAAACCCACCCGTCAATACAGAAAATGAGAGCAATTCATCTTTTGCAACACTCTGTTGAAATGCAGCCGCTTCTGATGAGGTGGGACCTCCCTCACCATAGACTGCCAGCCCTTCATCCAGCCAGGTGGGTGAAGCCCCCAGGCAGGAAAACATGTAATCACCCGCCAGAATATGGGTCAATTCGTGGGCTTCGGTACTTTTTCCCCAATCCAGGTTAAAAGGATCAATGCCAATCAGCAGAATGTTATAGTCAGAATAAGCCAGTCCGCCCGTCCAGCCGGGTTCGTAGAACACGGCATCGCGCATATCCTCTGTGCTTTGGTAAATATAGAGATCAATCGGTTCCGCGGCAACCATGCCGATATCCTGCGCCAGACGGGTGAGGGCATTATCGGCAGTATCCGCCAGGGTCTGCCCATATTGCTGATCGTTGTAGTAGTAGTGCAGCCTGATCTGCCCCTTTTCGATCATTTTCCAGTCATGGGTGGAATCCAGCCAAAGGATCTGCTGCCTGTCGCTCATCTGCGAATTCCCCTGGCTGTCAATCACCTCCCACTGCCACCAGATGGTGGCGCCGGGTGGCTCTCCCCCGCTCTGACGCATGTCCCACTCCCACTGGGCAGAAACACTCGCGCCGGGGGTGATCGCCGGATAGGCGATGGCACTCACAGTGCCGCAGGTATCCTGTAGAACACCGTAATGCAGTTTGACTTTCTGGATGCTGCTGTCGGCACTGAGGTCAGCCTTAAAGGTAATGCCGGTTGGAAAATCAATCAACGGGTCACCATTGCCAACCGTTATCGAAGAAGCTTTTGCCTGCGCTTTGACAGGTATCAACAGAAAACTGAGTATTACCAAGACAACAATTTTCTTCATTGTCACTCCATTGTTATGATGGATAATTTCCCCATTATGGAATAAAAGACTTCACCCCCGCCAGAAAGTACAAGATACCCGCCTATTTTTAACAGCAAATTGCAAGAAAACACTCTCATAATTATAATCGGAAAGATTTTGTAGAAATTCAATTTCTACAAACTGGTACAATCTTTTTATCAGTAACATCCATGTTGATCAGGAGTTTTCATGAAGAAGTTCGGCTTTTTTTCTTTAACCTTTTTACTTGTTGCCGTTTTGGCTGGGTGCGGGCTGCTTTCTCAACCCGAACCAACCCCCACTCCCATTCCACCCACACCGTCGCCGGTGGTGCTGCCCACAGAAATTCCGCTGCCAACCGAGGCTGCCACGCAGATCATCCCCACTGCCACACTGGAAGCCACCCCCACCCCCGCACCAATAACCATGGTCAGCGCCGCCGTCGCTTTTGACAGCCTGCAACTGCGCAGCGGACCCGGCAGGCTCTTCGAACGCATCAATATTTATGCGGAAGGCGAAATTGTCACCCTGATCGGACGCGAGAAAGGCAACAACTGGGTGCTGGTGCAAACTGGCGACCATCGTTCCGGCTGGATGAAGGTAGAAGGACTCACCTTCATGGGCAGCATTGACAGCCTGCCCGAGTTCAAGGTTGAGGATGCCCAGATACTACGCGGGCATGTCTATGCCCCCGATAACACCCCCGCCACCTACATCGGCGTTTCACTGGCTTCAGAAGAAACCGGGCTTGAAACCGCCCTGGATGAAAACATGACCAACGAACTCGGCGAATGGTTCCTTTATTTGCCGCTGGAAGTAAAGGGCACCTGGATCGTCGGACCCAACAGCGCGTTATGCGCGAAATCCAACATGGTCAAGACGACCGCCGAAGGATGCGAGATCAATGGCAACCTGCCCTCTCCGCAGGCAGTCACCCTGCCCCTTGACCTGGACCTGGCGATTGAGTTCCAGATCATTCCGAAGAATCCGTAAAATAGGGATCAGTAATCAGTGAATCGTAAACCGTTTTTGGTTATATTGATTAATTAGTACCGTTTTTGGTAATACCTGCAAATAAATTGATTAAGAAATAGATCTTGAAAATAACATTTATTGGTTATATAATGACTTTATAACTAATTTATGTTATTTTTTTATGGACGGAAGTGATGGGCAAAGCATTGGTTTTTAACAAGCAGGTAATGGCTGTGTTGACCGGAGACATCGTCAGGTCTTCCTCGTTGAACAGCGCGAGGCGGTTTGAGCTTTACGAAGGGCTGCAGCAACTGTCAGCGCTTTTGCGGGCTCGATATCCGCGCGAAGTCCCGTTTGAGATGGCGAAATACCGCGGAGACGGCTGGCAGCTTGCGGTCTCTGAACCGGAAAAAGCCTTCGAGATCAGCCTGTTCATTCGCACGTGGCTGCGCTTTCAGTTCGGCGCCGAGAAGCTGGATACACGGGTTGCGATCGCGGTGGGCAGGGTGGATTTTGTTCCGCAGGATAATCTGTCAGAGGGGTACGGGCCCGCTTTCAGCGATTCTGGCAAACTGCTCGACGGGTTGAAAGAGCAGCGCATGGGTTTCATCCTTTCAGACAAGGGCGGCGTTTTCAGCCTGATGACCGCCCAGATGATCAAAGCCTACGACGCGCTGATCAGCGCATGGACACCCGCTCAGTGCCAGGCGGTTTTCCTCGCCCTGCACAGCCTGACCCAGGCAGAGATCGGCAGCCGCTGGCAGCCTGCCCCGATCACCCAGGCGGCGGTTGCAAAACACCTGAAGTCAGCCAACTGGGAGTTAATCAAGGAAGGATTGAGCGTTTTTCGCGAAGCAGCCGGTGAGTTCAACAGCCCGGCAAAGGGAGGAAGATGAGTTCGGTTTTGTTCCAATATATCATTCTGCTGCTGCTGGCACACTTATGCGGTGATTATTTGCTGCAAACCGCCTGGCTGGCAAAGCATAAACGTAAATCGGTGTGGGTGCTCGCTCTGCACAGCCTGATCAATGCCGCCGCGGCTTACCTGCTGCTGGGAGTGTGGGGCGCGTGGTTGGTTCCGCTGGTAATTCTGGTGAGCCACTTTTTAATCGACTTCGCCCGCTCCAAGATGAAAAAGGATTCGCTGGGGCTGTTTTTGCTCGACCAGGCGCTGCACCTGATCGTCAGCGGGGTGCTGATTATTTACGTGCTGCTGCCCAAGGGGATTCCCTCCTTCTGGTTCGCGACCTTTCCTTCCGCAGCCAGGCTGGCAGCCGTGTTTGGGTGCGCCTTGATCCTGCTGACTTTCGCGGGGGGCATCCTGATCGGCTACCTGGTGAAGCCTTTTCACGATCAGATCAGGGAGTATTACAGGAAGATCAAGAAGGAAGCCGTGGAGGGGCTGATCGACGGCGGCAAGTGGATCGGCTGGCTGGAACGCCTGTTGATCTTCGTTTTCATCCTCGCCAACCAGTATGCCGGGGTGGGGTTTCTGATCGCCGCGAAATCGATCTTCCG
>CAYXWV010000044.1:0-25506 GCA_964468875.1 uncultured Anaerolinea sp. | reverse complement strand
ATTGGGCAGATACAAAATTGCTTGCAATGATAATGTGGTGTATTCTTTCTAAAACATCATCACCAATTTTCAAGGTCTCTTGTATTTCGCCCCTACTGCCTTTTTCAAATCGATTCAAAATAGAATCTGGAATATCATCTGTCGTAAAATACTTCGATAGTATTTGTCTTGATTCATCAAAAGTAGTCGGATCAGGAAACGCCGGACCTGAAGCAATCACATCTAGCGGGTTGTTGACAACATCTGAGATCACCAGTGCAGCCACTTGAGCTGGAGATGTCATTTTTGCCAACCCACCCCCTTTGATGAGATCAAGATGTTTTCGAACTGCATTCATTTCATTAATGGTTGCTCCAGTTTTAAGCAAACCTGAAGTGACTGCTTGGATATCATTCAAGGTTACTCCCTCAGCTGGTAAACAAACCAATGCAGATCCACCTCCCGAGATTAATAAAATCAGAATGTCATGCTCCGATAATCCGCCCACACAGTTGCTGATCTTTTTTGCGGCTATTACACTGCGTTCATCAGGCACGGGGTGGCTTCCGATGACCACTTCCATCTTACCCAAGTGTACCAATTCCATCGGATTGTGTTTGCAGACAACCACTCCTCCGTCAATCCTGTTGCCCAGCCTGTGAAAAGCAGCTTCTGCCATGGAAAGAGCAGCTTTTCCGATTGATACTACCATTATCTGCGAGTCGGGATATAATAAATAGGTTTTGCCCCCTGCCCAAAGGTAAGATGATGAGCAACCAAGGTTCCGCTCCACTGCAGAAAATGGATCGGCCGCCTCTAGAGCTGCGTCAAGCACCCGTCTGATAGCTTCTTTTGGCAGATGTGCACCTTGCAAAATAGAGAAATTTTCAGGATTTATCTTCATTTGTCCCTTAATAATGATGATAAATGATTATTGAATAGAGTACTTTTGTTTGACCCAAATAAGCATAAAATGAAGTAGTAGAAGTCTGCTGGGTAATTGTATTTTATTATGGCATAGTTAACAAACTTGGATAATCATTTTTTTCTAAGGAGAAAAAATCGTGGATAAGCTAGTATTGGACAAAATGTTACGCCCCAAATCTGTAGCCGTGGTCGGCGCTTCAGCCACCCCCGGAAAAATTGGCTACACCGTCATCGACAATCTCATTAAAGGTGGATACAAAGGCAAGATTTATCCCATCAACCCGACCTGTTCTGAAATTCTTGGGTTGAAAGCCTATCCTGAGATCGAACAGGTTCCAGGCGATATTGATTCCGCCATCATTACCGTCCCTGCCAAAGCGATGGCTGAAGTAACTGAAGAATGCGGACGTAAAGGTGTAAAAGGCTTGATCGTGATCACCTCCGGGTTCAGCGAATCAGGTCGCAAAGATCTCGAAGATCAAATGCTTGAGATCGCCGCGAAATACAAAATGCGTATTCTTGGTCCAAACATCGTTGGTTCCCTCTCCAACTCTGACAATTTTAATGGTTCATTCGCCCCTGGTCTTCCCCTGGCTGGTAAAGCCTCATTGGTTACCCAATCCGGCGCACTGCTCATCGCCCTGGATATGGCAACCTACACCCGCAAGGTCGGTTTTGACAAATTAATCTCCATCGGCAACATGGCTGATGTTGACTTTGCAGACCTGATTGAATGGTTTAATGATGATGACAACACCACCTGCGTCTCCCTCTACATCGAAGGCATGAAAAATGGACGCAAATTCATTGACGCCGCTCGAAAGTCCAAGAAACCGATTGTCGCGCTCAAATCTGGTGTCTCTGCTCACGGAGCCGCAGCAGCCGCCTCCCATACCGGTTCATTGGCAGGTGCCGCAAAGGTTTATACTAATGCTTTCAAACAGGCTGGTGTCATTCAAGCGTCAGACCTCAACGATCTTTTCAACTTAACCCTCACACTTTCCCAACAGCCCCCCATGAAGGGCGAGAACTTGCTCATCCTTACCAACGGCGGCGGTGTGGGTGTTTTGGCCACCGATTCAGCCGAGAAATACGGCATTCCGCTTCATTTTGCTCCTACTGATGTTCAGGAAGAACTCAAGAAACACATGCCCGAATTTGGTTCAGCCAAAAATCCGGTCGATATGACCGGCATGGCTGGCAATGACTGGTATTATCAGACCACGAAATTCTCCTATGCTCATAAATGGACAGATGGCCTCGTGGTTCTTTACTGCGAAACCGCCATGACCGATCCACAGGCAATTGCTGAAAGTATCAAGAAAGCTGTGGATGAATCCGGCGTTAAAGGCAAACCGATTACCGTATCCTTTGTTGGTGGTCAGAAATCTGACAATGCCATGGGCTGGCTCGTCGAACACGGCATTCCCGCTTTTGGAGCACCCGATCTGGCTGTCAAAGCAATGTCTGCCCTGCGCGACTATGCCCGCCTTCAGGAAAATAAAAACGGCGCTGACTACAAGACCGATGAAAAAGCCAAGAAAGCAGCTCTCGCAGTGATCGCCCAGGCACGCGCCGACGGACGTGATTCTCTAACCGAGATCGAAGCCAAAGAAGTCTTTAAGGCTTACGGCATGCCCGTCACCAACATTGGCCTCGCCAAATCTGAAGATGAAGCAGTTGCCATCGGTAAGAAGATCGGCTTCCCCCTCGTGCTCAAGATCGTTTCACCTGATATTTTACACAAATCAGATGCCGGCGGCGTAAAGGTCAATATCAAGGATGAAGCTGGTATCCGCGATGCCTACCAGACCATCCTCAAAAACGCCAAAGCCTACAAAGCCAATGCAGACATTCATGGTATTGCCATTCAAGAAATGGCTCCATGGGGCACTGAGGTCATTTTAGGTTCTACCACCGATGCAGCCTTCGGTCCCACTGTTATGTTCGGTTTGGGCGGCATTTTTGTGGAAGTCTTGAAAGACGTGACCTTCCGTGTAACCCCGGTTGCCAAATCTCAGGCTGATGAAATGCTGGGTGAAATTAAGGGTGCAGCCATTCTTGCAGGTGCTCGAGGTGAAAAACCCCGTGATCGCGCAGAACTTTCAAAAGCCATTTATGCCTATTCCAATATGATCTATGATCTGAAGGATGAAATAAAGGAATCTGATGCCAACCCCGTTCTTGTTTATGAAGATGGACAAGGCCTCAAGGTTGCCGACGCTCGTATCATTCTCAAAGCAAAATAAAAAAAAACGCGTTCCCGAAAAGGCAGGTGACAAACCTGCCTTTTTGTTACTTTCACAGACTCTACGATACATAGGGTGACAACCGTCAAAAGACGAGGTATCCTAACCACCAACGGAGGTTAAGATATGAATAATACTAAAACAGGACAGTTTATTACAGAACTACGAAAACAAAACAATTTGACCCAGAGTGATCTGGCAAATAAATTGGGGATCTCTGACAAAGCCGTCTCTCGCTGGGAGACGGGAAAAGGTTTTCCGGATGTATCACTTTTACAACCCCTTGGTGAGGTGCTTGGAACCTCAGTGAATGAGATCATCAATGGTGAAAAAATCGAACCGGAAAAGTGTCAACAACGGGCAGATCAAACCATTGTGCAAACCATTGTGAAATCCAGACGATACGTGACCAACATGGTCACTGGCATTCTGGCTTCAATTGGTGCGTTTTTACTGATCTTTTCTTTGTTTTTAGGGATCGATACTTCTTGGGTTTCCATCAGCACCATCCTTGGCACCCTGGTTGTTTCCCTGGCAGTTTTCCGATTATTCCGAAAGAGACTCAAAACAGCGATCATTTCTTCATTGCTGATTCTCATCATCGCGGTCGGAATTTTTGAAACAAGGGACTATTTGTATGTTACGCGATATTCCCTTCCCCCTTTGTTTAATTTCAAAATCACGACTACATTTGAAGAAGATAAGAAATTGATCAAATACGACAAGTTATTCTATGATGTAGTTCGTTACAATACCGATACCGAGAATGAATTCTTCACAATTGAATAATTGAAATAAGATGACTTACAAAACACGAGCGGCTAAATCTAGGCGGCTCGTTTTTTCTTGAAAAAATTAGTTTTATTATTTACTTGTTTACAAATCTTGAAATGACTTCCTTGATGAATTCTTGCCACACTTCATTGACGGTCCATACTTCATTCATCGGATGAACGGCTTTGTCTTCATCTTCCCCCAGGATCAGCTTTCGATATAAATAGATAAAAGCTGAAACTCGATTATTATATACGCAATGCAGCCAAACTTTTTGTTTCCTTTGACGAAGGTTTTCTAATACATCCACGCAGAAGAGAAACTGCTCAATTTCAGGTAATTCCCATTCTATAGGAATTTGAAGATAGGTCATGTGCGAACCTGCAACTAGATCAGCTTCTCCCATCAAGGCATTGGCGGAAGTTGGTAATGCCAAATTGATGACGCAATCAAAGCCAGCCTTTTGAATCTCCCGGATATCGGCTGCTGAAATTTGACCTGATGACCACAACCAGTCAAACACCTGATGAACATTACATGCATCCATTACAACCTTCCAACAATGACAGTTTGACTAGTTTTTCTCAAGATTTTTCCATGCACCAACCCAGGGGGTACCCAGGCGGTGGCGCTCAGGAACGGTAACTTTATTTAGTTTTTGCGCGATTCTTGCGGAAGTCATGGCAACGGTCGCCCAGTCTTCTTTACGCAGTGCCTCTTTGAGTATTTTTGCGTAATTACCAGCCCATTCCCACTCCAGGCGGAATTTGTCGGCTTTTACCCAATAATCGCGCTTTTCCCAGGCTTGAACGCTGACATCAATTCCTTCGCTGATTTCCTGCAATGCCATTACCACATAAGCGGTCAGTTCTTTTGTTTCTACATTTGGCTCAGTTTGTTTCATTAACTCCCGAAGAGCGAGAACAACGCTCTTCGAAAGCCGTGTGCGGTCTTTACCTACGCTGTCTGGATTGTAAACTCTGCTCAATGTTGATTTCCTCGATTTTTATATTGAATTAAATATGAAGGTGATTATAGTACAAGAAATTCCCTCTGTGATGAAATGTCATCAGTATAATTAACGATTAAGCAGCTTCATTGAATCTTATGAAATCAAGGTTTAAAAGCAAATCACACTCCTCAAGTAATCCAAAGAAATCACTGCTTTTGGCAGGGATATTTTTCCTGTTGGTGATACTCGCCTGTGAACCATCTGCTGAGACACCAGAACATTTACCCGGAACTCCCACACCACATGTGATCGAACCAATAACCAGGTTTCTTAATCAATCAAATAAACAGGAATGCATTCAAAATATCATCCCCGGAGAGACGACTCAGGAGGACCTCGATAAGTTATTAGGAACCCCCATCTTTTCAGAAATAGATGAAGGAATTGAGACCCGTTTTTATTTTTCTTCAAATGAAAAACGATATCATTCGATAAAACTGGATAATGGAATCGTTGTGATGGTTTCCGTTGTCTTCGAAAATGATGCCAATATGATCCCCCTATCTTCAATCCTCAATGAATATGGCGCCCCAGAAGCAACCACATTCAGTTTATTAACAGAAGGTAGCTATTTTTATCTATACCCGGCTGATGGACAATCATTTATTGTCTCGTCTGACAGTGATACGGTCTTTGTTCGTCACTGTTTTACCCCAATGAGTCTTGACGCTTACATGAATACCTGGGGAGCAAATCTTCCGAAAGAGGATCCTTTTGCTGATTGATAACAGATCCAATAAACGATGTCTTCGTTATGAAGTAAAAAAACTGACTGCAAAGACAGCGGGCCCTACATGCGCGATAATTGCAGGAGGAAGATCACAAATTGAAATATTCTTATTCCCAACTGATGTTGAAAATAACTCCGTCAGATGCATTGAAAACTTTTCTGATTCAGGCTGAAGAATAGTTAAGTAAGAATCAGAAGTGTGAGGGCACTCCTTTTGAACGAGTTCAATGACCCTTTCAAAAGCACGTTTCTTTGTCCAACGACTTTCAAAATGACTGATCTGTCCATTTGTAAAATGTAATATTGGTTTAATCTTCAAAATGCTACCAGCTAACACTGCCGCGGCTCCAATTCGCCCGCCCCTAAATAAATACTCAAGATTATCCACATAACCGTAAATGACAGCTCTCTTACTGTACATTTCAATGAGTCTTGTGATTTCCAGAATGGAGACTCCTTGTTTTACCCAATCCAATGACAATCGAACCAGGGCTCCCAACCCTGGTCCAAAAAGTTGAGTATCCACAACATAAATTTTCTCCTTCGGGAAATCTTGAGCAGCTACAATAGCATTGTGATAAGTGCCGCTAATTTTTGACGAAGGTGTCAACACCAATGCATTGTCGCCATTTCTGATAATCTCTTCATAATAGGGAGAAAAAAACGCAGGAGGAGGAGCGGCAGTTTTTGGAAAAATAGTTGATTTCTTCATTTTTTCCAGAAAATCAACAGTTGTGATTTCGTAATCATCCCGATAAGATTTGTCACCAAAATAAATAAGCTGGGGTAAGTAATAAATTCCCAATTTGCTTGCTTCATCCACAGGTATAGTCGATGTAGTATCTGCGAGAATTTTTATCAATTCGATCCCTTTTTCAATGGAATATTTACTGAAAATAAGCTAGACTTAAGAAAACGATATCTAAGTTAACAAATTTACTTTTTATTTTACAATTATCCTGACGATAGCCAAGTTTTATACTCAATTTGTATTGAAGGATTACTAATTCTCATTTTGTTGCCCTAAATTTTTCAAGAATTCATGCATTTGTGTTATCTAGCAGTCTAATTTTAGGGAGAAAAGCAGAGTTATGTCAACCTATAAAATTCAACGAATTGATCTCACCGATGCCAAACAGGTTAATGCTTTTATTCAACTGCCCTACAAAATTTATCACAACAACTCTCATTGGGTGCCTCCTTTAAATTCAGATATTAAATACATGTTGGATTCTCGAAAGAATCCCTTTTACGAGCACTCCAAGGCAATTTTTTTGTTAGTTCTTGATGACAACAATCAACCCGTTGGACGCCTTGCTTGTCTGATCAATGCTCAATACAACCATTACAATCAGTCAAAATTTGCTTTTTTCTATCTTTTTGAATCTTTATACCTTCCTGAGGCATCGCTCCAATTGTTTGAGACTGCTTTCGACTGGGCTCGCTCAGAGGGGATGGATAGCATAGCCGGGCCAAAAGGGTTTTCGCCATCCAATGGTCTTGGATTATTAATAGAGGGATTTGAACATATTCCCGCTTATGGTGTTCCATATAATCCCCCGTATTATTCCTCATTATTAGAACAAGCCGGCTTCATCAAATCCACTGAGATCCTTTCAGGATACATAAAAGCAGGTATTTTTGTCGATGAAAAAATCGAACTGATTGCTCGACGCGTAAAGGAACGACGTGGATTGCATATAGCACAATGTAATACCCGAAAAGATTTACGAAAATTGCTACCAAAATTGCATAATCTTTATAATGATGGTTCAAAGGGAACAGAGGGCGGGTATCCTCATCCAAATGTTCCCCTAACTCAAGAAGAATCAAAAAATATTGTTAATCAATTTTATAAAATTGCCGATCCTAAATTACTCAAATTACTTATGAAAGATGATCAAGTGGTGGGTTATATTCTGGCTTATCCAGATATATCTAAAGCGCTGCAACGCTGCAAAGGACATCTTTTCCCATTTGGCTGGTTGGATATTCTTATTTCCTTGAAAACCACAAAAGTTGCCGATATCAATGGCGCAGGTATGCTCGAAGAATATCGCGGTTCTGGCGGTACAGCCATCCTTTTTAACGAATTTCATAAAAGTGCTCGAGAAAGTCACTACACCAGGGGTGAAGTGGTTCAAGTTGGAACAGAAAATACCCCCATGCTGAGGGAATTGTCAAATTTTGGTATTATTTTTCATAAGAAACATGGAATTTTTACCCATTCGATTTGAGTATTTTTGTCTTCAATACTAAAGTGTCAATTTTAGAATTATCAATGGTATAAAAATATGATTCGAATTGAAAAACTTCATAAAACTTACCATCGTGGCACAGAGTCAATTCAAGCCATCAATGGCATAGATCTTGAAATTAATAAAGGGAGTTTTATTGTCATCCTCGGTCCAAGTGGTGGTGGCAAATCTACTCTACTTAATTTGATTGGGGGAATTGACCGTCCAACTTCGGGATCAATCAGAATCAACAACATGATGTTGGAAACCGCCAGTGAAGAGAATTTGACCCTCTTTCGCCGTGATCATATCGGATTCATATTTCAATTCTACAATCTTTTACCTGCATTAAGCGCTGTTGAGAATGTATCTCTTCCTTTACTGGTGAAAGGTGTTACGTTTAAACAATCAAAGGAGAAAGCCGAATTACTCCTCCAAAAAATCGGGTTACAAAATCGAATGAACCATCCTCCCACCCAACTTTCAGGAGGAGAACAGCAGCGTGT
Organism: uncultured Anaerolinea sp.; assembly: GCA_964468875.1. Lineage (GTDB taxonomy): Bacteria > Chloroflexota > Anaerolineae > Anaerolineales > Anaerolineaceae > UBA6107. Next base: position 17,092 of record CAYXWV010000044.1, on the reverse strand, counting down.
TGCCATCGCCCGGTCTATCATTTCTGAACCAGAACTGATTTTGGCTGACGAACCGACCGGCGACCTCGATTCAAACACTGCTCATGAAATCTCGATATTGATGCATGATTTAAACCGACAATTAGGACTTACTTTTGTGGTTGCCACGCACAACCCCCGACTGACCGATTATGCAGACCATGTTTATGAACTAATTGACGGCAAGATAAAGCCAGAATCTAATGAAGAAAATAAGTGACATTCTCTATTTCGTTTTCAAAGACCTATACGTGGATGGCTTTCGCAGTCTGATTACAATTGTAAACTTGCTCGTTTTCATAAGCTGTTATTTTGGAATTGTCGCCTATGCAGAAGCAACATATAAATTTGGACATCAACCTACCGATAAAACGGCTCTAATCATGATCTCGTTAAATATTTTTGATCCACAAGAAAGCATTGTGACAAATCAAGACCTGCTTCCTGCAGAAGAAATGATCCCTAAATATGTAAACAAAATCTCGCCCGTTATTTTTAAATACCTCAAAGTAAACGGATATCTGGTTCAAGTTCGTGCGACCAGATTGGAAGATATGCAGTCAGTACATTCTTTAAAAATCGTTCGTGGAGAATGGCCTGATGGAAAAAAGGAAGTAATCATCGGAGAGGGTATCGTTGCATTTACGAATTGGAAAATTGGAGACACCCTCCACATCTTTGGCAATGACTTCTTGGTTGTTGGGGTGGTCAGCGCCCCGGGAACCAAATTTAGCTCGGTTTGGATGACGCTTGACACAGCGTATGATTTATTGAGCATTAATGGTGAGTATCAGATTGGTTGGATTCAATTGCAGCCAAATGTGGATCCTGAGATGGTTCGTACTTCACTTCAAAATGATCCGCGCATAATAAATAGATTTGAAGTTTATTATGCCGATAATCTTTACAAACAATTTACCAATGCGTTATCAGATATGCAGGGTTTAAGCGGGATTCTCTTGTTTCTCGCCTTGTGCGCGGTTATGCTCGGAACCTACTGTAATATTTTCCTCATCCTCACTGAGCGTAGAAGAGAAATCACCATTTTACGTGCTATTGGCATGCAATCGAAGGCTGTTCGGGCAATAATTACTTTACGTATGCTCATTCAAGTAACGATTAGCTATTTGTTAAGCTGGGGAATTACTTCAATTGTGTTAAATTGGTTCAATCAAATTGATCCAATGTCATTGAATTACAACCCTTTGCCGGTTTATATTTCAGGGTTGTCTTTATTAGTCGGTTACATACTGTGTTTAATATTTGGAGGATTGGGTGTCTTGATTCCAACACGGCATTTGCGTACCAGAAGTGTGGCGAGTTTTATTTCCTAATAGGAAGATATGATCGTTGTCATTCATGTTGCATTAAAAGACTTAATCACTCGTTGGACTCTTGCCCTTGTAATGTCAATTCTTTTTGGCATCACCTTCGCTAGTTACATTACTTTGATTACCATTAGCAGATCACTCAACTTGACATATTTTTCGCTGAACAATAACCAATTGGTTGTTCAATCAAGCTACGGTGGAGGTGAAATTCATGGCAGCCGTTTGAAAGCTGAGATTGGTCAATTATTGATTAACGATGGCTATCAACCCATTCCAGAAATCCACCAGGTAGTTGGCACATCGTTAACCAATGCAATTATGATCCGTGGAGTGCAACCTGAAAACCTGACAAAAGTCACTCCATTTACACTCGTATCCGGTCGAAATCTGGCACCTGGCGATCCTCCACGACTTGCCATGATCGGGCTCGGCATGGCTGATCGATTAAAAGTTGATGTCGGTGATGCGATACTTATACGTGGACGCAAGTTTGTGGTAACCGGAATTTTTCAAAATGGTTCGTATGAAGATGATCAAGCCTGGATATCTCTTTCAGACGCTCAGAAGTTGCTCAATTACGGTACTGATGTTTCAATCTATTACATCCCCGATGGAGGAATCCTTCAAGAAGGAGCTACACTGGTTAAAGGAATTTCTGTTGTTCGGAGAGGAGATTGCGGCAATGATTACGGAAACAATACAAAAAACTACATTACCTATTTAAGTTTGATTGGCAATTTTGTAGGAATTGCCACAATCATTACACTTACCAACCTCCTATGGCGTTTGGGATGGCTGCATCGACATGATTTTGGAATTTTGCGAACATTGGGCTTCAGTAAGAATTCTGTATCAATTTATTTACTCACACAGGCAGCTATAATTTTATTGATTGGGATAATTATTGGGAGTATTTTTGCGTTCACAGTCTTATTCGCACACATTGAAGGTTTCAATATGTTCGGAATTGGTTTATCCCCTGTATGGGATTGGTACACAATTGGAGAGATTTCACTGCTCACTTTTCTTTTTGCTGCAGTTAGTGTCGCCTTGCCTGCTAGAAAGATCAACTCGATGATCATTCCGGATTTATTAGGAAGAGAATAACCAAAATCAATAATCTATGAACTTTATTAGAGTTCCAACCATTCAATTGACTACACTCCACCTCTCGCTTATAATTTCTATTCGTCTGGGGAAATGCTGGAATTGGCAGACAGGCATGACTTAGGATCATGTGCCGCGAGGCGTGAGGGTTCAAGTCCCTCTTTCCCCACTGGCAAAAAATTACTTTTAGTAAGAAGGATAATCACCTTGAAAATTGAAACCCAGGCACGTGAAGATTGTCAAATGCAAGTATCCGCGGAGTTTGAAACCACCGCACTTGAAAAATATAAACATCAGGCTGCCCGCCGAATTTCACAGAAGGGAAAAATCCCGGGTTTCAGACCCGGCAAAGCCCCCTTCGATGTGATTGCCCGCATCTATGGTGATGAAGCCATTGAAGAAGAAGCCATAGAGCTGATGGTCGAGGATGTTTATCCCCAGATCCTCACTGAAGCCAAGATCGAACCTGCCGCCCCCGGTATGTTGGAAGATATTTCCAAAAAAGATCCGCTCAAGTTTACCTTTGTTGTACCTCTCGAACCCACTGTTGATCTTGGCGGATACAAAGAAATTCGCAAGAAATACAGCCCCAAACCCGTCAACAAAAAAGATGTTGAAGAATTTATCGAACGTCTCAAGAAGAATTATGCTACGGCAGAACCTGTGGAACGTCCTTCAGCAAAAGGTGATCTCGTCTACGTAAAACTTGATGCATTCATTCTCAATCCGTCTGAAAATGACAAGCCAGAACTTCTCAAAGACTCTCCGCTTCAACTTGTTATTGGCGATACAGAATCAGAACGCGGTGAGTTCCCCTATGCAGGTTTCGGTGATAACCTGATCAAAATGTCAGCAAATGACGTTAAGACCATAAAATACACCTATCCTGGTGATTCTAAATACGAACAGTTGCGCGGTAAAGAAGTTGAATTTACCGCCAAGATGGAAAGCGTTAAGGAACTCCATTTACCTGAATTTGATGATGCCTTTGCCCAGACCGTTGGTGATTTCGAAAACGCTGAAAAATTGCGCGAGAACATCAAGGAACAACTTGAAGCTCGCAATCAGGATGAGTATGACGGCAGTTGGTTCGAAGAATTAATGGATGATCTCGTTGCCCAGACCAAAATCAATTATCCGCCACAGATACTTGACCACGAAATGGAACATGTTGTTGAAACTGTGAACGATGATCTTACCAGACAAAAAATGGAACTGGATGTTTATCTCAAGACTATTAAAAAAGAAAAAGCCATATGGCTTGAAGAAGACATAAAACCTGTTGCCAAGAAACGTCTTGAACGCTCATTAGTCATGGAACACCTCGCCAAAGCTGAAGACATTCAGGTGAAAAATGAAGACCTGCAAAATGAGGTGACTGCAATGATTCAAGAAATTCAAATGCAGGGTGGCATGGATTTCAAGAAACTTGAAAAACAACTTCGCAACGACCGCGTTGCAAATAACTTAGCCATGCAGGCAGCCTCCAGGCTGATGAATCGCCAATTGTTGGATCGTTTGAAAACCATTGCCACCGGTAAGGCTGAAGCTGTCGCGTCTGCTGCAGAAGGTGAAGTTGCTTCAGAAAAAACCAAACCATCCGCAAAGAAGAAAACCGCTGCCAAAGCAGAGACTGTTGAAACTTCTGCCGAGGAAAAACCCGCACCCGTTAAAGCCAAGAAAACTGCCAAAAAAGCAGCTGGCGAAGCCAAAACGGAATAAATCATAACCAACTGGATTTTTACGGAGGTAAAGTGGAAATCCCCAACTTCAAATCAGTTATCCCTATGGTCATCGAATCGTCTGGCCGCGGGGAACGTGCCTACGACATCTATTCACTGCTTTTCCGTGAGCGCATCATTTTCGTCGGAACTGCTATTGACGATCAGGTTGCCAATGCTGTCGTCGCTCAACTTTTAGTCCTAAGCCGTGAAGACCCTGATGCCGATATTCAAATGTACATCAATTCACCCGGTGGACAGATCTATTCAGGGCTGGCAATCTATGACACCATGAAGATGATCCCAAACAAGGTCAGCACTGTTGCCGTTGGTGTTACCGCTTCATTTGGAACTGTGTTACTGGCTGCCGGAACCAAAGGCAAACGCTATGCCCTTCCCAATGCAACTATTCACATGCATCAGCCTCTGGGCGGTGCAGAAGGTCAGGCATCTGATATTGAGATTCAAGCCAAAGAAATCCTTCGTCTCAAATCGCGTTTGATGGATATCTTCGCCGAAACAACTGGCCAGACCAAAGAGACCCTCGAACACGATACCGACCGCAACTACTATCTTGACGCCCAGGGCGCCGTGGATTACGGTCTGGTTGATCAGGTGCTCACTCCGCCTAAAGCAGAAGAAAAGAAGTAATCAAGACAAACTACAGACCGGGTGGCAACGCTATCCGGTCTGTTTTTGTGAGGAAATATGCTTTTTCATAATTCAAATCAAGTCAAAGCGTTAATTTTGGATATGGACGGTGTTCTCTGGCATGAAAATGCACCCATCGGCGATCTTGCAGCTACTTTTTCTTCTTTCGAGAATGCTGGCTTAAAAGTAATGCTTGCCACAAATAACGCCACCCGCACTCCCGCTCAATTTATCGAGAAACTTGCCAGTTTTGGTGCCCATCTTCGTGAAGATCAAATTGTCAACTCAGCTATGGGGGTGGCGTATCTGTTGAAGAAACGTTTCCCTCAAGGCGGACCGGTTTATGTGATAGGCGAAATTGGATTGACAACCGCCCTCAATAATGCCGGCTTTTATCATTCAGAAGAACCAGGGTTGGCAGTCATCGGCAGCATGGATCGGGAAATCAGCTTCTGGAAGTTGAAAAAAGCCACCCTACTCATCCGCAGCGGAATTCCTTTCTATTTCACCAACCCTGATAGAACTTTTCCGACCCCTGAGGGTCTGATCCCCGGAGCGGGATCAATACTTGCGGCTCTTGAAGTGGCGTCTGATGTCACCCCCATTATTTCCGGTAAACCCTCCACCACCCTTTTCGATTTTGCACTCGAACGTTTGTGTACCAAACCCGAAGAAACGATGGTCGTTGGCGACCGCCTGGAAACTGATATCCTCGGTGGACAGCGGGCAGGTTGCTTGACCGCACTGGTGCTCTCTGGCATTTCAACAAAAGAAGAAGCCCAAGCCTGGCAGCCCAAGCCTGATCTTGTTGTAGACGAACTAAGCGTTTTACTCAAAGCCCTGGATGAGCGCTAAACCTTTTTTCTTTGACCTTGACCAAAATCAACTGAAAGACGAGTTAAAAACACTTGGCTTTCCTGAGTTTCGCGCCAGGCAGCTTTGGCAGGCATTCTATGTCAATCTCGTCGATGATGTAGATCAAATCACCACATTACCCAAAGAAATGCGCCTGAAGCTATCAGAAAGCATGTCGTTCACGCATTTCAAAACGGTTGAGCGATTGATTTCCTCCGATCAGGAAACAGTCAAATCCCTGTTGGAACTTCCCGATGGCAAAAGGATTGAGGCTGTTCTTATGCATTATGATGAAAGACAAACGCTCTGCATCTCTTCACAAGCTGGCTGTGCGATGGGATGCGTGTTTTGTGCCACCGGTCAGATGGGCTTCGCCCGCAACCTGACCTCAGGTGAAATCGTTGAACAAACCCTATATTATGCTCGTGAATTAAAATTAAACGATCAGTCTGTTACTAATATCGTCATTATGGGGATGGGAGAACCATTCCAGAATTACGAAGAGGTAATGGCAGCTGTAGACCGTCTCAATGACTCGCAAGGTTTCAACTTCGGCGCCCGCCGTATCACCATTTCCACCGTTGGATTGGTGCCAATGATTTTGCGCTTTGCTGAAGAAAAAAGGCAGGTGAATTTGGCAGTCAGCCTGCACGCCGCTAATGACCAGTTGAGAGCTTCTCTCCTGCCAATTGCAAAAAAATATCCTCTTTATGAATTGATGCAAGCGTGTCGCACTTATAATGAAACCACGCACCGAAGGCTAACCTTTGAGTGGGCACTCATTGACAGCATAAATGACACTGATCATGACGCACGCGAACTGGCTTCGCTGCTTAAAGGCATGCTTTGCCATGTCAATATCATCCCTTTGAACCCAACTACCAAATACGAAGGAAAAGCGACTACCTATGATCGGGCGACTGCTTTCAAAAACATTCTGGAAACAAAGGGCATCCCCTGCACCATTCGACTACGGCGCGGCATCGATATCCACGCCGGCTGCGGACAGCTCGCCTCACGGCATCAACCACTCTGACATGATATAATTTTTGACCTATGGCTGATAATATTTTCGCAAAATGGAAAGAAAGTCTTGACCGAACCCGTAAGTCCACGTTCGGACGGATTGCCACCCTGGTCGGCGCTTCTGAAATCAAACCAGACACCTGGGATGAATTGGAAGAGCTTCTAATCCAGGCTGATCTTGGTGTGAGCACCACCCAACACATCATCAAACAATTGAAAACCAAAACAGATGAATTGGGCGTTACCAAAAATTTCGAATTTCAACAATTACTCAAAAAAGAGCTTCTCTCTCTGTTAAAACAACCAGAGGAATTGCCCATTTACGACACCTCGCCTGCCATTATATTGCTGGTAGGTGTGAATGGCTCAGGCAAAACTACCACAGCAGCCAAACTCGGTAAACTCTTTTCGCTGCAAGGTAAAAAAGTTCTATTGGCTGCAGCAGATACCTTTAGGGCAGCCGCGATTGATCAACTTCAGGCTTGGGGAGAACGACTTAACCTACCTGTCGTTGCAGGGCAGCCTGAAAGCGATTCTGGGGCGGTTGCTTTTGACGCCGTCCAGTCAGGTATCGCGCGGAAATTCGATCTCGTATTGATTGATACAGCTGGTCGTCTGCACACGCGCTATAACTTGATGGAAGAGTTGAAAAAGGTGCATCGCGTGGTCGGCAAAGCTTTGCCGGGTGCCCCCCACGCCGTTCTTTTGGTACTGGATGCCACCACCGGGCAAAATGCGCTTCACCAGGCAAAAGCCTTTCAGGAAGCGGTACACGTCAACGGCGTCATACTCACAAAACTTGATTCATCTGCGCGGGGCGGGATGGCGTTTGCCATTCAAAGTGAACTTGGGCTGCCTATTTACTATGCGGGGCTTGGTGAAAAACCTGAAGACCTGCAGCGTTTCGACCCCGAGGCATTTGTCAATAACATCCTGCCTGTTCAGGAATAAAGGAAAAAATCATGGAAGATCTGTCTGCGTTGCTGAAGGAATATCAAACCACCATCCATTCGCTCATGGAGCGTCTTTGACTTAGCCAATAAACAGCAGCAACTGGATGAACTTCAGAAACAATCTGAAGACCCCAAACTCTGGGATGATCCCAAACAAGCCCAACAAGTAATGAAAAACTTGGCTGATCTCAAAGATGAGATCAATACCTGGAACTCCTTATCCAAAAGAATTACAGATACGCTTGAACTTTCCTTGATGGATGATCCATCAATGGATGAAGAGCTTACCGCAGAAACCAACCTGATTAAAATTGAATTAGACAAGCTAAGCATATCCACCCTCCTTGGAGGCAAATATGACCGCGGAAATGCCCTGCTGACCATCAATACCGGCGAGGGCGGAACAGACGCCCAGGATTGGGCTGCCATGCTCGAGCGCATGTACCTTCGCTGGTGTGAACGCAGAGGCTTCCAGACTGAGATTCTTGACCAGACTGAAGGTGAAGAAGCCGGGATTAAAACCGTGACCATCATGGTTTCAGGCAGTTTTGCTTACGGCTATCTACGGGCAGAAAAAGGAGTTCACCGGCTTGTCAGGCTCTCTCCCTACGACTCGGCACACCGGCGCCATACGTCATTCGCCCAGGTGGAAGTGCTGCCTGAGGCTGTGCAGGAAGATCCCTCCGTGGTGATCAACCCCGATGAGATCAAGATTGACATTTACAAATCTTCTGGCGCAGGTGGACAAAACGTTCAAAAGAACGCAACCGCCATTCGGCTCACCCACATCCCCACCGGAATTGTGGTCACTTGCCAAAACGAACGGTCTCAAATGCAAAATCGCGAGAATGCCATGCGCGTCTTGCGTTCTCGTCTGCTTGACCTCGCACAAATTGCCGCGGAAAAAAATATCTCTGATCTACGTGGAGTGTACCAAAAAGCTGAATGGGGTAGCCAAATCCGTTCTTATGTGCTTCACCCCTACCAAATGGTAAAAGACCACCGCACAGAATTTGAAGTAGGTAACAGCCAATCGGTGCTTGACGGCGACCTGGATGGCTTTATTGAAGCTTATCTAAAGTTTAAGAAATAACCCGATAAATCAAAACAACCCTGACAAGAAACTGTCAGGGTTGTCGAATGATTTTCTCTAATCCAATGTTTTCGCCAGTTGAATCAGCGACCGATCCAATTCTTTTGGATGATTGATTACTTCTTCTAATGGAGTGGCAACGATTTCACCCTTGATCTCACCCATCAAAACACCAAACTCGCCTTTTTCAAGCTGATCAGTTGCCGCTGCACCCAATTTGCTCGCTAAAATGCGATCAATCGCACTGGGGTTCCCTCCCCGCTGAGTATGGCCAAGAATGGTAACCCGCAAGTCAAAACCAAGTCTTTCTCGATGTTCTGTGAAATAAGCATCTAGGGCAGTTGCATTATATTTGGCGCCCTCGGCGACAACGACTATGGCGTGTTGTTTGCCTTTCTCATAGGCAGAGGTCAACACCTCGGCAATATGTTCAGGATCAACATCAATTTCGGGTAGTACCACGCTTTCAGCCCCACCTGCGATTGCTGCCATTAAAGCCAGATACCCGCATTTCCGTCCCATTACTTCAATCAGAAACGCGCGCTGATGTGAGGAGGCTGTGATTTTTAGTCTGTCGATGGCTTCAAGAGCGATGTTTAGAGCCGTATCCACACCAATGGTGACATCACATCCAAATAAATCATTGTCAATGGTGGAGGCAACGCCCACCACAGGAAAACCATGTTTATGAAGCATATAGTTGCCTGTTTGTGAGCCATTTCCACCAATCACTACCAGGGCTTCAATGCCGGCCTCATTTAAGGAACGGATTGCCCGCAGCTGCCCTTTTTCTGTTTTGAATTCTTCACTTCGCGCGCTGCCAAGGATTGTTCCGCCCCGTTGTAATATTCCCCCCACATCTCTTGTGCCCATGGGGATAAAAACGCCGTTGATCAAGCCCTCATAGCCGCCTTTAACGCCAAAAACCTCCCACCCCTTTGCCGCACCTGAACGGACAACCGCCCGAATGGCTGCATTCATTCCCGGAGCATCACCACCGCTGGTTAATACTGCAATTCTTTTCATAGTCTCTCCTCCTTATTTACCTCTAATGTTTCAATGTTTCAAATCATGACACATTGGTTTGCAAAAAGGTAATAATTACATTTCTCTTTTTTTTCACCTTTGATACAATTCTTAATGATTATACATTTGATTCTTCCCATCCTTCAATTCGGTTTATAAGGAAACTATGCCCGATTACAGGATCAAAGAACATCCAATTTTATCAATCCCTGCAAAAAATACAATCCCCTTTTTCTGGCAAGATCAATTGCTACAAGCTGCCGAAGGAGAAACAATTGCCGCGGCGTTATATGCTAATGGCGTCAAAGTTTTTGGTCACCATCACAAAGATAGTTCCCCGTTGGGGATTTTTTGTGCCAACGGTCAGTGCGCCCAATGAATGGTGATCGCAAATGGAAAACCACAAAAAGCGTGCATGACGATCATCTCACCCGAAATGAAGATTTATCCAAACAATGCTCATCCTGAATTGCCACAAGTAACCACCCAACCCATATTTCAAGTCATACCTGAAATTAACACACCTGTTCTGATCATCGGAGGAGGCCCAGCCGGCCTTTCCTCTGCCATTGAACTAGGTAAACTTGGAATCCACGCGATTTTGATAGATGACAAAACTCGACTGGGCGGAAAACTCGTCTTGCAAACTCATCGATTCTTTGGTTCATCAAATACGGTATATGCCGGCACAAGAGGAATTGACATTGCTGCCATTCTGGAAAAAGAAATACATCAATACCCTTCAATTGAAATTTGGTTACAAAGTACTTGCCTGGCAGTGTTTAGCGATAAAAAAGTAGGTGTACTTAAAAACGCAAATGAATATGTACTGATATCACCTGATGTCTTATTGGTGGCTTGTGGTGCCAGAGAAAAATCTCTGGCATTTAGGGGCAACACCCTTCCCGGTGTTTTAGGAGCAGGAGCGTTTCAAACACTGTTAAACCGCGATTTAGTCAAACCAGCAGAAAAACTCTTTATCATCGGCGGAGGAAACGTAGGGTTGATCACTGGCTATCACGCCTTACAAGCAGGCATTGGCGTGGTGGGGTTGGTTGAAGCGCTGCCCGAATGCGGGGGGTATAAAGTTCACAAAGACAAATTGGTCCGCATGGGGGTGCCAATCTATACCTCCCATACCATTCTCAGTGCCAACGGGGTTAACAAAGTCGAATCAGTCACAATTTCAGCAGTGAATGACAAGTTTTTACCGGTTTCAGGCACTGAACAATCCTATGAATGCGATGCCGTTTTGGTGGCTGTTGGGCTCGATCCAGTTTCTGAGTTCTATCAAAAAGCCGTGAATTTTGGGTTGAAGACTTTTGTGGCAGGTGATGCCGAAGAAATCGCCGAAGCCTCTGCCGCATTTATCTCTGGAAAAATTAAAGGCTTCGAGGTTGCCAGGTTCATGGGCATGGAGATCGGTGAAATCCCCAAAAAATGGGTAAACACTGGAGAAATCCTAAAATCCCGCCCCGGACAGGTTTTTGCTGAAGACATTCCCGATCAATCTGAAGGCGTGGTCCCGATATTTCACTGTACACAAGAAATTCCGTGTGATCCTTGTTCTTCACTGTGCCCGCATGGGTTGATCGTAATTGACCAAAAAGATATCCGTGCAGTTCCTTCTTTTATCGGAAACAACTATTGTTGTGAAGTCTGTGAAAAATGTGTGGCTGGCTGCCCCGGTTTGGCAATCACGCTGGTAGATTATCGGGCAAACCCTGATAAACCAATTGTTTCCATCCCATACGAATTTTCCAGTGGACGAATCACCCGTGACGATACTGTCATGATTTTGGATACCGAGGGGAATTCACTCGGAGAAGTAGAGATTATTGATATCCACAGCATTGCCAGCAGCGACCGCACGATGATCATCCAGGTCGAAGCAGCCAAGGAGATCGCCCCGTACATTGCAGGAATTCGCATTCAGCCTTCAACCATCACACAGCCAATGTTTCAGTACGTACACCATGTTGAAGACGACACCATCGTATGCCGTTGTGAACACGTCAGCGCCGGAGAAATCCGGGATTTGATTCAAAAAGGCTATAAAGACATCAATGAGATAAAAACCGTTACCAGGGCTTGCATGGGCGCATGCGGCGCCAAAACATGCGAATCTCTCATTCGCCGCTTGTTTTCTGAAGAAGGAGTCCCCATTGACAAAATAACCAGCCTCTCCAAAAGGCCGCTGTTTATCAAGGTTCCTTTGGGCACTCTGGCAGGCGAAAAAGACATGGGGGTAGAATGAGCCTCTCTTCTCCCTGTTATGACGTGATCATCATTGGTTCAGGATCACTGGGAACCCCAACCGCATTCTATCTCGCTGATGCAGGATTGAAAGTGCTGACGCTTGAATCCGTGCCCAGTGTTGGGCAGGGTTCAAACAAAAGAGCAATTGGTGGAATTCGCGCCACACATTCTGATCCTGCAAAAATCCGTTTATGCCAACGCAGCATCGAGATTATCTCCACTTTCAAAGATCGCTTTGGCATAGATATAGAGTGGGATCAATGCGGTTATTCTTTTGTGGCTTACACTGAACGGGAACAAAAAAAGCTTCAGGAACTTCTTCCCCTTCAAAAATCATTCGGATTGATTAATGATTGGTATGATCAAAAAGAAATCCTTAATATTGTTCCAGATCTAAACCCAAATGGTCTGCTTGGAGGAACCTTCTCTCCGAACGACGGAAGCGCCTCGCCACTGTTGGTCAATCATGTTTATTACACACAAGCCGTGGAAAAAGGTGCTAGATTTCATTTCAATGAACCCGTCATCGAATTGGTTGTTGAAAAGAACAAGATCACAAAAGTGATCACTTCCATTGCCAAATACTCCTCTGGCGTGGTGATCAATGCCACCGGTTCGTCAGCCGCCCAAATTGGCGCAATGGCGGGCATTTACCTACCCGTTAAGCCTGATTCACACGAAGCCGCCATAACTGAACCTGTAGCGCGCTTTTTAGGCCCCATGATTGTGGATATCCAACCCGCGCCGGGATCATCCAACTTTTATTTCTATCAACATATTTCTGGTCAGGTGATCTTTTGTATCACTCCGAATCCTAACGCCTGGGGTCATGACGTGAATGAAACAAGTAGTTTTCTCCCCATGGTTGCCCGTAGAATGATCGAGATCATGCCCCGACTTAAAAATATCAGGGTCAGGCGCACCTGGAGAGGATTATACCCAATGACACCAGACGGCTTACCCATCATCGGATTGGCGCCAGAGGTTGATAATTTTTTACAGGGCGTTGGTTTGTGTGGCCAGGGTTTCATGTTGGGTCCTGCTTGTGGAGAATTGATTACTCGAATTATCAAAAAATCGGTTAATATTGTGGATCAGCAAACTCTGGAAATCATATCTCCTACGCGTAACTTTTCTGGGGAGGAGTTGCTAAAATAACTGAATTGAAGAATGGAACATTATGGCGATCAAAGGTTTAATGTTTGATTTTGACGGATTAATTATTGACACGGAAATGCCTGGCTGTAATGCTTGGGCGGAAGTTTTCAATCAATACGGTTTCTCATTTACGATTGACAATTGGAAGAGAACTATTGGTACAGGCCCCACTGCTTATAACCCTGCATTTCACTTAAGCGAGTTAACCGAAGGCAAGGTTGACGCGCGAAAAATCGGCATTCAAACCATGAAACGTACCCGTGAATTGATTGATATGCAACCCATGTTGCCTGGTGTAATTGATTTTTTAAACAACGCGAAAGAATTAAAGATTCCGATGGTAATGGCTTCTAGTTCAAACCGCTCCTGGGTCGAAGGATACTTGGCTAAACTGGGAATTCGGCAATATTTCGAAGCTGTATGCACCTCTGATGATGTGAAAAACGTCAAACCCGACCCTGAATTATATGTCCTGGCGGCATCCAAAATCGGACTCTCCCCCTCCCAGACAATTGCCTTTGAAGACTCCCCAAATGGCATTAGAGCAGCCAAAGAAGCAGGCGCTTACTGCATTGCCATTCCCAATGAAATTACGATCACCATGGACCTCTCATTGGCAGATCGTGTTCAGAAAAGTTTTATAGAGTTAGACTTAAAACAACTCCTTAATTAATAAAACGTATCTGTAAAATGTTATACTTTTATATTAATTAATAGGTGTCCCTTATGATCAGTTCCGAAAAATTAGCCCCTCTGTTAGAGAACCTGATTGAAAAATTGCCTGAATCCTACTCGGTTGTTGACCGTGAAATGATCATTCGTGCCTATAAATATGCTGAAACCGCTCATGAGGGGCAAAAACGAGCTTCAGGTGAACCCTACATCACCCACTGTGTGGCAGTGGCAATCATTCTGGCTGATCTCAATGTACAACCGGTAGTCGTGGCTGCCGGTTTGTTGCATGATACAGTCGAAGACACCCCTGTCACTCTGGATGATATTCGTCGTGAATTTGGAGATGAAATTGGCATCCTCGTAGATGGTGTCACTAAACTTACACACCTGCCTAGAGTCTCTCGCGCAGATCAACATGACGCAGAAATTTTTGAGCAAATCACTAAAGAATCCGAGGTGGATGATAGCCTGCTTGATTCTCAGTTGGCTCGTGATCGTCGCCGCGATTTGGCTAATGAGACTCTGCGCAAGACTTTTCTGGCTATGGGAGAAGATATACGCGTCATATTGATAAAGCTGACTGATAGGCTGCACAATATGCGTACGCTTGGATTCATGCCCGAGCGCAAACGACGACGCATTGCTCAGGAGACTCTGGATATTTTTGCTCCCCTTGCCAACCGATTAGGTATCTGGCAATTAAAATGGGAACTTGAAGATCTCGGCTTCAGACACACCAACCCAGAGAAATACAAAGAAATTGCGCAGAACCTTTCAGAAACACGTCTTCAGCGTGAAAGACAAATGCAGATGATTAGCGATAAGCTCCAAAAATTGATGACTGATGCTGGTATTAAAGTTGAAATTTCAGCTCGTAGTAAGCACATCTATTCCATCTACAAGAAAATGCAAGATAAAAACAAACCGTTCGAATTGGTTCGTGATTTACGCGGAGTCCGACTAATTGTTCAAGATGTTCCAGCCTGCTATGCCGCCTTGGGAGTCATTCACACCCACTGGCGCCCAATCCCAAACGAATTTGATGATTACATCGCAGGACCGAAAGATAATTTCTACCAGTCTCTCCATACAGCTGTTTTATATGATGACGGTAAACCGCTAGAGGTTCAAATCAGAACCCACGAAATGGATGAAAATGCCGAATATGGCATTGCTGCTCATTGGAAATATAAAGAAAAAGGCCCGCACAACGAAAAATATGAACAGCGTATCAACTGGTTGAAAAAAGTGATGGAATGGCGCCAGGACGTTGAAGATGCCAATGAATTTGTGGACGGCATGAAAACGGATGTATTCCAAGACAGGGTTTATGTATTTACCCCTCGCGGCGATATTATTGATCTACCTGCCGGCTCCACACCCATTGATTTTGCCTATCATGTTCACACAGAAATTGGCAACCGCTGCCGTGGCGCCAAAATCAACGGAAAGCTGGTGAATCTTGAATACACCCTGAAAACTGGCGACCAGGTGGAGATATTAGCTTCAAAACAAGGCGGACCATCACGCGATTGGTTAAATTCGAACCTGGGGCTTGTAAAAACCCAGCGTGCTCGATCCAAAATCCGAGCCTGGTTCAAACACCAGAACCGAGATCAGAATCTCACCCAGGGAAAAGACATCCTTGAAAAAGAACTGCGTCGTCTGGGATTGATTGATTTCGATCTTGAGAAGCTCGCAAATAATTTCGATTTTCGCACATTGGATGATTTATATGTTGCAATTGGTTGCGGCGATATTTCAATCGGCCACTTGGTTAACCTGCTTTCTGAAACAGACAAAACCCACGAAGATATTTTTTCAATTAAAACATCCCTCCCGCAAAAACAGGTTGCTGATAATGCAGTTTCAGTTTTAGGGTTGAAAAATATTCTCACAACCTATGGAAAATGCTGTAATCCAGTCCCGGGTGATGAAATTATTGGATACATCACTCGCGGAAGAGGTGCCACTATCCACCGTCAGGATTGCCCCAACATCCTTAGAATGAAGGATCATGACCGAATTGTCAGAGTTACTTGGGGAGAACCTCAACTCACCTTCCCGGTCGAGATCCAGATCAAGGCTTATGACCGACCCGGACTGATGGGCGATATTTCATCACTATTAACCAATGAAAACATCAACCTGAGAGACATCAAACTGGATGTTCTTCACAATCTGGCTCACTTGCACCTAATTCTCGAAATTTCTGATATCGCCCAACTTTCACGTGTTTTAACAAAAATCGAGAATCTTCCCAATGTTATGGAAGCTCACCGATTAAAACCTGGATAAATGTTGTATGATGTTATCTACTAATGACCAGGAGGGTAAACAAAAAACGATAGATAAATCCAATTAAGTACTTCGCGAATCAACATTTAAGTATCCTTTACGAATCTGCAATCATAAGGTAAAATCGCAGCCGGTTGATTACCGAGAATTATTTGTCGAAGGGTTAATGAAAAAAATCTTAGTTATGGTTTTTGTGGTGCTCATTATTGGTATTATTAATTCAGTAAACTTGAGCAATATGATTTTTGCACAAACTATGGTATATTGCATTCCTGTTTTAGGAGATTGCAATGTTGTACTCAACAGTCAATGGTCTTCATCATCGAGGGGGCTTGTAGCCATTGTTGGTTCTGCCCTTTATTTGGCAATAAATTTGGTTCGCCATTTGTTTAAGAGAATTGGTATTATGATCAAATATTCATATTTCTTGTCTTTATGTAATCAGCCCCTTGTTCATGATACTTATCTCGTAACTCATCAAAAATATAGTTTTATGAGATTCATGCGTTTTGCAAATGGTGTCTCCTTTCAGCACTATGCATGACGTTTATTACTTCTAAAACCATCGTTCGGTTGTTACTTTACCAAAAGCAACCTAACAAAAAGGAGGATTTATATGCCAAGAATTAAATGTCACTATCTGGATTGCGCGTTCCTTGATGAGGGTATCTGTAGTGCTGGAATGGTAGAGCTGGATCCTGACACCGGTTGTAAAACCTATTCAGCTAATGCTGAATCAGCGTCAGATGACGATTGGGATAGCGAAGAAGATGAATTGGAAGAATGGGAAGAATTAGACGAAGAAGATGAAGAATTGTGGGAAGAAGACGACTCTGAAGAAGTTTATTAGTAGCACTGATCTTTATCAAGAGGCTGCCTAAAAAGTAGTCAAGAGCAAGAAAATAAAAAAAAGAGAAACTG
>CAYXWV010000043.1:0-26442 GCA_964468875.1 uncultured Anaerolinea sp. | reverse complement strand
CTCTTTTTTTTATTCTTCGGTCAATCTCTCAATTCTTGCCCCAAGTTTTTGAAGCTTAATTTCTACTTTCTCGTAGCCTCGATCAATTTGATTCACGTTGCGGATAGTCGATTTTCCATCGGCAGATAATGCTGCCAGAACCAGTGACATTCCTGCACGAATATCGGGACTTTCCATTTTTTCGCCATAAAGCGGGGTTGGTCCCTGAACCATGCAACGGTGTGGATCACAGAGAACGATTTGAGCACCCATGCCAACCAGTTTGTCTGTGAAAAACATACGTGATGGGTACATCCAGTCATGGAAGAGCACAGTGCCTTTTGATTGTGTGGCGACCACAATAGCGATACTCATTAAATCAGTTGGAAATGCCGGCCAGGGCATCACTCCTATGGTAGGAATGACACCACCAAGGTCGGGCTCGATGATCATTTTTTGATTTGATGGAACGAAAATATCATCATCGTTTTCTTCCCAAGTAACACCAAGTCTACCAAAGACCAGTTTAATCATATCCAGGTATTTGGTGCCGGCGTTTCGGATAGTAATGCTGCCGTTGGTGACAGCTGCCGCGCCAATAAAACTGACCACCTCAAGGTAATCAGGCCCAACCATAAACTCACCCCCATGAAGAGAATCGACACCTTCGATTTTCAAGGTGTTTGACCCTATATGAATGATTCTTGCTCCCAGCATATTGAGAAATTGGCAGAGTTCCTGAATGTGTGGTTCAGAAGCTGCGTTGCGGATAACTGATTTACCTTTTGCTCGAACACATGCCATAATGGCATTTTCAGTGGCTGTAACACTGGCTTCATCAAGCAATATATCAGCTCCAAATAAGCCCTTATTGTGTGTATCGAACGTAAAACTGCGATCATATTGAATTTCAGTACCCAATTTTTCAAGCGCAAGAAGGTGAGTGTCAACCCTGCGTCTTCCGATGACATCACCGCCAGGAGGAGGCAATTGAAGTTCACCTGATCTGGCGACCATTGGGCCAGCCAGAAGAATAGAAGCCCTGATCTTTCGGCAAAGATCAGGATCAAGGTCAGTAGGACGAACAACTTTCGCGTGTATTCGCCAATCTCCTGAACCAAGATCATCAATTTGAACGCCCAGGCTCATAATCAGCTTGCGCATGTTTTGAACATCTTGAATATCAGGAACATTGTGTAAGATGACAGGTTCTTCAGTGAGAAGACAAGCCGCCAGCAATGGTAAAACAGCGTTTTTATTACCTGATGGTATTACTTCCCCTTTTAGTGGAACTCCGCCTTCTATGACAAATTTGTCCATCAAATTCTCCAATATTTTCGTGTTGGGATTTCTTTATCGAAAATGTTATGTTAATTATATCGTGGGTTAGCTCAGGTAAATATGGTAAAACCTATTTAGTGTATACTGAAAAAAGACTATCGGAAGAGGAAAAAATGATTACTATTGAAAAAGTTGATACGAGTATTAAAAAGGAAGTTAATGAATTTGTCAGATTTCAATATGATCTTTATAAAGGGGTTCCTCAATTTGTGCCTCCCTTTGAAAACGATATCAAATTGATGCTAAATCGAGAAAAGCATCCATTTTTTGAACACTCTGATGCAGACTTTTTTATAGCAAAAAGCGATGGGGCGGTTATCGGACGGTTGGCTGTAATGGAAAACAAACCTTTTAATAATTATCACAAAACAAAGAAGGGGCAGTTTTATCTTTTTGATTGTATAAATGATCAAGAGACTACAGATAAGCTATTTGAGAAAGGTTTTGAATGGTGCAAAGAACGGGGGTTAACTGAGATTGTAGGTCCTAAGGGTTTTTCTGCTTTTGATGGATATGGCGTTTTGATTGATGGTTTTGAACATCGACAAATGATGATTATGATGAACTACAACTTTAACTACTATCCAAAACTGCTGGAGAATGCAGGATTTGAAAAAGAAGTAGATTTCGTATCTTGCTATATTAATGCAGAGAAATTTACTATTCCAGAAAAAGTCAAAGAAGTTGCCAGACGAGTTCAACAACGAGGTAGCTTTAAAATTCTTAGTTTTAAAAATAAACAACAAATGATGCGTGACTGGGCAGACAAAATAGGACAAGCCTATAATGATACATTTGTAAATAATTGGGAATACTATCCCCTTAGCAAAGGAGAAATAAACCTTCTGGTTGAGAATTTGTTGGTTGTGGCTGATCCAAAACTAGTAAAAATCATCACATATGAAGATAAGATTGTTGGTTTCTTGCTGGCGTTTCCAGATATTTCAGCAACATTACAGCGACATCGGGGAAAGCTAACGCCACTTTGTATACTGGATTTATTCTTCGAGATGAAGAAAACCAAATTTGTAGCGATAAATGGCGCTGGAATTCTTCCAGAATATCATGGTAGGGGTGGAAACGCTTTATTATATGCTGAAATGGAAAAGACGATTAAGGATTATGGTTTTGTTCATGGAGAAATGACGCAGATTGCAGAAACCGCTGTGCAAATGAGACAAGACTTGCTCAATCTTGGAGGTCAACCCTACAAAAACCACAGGGTTTATCACAAGAAACTAGATTAAAGGAATGAGGCCTCAACACGAGGCCTTTTTTTATCTTTTTATCATGAATTTATTTCGAGTTGTGGCAGGCAACGAAGGGTCAATTTCTGCCACGAGCAGCTCTTCATCATTACTCCCGCGGAGAATAACCTCGCCGTCTGGTGATATTACTGCGCTGTGACCGCCAAAAATATCTTTTCCGCTTTGACCGCATGAATTTACAGCGCAGAAATACGTCTGGTTTTCGATTGCTCTCGATTGCAGCAAGATATCCCAGTGGCGAATTCGCGATAACGGCCAGTGAGCCATCATCAGAAATGTTTCTGCTCCTTGATTGGCAAGGTTCAGGAATAATTCTGGAAAGCGCAAATCAAAACAAATAGCCAATCCCACGTTACCTAGTACAGATTGGAATGGAATGCATAAGGTGCCTGGAGAAAAATGGCTGTCTTCATGCATCAGTCGGAACAAATGCACCTTTTGGTATCGCATTGGAGATTGATTAGGTTGAATCAGTACTGCAGAATTGAAAAATGCCCCTTTTAACTGTTCAATATATGAACCGCAAATCGAAAGATTTTTCATGTCGCTAATGGTTTGAAGATACAATATCAAATCAGCGTTATGATTGGAAGAATCTTGTACATGCTTGTAATCGAAGCCGGTTGACCAAAGTTCAGGAAGTAGAATTAAATCACATCCCTTATCAGCGGCAGAATCAATCATTTGAGAAGCAACAGCCACGTTTCGCTGAAAGTTGCCATATTCAATATTCATCTGAGCAAGGGCGATTTTTTTCATCAGACTTCAATTATAATGTCGGTAATAATTCTTAATCACATAGATTGGTGAATCATTGATTAAATTCTTAAAACAAAATATTCAGCTGTTACTGTTTTCAATATTCCTTGTAGCATCAATACTGTTGGTATTGGTGAATTTGCTTTATATCAAGTCAAACCCGGGCGGAAATGATTTTTTGGTTAACTATCATGCAGTACGGAGCTTTCTTTCTTCAGGGAAGAGTATTTACAGCGATGAGGTTTCAATTTTTATCCAATCAACTATTGATATAAACAATATGGGTGCTGATGCAAATGCACAGCGGTTTTCTTTACCTTTGTTCAGCATCTTGTTATATCTTCCATTTGCATTGATCAATAATACCAACCTGGCTCTGGCGATTTGGATGATGGTACTGGAAGTAGGTTTGATTGCTATTTTTCTCATGAGTATGAAGCTGTTTTTTTGGAAACCACGTTCAATTGTTCTGGGTGGTTTATTATTGTTCGGGCTTTTTGGTTTTCATGGAATCATGCCGCTGCTCGCGGGGAATCTAATCATCCTGACGACATTGGTTGTTATTGTAATTCTAATGGCTGTTCAGGATAAGCATGATGAGATAGCCGGAATCCTGCTCACTTTTTTACTTTTTAATCCCGAACCAGTCGCATTTTTTGTTGTTTTCCTCGTTGTCTGGGCGATTTATTCCCAAAGAACGAAAATTATCGTGTGGTTTTTAGGCTCATTTTTATTATTGATTGGCTTTTCAATTGCATTAATCCCTGATTGGGGACTTCAATATCTGCGCAACTTTCTAATAGCATATCAAGCTATTGAACCTGGTTCGCCAGGCGGGGTCTTAATCAGCCGTTGGGGCGAAATCGGTAATCGGCTCTCAATTGGAATTACAGCTTTCATCGTTGTATTTATTTTGGTTGAATGGTGGTTGCTTTATCGATCTGGAAGTAAAAGGCTGTTTATTTGGACTGGAATGACTACATTGGTTTTAGGAACATGGAGCGGCTTAAAAATTAGCCCGTTGCACTATGTCATTCTTTATCCTGCAATCATAATGGGGCTTCAATTGCTGTCAGAACGTTGGAAAGAACGAGCAAACGGGCTCATTTTATCCATTCTGGCCTTGCTGTTTTTAACAAATTGGGGAATCTTCTTGGCAACCATTTCGGAAAATTTACAGATCGGAATAAGCTCATTTTTATTTTTTCCTACGCCTGTTGTTGCCTTTTTACTTCTTTACTGGTCAAGATGGTGGGTGGTTAAGTCACGGAAGGTAGAAATGGGACCAACATTGATCGAAATCAAGGATTCATGAAGAACAGGGAGTACATTCTCCTTTTCATCATCGGACTAGTTTTTTTTGGTCTTCTGTCAAGAATCCAACGGGTTCCTGGGTACATGGATGCTGAGTACTACTATGGACAAGGCGTTCATATGGTATCTCACAATGACCTAAAAGAATATTTTGTTTGGAATTTTCTAAATGACCAAAAAACCATCCCGGTAGACGGGTTCTCATTTTGGCTTCCAGTCACATCGTTTTTGGCTGCTTTTGGTTTAAAAATTACAAATACGATAAGTTTTTCTTCATCCAGGATTCTGTTTATCGGATTAGCTTCAATAATTCCATTGCTTGTTGCGAGAATAGCGACTCATTTTAATAACACAAGGTGGGCAGGGTGGTTGGCAGGAGGTATGGCGCTTTTATCGGGCTTTTATCTTCCATTTATGACCATTACGGATACTTTTACCCCCTATATGGTTTTGGGTGGAGTCTTATTCCTTATCTTCATTCGAATTTCTGAGAACAATGGTCAATCGGTTTTTATTCTTTTATTTGTTGGGTTAACCATTGGTTTGATGTCATTAACGCGCTCTGATGGAATTTTGTGGCTGATTGCAGGGGTTGTAATAGCTTTACCAACTGGAAAAATAAATTCTATTCGTTTTTTAGTAGTTAAGTATCTGTTTCTCTTTATAGGATTTATGGCCATTATGGTTCCCTGGTATTGGCGGAATTATGGGCTCTATCAATCCATTATGCCGCCAGGAAATGAGCTTATGCTTTGGCTTAATAAATATGAAGACCTTTTCGTATATCCAACAGACTCAATAAATTTTTCGAATTGGATAAGCTCAGGGCTATTGAATATTATTAAAGATCGTATCATTGCCTTAGGCATGAATTTGCAAACGCTGCTCGCTGCTGGGATGGCTATTTTTAGTGCGCCAATTTTGGTTATCGGAATATGGAAAAAAAGAAGAGAGATACCTGTTCTTATCGGCGCCGGTATGTTAATCATTATTATGGGAGTGATGAGTGTTGTATTTCCTTATGCCGGCCAAAGAGGAGGATTCTTTCATTCTCTTTCTTCTCTTCAAGTTCTGTTTTGGGCCCTCATTCCTGTCGGTCTTGACGAATTAATCAAATGGGGATGTAGAAAAAGGAATTGGAAGCCAAAACGCGCCTGGACATTGTTCGGTACGACGATGATATTGTTATCGGTTTGCCTGTCGGGGATTGTTTTTTACCAGAAAGTGTTCAAAAGTGTTGAAGGTGATGTGGCATGGAACCAAACACAGGAAAAAATTATCAAGGCTGAGGAGAGAATTCAACAGGCGACGAATAATTCATCTGATGTAGTCATGGTCAATAACCCACCTGGATACACTCTGATTACCGATCGTCCAAGTGTGATGATCCCTACAGGGGGGATCAAATCAATGATTGATGTTTGTGAGTTATTCGGTGTTAAATATCTCATTCTGGATGAAGAACGGGAAGATGTGATAACAATTTCAAAAACTGAGCTTGATTTTGAAGAAAATTTTATAAAGGTTTATGAGAATAAAGAGTTGCAGATATTCGAGTATCAAGATGATTAAGCTACTTGAAAAAACAAACCTGGCGAAGTATGGGTGGATTGTATTTGTTTTGTCCGCCCTATTGTCATCTGCCTTTATTGTGGTTGGCTATTCTTTATCTGGCGCGGGTTTTCCATTGGATGACGCATGGATTCATCAGACTTACGCGAGGAATTTGGCTCTTACTGGCAGATGGGAGTTTATTTCTGGTCAGATGTCTGCTGGGTCAACATCCCCATTGTGGACCATGCTGCTCAGCCTGGGGTTTTATTTTGGTTTTAAAACACCTTATTTATGGACAACAATACTCAGCGCATGTGTCATGGGAGGAAGCGTTTGGGTTGTTTACAAGATGTTTATTTATAAGATAAGAAATCATTTCTGGCTTATTGTCTCAGGCAGCCTGTTGTTTATGTTGGAATGGCACCTGCTCTGGAGCAGCGGTTCAGGCATGGAAACTATGCTTTATTCGTTTGTAATGCTTCTGATAGCATACTTATTATTACTCAATCATTATTGGTTTTGGGTAGGATTATTGAGCGGATTATTGGTTTGGATTCGTCCAGATGGAATCACCATTTTGGGACCTGTATTTTTGCTGTTTATTGTTCAACGGAAAAGAAAACAAGCAATATTCACTGATTTATTACAGATTGTTCTTCCTTTATCGATTTGTGTTTTCTTGTACGGCTGGTTTAATTTCTCTCTATCAGGTTCAATATTACCCAATACATACTATGCCAAGCAATTAGAGTATGCCAGCGTTTTAGCAGCACCACTGATTGAAAGGGTGACAAAAATATTTCTGGTTCCTGTAAGCAGTGCGGGGGTATTTCTGGTTCCAGGTTTTATTTTTTCATGTATTCACGCAATTTCAAAAAGAGATTTCTGGATGGTATCACTTTTTTTGTGGTTTATTGGATATGGTATTCTTTTTGCAGTACGACTGCCAATGGTATATCAACATGGAAGGTACTTTTTCCCGTTGATTCCAATTTATTATATTCTAAGCATTTGTGGGGTAAATAAGTGGTTGGAAAAAGTGAATCCCAAAAAAGTGAATTTGACAAAAATGGTTCTTGGATGTGCAATTATTAGCGCTTGTTTTTTTGCTTACTTCGCTCAATCATCCTATCAATCCGATTTACGAACGATCCAATTGTTGATGGTTGAACCAGCAAAATGGATTCAAAAAAACACCTCGGAAGATTCGATTGTTGCGGTTCACGATATTGGAGCGATGGGTTATTATGCTGATCGTGAATTGATTGATTTAGCTGGATTAATTCAACCGGAAATCATATCTATAATTCGAAACGAATCAGAAATAAAAAAATATTTGATTTCAAGAGAGGTAAATTATTTGGTTGTTTTTGAAGATTGGTACCATGATTTGGAAAATTTCGGAGATGAGGTTTCTACATTTGATTACGAAAATGAAAAGGTAGTTATAAACTACGTTGGTGGGCGATAAATAAAGTCATTGTTAAAAATACTCTAATGAATTCCACAGTTATGCTATACTTTAAGAATTAATCATCCAAAAAGGTTTCTTTCGCGGAGCATGTATGGACAATGATCCAATTGCATTGGCAAAAGCGACGGATGAATTTCAAGAGAAGCTTCTTGCCGAGTACGAAACCACGAAAGCTACTTTGAGTGAGGTGTCTATTACCCTCAATCAAAGTCAGAATGAATTAAACCGGTTGATGCAAGTCAAGGCAAATGTAACTGCCCAATTGCAGCAACTAACAGGCGATTCGGATACTGTCTCAAAGGCAGACATCCGTGACGCCTTTAATTCAGCGATGGATGCGCAGCAGCGTCTGCTGCTAACCAGGGGGCAACTGGACAAACTGCAGGAACAGAAAAGCGGTTTACAAAAATACCTTGAGTTGCTTGAAAGTGTAATTAAATATCTACAGAGCGGAGCGCATAAATCTTCCGGTGAAAAGGATACTACTGATCGGATTGCCACTCTGGAAATGATGATCAATTCTCAAGAAGCTGAACGACAGCGGCTTTCACGGCAAATGCACGATGGCCCTGCACAGGCACTTTCCAATTTTATTGTCCAATCTGAAATTGCCAGCCGCATGTATGAAATCGATCAGATTAAAGCCAAAGAAGAACTTGAAAAGCTAAAGAATTCAGCAATGGGCACTTTTCAAAAGATAAGAGCCTATATTTCAGAGTTGCGTCCAATGATGCTGGATGATCTTGGTTTGGTACCTACTGTTAAACGGTATGTGAATAATTTAAACGAACAGACTGGCGTAGATATCAACCTTGTCGTAAATGGCACTTACAGAAGGTTGAAACCATATCTTGAAGTATTTCTCTTTAGGGCAATGCAGGAACTGGTTGGAAATTCGATCAAACACAACATGGATAATGTAAGCAAGATAAAGATTGACGTTGCGCTGCACATAGAAAGTGCCTCCATAACTGCGGAAATAAAAGATAACGGTAAGGGTATTCGAACATCCGAGCTTCAAGCGAGCGGTGGATTGGGATTAAAACTAATTCGTGAAAGAGCCCAATTATTGGGTGGTTCATTAGAAATTACCTCATCGGAATCTGAGGGAACAAGTGTAAAACTTACAATCCCGGTCGAGGACGAACCGGTAGCAATTTAGGTCTCTTCGTCCATTTATTATTCCTCATTAAGGAGTTCGAAATGACCAAGACGATCGGAATATTGACAGGTGGTGGAGATGTACCGGGTTTGAATCCCGCCATGAAAGCTGTCGCAATGAATGCTTTTGAACTTGGTTACAAGATGATTGGCATTCGCAGAGGTTGGGGTGGTTTGCTTCAATATAATTTGGATGAACCCTCGACCCATGATTATTATGTAAGAAACCTGAAACCAGAAGATGTTCGAAAAATAGATCGCACGGGTGGAACTTTCTTGCATACTTCAAGAACAAATCCGCAAAAAGTGAAACCCAAGAATGTCCCTGATTTTCTTAAGAATTCCTCCTACGGAAAGAGAATTGATGATGAAGGGACGATGGACTACACGGATTATGTATTGAAGGTGTTAGAACATCTAGGCATTGATACATTGGTTACCATTGGCGGTGATGACACATTAAGTTTTTCCGTCCGTTTGAATAAAGAAGGTTTCCCTGTCGTTGGCATTCCCAAAACCATGGATAACGATGTATTTGGGACGGATTACTGTATTGGCTTTTCAACTGCAGTCACACGAAGTGTAGATTTTATTACGAACATGAGAACTTCAGTGGGTTCGCATGAACGTATCGGCATTGTTGAATTGTTCGGACGAAATTCCGGCGAAACAAGTCTTATCTCTGCATATTTAAGTTATGTTGATCGAGCAATCATTTCTGAAGTGCCATTTGATATCAACAAATTGGCAGAATATCTCATGGAAGATAAACGGAACAATCCATCTAATTATTGTATGATGACCATCAGCGAGGGAGCTATCATGGAAGGCGGCTTAATCATTGAAAAAGGTGAAGAAGACGCCTATGGACATAGGAAATTGGGTGGTGTTGGTGAAGAAACTGCAGCAGAGATAAAACGAATCACCGGGCACGATATCATGTATCAACAGCTTGGTTACTTAATGCGCTCTGGTGCACCTGACTCCTTGGATCGCATGGTAGCCATGTCATTTGGTTCACTTGCTGTGCAATTAATCAAGCGAAATGAAACTGGCAAACTGGTTGCCCTGCATGGCGGAAAATATACAACCGTGCCCATCAACATGGTTCTCGCTGGTCAAAAACGGGTGGATGTCACCAGTTTCTATGATATTGATCAATATCGTCCAAAAGTCCATGATTTCATGGGTGTTCCAATGTTCCTCAGCTAAATTCAACAATAACAAAAACAAGGATAAGGGATTTCCTTATCCTTGTTTTTATAAGGAAAACATGTCAAAAAACCCGCAAGTAATTCTCAAAAGTCGTTACCAGGTAGTTCCAAGAACATTAATCCTAGTATTCAATAAGAATACTGTATTACTTCAAAAAGGTTCATTGACAAAAAAGATCTGGGCTGGTTATTACAACGGACTGGGAGGACACATCGAACGCGGCGAGGATGTATTGTCATCTGCCAAAAGAGAACTTCAAGAAGAAGCATGTTTGATTTGCCGTGATTTGCATTTATGCGGCACAATTGCAATTGATGTGAAAGAAAATAACGGGATTCTGCTGTTTGTGATGACGGGCAGTGATATTAGTGGAGAAATTTTTGATTCAGAAGAAGGTTCATTGCATTGGATTGACATTTCAGAAATAAAAAATCTAAATGTTGTAGAAGATATCCCGGAGATTGTTTCAAGAATTCGGGAGCTAAAACCCGGAACGGTATTTCACGCGCATTACGGATATGATCAAGATGGCAAACGAATAACCACTCTAGGTTGATTACTCGAAATCATTACGTGCGTAAAATAACAGCACGGTTGAACCGTACTCTCGGCGGTCAAACTCATGTAAGTTAGATAAACTTACTTCTGCTAATTCAACAGGATGGATTTGAACAATGACCCATCCATCATCTGATAAAAGATTGATGTTTTTATCAACCAGTTGAAGGGCTTTAATCCACATTTCTTTATATTGAGGTGGAGCGATGTATATATATTCAAATCGCTCAACTTGATTAGATTCTAAAAACCGGAAGGCATCCATCTGGTGGACTTTTGCACCATCATCAAGACGGGTTAGCTTCAGATTCTGTTTGATTGTGTTAATTGCCTGGAGATGTAAATCAATTAATGTACAGGTGCGAGCGCCCCGGCTAAGTGCTTCAATACCGATACTGCCTGTTCCACCAAAAACATCCAGAAAGTTCGAATTAACGATATCTGTTGACAGAATGTTAAAAAACGCTTCTTTTACGCGGTCAGTCACTGGCCGGGTGGTATCACCTGGAACATCCTGAAGGCGAATTCCTCGTGCTTTTCCTGAGATTATTCTAGGTTGACTCATACTACGCTAGCTCTACTGATTTTCTGACTGCCATGATATTGGAGTGAGGGGCAGTAATGGGTAAAACACATCCTGTGCCTAAAATAAAACGATGCATTCCGGCATTCCGTATAGAAACCTGTGCTTCTTGTGTGACAAGGTCTGGGTTTCCGTTTACCAAAGTTTCCCATTGACGCAGACCTCCACAAACAGCACCTGGAAATAGTAATTTAGCCGTTTTCAGATCCGGAGGGGTCTCAAGATCGTGCCAATTGATCACATCAACTGGATATTGACTGATTTTTCCGAAATATACTTCCGAACCATGTAGGTGGGCTACATTTAGCCATAAGTCGCATGTGGATTCAAGAACTTGAAGGTCAAAGGGAATGCCAAATTCTTCATATTCTATCGGGCTAAGTATAGAGGCTTGTGCGTGCTGAATTGCGAAAAAGATGCCATCAATTCCAAGTTTTTTGGCTTCTTGAATAAAATCAATCGTGGTTAGAACTATTGATCTCATAGCTTGTTTTACTTCTTCTGGGCAAAGACGAAGGTGAGAAGTAAAGTGGGCTTTTCCAATCAGATTTTTAGCCTGAGTAAGCGGATTGAAAATGGTTTGAATTATTGGAGTATCTTTTGGAAGAGCTTGCTTGATCTGCCTGATGCACTCCAATTGTTCTGCAAGGGCACCTTGTAATGGTGATAACGGACGAATATTTGCCCAGTCTTCATGATTTTGAATGGGATAATGAATATACTCACATGATCCCTCCGGATTACCATTCCATTTATCTATTGAACCCCAGTCTTTAACACAAAATGATGAAGAAGGTGTTATTTTTACAAAATCGAAATCGTAGGTTTGTTGAAAGTCAACAACGGCCTTAGCCAACAATTGTGGAGATTGATCCTCAACAGGAAAATGGCGCCATAAAGCCACGGGAATTCTATCAACAGGTTCACCAGCGAGGCAACGCTTCATTCTCTCTTTATGAGTGATCACCAGAATCTCCTTGTGAATTACGCAGGAACGTTTCGGAAAGTCCAAAGACGGTTAACAATGAAATTCCATAACATTACTACACCAATAACAAGGGCTAATGCGACATTATGACCGACGATCGTAGGAGTTAAAAAGGTCGGAATCATTTTTTGGGCAAGGTTAGTGAAGATCTTATCCATCCATGCAAGGAGAGGAACACGAATCGCCAAACCAAGACAACTGACGATAGCAAATTGTGTCAATTGTTTGGCAAATGGATTTTGACGTGTTTCTGGATATGTCCAAACCCGGTTTAGAATAAAATTATTGATCACAGCCAAAGTAAAAGATACGATGCTTGAAAAGAGAAATGGAATTTTGAAAACGATTGTGAAAAGATTCAAAACTCCAAAATCAATGACTGAACCGATCAATCCCACAACGCCAAATTTAACAAAACGGATTACTTCTTTTTTATTGTTTTTTATCAAACTCATGAAATCTCCAACGAAAAATTGCGGTTGTTTAGAAAAATAAAGGAAAAAAATGCAGATAAGTTATTTCCAGTCGATTTTGCTGACAGATCCGTCACCCGTAATTTTCTTGAGTGCACCTATCGAAGTATTAATCAAGATTAAATTTTCTTGGCTTACCACTGCAATTAAATTATCAGAAGCCCATTCAGGCGACCATTTGATACTTTGTGGTGACAATCCTTGGACGCCTTCATCAGGGAATAGTTTTCTCTGATTAGATCCATCTTGATCCATAATTCTTAGATTATAACTGCTGGTTTCACTCTGATCTGAAATAATTGAACTCAGATAAGCAACACGATAACTGCCATCTGTTTCAATTGGTGAGGGAACCGGATAACAAAACAAACCGCAATTGTTTACCAGGGTAATTAATTGTCCATCAGGAAGCAGGAGAGTTGATAAAGCAGGATTTTGCATGACGCCATTGATTGAATTTGGTATTTGTACAGTAAAAATTGTGCGATCGTCCGGAGACCATTTGATTCCGGGAATCCAAGCCCAATCACCATCAGTTGCATAAGGCTCAAAGTTGATAAGTGAAGTTAATTCGCCTGATTCCAGGTCTACTGTGCCAATGGAGTCCGGTCGGGCGTAAGCCAGTTTTCTTCCGTTGGTAGACCATTCATAAACTGTTCCCCACCAGCCAGAAATACCACCGGAATTTTTATCAACTATCAGCTTGTTTTCAAGTTCATTTCCATCATTATCAAATTTATAAATCAACAAATCATTATTGGCGTTCCACCCTGGGGCGGTTGGAACAGGTTCAACGGTTGAATAGGAAAAGGCGTGGCTGCGACCAGGAATCCAGTCAGCGTAGTTCACTACGTTACTAATCCCGGTTTTGATAGGCTCTGGTTTATCAGCAGATAAATTTGCCAACCAAAGTGAATTTATTTCTCCATCTTGTTGTGTCGATCTAGAGAATAAGAGCCATTCGCGGTCAGGTGAGATGGAAAAAATTCTTCCATCAAGATCACCTGTTGAGACAACTGGGCGGCGGTTTCCAGTATTGCCATCCATTATCCATGCGTTTGAGGATGTGATATAGGCGATCGCACCAGGAATGGTTTGCGGTGTAAAAGGAGAAAGAACTCCAATCATGACAATTTCAGGTTTGGAAGATTGAATGATTTCACTACTCACAAAAGAACGAGAAGTTTCCTTTCCATTCTCATAGAGGATTCTGTAAGTGTTTTCTTGAACCCCATTGGAGCCGGCTTGAATCAGCACTGATTGACCTTCAGGCAACGATTCATTCTTGACTGTCTGTTGTTCAAAAGGGATGATGGCTTGTTGAATATCAAATTCTTCTATGACCCGGGTGATCACTATGGTGATATTTTCATTCACAATAGAGGTGGTGGGTGGGTCGGTCCTGTCAAGAGGATTAAGGGTGAAATTTGACTCTTCCAAAAAATGTTTAACGGTTAATCCGGAAGCACCTTTGATTTGCGTTTGATTTCCACTGTCAATAACTGTTACTAATACATCATTGCCGTGGGGTAATCCATCACATCCGGCAAGCAAAAGGGTGAAAAGTAAAATGAGAATTAGTTTCTTCTGGATCAAAGGTTCAACCAAGTTGAGATTTCGATTATAATAAATTGTTAAATATTTTCTTAACGGTGTAATTATAGCATGACTGAACAATCAATTGAACTCATTGAAAAAAATCTTTTATTTCGATTAGAAGCACTTTTATTTGTGGCTTCTGGTCCAACTACTTCTGCGCAATTAGCTGAAGCATTAGGTGTTCCTGCGAAAGATGTAGAAGCAGGTCTTTATGATTTGCAAAAAGAATTTGAACAGAATCGGGGAATTGCCATTCAGAGTCATGGCGGGCGATTTCAACTAACAACTTCGGCACAATTTGCTGGTGATATCGAAAAATTTTTAGGTATTGAATCTACTGCCAAACTATCAAGAGCGGGTGTTGAAACGATGGCGATAATTGCCTATAAACAACCCATTACACGACCTGGAATTGATGCCATTCGTGGCGTCAGCAGTGATGGCGTAATAAAAAGTCTATTGTCTAAAGGACTCATTCAGGAAGTCGGTCGGGCCGAAGGACCTGGCAGACCAATATTGTTCTCAACCACGGTTGATTTCTTGCAGCACTTCGGCTTGAATTCACTGGATCAGTTGCCACCTTATGAAGTGGAAGAATCTGAATCAGATCAACCAAGAAACACTTTGCTGAAGGATTAAGAAATGACTGAAGAGAGAGTACAAAAGATTCTCGCCAGAGCTGGATATGGCTCAAGGCGAGCCTGTGAAGAATTGATTACATCAGGTCGGGTAAAAGTTAATGGTAAGCCAATAATTTTGGGGACCAAAGCTGACGCTCAAACTGATAAGGTCACTGTGGATGGAAAAGCGTTGCCCTCTGAAATAGAACTTCGATACATTGCATATCATAAACCACGCTTCGTGTTATGCGATAAGACAGTTGGTGATGATAGCCGTCGTACTGTGTTTGGAATGGTAGAAGGCGCTGAAGATTTGGCTGTAATTGGGCGGTTGGATTTTGAAAGTGAAGGTCTGGTTGTGCTAACGAATGATGGTGAACTACTAAATCGGTTGACTCATCCACGTTATCAACATGAAAAAGAATACCGGGTTTTGGTTTCAACACACCCTGATGTAAAGCAGCTTGAAGTTTGGCGACGTGGCGTTGTAATGGAAGATGGACACCGAACCTCACCAGCTAATGTAACTGTTGAAGGAAATGCCGGCAAGGGTACATGGTTGCGCGTAGTTCTTCGTGAAGGGCATAAACGACAGATCAGAGAAACTGCAAAACTTACAGGTCTCTTTGTCGTGAAGCTGGTTCGTACGAGAATTGCGACATTGAGATTGGGAACATTAAAGTCAGGGGAGTATCGTTCCTTATCTACTGAAGAAGTCAATGCATTAAAGGACATTTCCAAACCGCAAAGAAAGCTGGGGGTAGCAAAAGAAAACCGACGATCAACCAAACCTTCGAGTAAAAGGTCTGAACGAAAAAACGTACAATAGATTTTTTAGAAACCCTGGCAAATTTGCCAGGGTTTCTATTATTATCTTATGGGGAAAATAGGTTACTTGCCAGATTCAATGGCCCCATGGATGGAGTCTATCAACTCGGGGGGAACCGGGTTATTTTTTGCTCGTTTTCTGATTAACTCTTTTATTTTTGACGAAGTAACGGCAAGACCTTCATATCCCTCGGTAGATACTGAAGCTTTCTCATTCGTAAAAACGAGGATAGATTCTGGTGTGGTTTTGTCGAGTTCAATCCCTTTTTTTGCAAAATACTTTTTTGCATCCATGACAGCGTAATTTGCATCCAATTCGGGTCTCCCAAGGCTTTCACCGCCAAATGTTTTTAGAAAAAAGTTGCCACCAGTTTGCTTCCAACGTTTCTTGTCGGAATTGTAAGAAATCGAACCAGCTTGATTGAACGGAATCAGGCAATAGATGCCACTGGGACCTATCAGCAAGTGAGAAACAACTGTCTGATAATGATATAAATTGTATTTGTCATCAAGGCCTTTTAATGCCGCAGAGAGTGTCTCATCAGGCCGAGGAGATTTTCCAAATTTTGACATGTAATAATTGCCCACTTGAAACATGAGAAAACCCACGATCAGACATGAAAAGGTTAAGGTGATATATTGACCTTCGCTATCCTTGAAGGAAAAGAACATGCCAACACCTAAAATAGCAATGGCTAACAATGAGGCGATGTTGCCAATACGGGAGTTGCGTTTGATTAGTTTTTCATTTGAGTAAGTTTTCATTAGTTACACCTTTTCGCCAGTTGATTTTGTTGTGTTGGATAATTTATCGAGAATTTCAGCACGAATTGAATCCATTAACTTCTTATTGATCGTGTCGCGAGCCAAATTTACAGCTGAAATCAAAGCTTTGGCATCAGACCTCCCATGCCCGATAAACACGAGCCCGTTAACCCCCAGCAGGAGAGCTGCGCCTGTTTCTGATGGATCCATCATCTTTTTTAAAGCAGAAAAAGAGGGCTTTGCTAACATGTAACCGATTATGCTCAAAAATCGTGATGAAATTCCTTCCTTTAGCGTGTCCAATAAAAGTTTTGCAACAGCCTCACTGGATTTAATAAAAACATTACCTGAAAAACCATCTGCAACCACAACATCTATCTGACCAGCGAAAACTTCTTTGGGTTCAACATTGCCATAAAAATTTACACCACTTTTCTGAACAAGAGGATAGGCTTCCTTTACCAGTTGATTACCTTTACCAGCTTCTTCGCCATTGGCTAACAAGCCTACTTTTGGATTGGGAGTATTAAACAATTTGCTGGCATAAGCACTTCCCATTACGGCAAATTCAAGCAAAAATTCTGGTCTACAATCTGCGTTTGCACCAGTATCCATGAAAAGACTTTTCCGATTTTTGACGGGAATAATTGCGCATAACGCAGGACGAGAAATGCCCGGCAGGCGTCGCAAAGTTGTGACAGCATTAAAATATGCTGCACCGGTGTTCCCGGCAGTGACAAAGGCTTCTCCTTTACCTTCTTTAACCAAATTTAATCCAACAGCCATCGAATTATTGGGCTTTTTTCGGGCAGAGTCAACCGGTTTATCAGACATTTCCACAATATCGGGTGCGTCAATTATGTTTAATTTCTCATGAATTAACCCGAGTTTGTTTTGATGTTGTTTGATAATTTCTTCGCTTCCCACAAGAAGAACATCTTCACCTTGTTTTTTAAGTTCGATGGCTGCCAAAATTTCAGGTTCTGGATAATTGTCACTTCCCATTGCATCAAGAATAATCGTCATAATTTCCTCTTCTTAAAAAATTTGACCATTTCAGGTTAATCGGCTTGACACTATCAGGTTGCCAGTTATAATTATCAAGCAATTGCGCTGGTGCTGGAATTGGCAGACAGGCATGGTTGAGGGCCATGTGCCGCAAGGCGTGAGGGTTCAAGTCCCTCTCAGCGCACTGCGAAAGCCGTGAAAACGGCTTTTTGATTTAAAGATCAACTTTTCCGCATGACACTATATTCTGTAATCTGAATCAGCTCATTCTTTTCAGGTGATTCTGGGAGAGTATGCAGTTTTATTAATGCTTTTTGGGCAAATTGTTCGGCTTCTTGTAATGATTGTTCAATAGCAGAACTGGAATTAATTGCGTTAATCAACCGTTGAATGGCTGCTTCATCCTCGATGCATTTTCCATTCAGCAGATTGTATAAATCTTCGTCTTTTTTATGATCCTTGATATAGTACAACATCGGCAATGTGATTAATCCCTGTCGGAGATCTCCGCCAACTGGTTTTCCAACCACAGATTGGTCACCTGAATAATCGAGAACATCGTCAACAATTTGAAATGCCATACCTAATTCATAGCCAAACTGACGATATTGTTCAACTTCCGTGAGGGGTGCGCCACTGATAATTGCCGCCGTATGCGTGGATGTTTCAAACAAGGAAGCGGTTTTTGCATAGATTCTTTGATAATAATCTTCACGATTGATGTTACAGTGTGATCCAAATAACTGGTTTATTTCACCATTAACAATGGTCATCAGCGTTTGAGAAAAAATATTCATGACTTCAATTGAATTTGTTTTTGCTGCTAAAAAAGCGGCGGATGCAAAAATAAAATCACCAGTTAATACAGTCGCTGCTGAAGACCATTTTGAATTGAGTGTAGGTACACCTCTTCGTAAAAAGGCACCGTCTATCAGATCATCATGAACGAGCGTTGCCGTATGCAGCAGTTCAATTGACGCGGCAAGAGTCACCAACAAATCCCAGTCTGCTTTTAGAACAGAACCTAACAATAAGATGATCCTTGGGCGAATACGCTTTCCGCCTGAACCAAGCAATAATGAAAGCGCAGCACGCAAATCTCCATTATAGCTATCGGCTTGCGTCAACATACGTTGTTCGACAGCTTCAATGCCTTGCTGAATGCGGGGTAAAGAAATTGTTGTTGGGTTCAATGACTAAATTCCCATCTAAATAAAGATTGTGCATTTCTCGTTGTTTTGGCAGCAGTTTCTTCAAGGGATATGCAAAGAATATCAGCTACTTTTTGTGCAATTGTTAAAATTCTTGACGGCTCGTTAACTTGACCTCGATAAGGGTGAGGTGACAGATACGGCGCATCTGTTTCGAGGACTAAATATGAAAGACCAAGTTCACGAACAAGTGTTTGCTTTAAAATTCCATTCTTGTATGTGACGGGGCCGGCTATTCCAAGAACGAAATTGAGTGAAGACAATGATCTGCCTTGTTCGGAATTCCCTTCGAAACTATGAAAGACTCCTCGAAAGCCTTCGATTTTTTGTGAATCTTTTTTTATCCAATTTCGAAGAATTGGAATTAAACTATTTAGAGCATTACGACTATGAAGTATCACTGGCTTTTGAGCATCTGTTGAAAGACTCAGCATTGCATCCAGTAATCGGATTTGTTCTTGAAGATTATCATCGCGATGGTAAAGGTCGAGTCCAATTTCTCCAACAGCCACGACCTTTTTCTCTTTTAGCAGAGTCTCAAGCTCTTTCATCTGATTTAATTGAAAAAGATCTGTTTCGCTGGGGTGTATCCCCACAGCGGCATAAACACAGTCATAAGAAGTGGACAGTTGAATTGCACGCTCACTTGTTCTAAGGTCGGTCCCGGGGACCACAATCCTGTCAATACCTGCCTCAAGAGCCCTTTCAACTACCATCTGAGCATCAGTATAAAGTGGATCAAGATTCAGATGACAGTGTGTATCTACTAAAAACACAGATTATGCCAATCCGGCAATTCGCAGTCCGTCATGCAAAATCGCCTGCACTTTATCTGGGTGAGTGGTTTCACAATAGACGCGCATGATGGGTTCTGTTCCTGAGAAACGGATTAATAACCATCCACCGTCTTCGATCAAGAATTTAAAACCGTCCAGTGTATTTAATCCGGTGCATTTCAAGCCACCAATAGTTGCGGGTTTTGCATCCAAAATTGCTTTCTCCCGGGCACTTCGATCACCTGAAAATGCCGTGTCAATGCGGTCATAGTAATGCGAACCAATCTTGGAGAATAATTCGGCTAATAACTCTGACGGTTTCTTTCCCGTCCTGACCATGAAATCTAGCATAAACAAACCGGCGAGAATGCCATCTCTTTCGGGTACATTTCCGCGAAATGCATAACCACCGGATTCTTCTCCGCCAATCATAGCATCAGTTTCCAGCATCTTGGGAGCAACGTATTTAAATCCGACGCCGGTTTCATAGATCGGAATGTCGTATAGCTTACCCAGTTTCTCAAGCATACTGGTAGTGGAAAGGGTTTTAACAATTGGACCTCGTTGCTTGCGAACCTCAAGAAGATAATATGCAAGCAAGGCATAGACTTGTAATTGGTTGACAAACACCCCTTTTTCATCACCAATACCAACCCGGTCGGCATCACCATCGGTGATTAATAGAACATCAGCTTTGTTATCGAGCGTGGCTTGAAGACCAACATTGATATTCGGTGGAATAGGTTCAGGGCGTTTCATTTCAGGGAACATTGGATTGCGGTGATTGTGGATTTCAATAACTTTGGTTTTCCCACCACTCAGTAAGCGGGTGAACCAACCAGCCCCATTTCCCCACATTGCATCAACTAAAACTGTTAAACCTGCATCTTTAATTGGTTGTAAGTCAATTAAGTCTTTTAGGTGCTCAATATAATTGATTGAAGCATCAAAAACTACAACTTCACCTTTTTTTACACAATCATCAAAGGGCAGACGTTTTACACTTTCATCACTATCTGGAATTAAGCTTTCAATCAGTTTTAAATCAGTAGGAGGAATTGCACCACCATTGGGATCACGAACCTTGAAACCGTTATCAACGGGAGGATTATGAGAGGCGGTAATATTGACAGCCCCGGAAGCCTTCTTATCAACCACGGCATATGAAATTACAGGTGTAGGTGTTGCGCCATCAGTCAAGAAAGCTTTTAATCCGTTTGCGACTAAAACCTCGCATACTGCTCTGGCAAAAAACTCAGACAAGAATCTTTTATCGTAACCCACAACGATCCATTTACCAGCAAAGCCTTTTTGAAGAAGGTAATCGGAAAAACCTTGCGAACATCTGCGAACGTTTTCAAACGTATAATCTTCTGCGATAGATCCGCGCCAACCGTCTGTACCGAAAATAATTTTTGAATGCATGGGTAACTCCATTAATAATCTGATACTTAATTATATCAGTGTTTGAAGTTGATTGAACCATCGCCAACCATGCTATAATCACCCGCAAAGTAAGGAAAATAGGATAGGAATTATCTGGATTATAAGGCAACCATAGAAGATTCTTCAGGTGAAATAACGGGAAGAGTCATATTTACACACTAATTGAAAATGATGAGAGTATACGCCATGGGTGATCGACAACACTCAAGAAAGAAAGTCTTTATTGCCATGAGTGGGGGGGTGGATAGTTCTGTTGCAGCTGCCTTACTGCTTGATCAAGGTTATGAAGTTATTGGGGTGATGATGAATCTTTGGGCAAACGACAGTGAACAACAGGACA
Organism: uncultured Anaerolinea sp.; assembly: GCA_964468875.1. GTDB lineage: Bacteria > Chloroflexota > Anaerolineae > Anaerolineales > Anaerolineaceae > UBA6107. Next base: position 5,182 of record CAYXWV010000043.1, on the reverse strand, counting down.
ACGAATGTTGTACACCAGAATCGATTAAGCAAGCACGTTCTGTGGCTGAACAATTAAAAATACCTTTTCATGTTTTAGATGCAAAAGCAGTGTTTAAAAAGATGGTCGTGGACACCTTCATTGCACAATATGAAGAGGGCTTAACTCCGAATCCATGCTTTCAATGCAACCAAACAATGAAATGGGGTTACTTGCTGAATATAGCTTTAGGAACTGGGGCGGATTATTTCGCTACAGGACATTATGCGAAAATCGATGTCAATAGTGATGGTCACTATCTGTTAAAAAAAGCCAAAGACCCTCACAAAGATCAATCTTACGTGTTATCTGGGTTAACTCAGGATCAATTACGTCATACACTTCTTCCTTTAGGTGGTCTTACGAAAAGCGAAGTTCGCGAAATCGCGAAAGCAAAGTCCCTGGAAGTTGCCAATAAACCAGATTCACAAGATTTGTGTTTTGTTGGAAAAGACGGATATCGCGAATTTATTAATCGGTTTGGCTTACACGATCACAGCATAGGTGAGATCCATGATATTGATGGCAGCATAGTTGGTATGCATAATGGTTTATCAAACTATACCATTGGGCAAAGAAAAGGACTTGGATCTGGTTTTTCACAACCTGTTTATGTAATCGATAAAAAAATATCTGAAAACCTCTTGATCATAGGTACTTCTGACCAACTTGGTACCAAAAAGATTCATACAAAATCCATAAATTGGATTCAGAATCCCGACAAAACAGGGTTATCAACCTACCAGGTAAAAATAAGATATAAAGCCAATCCTGTTTCGTGCAAAGTTGAGGTGCAAGATAGCGGCAAATTCACAATCATTCTCGATGAGTCGGTTAGAGATGCCACGCCCGGTCAGATTGCTGTGATATATAATCAAGAAGATGTGATCGGATGCGGTCAAATCTTATCCACTGAAAGGAATTGATGACATGACCTTTCCTTCGATTCTTTTAGGTTTGGTGATTGGTGGTGCATGTGGATGTGCTTTTCATTTTTGGCGAGGCGGAGGGTTTAAATGGCTTGTATTGTATAATGTCCTGGCTATCGCAGGTTTTTGGGCTGGGCATTTTGCAGGGATTTTGTTTAATCTTGATTTTCTGAAACTTGGCCCAATTAACCTTGGAATGGGGCTAATTGGTGCACTTGTCTTGCTTTTTGCGGGATATTGGTTGAGCATGGCAAGCGTAGAAAAGAAAACTGATCATCAATAACTTTGGAAGGAAAGAATAATTGACTGCCTTACAGGAAGGTGCAAATGCAAGAGCTGGTGATTTAGTCCAATTGGTGGGATTGAACCATAAATCGTTTATTTTTTCATTGGTCGAAGATGGCGAGTTTCAATCTCATCGGGGTGTAGTTCAGCACAACGATATTATTGGTAAGCCGTGGGGAATTCAATTGTTCAGTCACAATGGGAGTCCTTTTTTTCTGCTTCAACCTTCATTGCCTGACATTCTGAAAAGCACAAAGAGAGCAACACAAATCATGTATCCAAAAGAAATTGGATATATCTTGGTTCAGATGGGAATATGCCCTGGAAAACGAATTATCGAAGCCGGCACTGGCAGTGGATCGTTCACAACCGCATTGGCATATATTTTGGGAAATAATGGCAAAATCTATTCTTATGAAGCTAAAGAAGAAAATCAGAGGGTAGCTAGAAGAAGTCTCGAGAAATTGGGTCTTAGTACAATAATTGATTTTAAAGTACGTGATATTCGAGATGGTTTTGATGAAGAAAATGTAGATGCTGTATTTTTGGATGTTCCGAACCCTTATGATTATCTAAAGCAAGTTAAGAGTGCCTTAAAACCAGGTGGTTACTTTGGGTGTATATTACCAACCACTAATCAGGTGTCTACATTGTTGCAAGCATTACGACGTAGTGATTTTGCTTTCATTGATGTTTGTGACATTTCGCAACGATATTACAAACCAGAACCATCCAGATTCCGTCCAACAGATCGGATGATCTCACATACTGGATATTTAATTTTTGCTCGATCAGTGACAATAGACCACGAATTGGCTGATAAAAAACTAATGAAAGAAATTGGGGCTATTGGCATTGAAGAGGAACGAAACGAAGAAAATGAGAATGAAATTGAGTCATCCAATATTGAACAATCTTGAGGATTATCTAAAAGACAATTGTAAAAAAAGCTTATTACAGCCAAATGAGGATGTATTTGATAGTTCTTCGGCGGCTGTTTTGATACTGCTTGTAAAAAAGGATGACACTTGGCATATCCTCTATACAAGACGAACGAATAATGTCAAGACGCATCAGGGAGAAGTTTCTTTTCCAGGTGGTTCGTTCGAAAGTCAGGATCAATCGCTTCAACAAACTGCTTTACGCGAGACGTGGGAGGAAATTGGAATAGATCCAGGAAAGATAACAATTTACGGAAGTTTGTTGCCAACAAAAACAATTTCAAACTTCATGGTCTATCCATTTGTAGGGATTATCGAAGAACTTCCGATACTAAAGATTAACAAATGTGAAGTGGAAAAGGTTTTTTTGATTCCACTTGATTGGTTGATGGATCAACGCAATTATTATGAAAAGGATATTCAAATCGGCGATCTCTTCGCAAAGGGAGTCTTACATTATCAGATATATGATGGTGAATTACTTTGGGGGTTAACGGCAAGGATTACTCAACAACTGATCCGGTTGATAAAATAAAAAAAAGAACAACAGATAAAAACTGTTGTTCTTTTTGATTTCGTACTGACTTGACTATTCTTCTTCTTCTTTTTTGCCTTTTTCGATGACTTCTGGTTCTGCGCCACCTTCGGCAGTTTCTTCAACCGCTTCTTCAGCAACAGGTGAGGTAATCAGGATAATCATCTCATCAGCAGGATCAAGGACTTCCACGCCAGCAGGAACGGCAATATCGCTTAAGGTGATAGAATCGCCGATTTGTTTAAGAGATGAAACATCCACAATGAAGCGTTCTGGCAAATCTTTTGGAAGAGCTTCTACAGTAACTTTGCTGATACCTTCTACAACAACACCGTTGAAGTCTTTTACTGCAGGAGCAACACCCACCATCTCAATACTGACTTCAGCGCGAATCTTTTCAGTTTGTGAAACAGCCTGAAAATCGACATGGATAAAACGATTCTTCAAAACATCGCGTTGCTTTTCGCGGACCAACACAGAATATTCAGTGCCTTCCAGGTTGATGTAGATGACACTGGAGGAAGTGGTCACGTTCAAAACTCTGGTAGATTCTTTGAGATCCATGGTAATGGCCATAGGCTCAATTTTGTGCCCATAAATCACACCTGGTAATTTTGATTCACGGCGAAGGGTGCTTACCTGTTTACCGAGAACGGTGCGTTTTGTTGCATTGATTACGATCTTTTCCATTTTCTTTTCCTTCGAGCGCCTCTCACCGATATTCAGGTTACCTTCGCTCTATGTAAGATTATTTGCCTGTTAAGACAATAAATAATTTTATCCGGTGTAATGTTTCCAGTCAAGCATAAACCAACCAATCATGCGCGAACCGTCAATCAACCCAATTAAAACTTTTTGTAATAGCTTTCTTCCATTTTGCATATTGTGTCTCTCGAGTGGTATCTGACATGTTTGGGTGCCATTCTTTATCTTTTTGCCAGTTAGCCAACAAATCATCGGTAGATTTCCAATAGCCTGTTGCCAGCCCAGCTGCATAAGCAGCCCCCAATGCTGTCGTTTCAGTGATACGAGGTCTGACTACCGGCACATTTAGTAAATCTGCCTGAAATTGCATAAGCAGGTCATTGATTACCATGCCTCCATCCACTTTCAAAGAAGCCAGTTTGACTTTAGAGTCTATCTCCATGGAATCAATGACTTCTTTTGTTTGAAAAGCAGTTGATTCAAGAGCTGCTCTGGCAAGATGACCCTTGTTGACAAAGCGGGTTAATCCCACGATTACCCCGCGGGCATCAGAACGCCAGTATGGGGCAAACAATCCAGAAAATGCAGGCACAATGAAAACATCACCATTATCAGCAACGGTTCGGGCGAGAGGTTCTATGTCTGATGATTTATCAATAAGTTGGAAATTGTCGCGTAACCATTGAACGAGGGCTCCGGCAATAGCGATGGAACCTTCCAAACAATAAACCGCAGGTGATGAACCAATCCGATAGCCAACTGTGGTCAATAGCCCGTTTTTACTGATAACCGGTTGTTCACCAGTATTCATCAACATAAAACAGCCAGTTCCATAGGTGTTTTTTACGTCACCTGGTTGATAACAGCCCTGACCAAATAAGGCGGCTTGTTGGTCTCCAAGATCACCGGCAATCGGTACTCTTGGAAGGATATCGAGGGTATAGCCATAGATTTCTGAGCTGGAAGCGATCCGGGGCAGAAGAGACGTCGGAATATGCATGAGATCAAGCATGGATTGATCCCACTGCAGAGAATGAATATCCATCAATAAAGTCCGTGATGCATTGGTCACATCCGTGACGTGAACACCACCCTGAGTGCCGCCAGTGAGGTTCCAGATCAGCCAGGTATCCATGTTACCAAATAAGACTACACCTTTTTGAGCATCTTGTTTGGCATTGGGGTCATGTTCAAGTATCCATTGAATCTTGGGACCAGAGAAATAATTTGCCAGTGGAAGGCCTGTTTTCTCTATAAACCGATTAATACCACCATCCGCCGCCAATTGATTACATAATTCGCTAGTGCGTGTGTCTTGCCAAACAATGGCATGTCCATAAGGAAGTCCGGTTTCTTTGTTCCACAATACGGTTGTTTCACGTTGATTGGTTATTCCAAGGGCTGAAATATCGTCAGTAGTTAAACCCGACTTACGCATTGCATTCGCGATCACTTCTCGGGTGTTATTCCAAATTTCAATGGCATCATGCTCCACCAAGCCTGGACCAGGGTAATAATGTTTGTGTTCCTTCTGATCAACAGCAACTATGTTCCCGTGATTATCAAAAACGATGAAACGGGTACTGGTGGTTCCCTGATCTATTGCTCCGACAAATTTCGCCATTGATGAACCTCCGAATGAAAATGGGTTAGATAAAAATTATACAATAAGCCATCATCTCCAGAGAGTAACACTGTAACCTTAGAAAGGATTGTGGATTCTTTTTATCACAAGCCTCTTAACTTATACAATTCTCACAATTTATTAG
>CAYXWV010000042.1:18558-27295 GCA_964468875.1 uncultured Anaerolinea sp. | reverse complement strand
TTTGAAAGGGAAGGGTATTGCATTCAGATTTTATTTATGTTATAGTAATCGAACAATTGAGAGACGATTTACGCTCTCTCTGAACCCTATGGAAATCGCTCCCCCTGGAGTGGTTTTTATTTATTTTTGGTCGGGGTTATCACTGATCAAAGGCAAAAAGGAAAACAAAATGACTACCTCATTCCTAACGCGAGAAGGGTACGATAAACTGCAGGAAGAACTAGATTTCTTGCGCACAGACAAGCGTGAACAAATCGCCGATCGGCTTCATGAAGCCATCGAGGGCGGTGAGTTGCTTGACAATGCTGAACTTGAGGCAGCAAAGAACGAACAAGCATTTGTTGAAGGACGAATTAAAGAGCTCGAAATTTTGCTTGCGACAGCCCGTGTGGTCGAAGAAAGTAAAGTGGCTGCCGCTGATTGTGTTCAGGTTGGCAGTAAGGTTGTGATTCAAGAAGAAGGCAGCAAAGAAAAAGAAGAATATGTTGTTGTGGGTGCAGCTGAAGCTGACCCGGTCAATGGGAAAATCTCCAACGAGTCACCTCTGGGCAAGGCTATTTTTAATCATAAAGAAGGCGACAAGGTTCAGGTTGACGCCCCGGCCGGAACATTCATGGTTAAGATTCTCAAGGTAAACTGATTCAGAGTCCGGAGATTGCCTTGACTGCAAGAGCGTAACAAATTTCTTATTGTAGATTCAAAGCCTGCTCTCCAACAAATACGGGGCAGGCTTTTTTAAAGGAAGGTAGATATGGAATTATCTGATCTCGAAAAAATCAGGTTTGATAAAATCAACGAACTGCGGACAGCCGGGATTGAACCTTTTCCCACTCGCACTGAAGTGAATCAGACCATTGCCGAAGCCATAGCCCGTTTTGAGCAAGCTGAAGCCAAAGGTGAAGCCCAGGTTCCCGATGTTGTTCTAGGCGGAAGGCTGCGTGCTTCCCGCATCATGGGCAAACTTGCTTTTGCCCACATCGAAGATGGCAGCGGCAGAATTCAACTTTTCTTGCGCATCAATGAACTTGGTGAAGAAGCGATGACCCTGTTCAAGGATTTTTTTGACCTGGGAGATTACATTCAGGCCAGCGGCGATGTGGTTCGAACCCGTACAGGCGAGATCAGTTTGCAGGTGAAACAGTTCAAAATGTTGGCGAAAGCCATCACACCATTGCCAGCCGCAAAAGACGAGATGGTGGATGGCGTTCTAGTCAGGCATGCCACACTTGCTGACCCAGAAACACGTTATCGTCAGCGCTACGCTGATCTGGCAGTAAATGAAGATGTGCGAAAACTATTCCGCACGCGTGCCGGGATTGTGAAATCCCTGCGCAATTTCTTCGACGACCACGGGTTTATCGAAGTTGAAACCCCCATTTTGCAGCCTATTTACGGCGGCGCCGCCGCCAGGCCGTTTACCACCCATCACAATCAGCTCAAGCAGGATCTTTTCTTGCGCATTTCGTTCGAGCTTTATCTCAAACGTCTTGTTGTGGGTGGTTTGGATCGCGTTTATGAAATTGGCCGCGATTTTCGCAATGAAGGTGTTTCTTACAAACACAACCCTGAGTTTACCCAGCTTGAGTTTTATTGGGCATACGCAGATTATCTCAAGGTAATGGAATTGACTGAACAGATGATTGCATATGTCTGCGACCAGGTGCTAGGAACGCGTAAAGTAATGTTTGATGGAAAAGAAATTGATTTCACCCCCCCCTGGAAGCGTGTGGATTTACGCCAGGGGTTGATTGATGCCTGCGGTATTGACATCAACCTGTATCCGACCTCAGAAACGTTAGCTAAAGCCATGCTGGATAAGGGCATGAAGTTTAATCCTAAAGACGCCCGCGGCAAGTTGATTGACCATTTGTTGGGTGAATATCTTGAGCCAACCTTCATCCAACCTACATTCCTGTATGATTATCCCCGCGATATTTCGCCCCTGGCAAAGAACCGGCCGGGCGATCCTTCCACGGTCGAACGGTTTGAGGGCTTCGTGGGTGGCATGGAATTGTGCAACGCCTTTACCGAATTGAATGATCCCCTTGAGCAAGAAGCCCGATTCCTTGAGATGGGGCGTGAATACAACGCGGAAGATGAAGAACGTCACCCAATGGACGAAGATTATCTGCGCGCCATGTCTTACGGTATGCCCCCACAAGGCGGTTTTGGCATGGGCATTGACCGCCTGTGCATGTTATTAACTGACAGGCGCACCATCCGCGAAGTGCTGCTCTTCCCCCACTTGCGAGAGAGAGAAGATGATTAACATTAGATAACTTAGATAAACGACTGCCGACTTTGAAGAAAAGGCAGTCGTTTTATTATTAATGAGATAAAATTTGAAGATTTCTCGTCGCTTTCGGCAATTAGTATTGAGTTTTTCGAGTTTTCGGCATTTTTAATGTATCGTCAACTAATATTGCTATAATTAATTTCCAAATAGCTCTTATTTATTGGATGTTTTTTAGTAATTTATTGGTTACTTTGTTCTTTGGCTTGATAGGAGGAAAAATGCTTACTGGTGAGTATGTTTCCGCTGTAGCCTTCAAAGATGATGCAGCTTCAATTCCCGAAATTCTACGAAACGAAAGTATCGTAGATGTCGAAATTCCAGTTAGAGGGTTGTTGGTCAAAGAAAGCGTGGTCGTGTGCAATGCCTCAAAGAATCAGGTTGAGGTACAATCCTCCAATATCAGTCACTTCTGTACCGGTACGTTTAATTATCCTTTGTTCCTTAAGGTAAACCAGGGAAACCGGATATTAATGTGCCGCTTGAGTGATCTGCTGGTCTATTCCGGAAAATTATACCTCAGCGATTTTCGCTTTATTGATCAAGCCTGGATCAACCGTCAGTGGGATCGGGTTCAACCAAAATTACCGTTGTTTGTATCAGTAATCAAGAACAATAAAAAAACAAAAGCCAACCTGTTTGATATTTCTCAAACAGGTATGTGCATTTTGATTGATAAGAGCGCCATTGAGGATGAACAGGATTTGATTGGATCAGAATACTCGGTGTTTGCCCATTTTCCGCCTAAAGATGCACTATGCACGATCAACGGCAGGGTAGTGCAAAGCCGGCCGATCTCTGAAAATCTGCTGCGGCTGGGATTAGATATCGAAATGCCCAAGAAAGAATCCAGAATTGTGGCGCATTACTTGACCCTGCGCAAGAAAGAGATTCTTGATGAACTTTTCCTGAACTTCCTGGAACTGCTCAACTATCGCGACATCAAGGATCAATATTTTTAGATCAACATGAAACGAAAAAGTCTTACAAAATAAAGAGGCGTACGAACTTCTTCTGTTTGTTAAGATTCAAGATCCCCAATATTGTGAAAAATATCGGGGATCTGACTTTAATGTTGAAAAACTCATTATGTTCGAAAGATTTCTTTTGAAAAATCGAATTGCTTTGTAATCAGTTACGATCGCCAGAAACCGCGCCTGACCGGTCGGACGTCTTCAGCAGTGACAAACGCCTGCGGGTCAGATTCGAGTACGATGGTTTCGACCTGACTGACATCTTTGCGCAGTACGCTGGCGTGTAATTCAAAAACAGTTCCATTCATGCCGCGTCCGGCAATTTCCGTCACCGCGTAGCCACTGGCGCGTAATTTTTCAGCGATCACCGCGCCACGATTTGAACTAATGATATTGACCAGCACATGACCGATTGCCAGGCGGTTTTCGATCAACATTCCCACCAGGTTGCCAGTGGCAAATCCGGTTGCGTAACCGATCACATTAAGGATATTATCGAGCTCAGAGAGCACAGAACTAATGGCAATCACAAAAATTAGCGATTGGAAAAGCCCCAGAATCCAAACCAGCAGTTTCTTTCCGCGTACCACGAACAATACCCGAATGGTATCGAGGGTCATGTCGCCGACCCGCAAGAAAAAGATCAGCAGGGCAAACAACCAGGCGTGTGGATCATGTAAATATTCCATAGCTCTCAACCTTTTCGGTTATTTCAATTTCTTACCTTCCATAGCTGGAAGATAATAATCCACCATATATTCTTTGAGCATGCGGCGCAGGCTGAATTGTGGGGTTAAGGTGCGCATATTTTCTTTAACCAGCTTCAACCATTCCACCGGTGTGTTCTCATGATCTCGTTCATAGAACAAAGGAATAATCTGGTTTTCAAGGGTGTCATAAATACTCTGGGCATCCGCAGCATCTTGTTCTTCAGGGCTGGCGTATTCCGTGTCAGATCCGATCGGCCAGCCGTTTTTGCTGTTGTAGCCTTCGCGCCACCAACCATCCAGAACGGAGAAGTTCAGCGCACCGTTGAGTGCGGCTTTCATGCCTGAGGTGCCCGAAGCTTCATTCGGTCGGCGGGGAGTGTTCATCCAAACGTCCACACCCTGCACCAGGTAGCGCGCCAGGTTGATATCATAATCTTCAAGGAAGATCAGGCGTCCGCCTGAGCGGGATTCTTTCACCGCGCGGTACACCTGCTGGATGATCAGCTTGCCGGGTTCGTCAGCCGGATGTGCTTTGCCTGCGAAGATGATCTGCACTGGCATATGCGGATTGTTGATGATGCGCATTAAGCGGTCAAAATCGCGGAACATCAAGTTGGCTCGTTTATATGTGGCAAACCTTCTAGCAAAACCGATGGTCAGCGAATAAGGTTCTAGAAAAACGCCGCCCGCCACCACCTGTGAAGGAGTCAGAGTGCCATTGCGCCACTGCATACGAGTGCGTTCATTGGCAAAATTAACCAGCTTGTTTTTCAGATGGCGGCGGGTTTCCCAAAGTTCGTCATTGGGAATATCCATGACCTTTTGCCACAAGGCGGGGTCGTCGATCCGGTCCACCCAATCGCTACCGAGATATTTGGTGAAAAGGTTGCCCATGCGCCGGGCAAGCCAGGTCTTGGTGTGTACACCGTTGGTGACATAACCGATAGGCACGTTTTCAACCTTTCGGTCAGGCCACAGAAAACTCCACATCTTTCTTGAAACAGACCCGTGTAGTTCAGAGACCGCGTTAGCCCGCTCAGAAAGCTTGAGTGCAAGCACTGGCATGACAAAGGTTTCTCCCCATGGCTGAGCCTGGCGTCCCAAATCAATAAACTGATCGCGGGTCATACCCAATTCTGCCCAAACATGAGCGAAGTATTTATCAATCAGCCACAATGGGAATTGATCGTTGCCTGCTGGAACCGGGGTGTGGGTGGTAAAGACGTTGCCAATTCTGACCTGCTCCATGGCAGTTTGAAGATCCATGCCAGTTTTGATAAATTCTCGCAGGCGTTCCACTGCCAGAAAAGCAGAATGACCTTCATTCATGTGCCAGACATCGGGTTTAATACCCATTAATTCCAATACTCTAACACCACCAATGCCCAGAAGCACTTCTTGAGAAATGCGAATTTCAGGGTCGCTGTTATAAAGTCGTTCGGTTAACTGACGGTCTACCTGGCTGTTCTGGTCGATGTTGGTATCCAACATATACAGGTGAACACGGCCTACTTCAAGCTCCCAAATACGTGCAAACACTTCGCGTCCCGGCAGGTTCACTGAAATCATCAAAGGTTGGTGATTCTCATCCAATAGAGAAATCAGGGGCAGTTCGTTATAGTCTATTAAGGCACTGCGGGTCTCTTGCCAACCGTCTTCAGTAAGATGTTGAACAAAATAACCCTGATTATAAACAAAACCAATCGCGGTGAGCGGTAGCCCTATGTCGGAGGCTTCCTTAAGGTGGTCGCCAGAGAGAATCCCCAAGCCGCCCGCATAAACGGGTAGTGACTCGTGAAGCCCAAACTCAAAGGAAAAATATACGATCTGCCTGTCTTGAAGTTTCGGGTAGGTGTTGGCAAACCAGGTGTCTTTCCTGTTTAAATAATTATCCAGATCAGTCATCAATCTGTCGTATTGCTCAAGGAATTTCGGCTGGTTGAGAGCGGCATTCAGGCGGGTGCGGTCAACACGGTGTAAAAAAGCAATGGGATTATGGTTGATTGCATTCCACAATAACGGATCAATTTTGCTGAATAACCGCTGCGCTTCAGGGCTCCAAGCCCACCAGAGATTGTGTGCCAAACGGGATAGCCCCTCGATCCGTTTGGGCAGATTGAAAGAGTTGGGGTATTCTCGGATAATTTTTGCCATGTTTACTCACATTGAATAGTTTAATTGACACTTTTCACCCGCGTTTGGATAAGATGAATTCAACTGCAACAATAACGGGGAACGTAACTTAAAAATTATACCAGAATCAACGATTTCACATTCGTAAAAATAAATCGCAAACAGTAAAGTGAAAGAATTCTTAAGAAAGTAGTTGTTCTAAATGAAAGATCTCGAATGTAATATTTACACTCGAGATCATTTATTGCGATTTTCAGATGGCTCTATTCAATTACTTCGACAGCCAGCGGATATTTTGACATGGTTTCACAGCCCTCTTTGGTGATCAGGATGGCATTCTCATATCTGAAACCGATTTGCTCTTCGGGGCAGGCATATTGCATGGCACAGATCAGCATTTCATTGGGTTGATAAATGTGTTCCGGGTTTGTCCAGTAGGGGAAGGGACCATCATTGCGCCCAATGCGCCATTCGTCACCCAACATACCTATGCCGTGTTCAAAGCCTGGCACCATGTATTCGGCGAAGCCGCGTTCTTCACAGAAGACCATCATCTCGTCAGCCAATGATGAAGGACTGATGCCTGGTTTGTAGGTTTTGAGCACCAGGGTGACCAAATCCACAAAGTTTTTGGCGTGCCATTTTTGCCTGTCAGTGGCGGGGGCGAGCAGATAATTAACGGTATGGTCGCCAACACACAGCCGATAGGTGGAGTGCAGGTCAACGGTGAGCGCTTCGCCGGGCATCAATTTCTTTTCAGTAGGCGGGGTGCATGCGCCGCCCATGTAGCCGGTGCGGTAACCCACGGCGATCTCGTTACCGCCAGTGAATGACCATTCCCAGGTGCTGCCCGCGGCGCGCATACCCGCGGCACCAATGCCGGCGATCTCGGTCTCAGTATATTTCTTGAATCCGCCATTCTTGATAGCCTCATAAACCGCAGCATGGCCAGCATCCGCCATCAAGCCCGCCTTGCGGAAACGGTTGATGGTGCCCTCATCCTTAATCATCGAAAGGCGGTCAATGATGTCGAGCGCGTTGACCAGTTTGTTTCCTTCGAGGGCTTCTTCAAAGGCTTTGTATTCATAGTAGGTGAGATTGCCCTCAGGCAGATAGTTTGACATGCCTGCTTCAACACCCACCACGCCTTTCTTTCCTTTTAAGTGACTTTTGATCAAATCGCTGATGGCTGTGATCTGATCTTGCCCACCCATCGGGGCGAAGCCAAGCACGTGGTCGCTATCCAACCAGGAATCATCTGCGGCTCGGGCAGCGTCAATGACAAAGGTGAACGCAGTTGGCATCCCCTCAGTCGGGATGACAATATAGCTGCGCCAGGGGAAGAAGGCATCCGTCGTCCACGACATGGTGCGCAGACGTGAACCGAGGTAAACATCAACGCCGTCATTCGCCATTTCTTTTTGAATGGCTTTAATGCGGCCGGGGTAATCAATGAAATAAGGGTCTTTGATCATGGCATGCCTCTAGTATTCGCAGGGGATTTCTGAAAGGATTTTATTGAAGCGGTCCACGATGGATGCCAGACTCAGCGCCTTCACCATGTTGCCCTGCAAGCGCAGCTTTCCGTTCATCAACGCAGAGCGTGAACCTAATTCGGCGCGCGAGATTTTGGCGAAAATGTCATAATCGCCGCTGATGGTAAATTCCGCTTCTGGCAGAGGTGCCTGGCGCACCGAGATATCGGTGAATACGCCGTCTTCAATTTTGTAATAAAGGGCGCGTTCCTGCCCGTCAGGGCAGTTGTGATACACCGTTAACATGGAGGAGGTCATGTTTTTCATTGATTCCGGGGTCAACTGACCACGCAGACGCTTTTCAGCCTCCGCAGTCCATTCCGAACTAAGATATTTCATAGCGGACATTGATTTTCTCCTGTCAAAAAGGGATGAATACACCGAACAACTTGATTATATACACGGCACGATTTGACAGAATAGCAAATTTATTCCCCTAAATTCCTGACGTTCTTCCTTACAGAGGAGTTTATTAAGATGGATAGAGTTGGTCGAAGATTTCAGGCGCGTATTTGGCTACCATTTCGCTCGAAATGCCGTTTTCCTTGCAGATCGCCTCGTAAACATCCACACTGGCGCGGCGGATGCGCTTTTGGGTATCCACTTCGAGTCCCCACAAGCCAAAGCGCTGGCTCCAGCCGCGTTCCCATTCAAAGTTATCCACCAGCGACCAGTGAAAGTAGCCCTTGACGCGCCAGTTGTAATTGCATGCCCGCCAAACCTGATGAAGATGCTCGATGGTGTAGCGCGGACGCAGAGTATCAGTGTTGTCTTCGACCCCATTTTCGGTAATGATGATGGGCAGGTTGAAACGGTGCGCCCATTGCAGTCCATCCCACATGCCTTCAGGGATGTTGGCAATGAAACCGGTGGAGCTCAGATCGGCATCTTTTGGATAGGATAATTTGCCGAACATGGAGCCCGGTTTTGTGATGTCAAAAGTCACCAGGTCGCGCGAGTAATAATTCAGACCGATGTAGTCTTGCGTGTTGGCTGCTTCGGGAATTTTTACTTTCTTCAAAAAAAGGTTGAGATTGCCATCCATGAGGCAGGAATGAAAGGCATTGTTGAAGATTTGATTTTGAATGGAAG
>CAYXWV010000042.1:0-18458 GCA_964468875.1 uncultured Anaerolinea sp. | reverse complement strand
CCATCCATGAGGCAGGAATGAAAGGCATTGTTGAAGATTTGATTTTGAATGGAAGTCGGAATGCGATCCAGAAGATTCCACGAGCGGGCGGGTTTCAAACTGCGGTAGTTGACGCATGTGCCGACCTGTGCAGTGGGCTGAAGTTCGTGAATTACCTTGTAGGCGGCTGCGTGGCCCCTGACCAGATTTGCCACCACCTGGGCAGCCAACCCGAGATCGTGTTTGCCAGGGGGAAAATCCCCCGTCAGCCAGCCGCACATCACATACACGTTGGGTTCATTGATGGTGATCCACAGGTTAACATAGTCCTTCAGCGCTTCAACCACCTTGCGGGTGAACCTGGCGAAAAGAATGGGGGTTTCGGGGTTTTCCCAGCCGCCCATATCGATCAGCCACAAGGGGTCGCTGAAATGATGCAGGGTTACCAGGGGAGTCATGCCGTTTTTTGTCAGCCAGCGCGCCATTTCGACATAGTGATCGAGTGCTTTCTCGTCCCAGGTATCGGGTGTCGGTTGAATACGGCTCCACTCCACTGAAAAGCGGTGGGCATTTTGACCGCTGTCTTTGGCACGTTCAAAATCCTCCTTCCAGCGTCCGCCCCACCAATCGCAAGCCAGACCAGCTTTTTCGCCAGTGTGGATTTTGCCGGGCGTGTTTTCCCAACGGTACCAGTTGTTGTTGGTATTGCTGCCTTCCACTTGTTGAGAGGCGGTTGCTGCTCCCCATAAGAATCCCTTTGGAAAATGATAGGTGGCTTTGGGCATGATTAACTCCGGATAATCAATTATTGGTCGTTCTTGTGAATAAATTCTAATTCATTACGCAGAAAATAAAAACAGGATTGATCTGATTGATCAATCCTGCATATCATTTTGACTAAGGTTTACATCCCGGCCATGTAAGCAATGCTGATGGTGCCGGGGCCAACGTGACTGCCAACCACAGGGCTGACGAAACTGGGGATGTTTTCGACCGGGGTAAAGATTTTTTCGACTCGATCGGTTAATTTAACGGCGGCATCATCTGCCAGGGCGTGAAACACCGAAAGATGGATGGGAGTGCGTCCGTTAATGTCATTTTGGATCAGCTCGATCATGGCGTCAAGGGCTTTGCCAAAGGTAAAAACACTTTTCACTGCTTCGATTTTGCCGCCCCGAATTTCAAGAACAGGCTTGATTTTTAAAGCAGTGCCGAACCAGCGTTTGGCACTACCAATTCTGCCGCCGGCATGCAGATATTTGAGTGTATCCACTACAAAATAAACGCCAATGTTAGAGTAGGCTTTTATGGCAACCTGTTTGACTTCTTCAAGATTGGCACCGTCTTTGGCAGCCCTGGCAGCAGCCAGCACCTGAAAACCAAGTGCCATAGATACCAGCCTGGTATCCATTACTTCAATGTCAGCACCTGGGAACATCTCTTTTGCCTGAAAAGCAGAGTTGACCGTGCCTGAAATGCCAGAACTGATTGGCATGGTCATCACGGCGTATCCTTCATCCACCAACGGCTTAAACACATCGCTGAAATCCTTAACAGTAGCCTGACTGGTGGTAGGCATTGTGCTGCATTTGGATAGGCGGGCATAAAATTCGTTTGGTTTAATGTCAATGCCGTCGCGATAGCTTTTTCCATCCCAATTCACGGTCAATGGCACTACTTTAATGTTCAATTCTTCAAGATACTTGTCGGGCAAATATGCTGTAGAATCTGTAACAATAACAACTTTTTTCATCAATTGACTCCTGAAGGGATGTGCTGTCAGACTAGTATATCAATATCAGTATTTATTCTAATAGGAATTAGGTCACATTTATTAGAAAATTTATCGGTCTTGTCTTCCATGCGTTCAGTGAGTACACTTAAAGTAACATGAGGAATTTCATGCAAAAGATAAAACAACCCACATTCATTCTTATTCTTATCGTCTTACTCACTTCTTTTCTGCTTGTCGGCTGTGACGAAGAAGACCCCCTGATCACCACCTGGGAAGAACCCGGTTCAGGCATCACCATGCAATTTAAAGATGACGGTAACCTGGTAATCAGCAATCAGAAAACCTCCTTAACAGTCACCTACGAAAAACAGGAACCAAACACGCTGCTCTTTAAAGCCAGCTTAGACGGCAGCTACCCGGGTCAGACCATGACATACCGAATCGAAGAAGATCGGTTGATTTTATCTCTTGAGGGTAACGAAACTGTGTTTGTCAAAGTAAAGAAATAAGATTTGAAGTCATCCCGGAATAAATAGTACGACTATTCCGCCAAGAGAAAGTAAAACGCCAATTATTGACCGCAGGCTGATCTTTTCTTTTTGCAGAGCGGCCAACGGAAGGATAAACAACGGGCTGGTTGCAAGCAGAGTTTGGGCAATGCCGACCTTTGAAAATTCGAAGGCGATTTGTTGAAGCCAGATAGCGATATAGGTGCCGAACAGAACGACCATTGAAAGGATTATCCACAAACGAGCATTCGGACGGGGGCTAAGCCAAACGCCGATTTTTTCACGTCGAACCAGAATCCAAATCAGCAGAACCAGGGTGCCAGCCAGAAGTCTGATCAGAGCGCTCTGAAGAGCGCTTACCGTGCTTTCGGTCAACGCCCAACGTGACAAAATTGCCCCTACTGCCTGGGAGAGGGCTGCCAAAAAGCCGAAGAAAACACCCAGCCAGGTGAAGCGTTTCGCGTTGGTTGATAAATTATCTTTTTTCTCAGTGATTACCCAGATCACCCCCAGAATGGTAATTATGATGCCAATCCATGAAAGCAGGTTGAGTGATTCTCCCAGAAATATCCAGGCAAACACCACCGTTAGGGGCGGAGCAAGAATGGTAAGTAACAAGGCGCGTTGGGCTCCTAAACGGTTAATACTTTCAAAGAACATTGTATCGCCAAAGCCAATGCCAACCGCTCCGCTGATAGCAAGGATCAGGATTGGCAGAAACCCGATGACTGCAATTTTTTCTCCAATCAACAAGCTGGTCAAGCCTAACAAGGTAAAGCCAGCCACCCCCTTGATCAGATTCAGTTCGAGCGGACGGATAGTTTTGCCCAGGGTTCTGAACAGCACGGAGGAGACTGCCCAAAGAAGCGCGGCGGCCAGAGCGCTGATTTCACCCAGAAAATTGCCAAGTGTAGCAAAGAAAGAAGACATTAATTCTGCCTGCCTTGTGAAACGGAATGCACAATTT
This sequence comes from uncultured Anaerolinea sp., assembly GCA_964468875.1. Classification (GTDB taxonomy): domain Bacteria; phylum Chloroflexota; class Anaerolineae; order Anaerolineales; family Anaerolineaceae; genus UBA6107. The sequence continues at coordinate 15,268 of CAYXWV010000042.1, read as the reverse complement.
TACCGTATTCTAAAGGAACAAATATCTGATCATTTACGTCTTACCAAAGATGATAAGGAGTTATTATGAAAAACAAGTTTCTTAAATTGTCCATTCTCGTTACTGTTGCGGTAATGTTTTTATCTGCGTGCAATTTGGCAAATATTGGCGGAGCGCCCATATCAGCAGACACGTTGAACACCATGACAGCAGGTACGGTTTCAGCGCAGTTGACTCAAATCTCGGTGCAGACATTGATCGCCCAGGCAACCCAAATTGCCATGGCAACAGCCACACCAAGCTTTACATCAACCCCGACCATTACAGCGACACCATTAATTACATTTACGCCAACAGTGACCAGCACCTCCACTGCCACAGCAACCGCGACAGTCACAGCCACATCGACGGTACCACCGGTGCCTTGCAATCAAGCCTCTTTTATTACAGATGTCACCATCCCGGATGGAACCAGCTTGGTCGCTGGTCAGGGGTTTGTGAAAACCTGGCGGGTGAAGAACAACGGTTCTTGCAACTGGACGACAGGATACTCGATCTATTTCGTGAATGGCAACGCCCTTGGTGGACCGGCTTCGGCGGCTTTCCCGGCAACAGTTAAGCCCGGTCAGAGCATGGATATTTCGGTGCCAATGGTCGCCCCCGGGAATACCGGTGATTTTTCAGGCAACTGGATGTTAAAAGCCCCCAACGGCAGCGTGTTTGGGGTGGGAGCTGGAGGCGGTGTGCCTTTGACAGTGAAGATCAAGGTAACCGGGGTTCCCGGTCCACTTGACAAAGCCACCGTTTATGACTTTGTGGGAAAATATTGCGACGCGCAGTGGCGAACCAACGCCGGCTTCATCGGATGCCCCACCAGCGGTTTTGATTTCAAGAATGGAACAGTATCCCGATCCTACGCACCAGTTCACGAGAACGGCGCCGTGGACGATGAAGGATCGTTGATTACGATTCCCTCGATTGGCGGCGATGGTTTTGTCCAAGGCCAATTCCCCAAGATATTACTCCACTCTGGCGACCATTTTAAAGCTACAGTCACGTGCACTGCCAATATGCCCAAATGCTCTATCTCTTACGAAGTGCTTTACAAGATCGTGGGCGGATCAGAAACGCTAACATCCCTGGGAACATGGGAAGAGGTTTATGACGGTGGTTACCAGTGGGTTGATATTGATCTCTCGGCGCTGGATGGTAAGGAAGTTATCTTCTACTTGAGAGTTTCCAGCAAGGGCGATTCCACTGATGACTATGCCCAATGGATGGCGGCTAGAATAACCCACCCATAAGACTCTCGTAACAGTAATGAAAGGTAGTGCGAGAACAGGAAAATCGCGCTATACTTATAAGATGCGGGGCTTACTCGCAGCGTGGTGTTTATCAGAAACAAAAGGGAGTGTGAATTATGACAAACATGAATCTCTTTTTGAAGAGACCGATCTTAAAATCCATGGTGATTTTTACCCTGGTGGTGTCACTGCTTTTAGCAGGCTTTACACCGGGGCAGGCAGCCAATACGCCATACACCACAATCGTTTCGGTTAACCCGGGTGTAAGTGTGACCATCACCGGTTACAACTTCCCGGCTGACCAAGCTTTTACCGTGCGCATGGGGCTGTTTGGCACCCTTGGCATCGGCGGTGTGGTAGTCGGCACCAAGCAAGCCTCTTCAAGCACCACCTTTACTGAAACCTACAGTATTCCGGCTGAACTGGCCAATGCTTCAAAAATAGCCATTCGCTTTGACGCGGCAAACGGCTATTATGCTTATGACTGGTTTGAAAACAAGGCAGCCACAGCCACCCCGGCTGTGACAGCTACCGCTGGCCCAACCCCAACACCCGGACCGACGGCAACCGCCAACCCAAACGCATATAAAGGACCAATCCCAACAATCTCCATCACTGGCGTGCAGAAGGGAATTAACGTCACCCTGCAAACCGCCAGCTTCCCGGCAAACCAAACCTTCACGGTGCGTATGGGAGAATACGGAACATTGGGCATTGGTGGCGCCGTGGTGGGCACTCTTGAATCCGGTGCAGGCGGCAGTTTGACCCAGACCTTTAATATTCCAGCAGCACTGGCTGACCGCAATCGGATTGCCATCCGACTTGACAGCAACCTGGGCTACTACAGCTATAACTGGTTCATGAACGATGTTTCCTTTGGCACCAGCGTCAATTTGCCAACTGCCACACCGGCGGTTACTGCCACACCTGGTGCAACCGCCACTCCTGGAGCCACTGCAACACCCGGAGCCACCGCAACAGCCACAGCAACCGTTCCGGCTGGACCTTACACGGGTATCCCGACTTTCTTGATTGCATCAGTGGTAAAAGATCAAAGTGTGACAATTTCTGCCACCAACTTCCCTCCCAATCAAACCTTCACCGTGAGAATGGGTGATTATGGCACTCTTGGCATCGGTGGAACTGTAATCGCCACTTATGAATCTGGTGCAGGCGGTAGTTTTAATGCCACCTATTCAATTCCGGCTGCGTTGGCTGGCCGATACAAGATTGCGATCCGGCTTGAAAGTTCTGCCGGTTATTACTATGCCTACAACTGGTTCTATAATAACTAATCATGACGAAACATTTGCGCCAATACTCCAACATTACAGTTATCCTTCTTTCCTTTTTGATTTTGTTGACCGGCTGCAAGCCGGTCAACATCATATTGCAAACCGCAACAGTTGCACCAACTGAGGATCAGATGATCCCAACTGTGGCGAAAAATCTGTATCCCTCTTCTCCTGAAGAGGTGGTTCAGGCGTTTGTGAGCACTTATCCCGCTGATCAAATCTATGCGGTGCAATATCTTTCACCAGCCTATGTGAAAAATCTTGATGCCCAATCCGTAGCGAACTTATTACCTGATTCAGGAGAGGTGACAGGGTTTATCATCGAAAGTGGGTCAACAAGCGTCGAAGGCGAAAAAAGCGAAATACTTGCCAGTGTTGCTTTCGAGAGCACATCTAGTGAAATTCTTTTTAATTTGGAGATAGTTGACGGAAGATGGGCGATAAGCCAGATTCTTCCCCAGTAATACAATTAGATATTGCCTTTAGTAAAGTTGTTGTTTATAATCATTAGAATAAAAGTAATTTTCCATTAGACCTAAAACAAGCAAATCTTGCCAGTAACAAAAAACCAAGGCGCAGATCAGCTTTCAGGGTCTTGGGGGTTTTTCTTGACTACTCAAGGAAATAATGGATAAATCACAATATTTACTCGAAAAAATTGATTTCGCGCAACCCAAAAACTATCGTTTCTTGCGGGTGATGAAGAATTTTTCTTTGATCAGCCTGGTTATTCTTTCTCTTTATACGCTTTTCTTTGGGGCAATTTCGGTTTGGCAAATGTCAATTGTAAGCGGCGTTTGCGCCCTGTTTTGGGTTGGTATTCTGGTAATGAATAGACATGGCTGGAACCAAATCGCTTTTTTGGCGGGGGCACTCAATTCGGCCGTTTTCGCATTACTATCCACCTGGCTTCTGGGCTGGGATTCAGGGTTCTATTTTCTTGCTCTTTTGATTCTGCCGATTATTTTTATTAATTCAAGCATGAACAGGTGGTTTAAATGCGCGCTTGCGTTCGCGATTTCAGGTGTGATGCTTGGCTTATATCTACTTTCATGGTTTAAGGCTTCATTATGGGTGCTCGACGAGCAAACATTGCATTGGTTCTCGGTGATCAACATCGCCATCACGTTGGTAGTGTTGGTAATCACCGGCTATTTCTTTGAAAATACGGCTGCCGACGCAGAAAAGGCATTGATTCAGACCAATAAGAAACTGGCTAATCTTGCTACCACTGATCCGGTCACCAACCTGGTCAATCGGCGCATTATTTTAAGCCGAATCGAGCAAGAAAAGAACCGCATGGAGAGGGGCAGCAAGGCTTTCTCTCTGATCATGGTGGATGTGGATCATTTTAAACAGGTCAATGATGAATATGGGCACGGTTGCGGCGATTATGTGTTAGTAAAAATTGCTGAATTAATCAGCCTCTCTCTCAGAAAACAGGATGAGGTGGCGCGTTGGGGTGGAGATGAGTTTCTGATCATGCTTCCAGAAACTGAATTGGAAGGGGGAGAAATTGTAGCGGAAAAAATTCGGGCAAAAATCAGCAATACCATTTTTATTTATCGTGAAATAAAAATTCCGGTGACGATCACGTTAGGAGTCAGCGTTTGTGAGCCTGGCAGCGGGGTCGGCAATTGTCTTCGGAAAGCCGATCAGGCTTTATATAATGGAAAAATATCTGGAAAAAACAGAGTGGGAACACTTCGTGAGAATTAGTTAGTCGTGATTGGATTTGCTGGGAAAGCGAATGACAAAAAATACCGAGCAAAACTTAGAGGCACTTGATAACGATCTCCAGGTTTTTCGATATTCCAGAATGCTTCAATTTTTATCAATTTCAATCGCGATCGTGGCATTCTCTTTTGCAATTCTAATCGCAATTATTTGTAAAGAAATTGAAGTTGTGCTCTTTACTGTTTTCATCTCATTAATTTATGTCTGTTTTTTCTTCATTTTTCGAACCCGTCACCTGAAATCCGGGTTCTACGGATTGCTCTTTTTCTCTTTTCTAAACGGAATAGCTGGAATTCTCTTTACCGGATGGAAGAGTTGCATCTTTTTTTATCTACTGGTGATGATTCCGGTTATCCTTTATCACCCGAAAATCAGTCGAAGAGAAATTACAATTTGGTGCATTGTTTTTGGTTTGGTCATTCTAACCGGCGTGGTGATTGGTTTTGAAATCCCCCCGGTGCTGCGATTTAATTCACTGCAGATTCAAACCATGAGTAGTTACAACCTTGTGTTTACCTGTATCGTATTGGCGGGAATCTTATACCTCGACTATCGCAACTCAAACATCATCTCACAAGAGTTGATGGAAGCAAATCGGAAACTATCCATTCAAGCCAGTCGTGATTCATTAACCAATCTGCTTAACCGCCGCACCATGAACCAAATGATCCAAATTGAGCATGTGCGAAGTAAACGCTCAAATAAACCATTTGGATTGATCATGGCAGATGTGGACGATTTCAAGATGGTCAATGATGAATTCGGTCATGCTGCCGGTGATATGGTTTTAACTGAACTTTCAGCGTTGATTGTTGGCACTTTGCGAAAACAGGATCTGACTGCCCGTTGGGGTGGGGAAGAATTTCTTATCTTGCTGCCAGAGACTGACTTTGAAGGGGTACAGGTGATTGCAGAAAAGATCAGAGATCTGGTTTCTCAAAGCAGTTTTTCATTTCAGGGGAAAAACATCATTGTGACGCTCTCCATCGGCGGGGTGATCTGCAATGACCAGGAAGACTGGGATGATTGCATCAGACACGCCGACCGTGCTCTCTATTATGGAAAAAATCACGGGAAAAACCTGGCAGTTTTCTCAAAAGGGGAACAGTATTGCATTTTAGGGGTGCCCAGAGAAAAAACTGGCGTGTGAAATGTTATTGGCTTATCAAGAGTTCTGTGTAATAAATTTGATAGAGAGTACCACACACTGAACAAACAACAAAGCCGGTAGTATTAAATATCCTTGGTCATGTAAAAACCACCTCGTTGAAAACCACGATTCTCATAATAGAGACGGGTTCCGATAGCAGCGATCACAGCCATTTTCGCGAAGCCATGTTCTTTAGCGATTCTCTCTGCTTCTCTGAGCAATTGGGTCCCCAAGCCAATGTGCTGCGCCGCGCCGCTTTTTTCAGCACCAACAGCCAGTGATTGACCATAAACATGCACTTCGCGGATTAGAGCCGCTCCGTTAAGGTCAGGCATATCAAGTTTTGGTGCATCAATTGAGGGCAGCGAAAGACGCAAATATCCTGCCAGTTTGTCATCGCTAGTGTTAAATGAGATGAAATGTTCTTCAGCCTGACTTGGTTGATAAACCAAATCTTTGAGTGTCAGGGTGGCGGGGTCAACCTGTTGAGTTTTTACTTCTCGGCAGCGAATGCAGCGGCAAACCTGACCGCGTTTTTTAAGTTCGATGTGCACGTCTTGCCGCAAACTGGTGCGTTTGTTGCCTTCCACCACATGGGTGGAGGGAATGTCACGAATAACGCGGTTCACACGGCAATAATCGGGTATGCTCGCTTTGATATCTGCGATCAGTTGAACCAATTCTTCAGAAGAATAAGGTTGATATTCACCCCTCTGCCAGTATTGGTAAAGTTCGGCAGTTTCAAGCAACTGGGTGGGATAGATCTTGATTTCATCAGGGGCGTAGCCGTCAGTCCAGAATTTTACAAAATCTTTGCGGTCTGATTCGGGGGTGGCGCCGAGCAGATTGGGCATCCAGTGCAGCACGATCTTGAACCCGGCTGCGCGCAGAAGGGTGGTGGCTTTCAGCGTGTCTGCGGCGGTATGTCCGCGCAAGTTCATTTCAAGCACACGGTCATCCAGGCTTTGGGCACCCATCTGCACCTTGGTGACACCCAATTGGCGCATCCAAATTAATTCCGCAGCGTTAATTTCATCAGGGCGGGTTTCAACGACCAATCCTACGTTGCGGTGATTTGCAGTTTCGTTGTGTACATGAGCGATGATCAGGTTTGACAAATCGGGAAGAGTATTGCCATTTTTCTCATCGGGAGGCTCTGGTTCCTGAACTTCACTTTCAACATCAATGCTGTCAGCGTTCATGGCATTAAAACAGCGCCTGACAAACCATTCCTGGTAATTCCGATGATAAGAACTCCACGTGCCGCCGAGGATGAGCAGCTCAATTTTGTCGTTGGGGTGACCAACGGATAGGTATTCTTTGATGCGGGATTGCACCTGGTCGTAGGGATCAAACCGGTTCTGATAGGCGCGTGCGGCTCCGGGCTCGTCTGCCAGGTAGCTTTTTGGCATATAACTCTCAGTCGGGCAGAACACGCATTTTCCGGGGCATGGAAAGGCTTTAGTGAGCACGGTCACCGTGGTTACCCCTGACAGGGTGCGTATGGGTTTCATGCGGATGCGGCTGAGAAACTCGTTGTCTTCCTGCCAGGTTCCAGTTTTAACCAAATCGTAATAAGCCGCCACCAGAACATGTTTGGCAATCATACGGCCATCCGATTGGGGATGTGACCGTAGAGCTCGATCCAACCGGCGGCCTTGTTTTACTTCTTCAAGCACCAGCCGGGCAAGTTCAAGCTGTTCTGGGGTGTGTTGTCTGGCTTTGCGCCAGTTTTCAATCATCTCGTTATTATGCATTGGTCAGTATAATAGGGGATATGAAATCAGAGATCATCCAACAGTTGTTAAACATTAATGATAAATTCTACCAGAGTTTCGGAGCAGCGTTTGCCGAGACCCGCAGACGACTGCAACCCGGGGTGCAACGGGTGATTCAAAACTGGATTCAAGACGGCGACTGGCTGGATCTCGGCTGCGGCAGCGGTGTGCTGGGGCAAACGCTGGCTCAATCGGGTTTACGAGGGTCTTACCTGGGGCTCGATTTTAGCGATTCGCTGTTGGCAGAAGCGCGCAAGGGGGCTGCCCAACTCTCTGGGGTTGTTGATTTCAGGCTGGATTATGGGCGAGCCAACCTTTTGGATGCCAGGTGGGAGAAGGAAATTCACGCAAATCGTTATGACGGCGTTTTGTGTTTCGCCGCCCTGCATCACATTCCGGGCAGAGAAAACCGGCAAAGAATATTTAGCCAGGCTTACCCGCTTTTGAAGCCGGGGGGAGTGTTCATCCATTCAGAGTGGCAGTTTCACCGAAACCCAAAATTATTAGCCCGGGTGCAGCCCTGGTCAAAAGCAGGGTTGTCTGAGGGTGACCTGGAAGAGGGCGACACCCTGCTGGATTGGCGGCATTTTTCAGCCGAACAAACCGCTGAACCTGGGCTGCGTTATGTGCACTTGTTTTCTGCAGAAGAGTTGGCTGATCTGGCGAAGCAAAGCGGATTTTCGCTGTTGGAAGAATTTGACTCGGACGGGGTTAGCGGCAACTTGGGGTGGTATCAGGTACTGCAAAAACCACAAGATTAGTATTCATCAGAAAAATTAAAACGAATAGGTTTAGGGTCAACTTTTGGTTGATCTACCAGACGCAGGCGGTTCTTGACCTGGTTAAGGTGATAATTAACCGTTCGGCGTGAGAGATGCAGCATCACGGCAATTTCTCCGCTGGTCAACCCTCTCACTGAAAGATCGTGGACCTGAGCCTGCCGGCGGGATAACCCTGTTGGCTTGGTATTGGTTGTGCGGTTTTTCTGGAGCGCCGATGCCGGGGCGACAATAACGGTTTCTCCGATCATGCTGGCAACCAGTTTTTCGGCAGGGGAATTTCTCAACACCGGCAGCGGACGCATGCCAGCATTCACAGCCGTGTAGAGTTGTGTTGTCGAGATTTCGACTTCAAGTTGGATGACCGTTGCATCATCCGGCAAATACAAAAGGCGGGTCATTTTTGCTCCGTAATTATAGAACAAATTTACTATAATTATGACACTGCCAACCGGATATGTCAAGCGAGTGGATCAATCCATCGCCCAAGACATTTTCTTCCATCAGGTTGATCTCACCCAAACACAAGAAATCTAGACAATTAGACCCGCCATAATAGCAATATGTTGGTAAAATCAATGGTGCTTTGCGAGATCCCCTTGATTTTCCGATCAATCTCTCTTCACCAAGGATGAACCATGGAACAAGCTCCCAAATATCCGTATGATTTTATTGATCAAATCATTGTTTCTGAAGCTGAAATCAAGAACCGGGTTGAAGAATTGGGCAGACAAATAGCCGCCGATTATAAAGATTCCACCAACCTTTTGCTGTTGGGGTTGCTGCGTGGCAGTGTTGTATTTATCACCGACTTGATGCGTAACATTCATCTTCCCATGACAATGGACTTCATGTCTGTTTCATCTTACAGCGGATCCTCTTCCAGTGGATTTGTGCGTATTGATTCAGACCACAAGACGAACATCCAGGGTTGGGATGTGATCCTGGTGGATGACATCGTGGATTCAGGATACACCATTTCGACAGTCAAGAAACTGCTGCTTGACCGCAAACCAAACAGCCTGAGAGTTTGCGCGCTATTAGACAAGGAAGAAAGCCATAAAATCGGGCTCAAGATTGATTATTATGGCTTCAAGATTCCCGATTATTTCGTGGTCGGCTACGGTCTGGACATTGATGAAAAAGGTCGCAACCTGCCATATATTGCCTCAGTTGATCTGAAAAGATACAAAAAACAGGAGTAAAGCTCATGCCAATCAGTGTGGCAGTAGGAATGCAATGGGGAGACGAGGGCAAAGGCCGTGCCGTTGACCTCTTGTCTGAAAATGTAGATATGGTCGCCCGTTTTAACGGCGGCGATAATGCCGGTCACACGGTAACCGTTGGAGACAAGATTTTCAAGCTGCACATTATTCCATCAGGCATCATCCATCCCCACACAAAAGGCGTGTTGGGTAGCGGACTGGTACTCTACCCAGGCACCTTAATCGATGAAATGGAAACCCTGCGCAGCGCAGGCATCGAAATCACTCCCGAAAGGCTGGCCATCTCTGACGCCGCCCATTTCATCACCCCCGCCCATCGCTTGCTGGATAGAGCCCAGGAAGCCGCCCGGGGCAAGTCCTCCATCGGCACCACCGGCAGAGGCATCGGTCCCGCTTATGTTGACAAAGCCGCCAGGCGCGGCATCCGCACCGGCGACCTGCTGCAGCCTGATTTGTTTGAACAAAAAGTACGACAGCATTTTGAAGATGCCAATGAAATGCTCACTGTGCTATATCACCAACCTGCCTTGGATGTTGAAAGCAGCACCCGGGAATTTATCGAACTTGCTTCCCGGTTCACTCCTTACATCAAATCAGTGGGTTCCCTGGTTCGAACCGCCCTCAAGGAAAATAAAAAAGTGCTTGCCGAAGCCGCGCAAGGCACCCTACTTGATCTCGATCAGGGCTCATACCCATTTGTAACCAGCTCATGCACCACCGCCGCCGGCATCTTTAGCGGGCTCGGAATTGGCATTCAAAAAGTTGAAAAAGTAATTGGCATCACCAAGGCTTTTCAAACTCGCGTGGGTGCGGGTCCCTTCCCGACCGAGTTGTTTGACGAAACAGCCACATTCCTGCGCGGAACCGGCTCAAACCCCTGGGATGAATTTGGCACCACAACAGGCCGCCCGCGCCGGGTTGGCTGGTTAGACCTGATCCTGTTAAAGTACGCAGTAGAAATCAACGGGGTAACCGAACTCTTCCTCACCAAAATGGATATCCTTTCAGGATTGGATGATATTAAGTTTTGTACATCATATCAAAAAGACGGTCGCACCCTTCGTGAACTTGATTTCAGCGGCAGTGCCGCAGAGATGGAACGCTGCCAGCCTGTTTATGAATCCACCCCGGGCTGGAGGGATGATCTTCGCCACTTGCGCGACTGGAAAGACCTGCCCGCCCCCGTTTTGGAATATATAAAGATCATCGAAAAGTACTGCGGCGTACCGGTCACCCAGGTATCTGTCGGCGCAGAACGGAACGCAGTGATTAATCGCTTATTATAACCATCAAAAAAAACCCTCTTGCGAGAGGGTTTTTTTTTGATCATAATAAACGCATCGTTTTCGGTCAGCAAAAATGTTATATCTTTGCTGCTTGATTCTTTTCTTCAGTCGAAAGAACTTTTGCCAAATCAAGCAAAATGACCAACCGGGTGTCAATTTTGGCGACCCCGGTAATGAACTCTGAGTTAATATTGCTGATCATTGGGGGAGGAGGCTCAATTACGCTGTCATCAATGGTCAACACCTCTGATACTGCCGAGACAATCATGCCGATCTTTATCTCTCCCATATTGGCAACAACAATCCTCGTCTCATTGGATTGTTCCGATACAACCATGCCAAATCGTTTATGCAAATCAATCACTGGCAAGACACTGCCGCGATGATTCGTGATTCCTTCCATGTAAGAAGGTGCCTGAGGAATCTTGGTGATTTCCTGAAGTTTGACGATCCCCTCAACCGAAGCGATGTCAATACCGAAGTTTTCATTTCCCAATTCAAAAATGACTAATTGTTTTTCCATGAGCCTCTCCTATATCAGAAAAGTTTATACCTCATTTCACCTTCAATATCTGTAAATCCCGGATAAATTTATTATCAAGATTTGGTTAAAGATAAAACCCTCGCTCCCACGAGGGTTTTATCCATTCCATTCTCTACCAATAATAGATACCGATAATCAGATCAAGTTGCCTTAAGCCACAAGGACCTTGCCAACCTGAATCCTTCAAAAATATTGCTACACCTGCATATCCAACGAGATATTGCGCAGCAGGCTGGTTAGCATTGCCACGGATAAATCGTCGTAAATCACCTCACTGGTGGTGTAATGCGTGAAATGCGACCTCTCCGCATTTCTTTGTTGCAGCAGAACCACATGATTCACTGCGCGATTCATAATCAGCTCGCTGATCTCGTGATTGATTCTTTCATTGGGGGTACTGTAATCAATCATTACGGTTGACGGATTCTTACCATCCAGAACCTTGAAAGCGTCAACACACGACTCAGTGACCGTGACGGACTTCACCGGATTGATAGATTCAAGCATTGAGATCAAATTCTCAAGTTTTCTTCCGGGAGAGCTGACAACGACGACCTGCGTTTGATCCATGGGTTCTTCTTCTTTATTTATCATTCTTAACCTTGATCATAAAGAATAAGCCCCTGTTTGTCACCCCTCATGGGTGGATAATTACATCACCAAAAAAGACCGCGCTTTGACGGTCTTTTTCATCTACTTAATAGGGTATTCGATTATTGTTCGTTAAGACTGATCAACCCTTCGCGTAACGCATACAAAGTAGCTTGCGTCCGGTTTTCAACCCCCAGTTTATCCAGAATGCCTGTGACATAAGTTCGAACTGTCCACACGCTCAAGAACAAGCGGTTGGCAATTTCTTGATTCGAAAGCCCGTTCGCTACCAGCTTTAATATTTCGGTCTCACGTTCGGTCAGAGTATTGCATTTGGAAAGCGGTTTGGCAGGGCGGTTTAATTCTTTGACCATGATGCTGGTGATTCGTGATGGAAACGCGGTTTCTCCCTGGTAAACCTTGCGGATGGCTTCTTCGATTTCAAGAGGCGATGAATCTTTAATCAAGTATCCAGATGCACCAGCCCTGATTGAAGCAATCACCTGCGCCTCTTCAAGAGAACTGGTAATAATTACAATCTTTGAATCCGGGAGCTGCTCCTTGATTTTAGTGGTAGCCTCGATTCCATCCATATTAGGCATTAGCAAATCAAGCAAAATCACATCCGGCTTATATTGCACCGCCTTATCCACAGCCTCAACCCCATCAACGGCTTCAGCGACAATTTCAAACCCTTCAGTAGGCGCGAAAAATGCTTTGAGACCTTCACGCACCATTTTATGATCATCAGCCAGCATAATTCTTATCTTGTCCATCCCTAATCCTTTCTTCTTGTTACATTCCAGCTTTTAACCTCAGTTCAATCTTTGTTCCCTTATTTGGGATGCTCATCACCTGATACTTGGCTCCAATTCGTTCAGCTCTCTCCCGCATTGTTGCCAACCCGACCCCGCCACTGTTAACAGCCTGGTCTAATGAGAAACCAACTCCATTATCTTCAACTGAAAATACAATCTCATCGTTTTCTTTGGAGATATCCAGAGTAATCTTTGATGCTTGCGAATGCTTGAGAGAGTTGTTTAATGATTCAATGGCAATTCGATACAAATTCTCTTCCACTTTTTCAGGAAGAGTATCAATCTCTCCGACTTGTATCTGTGCGTCAATATTTGCACGCCGTTCAACGGCATCCAAACGGTTCTGAAGTGCACCAATCAATCCGTTTCTTTTTACTTCAGGTGATCGAAGTTCGAAGACCAAAAGGCGCATATCCTTTAATGCCTGTTGGGTAAGTTCGCCAATTTGTGTAAGGTATGAATCCACTTCTGCATATTTTTTCTGACTAAAAAACCTTTTCGCTCCAGCAGAATATAAGCTTGCGCTGTAGAGAGATTGGGTTACTGAATCATGCAATTCACGGGCGAGTCGTGACCGTTCTTCCAAAACGGCTGAACGTTCAGCCCGCTTGTAGAAACGAGTGTTTTCAACGACCAAAGCCAGATCATCGGCAATAAAAGACAACAGCGTCAATTCTTCAAGCAACACTTCATCTTGATCAGACTGTATTACTGCCAAAACGCCCACCACGTGGTCTTGAGAACGCATAGGTAAACCTATAAAAGTATAGCGTTCATTGGGTTTTGATCCGTTGACAGTCTCTGCTTCCATATTTGAGAAGACCACTGTTTTCCGTTGGTTAATCACACGATCTAAAAATTGTCTTACTGCCAGATCATTGAATATATCTCGCGGGATCGCGGTATCAATTTGACAGACAATCTGGTTCAACCCAACACCCTTCTCATCCACTAAATAGATTGCTCCCGATTTAAGGTGGATGGCATCTAAAGTGATTGATAAAGCTGTTGGAAGCGCCTCTTCAACACTTATTGTTCGGCTCGCTGCAGAAGTGACTCGATAGATGCTTTCGAGTTCACGTTCCCTCTTTTCAACCATGGTTTCGAGTTTTATGGTTGCTGCCATACGATTAAGAGCGTTGCCAGCCATTTCGGCCACCGTGCCAATCAGGTTTCTTTGCTCCTGATCAAATTTTCTAAACCTCATGAAATCAAAATAGATTAACCCGATAACCTTAGTTTTGTTAATTAACGGATAGGCGATCATCGAAACGGGTCGTTCAGCCCCTCCATAAACCCAGGCGGGTAATTCATTGAAAATCTCAGATGGGATTTCTTCAAAGAAACCAAGCTGATTGTTTTCAGAATACTGTCTAAACAATTTGCCAATCTTTTCATTCTGTTTAACCGACTTGATTTTCTTGCCGTTCACGGCATATTCAATTGTAAAATTATAATCATCAACAAATGCCATTGCCGCGTGGTCTGATTCAAGTAATTGAGAAAGCTCATTGAGAATGATCACTACCAGATCATCATGGGTGTTTGCACTCCTCATTTTTGTCGAGATTAAAGCCACCGCTTCAAGTTCGCGAGCCCTGTTCTGGCTTTCCCACATTTTTTCGAGCAGGTCCAATTCAATCATCTTTCTTTCAGTGATGTCATGAACCACACCGGTCAATTGAATTACCCTGCCTCTTTCATCCCGCTTGGCTTCGCCCAATTGCCCTAATATATATCTGACCGTTCCATCCGGCTGGGTAATTCGATATTCCAGATCATTGGCATAAATTTGAAAGCTCTCAAAATTGATTAAACCCGATGAGCGCTTGAGATCGTCAGGATGAACCGCCGCCTGCCACTTTTTGAACAACTCCCCATTAATACTCCCCGGTTCACAACCAAGAATACGGTACATTTCATCAGACCAGGTTTCTTCTCCGGTGGCCAGATTTTTTACCCAATGACCGATGTGGGCAACTTGTTGAGAATTCTTAAGGTTCCTTTCGCTCTCCATCAACGCGTCGTGAGCCTGTTTCTGCATGCGCCTGGCTTTCACTTCAATAAGTTCGCGCTCAACTACCGGCGGCAGGCGTGACAGCTTATCTTTCATCAGGTAATCACGGGCACCAGCCCGCATTAACTCAACAGCGGTTTCTTCACCAATGGCGCCAGATACAATTACAAAAGGCGCATCCTGGCCTGATTGTTTGACAATTTCAAGCGCTTCAGAAGCGGTAAACCCCGGCAGACGATAGTCGGCGATAATAAAATCCCATGTAGATTGTAATGCTTCAAGCAGCGCGGCTTTGTCATCAACCCGTGTATAAATCGTTTCATAGCCGGCATCTTTGAGTTGACGCAAGATTAATCCTGCGTCCAATTCTGAATCCTCAATTAATAGAACCCGCAGTGGGATCATCCCCGTCATCCATTCAGATTTGAATTGAATTCATTACATTGAGAATCTTCAACTTATCAATAATTATAGTGATATTTTGAAATTAACGCTCACCAAATCTGATACCCGTTTCGTGATACAAAAAAACTAAATAGCTGTTTTAAATTGAATATTTTCAGATATCTGGTTTAAAATGATAGAATATCAAAAATCTATACTACAGGCAGGTAATCTCATGATGAAAGTAGAAAAAGTTGAATATCGCGGTTGGCCCAATTGCCAGAAAATCAGCAATGATCTTGTTGAAATGATTGTGACTGCTGATGTGGGTCCCCGGATCATATTCTTTGGTTTCAAGGGCGGTGAAAACCAGATGTATG
>CAYXWV010000041.1:0-27907 GCA_964468875.1 uncultured Anaerolinea sp. | reverse complement strand
CCTTATCCTTTTCGGCTTTTTTCCAACAAACTTTTCTAATTATAACCAATAAAAAATCCCTCTTGACAAAATAGAATATTAGTTCTAATATTTTGTTCAATATTGGGTGCTGCCCTTTACCAACAGAATCCATTACAGAGTCAACAAGCCGTTCCAGTCGATGCCGATTCGTTTTTCTTCGTTCCCGATTATAAAAATGATACGAATGGAAAACATTTCAAGGGAATTAAAACTGTCTTTTTGAGATTGTTTTTTACCATTCTTAAAAAATCAAAAACGATTCGTGCATAAGAACGAATCCTTTTCTCAGTCTTTTGGCTGGCATACCGACTATCCCATCTGCATCACGAACATCTCAAGGTTGGTTTCTAAATCCACCTGCGAGGTCTTGGCTTCCACGTCCATGTCGAGCAGATGGCTGTAGATGCCCTTGAGTTGGCTCATGTTAAACCGCCGCGCCGCTGTGGAATACTTATTAACCTGGTTGTTAAACAGCACCTTGCGATCCACCAGCACCTTGAGGTCCTCGCGGGCGTCCAGCGCCTCGCGCACCTGGATCAACTGCCTGAAACGGTGAATCAACGCCCCCATGATGGCTTCCGGAGGGGTGTCCTCGAGCAGCCTGCGCATCAGCGATTGCGCCTGGGATATCCGCCCTTCCACCAGGTCGTCGAGCATCACGAATACATCCACCGACCCCTCGACCGAGACGCATTCCACCACGTCATTGACCGTCACCGGTCGGGCGAAATTGACGAACATCAAGAGTTTACTGATCTCCTGACTGGCAACCCCGGTATCATTGCCGGTGTGGCGGGCAAGTTCGCGGGCGGCTTCAGGTTCAAATGTGCCCCCCTGCCGTTTGGCTTCCGCGTTCACCCAGGCATCCATGTTCTTCTCATCAGGCAGCGCCAGGTCAATGATTTCGGCGTTTTCGTGGGCATTGATCCATTTCACCAGCCAGTGACTGTCAGACAGGGTCTCCCAAATTTGGATCCAGCTACCGTTGGCATCCTTGCGCCACTTGCGGTGATCCTCCACCTGCAGCACGATGTGGGTGCTGTCAGGCGTGGCATCCAGCAGTTTGAGAAACTTCTCCTGGTTCCCTTTTTCCACCCTGGATAAAGCAGAATCCACCACTACCAGGCGGCTGGAGCCGAAAAAAGGCAGCGTGGTGAAGGCAGTTTGCAGGTCTTCAAATGAAACCGACTTGCCGTCCAGCCGCGAGAAATTCATTGAAGGGTCAAAATCGGCTCCGAGCGTCTGCATGATGGTCTTGACCGCCAGCGCAACGGAATAAACATCATCGCCCCTCAAGATATGGATATTTTTGCTGCTCAAACGGCTTCCTCCGTGCTCTCATCAATGACTTTGTCATCAGTAGTAACTGGTTCACCGCCGTCTGCGGTCAGAATACGGTGCAGCATCGGCCTGCCGTATTCACTGCGTTCATAACGCACAATTTGCTTGACCTTTAAACTGCCAGGCTCGCCAGAAGTGGTTACTTTTTCCTGCACAAGCGGACCCAGCGGCTGGGCGGCGATCAACGATCCGGTGATCAGCAGCACCAGAAAAGGCCAGCGGTCGAGTTTTTTCTTGAAATTATTCGCGGTTCCCAGTGTACCCAGCCAGGCCAGCGTGCCAGCCAGCAAGCCGGCAGTGACAAAGTTGGTGCCGCAGTTGGCATGCACAGCCAGTTTGCGCTCACCGTTCTTCATTCTGCTAAGGGCTTCCTGCACGGTTTCAAGCAGCAAATCGGTCGAAACATTGCCCATCACCCAGAAGCCTTTATGGTCTGAGTAGCCCGAAAAAGTCACCCCCGGCACCTTTTTGACCAGCAGGTTAAGCGTGGCGTGTTCCAGCCCGTGATTACGGCGAATGGAAGACACGATACTCAGATCAAGGATTCTTTTTTGCATGCAGACCTCCGGATTTTTGTCTTACTTTTCAGCCAGCAGCGCCCAGCCAAGGGCTTCACGTAGAGAGCGGGCTTCTTTCAACTCGATGCCTGAGGGCAGTGCCTCGCCCTGGCGCAGCCGCCGCGGAATAATGGCTGTCTTGAAACCCAGTTTTTGGGCTTCACGCAGGCGGGCGTTCATCTGCCCCACCCAGCGCAGTTCGCCTGAAAGCCCAACCTCGCCGATTAACACCATATCCGCTTTTACGGGAATATCTTTCATCGAGGATGCGATGGCGGTGGCAACGGCCAGATCGGCAGCCGGTTCACCCACCTGCAAGCCGCCCACCACGTTAACAAACACGTCCTGCTCGGCAAGGCGCAGCCCCAGGCGGCGGGTCAGCACGGCGGTGATCATCAACAGCCGGTTGAAGTCCACCCCGTTGGGCGTGCGCCGCGGATTGCCGAGGTTGCTCGGGCTGGTCAGCCCCTGCATTTCAACCAGCAGCGGACGGGTGCCTTCCATGGTGACGGCAATGGCAGACCCGGCGGCGTTGACCATGCGTTCTGCCAGGAACGCCTCCGAAGGGTTGGTGACCTCGATCATGCCGCGCTCTCGCATTTCGAATACGCCCACCTCGGCAGTGGCGCCGAAACGGTTTTTCACAGATCGCAGCAAGCGGTAAGACTGAAAACGGTCGCCCTCAAGATAGAGGACGGTATCCACAATGTGTTCCAGCACCCGCGGGCCGGCAATCACGCCTTCCTTGGTGACATGACCCACCAAAAAGACAGCCATGCCACTGCTTTTCGCCAGTTCGCGCAGCTGGTTCGCGCATTCGCGCACCTGCCCAACCGACCCGGCTGAGGAGTTTAAGTTCGGCAAATAAACCGTTTGAATGGAGTCCACGATTAACAGGTCAGGTTTAACCGCGCCCACCTGTTCAAGGATGGATTCAAGATTGGTTTCGGTCAGCAGCAGCAAATCCTGGCTGAACTCTTCGGCTGGTTTTTCGTCAGCCAAACGGGTCAGGCGCAGGGCGCGCATCTTGATCTGGCGTTCTGATTCCTCGCCAGAAACATACAAAACCTTGAGCGGTTTTTTGGAAGATTTGCGATCAGCCATTTCCATGGCCATTTGTAATAACAGGGTTGATTTGCCGATTCCCGGGTCGCCCCCCACCAGCACAATCGATCCGGGCACCACCCCGCCGCCCAGCACGCGGGCAAACTCGCCAATTGGCAGAGGAATGCGCATTTCCGCATCCCCTTCGATTTCGCTCATGCGCCGGGGTGTTGACCGGCTGTTCAGTCCGTGCAAATGCGATTTCGCGGGTGCGGAGGGCTCAGCCAATACTTCCTCGACCATGGTGTCCCAGCCGCCGCACTGCGGACATTTACCCAGCGCGCGTGGTGATTTTTTTCCGCATTGCTGGCAGACATATTGTGTGATCGTTTTGGACATAGGCTAATTATACTCATAAGAATCTTTTAATAAGTTTCGGGTTAACCTATCAGAATAAGCAACTCTTTTTTACAATTCATTCTATAATTATTCATAACACTTTCCTGAACACACATAAAATTAAGTGGAGTTGGCAATGACCGATTCACCGTTGAAGACGAAAGATTCTTGGATTCTCAATGCCTTGATGGAAAATACAGGGGATAGCATCTATGTCAAAGATCGCCAGTGCAGATTATGGCGCATTAGCCGCAAAATGCAATCCGATCTTGCTGAAAATGGCATCACCGATATCATTGGAAAAACGGATGTTGAGCTGTTTGGGGAAGAGTTTGGCAAAATGACCATGGTGGATGATTTGCAGGTTATGGAATCTGACAAACCAATTCTTAATCTAATTGAAAAACATGTGGATCAAGACCACAAAGAGATAAATTGGACCTCCACCACCAAACTGCCAATCCATAACGATCAGGGTGAAGTGATTGGTCTTTTGGGCATTACCCGAGAAATCAACGAATTAAAAAACTCTGAACTTGGTTTTCAATGGCTGGCGACCCATGATTCTCTTACTTCTTTGGCAAACCGGTATCTGCTTTCAGACCGCATCGAACAAGCTGTTTTTCATGCCGGGCGGAATAAATGCCTGTTTGCTCTATTGTTTATTGACTTAAATGAGTTTAAAAAGATCAATGATATTGCCGGCCATGCGAAAGGCGATCAATACTTAAGGAATTTGGCTAAAGTACTTACCCGTAACGTGCGTTCATCAGATACGGTTGCCCGTATTGGCGGGGATGAGTTTGTTGTCCTTTTAGATGGTCTCGCTAATGGAAATGAAGCCCAGAAAGTAGCTGATAAATTATCGAAAGCGATCAAAGAACATGTTGATGAAGAGAATCACATGGTCACCGCTGCCATCGGTATTAGCATCTATCCGGCGGATGGAGAAACCCCAGACATGCTACTAAAATCTGCAGACCGCGCTATGTATGTTGCAAAAACCGAGATTAAAAAAACCATGGAAGGCAAATGATTGTGTCAACCTTGACAGGCTGCCAGGATATGCGATAATTCGCCAAGTTGTTTATCTTAGAAAAGGTGTTGTTTGTTTAATTTCGCTTCGGTCATTGTAGTAACCATATTCTAAGCAAGTGTGCGTCCGTCAAAAAAGATTTTGCCATTTTTTGGGTTTAAGGATTTTTATGCCGCGGGAGCTCTCTTGCCCGTGGGTTTGATTTAAGACGAACAATGATCGTAGAGAACACTCCAAAGTGTCACATATGAGTCAGCACTAAGTCTTGGTTTGATCAGTAAAACAGATTGACCAACAGCCAGCCACGGAACCTCAGGCTGGCTGTTTTTATTGGGGTACCCATGAAACACGAACATAGCAAGCGGTGTTATGACCTGGACGAGTCACCCGCCACTTTTGAAAAATGGAAAAAGAAACAAAACCGTCCGTCTAATGAAAATGAATATGTCGAGAAGAAAAAACAAAGACATGAAAGCAACTTTACCTGTTTGAATTGCGGATTTCCAGTAATATGTGATAGAGAACAATCCGGGGTGAACAATCGTAACCACTGTCCGCGTTGTTTGCATTCACGCCATGTGGATGAACAGAAAGCCGGTGACCGTAAGGCGGTGTGTAAAAGCCGCATGGAGCCGATTGGTCTCACCCTCAAACAATCTCCAAAGCGATATGCGTCTGAGTCGCAAGGAGAATTGATGTTGATCCATCGCTGTAAAGGATGCGGCAAAACCTCGATCAACCGTATCGCCGCAGATGATGACGCCGCGGTGATCTACAATTTGTTCAATCAATCTTCACATCTGCCTGAAGAAACTAAATCCCTGCTATTGGAAGAAGGGATCAGGCTGCTGGGTCAGAAGGACCTGACGACGGTCTATTCACAGTTATTTGGCTGGCAGGCAATCCTTGAGGAGTTTGAAGTGAATGCGAATGTCAAAGCTTTGCAAATCGGGCTGCTTTATAACGATGAAATGGAGGTGAAATCAGAATGGCAAAACTCTGAACTGACAGACCCTCTGAATACGCTATAATCTAATTCCAATTCCCAATTGTGAGGTATCTCATGCGAAATGAAGAAGGTTTGGCGTTTCATCTGCATATCAAACAAGGCGACGTTGGCCGTTATGTCTTGCTGCCGGGGGACCCCGGACGATGTGAAAAAATCGCGCGCTACTTTGACAACCCGCATTTTGTCGCGCAAAATCGTGAATATGTAACCTGGACGGGGTCCCTGCTCGGAGAGAAGGTGTCTGTCACTTCGACCGGCATTGGCAGTCCGTCTTCTGCAATAGCCATCGAAGAACTGATCGAAGCCGGAGCCGATACCTTCATCCGTGTTGGATCCTCAGGTTCGATGCAGCCAGACGTCCATTATGGAGATCTGGTGGTGGCGACAGCCTCCATCCGCGACGAAGGTACCTCTCTGCATTATCTTCCAGTGGAGTTCCCCGCGGTGGCGAATCCTGACGTGGTCAATGCCCTGCGGGATGGCTCCCGTTCATTGGGGTATAAGACTCATTGCGGAGTGGTTCAGTCCAAAGATTCTTTCTATGGCGAAGTGGAACGCACCCGCATGCCCATGGCAACTCGACTCGAAGAACGTTGGAGCGCCTGGACGGCAGGCGGTGCAGTATCCTCTGAAATGGAGTCTTCCATTCTCTTTATACTGGGTTCCATCTATCGCAAGCGTACCGGTACGGTTTTGATGGTGATCAATGAATGTGAACTGGGTGAAACCTCTCAAGATGACCCCAAAAAGCATATGGTCGAATTTGATGCAGAGAACGTGATCAAAACGGCCGTCGAAGCTATCAAGAACTTGATTCGTATGGACAAACAAAAGTGACCAATCCAGTTGACGTGGTTTTGCTAAAACAGATAGTTGATCAGGAATACCACATCCCCGATGGCGTGGATGCAGTAGCCTTACTGCCCGGGTTGATGATAAACCTCGGCTCTAATGATTCAGATTTACGCGATAACAGCCTCGAAGTTTTGTGGTCCTGGCTGATCGATGACTGCTATGATGACGCCACCATGCGGGTAATTGCTTTGAAAATGGCAGAGAATATTACCGTCGGCCTCGGCGAGGAATGTTCGGATACTGTCTTCTTAAGGGCTTTTTCAGCATTGATCCTTGGGGTGTTGGTTGACATTGATCAGAACCGGGTGACAGCAATAAAACAGGCGTTGTTTACTCGCGATGAGATATTGGGATGGTTGAGCCTTTCCATCGAATTAATTACCAAAGAGAAAGACCTGCGCGGATATGTGCCTGAAAAGGGTTGGGCACACTGCCCGGCTCACACCGGCGACCTTTTGACCTCGTTTGCCAGGCATCCTTTCTTGGAGAAAAAAGAACTTCAAGAAATATTGATTGCCTTGCAAAGCCGTTTTCTTGCAACTACAGGTCATATCTTCGTTCATAACGAAGATGAGCGACTGGCAGCAGTAGTGATACAGATTCTGCAGCGTGAATTAGTACCGTTGGAATTTTTCTCGAGTTGGTTGGAGAAATTCGCCAATCCCTCTGATGAATTCACCTGGAGAGACGCATTTACAAATCTCATGCGAAATAGTGCCAGGGTGAACGCCAAGAATTTCTTACGCGCTATCTATTTCTTTCTCGTTTTCGGTTACAAAGACGAACCTGCTCACCACCCAACCAATATTGGCAACCAATTAGCTTCTTTGTTGCTAAGTACTCTGAAGCAAATTTATCC
Source organism: uncultured Anaerolinea sp. (assembly GCA_964468875.1). Lineage (GTDB taxonomy): Bacteria > Chloroflexota > Anaerolineae > Anaerolineales > Anaerolineaceae > UBA6107. The sequence goes on along the minus strand of CAYXWV010000041.1, from coordinate 20,786 downwards.
TAACAGCCGATATGGTAACTATATCAGCTAAACTAGTAATTCTGTGTGTTAGAATCAACAAATCCAGACGATAGAAACGACAACTTTCATCATGATCAATTCATTACGCTCACGACTTTCCAATGCTTCACGAGAATTAATCCTTTTTGTAATTGCCTCTTTTGCGGTAGGCATGGCTGGCAGCTTAATTGACTCTACACTCAACAACTTCTTAAATGACAACTTTTCATTGACAGCATTTCAACGTTCCTTTTTGGAGATGCCGCGAGAGATTCCTGGTTTTATTGTAATGTTTGTCTCTGCCCTGCTCTGGTTTATGGGCAGCCGAAAATTGGGCGCGTTTTCTCTCTTGTTAGGCAGCATCGGCATCTTCCTGATCGGGTTTGCCTCAAAAACTTACACTACGGTGGTTTTGTGCCTTTTTGTGTTTAGCATGGGGCAGCATTTGTTTATGCCGGTAGCTTCCACGGTGGGGATGGAGCTGGCTCACGAGGGAAAAACCGGTCACCGCCTGGGACAGTTAAACGCCATCCGCAATCTGGCAGTTATTTTTGGCAGCGCCATCGTTTTCGTCGGATTTAAGTTCCTGCATTTTAACTATCAGCATACCTTTGTTATTGCCGGTTTGACCTACACTGTGGGTATGGTCATGATGGCGCTGATGAAGCCCTCAAAAGTTGAAAAGAAAAGCACCAAATCATTTTTAAAGCTGCGCAAGGAATACACACTCTTCTATGTGCTTTCTGTGCTTTATGGGTCTCGAAAACAGATTTTCATTACCTTTGCCCCCTGGGTGATTGTAACAATTTATGGCAAACCTACCCAAACTCTGGCTACCTTGCTTGTCATCGGCGGGGTGATTGGCATCCTCTTTCAGCCAATTCTCGGTAAAGCCATTGACAGGCTTGGAGAAAAGGTTGTTTTGGCGGCTGAAGCTGTCTTGCTTGTGTTTGTATGTTTCGGATATGGTTTCTCAAGATCGTTCTTGCCTGAAAACGTGTCGTTTATCATCACCTGCGTTTGCTATCTTCTAGATCAGGTATTAATGTCAGTCAGTATGGCGCGCTCCACCTATATGAAAAAGATCGCCCTTCAAGACGCTGATATCCAGCCTGCCCTTTCAGCTTCGATTACCATTGATCATGCCTTTTCAATCAGCATTGCTCTTTTGGGTGGTGTAATTTGGAAACAATTTGGTTTCGAATACGTATTCTTATTTGGGGTTGTGATCGCGATTATCAATTTCTTTGCCGTGATGCGCATTAAATTACCAGCGACATCATCAACTTCAAATCTTGAGAAAGAGATCGCGCCTATCGCAGCGGAGTGATCCAACAGGAACCAAATGTCACAGATTACACCAAATAAGATTACAAAATCACCAGAATCGCGAAAAAAGACCATTATCACTCTGATCACTTCCCTCTTGTTTATGGGGGTAATCGGTGTGATAGTGGCGTTTGATTTCGAGGGAATTAAAAACTATATCAGCCATGCTGGAATTTGGGGTTTGGTGATCAGTGTATTTGTTTATGCCGCTTTGGGCATGACTTTTATTCCATCAGAACCGCTCACCCTGTTATTGGGTGCCATGTTTGGTCCCTGGGTGGCGATGATCGTTTCATGGATTGGCAATACCCTGGCGGCTGTGGTCGAATATTTTCTCGGGCGGAACATTGGCAGTGCAGCCAATTTTCTTGAAAAAAAGGAAAAACTGCCTTTTGGATTGGGAAAGCTGCCTGTTGACTCTCCATGGTTTTTGATTGGGGGTAGAGCCATTCCGCTATACGGCGCCAAGGCGATTAGCGTGGTCGCGGGGGTTTATCATGTGCCGCTCTTTCGATATATCTGGACCACGGCCGTTACGATTCTGATCGGATCCATCATGTTTGCTTTTGGCGGATTTGGACTGGGTAAACTATTCGGCTAATTTTTTTGAGTTGTGTTCAATCCTGGCTGGTTGTCTCGGTCAGGATTTGATTTTAAATTAAAAGAGATTAAAATGGGTATAAATATTCAATAGTCTATCAATTTTATCCAGTTTGGGGAGTTGTGAAGATGAAGATAAATGTTGGCATGTGGAAAAAGGCACTTTCATCTTTAGTCAAGGTTGATAACCATGAAGAATGGAACAGCCTTGATGTGTTCTCAAAATGGCTGATTGCCACCCGGTCAGGGGTGACCATCGTTACCTTCTATACCTGCGCAATCGGCGGGCTGCTGGCATGGCGGGATGGATATTTCCATATTGTTCCCTGGCTGATCATCACCCTTGGATTATTTGTCGCCCACGGCACCAACAATCTATTGAACGATTACACCGACTTTTCACGCGGAGTAGATAGCGATAATTACTTCCGCACTCAATATGGCGCCCATCCACTGGTGCAGGGTTTTTGGACAAAGAAACAGCAACTGACCTGGTTTTTTGTCAGCGGGTTTCTGGCTACCCTGTCGGGTATTTATGCCCTGATCTATACTCGGTTTTCTTTGGAAATTGTTATTTTGTTTACGTTCGGCGCGTTGGTGCTGCTTTTCTATACCTGGCCGTTGAAACACATGGCGCTCGGAGAATTGTGTATTTTCCTGATCTGGGGCCCGATCATGGCTTCGGGTGTTTACCTGGTTATCGCTGGGGGTATGGCTGATACCGTTTGGCAGGCAGCCCTGGCAGCGGTTCCGTTTGGGCTTAGCGTGGTGAGCATCAATATCGGCAAACATATTGACAAATCTGACCAGGATCGCAAGAAAGAGGTCGGCACTCTGCCGGTGGTAATTGGTGAAAAACCTGCCAGATATCTAAATATTGTCATCATCGCGTTGATCTACCTGACCATTCTTTATTTGATTTTCGTCAGTCGCTACTTCACTCCGGTGTTATTGATCGTGTTCCTGGCTGGAAAACGCGCCCTTTACGCCCTGGGGGTGCACACCAAACCTCGCCCTGAAGAGCCTCCCAAAGAATGGCCGGCATGGCCGACCTGGTTTTCTGGCTTTGCCTTTCACCATAACCGGCTGTTTAGCAACCTTTTTTTGCTGGGGCTAATCCTTGATTTGATCCTTCGTCTCACCCTGCCCGGTTTTTGGCCGGCCAGATAATTATGATCAGGAGCTGAATATGGATATTGTTTTGTTGTCGCGTTGGCAGTTTGCTCTGACGACCATCTATCATTTCTTCTTTGTGCCGCTCACATTAGGGTTGGCTATCTTTGTAGCCATTCTCGAAACGATGTATGTGAAATCAGGCAAGGAAGAGTATAAAAAGCTCACCAAATTTTGGGGAAAACTCTTTCTGATCAATTTCGCCATGGGCGTGGTTACCGGCTTGGTGATGGAATTCCAGTTTGGTATGAATTGGTCTGAGTATTCGCGTTTTGTCGGCGATATTTTTGGCGCACCCCTCGCCATGGAAGGGCTAATCGCATTCTTCCTTGAATCTACATTTCTGGGAGTGTGGATTTTTGGCTGGGAACGCCTCTCAAAAAAGATGCATGTCGCAGCCATGTGGTTGGTTGCCATTGGAACCAACATTAGCGCTTTCTTCATCCTGGCAGCCAACGGTTTCATGCAAAGCCCGGTGGGTTATACACTTAACAACGGTAGAGCTGAAATGATAGACTTCGGGGCGGTCATTGCCAACCCTCGTGCCTGGTATCTTTTCTCACACACGATTACATCCGGACTGGTCACTGCCAGCTTCTTCATCCTCGGGTTTAGCGCCTACCATTTACTGCGAAAAAAAGAAGAAAAAGCCTTTCAATACAGCTTGAAACTGGCAGCCTTGATTGGATTGATCGCTGCCGTTGCCGTGATCGGCACAGGCCATTTTCAAGGGATGTACCTTAAGGAAGTCCAGCCTATGGCTGCAGCAGCCTCTGAAGCTCATTTTGAAACCCAGGATCCGGCCGATTTCTCTCTGATTGCTGGTTTCACCCCGGATGGAAAAGATATCACTTGGAATATCACCATTCCGAAAGCAATGAGTTTTCTGTACTATTTCAAATTCACGGGCGAAGTGGAAGGCATCAATGATATTCAAGCACAATACGAAGCTAAATATGGCGCTGGAGATTATGTTCCCCTGGTCGCGTTGACTTATTGGACTTTCAGGATCATGGTCGCCCTAGGATTCCTGATGGCTTTAGCAACTTTTGTGATGCTGATCTTCGCTTACAAGAAATTTCCGCAAAAAGGGAACTGGCTGCTCAAGTTTTTGCCGCTTTTCATCTTTTTGCCTTACATTGCCAACACTGCTGGTTGGATACTGACAGAAACAGCAAGACAGCCGTGGGTTGTTACCGGGTTAATCCTGACTAAAGATGCCATTTCTCCCAACTTGACCCCCGGAACAGTACTAATCAGCCTGATTGGTTTTGTAGTCGTGTATGCGGTTTTGATGGCTTTTGACCTCCATCTATTGGTTAAAAATGCCAAAAAGGGGTTGGCTGCCGGCGATATGGATTCTGTCCCTCTTGATGAATTAAAGGTAGAAAAAAATAAAGGAGGCAAATAATGGACCTCAACATTCTTTGGTTTATTCTTGTCGCGGTTCTTTATATTGGTTTCTTTTTCCTCGAAGGTTTTGATTTTGGTGTGGGCATGCTTGTGCCGATTCTCGGAAAAAAAGATGAAGAACGGCGCGCCATTATCAATACCATTGGTCCCCATTGGGATGGCAATGAAGTCTGGCTTGTGACCGCAGGCGGTGCAACCTTTGCGGCTTTCCCTAACTGGTACGCCACCCTTTTCAGCGGATTCTACCTTGGGTTCTTTTTGCTGCTTTTGGCACTCATCTTCAGAGGGGTATCTTTCGAATTTCGCAGCAAGATTGGGAGTCCCAAATGGAGGAATGCCTGGGATTTGGCTATTTCGATCAGCAGTTTTCTGGCAGCCTTTTTGTTGGGAGTAGTGTTTACCAATCTGGTCAAAGGGGTGCCGATTGACGGCAACCAGATCTATGCTGGAACCTTCTTTACACTGCTAAACCCGATCAGTATCATGGGCGGGCTGGCTGTGGTGATGATTTTCATGGTACACGGTGCTAATTTCTTAAGCCTAAAGCTGACCGATCAACTGCAGCAGCATGCAGTAAAAATTGCCAAAATGGTCTGGATTTCAGCCGTCACACTTGCAGCTGCTTACCTGATCTGGTTGGTCTTTAACACCCGAACTTTTGCCGTCAAGGGAATCGCCGGCATGATTCTACCCTTATTGGCTGCAGTATCGCTGGCTGTTTCCCGCTTGATGATGCCAAAACGCTCCGGTTGGGCTTTCATATTGAGCGGGGCAACCATTGTGTTCACGGTGGCTGCCTTGTTTTTTGCCCTCTTCCCGAATGTGATGATATCTAGTACCTCAGCAGATTTTAACCTGACCATTTACAATGCATCTTCGTCACCCTATACCTTGAAAGTGATGACTATTGTGGCTTGCGTCATGCTGCCCATCGTACTGGCGTATCAAATTTGGACATACGTCGTCTTTCGCAAACGGGTTAAAGCCGAAGCAAAAACATTAACATATTAACAAACAAATTTGTAACAAAAGAGGCTGTCCCAAAACTTGAACCGGACAGCCTCTTGTAATTTCTGATCAATTAATCAAACTTCAGAATCTTTTCACGCAGTTCTCCCCATTTGAGGGCATCTGATATTCCCTGTTCAATGGAGAGTTCCGCTTGCCAGCCTAACAGCCGTTTGGCAGTATCGGCGTTGGTGTAAGACCCTGCCACATCTCCTGGGCGTGGACCAGTTTCTTTTTTGTTGACAGTCTGACCGTATACCTTTTCAAAGGCGGTTACCAGTTCTCGTACGGTAACTCCCCGACCGGTGCCCAGGTTGATTACCAGGTAATTGCTCACCGGGCTGCCGGCACGTTCAAAGACCTGATCAAATTGGGTGACTGCGTTGACGTGAGCTCGGGCGAGATCCCAAACGTGTACGTAATCACGGATGCCTGTGCCATCGCGGGTGGGGAAGTTGGTGCCGGTGATTTCAAAGACGGGCAGTTTGCCTTGTGCAGTCTCCACCAGTTTGCCGAGCACGTGGGTGGGGTTCTTCACGTGAATGCCTGAACGCATCTGCGGGTCAGCCCCAATGGGGTTGAAATAACGCAGGGCGATGCCTTTTATCTTGTAAGCGGCGCAGAAATCTTTCAAAACCATTTCCATCATCAGTTTGGTGCGGGCGTATGGGCTGCTGGCTTTAAGTGGGGCTTCTTCAGTCACCATGAATCCAGGGACAACATCATACAGTGAAGCTGAAGAGCTAAAGACTACCCGTCCGTGGCCGATACGCTGCAAGGTGTTGAAAAACTCAACGGATTTGGATACGTTATGTTTGTAATACTCATAGGGCATCGAAACGGATTCGGGCACCACGATCAATGCCGCGCAGTGGATGGTTGCCTGGATGTCAGGGTGATCCTTAAAAACCTTTTCAACAGCGGCGCTGTCTGCAATGTCAGCTTTATAAAAGTCAAAATCTTTCGTGAATTCTTCCCGACCAGTTACCAACGAATCCAGAATAACGGGGGTATGGCCAGCGTCTTTAAGAGCAGAACAAATAGTGCTTCCAATGTAACCGGCTCCGCCGGTAATCAGATATTTCATTACTCACCTCGTTTTCTTTCCATTTTGCAAGTATACCGAAAAAATATAGATCTGGGAGTTTATTCAAGAATTAATTAATTTACGTTTACCCTTCAATCAGATTAATCACCGCATAGATACCAACGATTAGGGCAGATGCCGTAATGAAAAAACCTAGCGCGCGTGAAGGCATTCCAATAGTTGTTTTGGGAGCCAGAACTGATTCGTCAGGCTTTTCTGGATTGTAATACACAGGCACCTGGGTGCCTACAGCAAATTGATCAAGAAAACTACTGCCGGTGATGTAGTTATACGCCGGGCGTCCAAAACAGACCCGGTCTCCTTGATAAGTTTTGTTTCCAACCAAATACTCATATTTTACGATCAGAATGTGGGCGATATTGATATTGCCAATGGTACTGCGGGCAGCTTCTTCATCAAGGGCTGATTTTAAAACGGTTGCCTGTGTAGTTGGCCACGTTTGGGCGATTCTGCTTAGTTTTCGGACGTGATAGGCGCGTTTCAAAAGAAAAATTCCAAAGAAACTAAGGATAACGAAAATTGCAATGTTAATGAAATTGATCATGGTTCTCTCCTTGTCAATCAGATAAATGCATATGGCTTCGTTCAAACCTAATCAATATGTATCTGGTAACATCAACGACCCTTAAGGAAAATGATAACCAGCCAGAACAAACCCTTCGATATCCCCAACAGGCCAATTGCTGTTTGATTATCATGTTTCTCTAATGATTTCCAGAAAGTATAACCGATTCTGTTTACTTATCTGACAACCTGGGTGGAGTGGATGTCAACTGCAAGGTTGATAGTCTGATTTTCCTGAACACTTAATGCGTTTTCAAATGGTGAAACAGATCTATCCTTCCAAAGAATTGTATTCGGTGATAATTGTTTCCATACACGAATCGGAAGATAGGTTGTATCTTCTTCTCCAAGTATTAATATGGTAAGGCCAGACACATAATCCGGATATTCCTGCCGAATGGTTGCCAATTCGACCCCGTTTGGAATTAGAATATGTTGGGTCCCAGACTCAATAGAAAGAGCGGTGTTCGCAACCCCCTCACTTAATAAGGTAATTTTTACTTCCGAACCCACCCCAATTATTTGGCCTGGCAATAATTTTGCATAACCCAGTTTGTCTGGGATAAACAATGGGCGAATCTCTTTTTTCTGTTGGTACACAGTGGGAGCCAATAATAGCTGGTTGATCTCAATTCGATTCTGTAATTCAGAAAGCGAATCGGCTGAATTACGATTGGTAAGCAAGACTCCGGAGAGCTGAAACGACCATGGAGAAAGGTGTTTTTCAAACGCCGAAGTCAATTCATCCATATCACCCTGTGGGTTGACAAGCAGCATTCCTCCGCGGGGAGGTTGGATGGCAAGTGTGGTTTCTTCACCTGCGGGAAACAAATATATGTGAAAGGAATTATCCGGCTGACGAATGTGGATTGAAACAAGGCTGAAGATGGCGGCGGTCAGCAGAAAAACCATCCAATGAAAGGTACGGGAGTGAAAGAATCGGCTCAATTGTTCCCTCGCTAAAAAGATCAGAATAAAACCACAACAAAATAGAAGGGTTCCCCAGGCAAACGCCGGGTGCAAAATCAAGTAACCTTTGTTCAAACGATCCAGAAGGGTGACCAAAGTGTTGCTCCAGTATAAAAACGGCCAGGAGAAAACCGCGATAACCTTTCCAGCCAACGGATGAATAGCTCCAATAAGAGTCGTTATACCGCCAAGGATTAAGACTGCTGGCTGGAGTGGAAGAACCAGCGGGTTGGCAAGAAGCGCGCTGATCGAGACGCGTCCAAAATGAGCGGCAGTTATTGGAAGGGTCGCAAATTGGGCGGCCAGGGTTAAAAAGATGTACTCTGCCAACAGGTTGCCCCATCTTGAGGCAGTTTTCTCCGCCATCCTTTTTTCAAGGATTAAACTCAACCAATCCCGTATGGGTTGGGAAAAGACCACCAACCCGAAAGTGGCTGCAAAGGAAAGTTGAAAGCTAATATCTTTAATAAGTAATGGATTTGCGAAACACATGACCGCAGCTGTAAACGCGAGCGCGTTCAATCCGACCTGACGTCTGCCAATCAGGTGACCACCGGCGGCAATTATAGCCATGATCAGTGCTCGAACCACCGACGCTGAAGAATGGATGAAGAAGGTATAAATCACCAAAAGAACAGCCATAATTAATGCCGCCCAATAGGGGCTGCTGACTCGTTTGAAAGCAGACACAAAAGCCAGGGCGAGAACTGAAAAATTGAATCCTGATATAGCGATAATGTGAGAGGTGCCGGTGTTGCGGTAGGACTGTGCGAGCGTATCTGGTAAGTCGTTATCCATGCCCAATAGAATACCAATTAGCAAACCAGCTTCTGGCTGTGGAAAAATCTTAAGGATACGCAACCGGGCTTGTTCACGAGCCCGGATCAACAGCGCGCGTAGACTGGAACCATATCCCTCGTCAATTTTTTGGGTGACCCGGGGAAAGTAAATAATCGTACGAACGTTTCGGATGGCCAGATACTCTTTGTAAGAAAAATCTGAATGATCGGCAGGTTCTTTGGGCGATCCTGTAAAAGTCAGCACATTGCCATATTCCCATTGGGTATAAGTTGGCATGCGAACCTGGGCAAGACCATCAATTCTTTTGGTAACAGATAATCCAGTTGTTCTGTTTGAAGACCTGATCTCAATGATCTTCATGGTGTAAACCACCATGTTATCTCGCCGGTCAGGAGCATCCGTGACCCAGCCAGTAAAGACGTATTCACCGCGGTTGTTATACCAGGCGAGATCGTTTTGGTTTATCAGCGGATTTCTAGCAAACCAGCCTCTCAATCCACCGAAGGCAAAACAAAGCAGTAGAACACCTGCCGAAACAGGCATTTTAACTGGCAATGCCAATAACAATCGTGCCGATTTTCCCCAATACTTTTTATATAAGGCAAGGAATAGAGAAGTTGCTGAAATAACAGCCCAGACGACCCAGGAGATGGCAAGCCAGTCCTCCATGAGAAGCCCGGTGATAAAGGCAATTGATACCCAAAGCAACGGCATAGATTCCCCCGCGAGAAGCCGAAAAGAGGTACAAATTTGCTTTTTTCCTTACATACGATGAAGCTGCCTAGAACCCCTGATAAACAAACGGGGCAGCGGTGTCTGAGAATAACGAAACCAGGATTAATACTCCCATGATCACAAGGATCACAACTTGCCAAAAAACGGGCAGCGAACGAATTTCTCGTTCGTCATTGTTTTTCTTCATGATCAAATCAAAACTGACTGCCAATATGAGCATTAATACCAATACCGGATTGGGTAGGTTTAAGGGCGACCAAGATACGACATTAGTGGTTCCATTAAGATAAGACAAAACCAGTGATCGACTGGGCATCACCCATTTGAACATTCCTTTTAGAAAATCAAACGATGTGACAAGATCCATGCGGAAGGGAATCCAGACCAACATGGTTAAAACAAAAGTGACAGTTATCCCAAGCGCTTTCTGGAACCATGTTTGTTCGTTGATGGGCACTGGCCGCTTGATCAGTCCAGCCACGCGTTCGCCAAGCAGAAAAACACCGTGCAAGCCACCCCAAACGAGAAGGCTCCATGACAACCCGTGCCAAAGCCCACTGACCAGCATGGTTGCCAGCGGAGGTACAACAATCGCAAGCAGGTTGGTTCGCTCGGAAGATCTTTTCATCAGTGAACGGGAGAGTGGAAAGAAAATATAATCGCGCAGCCAGCTTGAAAGGCTGATATGCCAGCGATTCCAGAATTCTGTAAAGTTGTGTGAGAAATAAGGCAGGTTGAAATTATTGGTCAGTTCGATGCCAAACCAAAGACTGATACCACGGACAATCGCCGTATAGCCTGCGAAGTCATTATACAAGGCAAAGGCGTAAGCCAACAACCAGAATACAAGGTTTTGCCCTGTAAACTCAAGCGGGGTGATAAAAGCGTTTTCCGGGATCATGCGGAAAAGCGAGTCGGCAATAAAGATTTTTCTAAATAATCCGGTCAGCAAGAGAGAGAGGCTGCGTTCTAAAAGCGGGCGATCAAGCCGCAGGGGATTGTCGAGCCTGGGCAGGAATTGCCTGGCACGCTCCACCGGGCCTGACAGCAGTTTGGGGAAGTAAAGAATGTACAGGCTGAACTTCAACAGGTTGCGTTCAGCAGGGGTTCTTTGGTTGGCAATATCCACCAGGTATGAAATGCACTGCACCACCAAAAAAGACAACCCTATTGGTAGCAATATCTTCAGGTCGTCGGTGGCAGCTTGAAACCCCATTTTCTGAAGCAGGGCGATGAAGCCGGGTTGGTAAAAATGGTTGTACTTGAAAATAAATAAGACGAGCAGGTTTAAGGTAATACCCAGCCACATCCAACCCTTTTTATTGCCGGAGCGGTTCTGAATGAAGATGCCGAGGGCGAAGTTCGCCAGTGAGAATAAAACCAATACAATAATGAACTGCCATGACCAGGTCGCCAGATAAACGACAGAAAGGATCAGCAGCCAGGCATTTTTCAGTTTGGAGGGTAGGCGTTGATAGATTAGCGCACCAACCAGAGCCAAACCGATAAAGAGAAGAGAAGTGATACTCATTATTCTCCCCCCATCAAGCAAATTTTTTGCTCAAGGCACAACGTACCCAATTGTTGCCCAAGTAATTTTGAATAGACCGGTGCGCCCTCAAAATTCAAGTGGTGATTATCCACGCGGCCAACCAGGGGGATAAGTTCAGAATCCACAGGAGGGAAGTAGAACCCCTGATGGGTTTCGGTATGTTCCGCGATGGTGGTTAAAAACTGTTGGTGAATTACTTCGCCGCCAAAATAGTCATAAAAGGTTTTGTAAACGGGCATTTCTGTGACAATTACCTGAACTCCCCTGGCATGTAAGTCGAGAATACCAGCCAGGTCATCCAGATTGGTCTCATTAACCTTGAAATCTCTGTAAAGATCAAACCAAACCTTTTGCGCCGGGTCGGTGGGGTCAGTGTGAACATCAAGGTCTTTGCCGTATGCGTGGTCCGGTTCGTAGCCGGAAGCGGTGGTTTGTGAATAGCGGTAAAGATTTTTCAACATGGTATCTGGGAAATCTGCCCTCCCCCAATTTCGGTAAGGCAGGAAATACTGCATGGCAAAGGAATGATCGTAGATCCAGGCTTCAGCGGATGGATTGCCAAGTTTATATTGGAACCAGGGATCCGTCTTAAAGCGGTCCGGCACGGAGGTATCCGTCACGGGGCCGTATTCGCGCATTTCCGTAAAGAAGATGATTGTTTTTGGGTGATATTCTTCAACAAGCAAGGCTGCTAATTCAGAATTGGTAAAGAGATCCATACCTTCTACACCAAAGTTGAAAACCCGCACAGCTTCACCGCTGACTGCGGCGTACTCCTGAGCCACCAGATCAGGATCTATACCCGTGTTGACCATTGAATTTCCCATAAACAAAACATCCACGCCGCCATTTTTCTTGACGTAGTCTTTCAATTTGAACCATTTGGTTTCAAACTGGCTGTGGAAGCTGCCAATAGATCGAATTGGCTGAGAAGACTTGCCTTGAAGTGCTCGCGCAACGCCCTCAAATGCGGATAATATCAAAACAAAAATTAACAGGCTGATGAAAACCGCTGTAATAAATGATTTGTCCTTGTTGCTCTTGGTTTTGTCGGGTCCAATGTTCTGGGGTTGCACAGCACACTCACTTGATCAGATTTTCAGCGGATCAACTCTTTTGCTCCGCAAGAATTTCTTTCAATCTGGGGTGGTTGGCATAAAACCCCCAGTATTTTTCGGGCAGCATTGCGGCAATTTGGCACATAATCTCATCAGTTAACTGTTGAAGCTGCCCTTCACGGTTCTCACGATCCATTTTCGGTGCGGGAATCATTTTTCCAAATTGGCAAGTGATATGCGGGCGCCTAAAGGTTAACAGTTTCTTGGCAGCATCTTCAGTGCCTGTAATGGCTACGGGGACGATGGGCACGTTTGCTCGTAAAGCTAAAAGGGCAGTTCCAGGTTTTCCTTCGAGTAGTTGGCCATTACTGCTGCGGGTTCCTTCTGGGGATATGCCAACGGCCACACCGCTTTTTAGGGCTTCAACGGCTGAACGAAAAGCGCCGAAATCGGCAGTATCACGATCAAGCCAGATGCCCTTGGCTGTCACGATAAACCAGCGCAGTAGCGGGTGTTTGAGGTATTTTGTGGTGACCAGGGCGGTCATTTCAGGGCGGTTGGGGGTTTCAAACAAAACCGGAATATCAATGCGGCTCATGTGATTGGTGGCGATGAGTACCCCACCTGTGAGAGGAACATTTTCAGTTCCCAAATATTCAGTATCGGTTAATCGAGCCATCAACCATCGAATAATACTCCGTAGTCTCTGTGATTTCATAGTAATAATATTCCTTTAGGTTTCTGAAAGGTGAACAGTTGAATAAAAGCAATTACTAATTAAAACCACTTCTCGTACTATTCGTTACTCAACATGACTTACTCGACCAATTTTACTTCATCATTTCGTTTGAAATAGCCGGAATTTCAGGCGGCATGGATGGAAAAACCGGGGGCAATGCCGGTGGAAGAAAAGGCGGTTTGCTCTTAACCCAAACAATATGGTTCATCAGGAACAAGAGTACCAACATTATTCCGCATAGTCCGCCCAACACCCAGGGAGCAACCGGAACCAGGCCTGAAAAAGCCGGCGCACTGAAAATGTCGATTGTTCCCAATCCGTAGATTAGGGCAAAGAAATTCCAACATCCGTGCAATAATACACTGATTACATAGGCGAAACCAACTCGCAAATACCGGCCGTCTTTCCAGGTCGAAACCAATGCCCAGCCAGTTAAGCCTGCGGTCAGGGTATGTAACAAACCTGTGCCAAATCTGCCAACCAGAGTGGAAATCCAGGCTTCTGATGAGACCGACCCTAGCGCAGTCACGCTTTCAACCAACGCAAAAGAAGCGCCCAGAATCAGCCCGGCAGAAAATCCTTCGGAAGGAGACCATCCGCGCTTGGCAAAAAACCACAATGCAAGCGGTTTACAAATTTCTTCGAGGATCGGAACCAGGAGAGCAATAAACAAAAACCCAATTACCCAGTTTTTTGGATCTTTAGCCAGAGAACTCAGCTGATTAATTACTGGAGAAAAATCATTTGGGTTTAGCATGAGTTGTGTCTGAATTGTCATCAGGAGGGGTTTGTAATCAAACTGGCTGAAACCAATCACGGCAACGAAAATCAAAAGTAAAAACTCTATCAAAATAATGATTGGTAAACCAACAAAAATCGCAAAATTGACCATACCCCAGCGACGCTGCGGGTTGCCAGAGTAAAGCCTGAACCGGCCAATTTCAACAAACCACAACAACGGAATGATGATTGCCAACAAGCTTAATACCAGGTTGATCAAAGGGTTATTCAATATCTGAGAAAACCGGTTAATCAACAGCAGTCCAATGATTAATAAAACCAAAAGAATGCTGGTAATTAAGAGCCAGGAACGGGGTTTTGACTCGCTACGGATATGCCATCTGGCTAGACGTTTGAAAGATAAGATTAAGGAGGGGATTGCAACCAGCGATATGATCAAAAAAAACCAAAATGATGCCGGTATTGATTGATCCATTTCCATTGGAATGTCAGGGATGGAACGAAAAGCAAAAATTAACAAAAAGTAAAGTATGACGCTACCAAAGGAGGTCACCAATCCTGCAACCGATATAATCAATTGGGCAACAGAGGGCAGGTGGGTTTTATGTGGTCGTGGTTCCATAAATTATTTTTCCTCGACGATTACAGAAATTAATAGGTCAGCTGGCAGCAATACTTGGTCTTGTGAAGGGTTGCGTGGCCGCAAGGATTTCAGAACGTCCATTCCCTCAATCACTTTGCCAAAAATGGTATAGTTTCCGTCAAACTCTGGAATCTCGGTATAAGTGATGAAAAACTGTGAACCATTAGTTCCTTCACCATAATTTGACATCGCCAGCATACCGGCTTGATTGAAACGCAACTCTGGTGTGACTTCATTGGAAAAGGCGTAGCCCGGTCGGCCGTTACCCGAGCCCGATGGATCGCCGCCTTGAGCCAGGAACCCCGGGATCACCCTGAAGAAGGTTGAATTATCATACCATTTTTGTCGAGCCAGAAAAACAAAGCTGTTTACTGCTACTGGGGCTTGTTTGGGATAAAGTTCATAAATGATGTCACCATAACTGGTCGTGAAGGTTGCAGTGTATTGTTTATTAGGATCAATCACCTGCTCAGGACATTCTGAAAAAGCCTTGTCTGGCAGCTTGTAATACTCCACCATGTTGATCAATGTGGATAAATCCACCCAATCTTGATATTGCGATTTGTTAAAAAAAACAGCAGGCGGAACGCTGAGGGTGGTTATGGCTGTTTCTTGTGATGCGTTGAACACTCTCTTCACCACGGTATCACTGATGAGATCTGCGCTGAATTGATTTTTATCGAGATCAAGGGCTACTGCCTGATCAATGAGCCAGTCTGAAAACTCCTTGACTGAAAGGGTGATCCATTCATCTTGTTTACTAAAAAGCAAGTCATGCATCGCCCAAAACGAGTCCTGTAAACCGGCAGCTTCGGCAGCTTGCTGAGCAAGATCTGCTTTATCGTGTTCTTTGCTGAGCGGAAGATAACGATAAACGATCCTGACATCATCAGGATATAGCGTTTGCAGTTGGTGTAAATTTAACCCAAGATCAATGCAAATCTGGCATTGAAAATCGGAATATTCATAGATGGTAAGCCTGGCTGAGTCAGCGCCAAGCATCCAATCCTGATCGGTGGCATTCGGGATTTTTTCATCCATCTCTGTATCAATCACAGGCAGAATGGGTGCTGTCTGACATGTGGCCGGTCCGCTCGGAGTGATTGCCAGGGTGGGCATGGTTGTGGGTGTGGCGGTCGCCGCAAATGTAGGTAAGGCAGTGGAAGTAGGTGCCAGGGTGCGGGTCGGATTGCTGTTGGTTGCCCGTGGAATAATGGTAGGTATTGTGGGGCCAAATAATGTCTGGCAACCTGAGAGGAATAAAGTCCCGATGAACAAGAGGATGAATCCCCACTTTTTTCTTGATAATCTCATTTTGATCGTATTCCTAACCGACTGCTCACGGCTTTTTGAATGGCTTCTGTAACCTGAAGTGGATTCTGAGAGGCATCGATTCTTTGCCAACGTTCAGGTTCGGTTTCCAACATTTGGTGATAACCAGCCCTTACCCGCTCGTGAAACTTGATTTGCTGAGCGTCCAGGCGGTTCCATTCTCCACCGCCAACCTTGCGGCGGTTTAACCCTTCTTCAACGTCAACATCGAGCAATAGAGTTAAATCAGGCTTCAGCCCTCCTGTGGCAAAATCAAGAATTTGCCTGAGGATGTGTAAATCAAGACCGTGTCCATACCCCTGATAGGCAAGAGTGGAATCGGCGTAGCGGTCACTGATGACCACAAACCCTTTTTCAAGATGGGGTTTGATCACTTCAGCTACAATCTGTGCACGCGCGGCGCAAAACAGTAGAATTTCCGTCCGTGGGTTCATCATGGTGTTTTCCATGCTCATGATAACCTGTCTGATTTGATCGCCGATAAAAGTGCCCCCCGGTTCTCGAGTGGTGAGCACTTCATAACCCCGAGACCTGACGAATGCTGCCAGGTTTGGAATCTGCATTGATTTGCCACTGCCTTCCGGTCCTTCCAGGGTAATGAACATAAGACCTTCTTATTCTCTAAAGATTCTGACCCTGCGGTTGGGATCTTTGCCGTAGGAATGAGAGACCAATTCTGCCTGACGAGCCATTTCATGCTGGATTCTTCTGACAGTTGCTGACGCAGGGGGAAGATCCACCCAGCGTTGACCGCTCATAACAGCCTGGATGGCTGATTCGGTTTGCCGTGCAACTTCTTCAAAATTAGCGGTCATACTGTCATGTGGAAGATTAAAAACTTCAGCAAGCGATTGTTCAATTTGATTGATTGTATTGGCACGCAGTACATAGATTGGAATACCGCGCGCCTCAGCGTCCATGATGGGCTGTTGACGTGAACGGTAATAAGCCCTGAGCGTCATAATGATATCCGCATCTGTAATATCTTTTGAAATTATAGCCGGAACACCTAAACGGGCGGCTGCCTGCTGCATACGGTTACGGGCTACACCGTATGGAAAAATGCGAACAATTCGATTTGTGTTTCGACTGGGTCTCGATTGAGGTTCGTCAAAAAACTGATCCGGTTCAAGTGATACTTCAGGTCGTTGGCGGTTGGTCACGTAGGGTTCGGATGCTTCACTTTTGCGAGAATCAGAACCAATTTGCGCCGTACGCCGGGTTCCTTGAGCCATGCCGCGTGTTCCGGCTGGTCTGGATGGTTTTTCAATATGAATGGCGTCTTTTTCATCGCGCCAGCGAATTTCGGGGGTAATCGGGTATCCACGAACAAGGGTATCCACAACCTCAGCTACATCAGGATGAACGGCTACCTTGTCACGATCTTGCAGTTCAACCAGCACATCAAAAGTAGGCGGAGAGCGGCGTTCGAGCACCGTTTTTTGTGTTCCACGCCGGCGGGCTTCTTCGTCAGACAGGGTGACTGATTCAATGCCGCCGATCAAGTCAGAAAGGGTTGGGTTCAAGAGCAGGTTTTCCAGTGTGCGGCCGTGAGCGGTTGCTACCAATTGAACACCACGTTCGGCAATGGTACGCGCAGCCATGGCTTCGAGTTCACGGCCGATTTCATCAATGATGATGACTTCGGGGTTGTGATTCTCCACTGCTTCGATCATTACCTCATGTTGTAAAGAAGGCGAGGCCACCTGCATGCGGCGGGCTTTGCCCACTGCCGGATGGGGAACATCGCCATCACCGCCAATCTCATTAGATGTGTCAACGATGATGACACGTTTTTTCTCAGCCAGAATGCGGGCTGATTCACGTAGCATGGTGGTTTTGCCAATACCCGGTTTACCGAGCAGCAATATACTCTTATTAGATTCCAACAGGTCTTCGATGATATCAATAGTGCCGTAAACTGCGCGTCCGACTCGGCAAGTTAAACCAACAATGGTATTATGACGATTGCGGATGGCTGAGATGCGGTGAAGGGTACGTTCAAGCCCGGCGCGATTGTCGGCATCAAATTCGCCGATGCGTGAGACAACGAAATCAAGATCAGACCTGGTGATTTCTTCCTGGCATAAAACCAGTTCTCCGTTCACAAAACGGGCTACGGGTAGTCTTCCGAGATCAAGGATGATCTCTAGCAGATGATCGCTGTTATTGGCTTCTTTCACAGCCTCCACAATCCTAGCGGGCAGCACTGTCATTAAAACTTGCAGGTCGTCAGTAATTCTTTTTTGTGTCATAAAAACCTTCTACCTCTATTTTAACTTCATTCCAGTTTTATCACCGCATGTCCGGTTCTTGTTTTTAAAATCTGGAAAACACTTTATCCAAAAGCTTTACTTACAATTTCAATGTGAAACCAAAATACTTGTCGGGTTGATCATTTTTGCCATTGAAAAGATTATCTTCCTTTATTGGCTCCCAGAGGCGACTCTTGTGTGGTTAGATTTTGAACGATAGGGGCAGAGGGCTCTGCCCTGCGATTTTCAACAAGGTTGCGCTGTGTTATCGTCACACCGTTTCGCTGCATGATGGCAAGGTGCTTAACCAACAGTGCAAAATGGGCTGACGACTCGCCGCCAATCACATTCAGGGCATCAAGCAGCCAGGCCTGATACGAACGAACTTGAAGATATAC
Organism: uncultured Anaerolinea sp.; assembly: GCA_964468875.1. Taxonomy (GTDB): domain Bacteria; phylum Chloroflexota; class Anaerolineae; order Anaerolineales; family Anaerolineaceae; genus UBA6107. The sequence continues at coordinate 2,368 of CAYXWV010000041.1, read as the reverse complement.
AGGCTCTCCAAGTTCCAGACAATGATTAACAATTTCTCGAAGCAGGGTGTCAACATCTTGCACAGCTGGATGTATCAGCGGTTTAAGATAAAGCCCAACTGGACCGTGACTGCTCTCGATATAAGCGACTATTTCTTCCTTTTCGCGATAAACAAGGCGCCGGGTTCCACCATTCTGGTAGGTTTCGGCACTTTGTACAATGGGAGGAACCAGAGATTGGTAAAGAGCTCGTATTTGTGGTTCGTCGGAGGGGGTGGCAATTTTCCATTGATTGCCGTGATCTGATGAAGTTGCGATCTGACCGGGGAACTTCCAGGCAGTTTCCCAACCGTAAACTACGAAACCTGATTTTCTAAAGGTTTCAATCAGTGGGCTGTTTTCTTCCAGTTGGCCTTGAACATTACAGGCACCCATTTCTCCCGCTTTGGCGGATAAATAATCCCAAAGGAAGGTGAGATCTTTTTCGTCTGCGTTTTCGTCCAATACAATGAAATTTAAACTTGCCGAACGGCTGCCGTTTTGATGCAATATCTGTCCAAACATGACAGGTATTGATTTATCGGTTTCACCAATCGCAGAACATCCTTCAGAAGAGGGTTTTAATTGCGTGGCAAGGGACGCAAACCCAAGAGGGTTTCCGTGAGTGAGAGCCTGGTTTTTGTTGAGGCAGATCAGCCGGGGTTTGTTGTGCAGAACAAAGGGCAGATCAACCCAAGTAAACGGTCGAACTCTTATTTTGCCAACTCCATGAAAAACCGATGGAAGCGGTTGTCATTGGTCAACTCCGGATGAAAGGAAGTGACCAGTAGTTTTCCTTGTTGGGCGGCAACGATTTTACCGTCATCCAGTTTTGCCAGTACATCTACAGCCTTTCCCACTGATTCGATTAGTGGACCTCGAATAAATACGGTATGAAAGGGTGTGTTTTGAGACCCATTCAAAGCCAGACAGGGAATATGCAGATCAACCTCGAAGCTGTCTACCTGACGACCGAAAGCGTTGCGTTTGATCACTATATCCATTAATCCCAGCAAGGGTTGTTCCCGTTGGGCGTCTTTTGCCAGGAAAATAGCTCCTGCACAGGTTCCCCAAACGGCGTGGGAAGATCCAAATTGCCGCAGAGGTTCCATTAAATTGTAGGCGGTAGCCAATTTGCCGATGGTCGTTGATTCTCCACCGGGGATGATCAAACCATTTAAGCCTTCGAGTTGTTCAGGCAAACGCACCTGAACCACTTTAGCTCCTAATGATTCGAGCATGACCTGGTGTTCGGCAAAGTCTCCTTGTAACGCCAGGACACCGATTCTCATAATGATTACCAGCCTCTGGTGGCGATTTTCTCCGCGTCAGGCATGGCAGAAACGGAGCGGCCAACCATGGCTTCACCGAGGTTACGGCTGACATCTGCGAGAATTTTCGCGTCTCTGAAATGGGTGGTGGCTTTGACAATCGCATTGGCTCGTTTGGCAGGGTCACCTGATTTGAAAATTCCCGAACCGACAAATACGCCATCTACACCCAACTGCATCATCAGACCTGCATCTGCGGGAGTGGCAATGCCACCAGCGGCAAAATTGACCACAGGCAGACGACCGAGTTTGCGGGTTTCCATAACGAGTTCAAAAGGAGCACCAATTTCTTTAGCAAACGTCATGCATTCTTCTTCGGGCATATTTTGAAGCTTGCGAATCTCACCCAGAACAGTGCGGGCGTGGCGAACGGCTTCAACCACATCGCCGGTTCCGGCTTCACCCTTGGTGCGGATCATCGCGGCGCCTTCTCCAATACGTCGCAGGGCTTCACCCAGATTACGGCAACCACAAACGAAGGGAACTTTGAAATCGTGTTTATAAATATGATGCGCTTCATCGGCAGGGGTGAGCACTTCTGACTCGTCGATATAATCCACACCAATGGACTCAAGAATCTGGGCTTCCACAAAATGGCCGATGCGACATTTCGCCATCACCGGGATACTGACAGAGTCTATGATTTTTTGGATCATGTCAGGGTCGCTCATGCGGGCTACGCCACCATCCGCGCGAATATCCGCTGGAACGCGTTCCAACGCCATCACAGCGCAAGCACCGGCATCTTCGGCAATTTTTGCATGATCGGCATTGACCACATCCATGATCACGCCGCCCTTTAACATTTGGGCTAATCCCTTTTTTACTTCAAACGAACCAGTTTTCTGTTCCATAGTTTTTCTCCTGAAAGGTTAACTCTTCATTAAATAGAAAAGAAGAGAGTGTATTCTTGTATCGTGATTCTACCACGCCCATAAAAGGCAGGCAACCAGTGTTGTAGCAAAAGTTACAGTAACAAATTCCCATAGAAAGGTGTTGAAAAAAGAGAGAGTTCCAAT
>CAYXWV010000040.1:0-27969 GCA_964468875.1 uncultured Anaerolinea sp. | reverse complement strand
GCGATCACGATCACCCACATCCAGCCCGTTGATAGGACCTGCGAGGCATTGGTGCCATTGAGGGCAATGATCGCCAGCAGGTCAGCCAGCACGAATTTTTTGAATAACCCCAATATCAGCCTCTGCCCGGCAGTAAAGACTGCGTCAGATTTTGGTTGAAAAGGCTGGCGCAGGTCGCTGAGAAAGCGATCCGCTCTGTCAATGGGGCCGGCGCCGACGGCAGGAAAGAAGAGAATATAGATGAAAAACTCGTCCAACGTGATGGAGGGCAGGCGTCCGTTCTGGCGGTCGCGCAGGGTGTGGATGAGCCTGAAGGCAATGTAGCTGAACCCCAGCCAACGCAGGTCAAAGGCAGAAGCCAGCCCGCGGGATTGACCGGTCATCCCGCGCAGCAAGCTGCTCAACCACTGACTGGCAGCCGGGAATTTAAGCGCGACAAAGATCAATAATAAAACCGCAATACCAATGCCGAGACAAGGGGTGGCCTTTCGCCGTTTTTGAGTGAGCCATTGCAGAAATGTGATGAGGAGAACCCCGCCAGCCAGAACCGCCAATACGGTCAGCGTCTGGGGCGGGCGCGACGGGGTGAAGAGACCGGTGAGGCTGAGGTGGCGGGTGAGCGCGATCAGCAACACGACACCGGCAATGATGCCGGCTGTGGTGAATTCATTCTTGAGAGCCCGCTCTTCAGGTTTCGAAGTAAGCAGCCAGCCCAGTGAGGTGATCGCGAGGGTGGCAACCGGCAGCCAGAAATCCAACCCGCGGATGGGGAGGGCTGGCTGGAGCCAGAAGATCACACCGACGCTTAGCACAAGCAGAAGCGGATTGCGCAGTTTTTGGGTGCGTGAAAATGAGGATAGCAGGAAGATGCCGAGCGATAACCCGATAAGGATGAGAATGCTGGAAAGCGACATCTAGAAACCCTGATAAATCCACAAAGGGGAACTGTCCGCTGAGACGATCACCAACAGGGTCAAAATCAGGGCAAAAACCAGCGCCCAAAGGTTTTCCTTTGAGAACAGGCGTCGCAGCAAGGTTATTTCTCTCCACACATCAGCCAGTTGCCGGCTTCATTGGTCAAGATGTAGGTGGTGCTGCCCAGGTCAAAATCGGTGTCTTCGGCGCCGTAAGAAGCCACCAGTGCGCCGCTGCATGTCACCTCGGCGGAAGTATCGGTGGAAACGGCGGTGGTGCAGCTTAAGTCTTTGAGCGCCAGCTCAACCGACTGGAAGGAATCCAGGTTGGTCAGGGCAACGGCTTCATAATCAGCGCAGGTCCGGCTGCTCAACGCGGCGCTGTCTTTGGCAGCCATTGCCTGCCAGTATGCCTGCATGGCGGCGGCGGGGGCATCGGCATTTGAAGAGGCGCAGGCGGAAAGAACGAACGCGGAAAGGATCAACATCAGGGCAAGAAAGCGAATGGATTTGGACATGGTAACTCCGGGATGGGTATTGAAAACCTGATTATACCCCAGCAATCCGCCCCCCTTGCAGGATCAAGTCCACTGCTTCGGCGATTGAATTAACAAAGTAATCAGGGATCTCCCCCAGCCGGGTAAGGAGGCGGGAAGTCGAAACAGAACGCACCTGCAGGGCATCGGCAGCCATGGGCTGTTCGAGCCCGCTGTGCAGTACAGGCGGGATGCGCACCATCCACGGCGCAGATTGATACTCATCCCTCCAGGACGTCAGCGGAACAATTATTTTTAAAGGAAGCGCCCCCAGGGCGTCGCTGGAGAGGATCACCACCAGGCGGGTTTCAGCCTGTCCCTCTTTGGGATTGGGGCTCAGTTTCATCTGCCAGATCTCGCCGCGGAACATCAACCCCCGCCTTTTGGTGAGAAATCATCGCCATCCAGGGCGGAATAGCCCACCAGGTCGCCATCCGTGTAATAGGCTTCAGCCATTGAGAGAGCCGCTTCAGCCAGTTTCTTCTGCCGGCTGGCATGCAGCCCCTGCGCTACCCACTCTCGCAGCAAGGCAGAAACACTCATCCCCTGTTCGCCGGCGAGTTGGGTTAATTCCCTGAGCTGGCAGGGTTCGAGGAGCACCTGGGTGCGGGTTAAAGTCTCTGTTTTCATACATCACTATTATACATCTATTATTGATTTATATATTCTACTCTTTCTTATACATCTATTTTTTCGAGATCAGCTTTTTTCTATAAAGTATCCTGATGATCGGTTAAGCTATAATGAAAAGAGGGTAATTCAAACAATGATCCAGGGAGGAAACATGAAGGCGACTCGTTTTATTTCCATCAATCTTTTTTCATCTGTTCTATTCTTGTTGACCCTGGCGGGATGTCAATTGCCTTTAAGTACAAGCACCCCGCTTTTGATCACACGAGAACCCACACTCACACCCATTGAAACAGTGACATTATCCCCTGAAACAACAACGGCAGACATAACTCCACTGGAAGCAGAGATTGGTTTTGTGCGAACCTTCGTTCCTCGAGGATATTTCACTTGTTTAAATCTTGAAAACCTGCAATCCAGTTACACCTGGGAGAATGTGTTTTTTCAAGACGAGGAAAAATCCATCCTGATCTCTTTTTCGGGTGATTTGAGTCCTGAATACAACACAATTTCATCAGAAGAGATTATTACTCAATATCTTGAAGCAATTAACCTAAATTCAGAGGGTACCCTGGCAATTCAAGGAGAATCCAAAACCCTGGTGATTGATGATGTTGAAAGTCAAGTATTCAACGTTGATGGAACCCTGGGTGGAAACCATTCATCAGGCAATGCATTTCTTGCCAAACTGGACGGGGATCGCATTGTCTTCGGTCTTGGCGTTTCCCTGATGGAGCCAGCCAAGGAGGTGTGGAACTTGAGGGGAAAAGAATCTTTCCTTGCTTTTATCAATACTCTTCAGTTCATCCAAAATGAGACCGTACAACGCGGTTGCCAGGTTTCATCAGATCCAACCTACGGGTATTCCATGGATAACCCAGTAAAACTGGGAGGAGCTTCTGAAGATCTTTCGGTTGAAGGTTTTAGCGGCGTAGCTCGGGAAAGCGTTTATTTATCCCTTTTATCTGGTCCAGTCGGAGAGGAAACCTCCCAATTGCGAAACGGATCAATCAATACCGAAGAAACCATATTGGATGAATACGAAATAACCATTGCCGGAGAATCGGAACCAAGAAGCATTTATATCGATATTTATCACTTCAGCACCCCATACGCACCTCAGGGATTTTCTTGCTACGATTACCTGCCTTTCGAAGAACCCAGATAGTCTTGCCGGTCATATTGAAAACCCACCTTGAACAGTAAAGAATTATTTTCGTTGAAGTTAATGATTGCATTTTGCAATTAATTTGCTACAATGAAAGTAGAAATCCCCACACTCGTTTAAAGGAGCCGTTCAATGGATGACCGCAACAGGTACATGCTGAAAGGAAAACTCACGCGCCGAGGATATGACTGGTGGTGGCACTCGCTGGTGGCTGTCAACGCCAAAACAGGTGAAAAACAGCCTTTTTTCATCGAGTATTACGTCATCAACCCCGCCCTGGGCGGGGATCAGGTGATTGCCGGGCAACTACCCTCCAACAAAGCCAAGGGATTGAAACCCTCCTATGCCATGCTCAAAGCCGGGCGCTGGGGCACCCCTGACGGACAGCCCGCCACCCAGATTCACAACCTCTACCCAATCAGCCAGTTCAAAGCCGATTTCAGTAAAATGGAAGTGCGCATCGGCGACCACACCGCCAACGAGACTCACCTCAAGGGGTCGGTCAAGCTGACCCCCGAAGAAGCCGCCGCCCACCCTGAATACATGTCGGACGCTGGCGAAATGAGCTGGGATCTCAAAGCCGAGAAGGTGCTGCCCTACTCCGTGGGGTTCGGTACCTCCCCCTTCTTCGTGGCTATCAACGCCTTCCAAATGTACTGGCACGCCGCCGGGATGCTCACCCGCTACAGCGGCACGATCACCTTCAATGGTGAAAAATACAATGTGGAGCCTGATACCAGCGCCGGTTATCAAGATAAGAACTGGGGCGTTGATTACACCAGTCCGTGGGTTTGGCTGAACTGCAATAACTTTACCAGCCGCTCCACCGGCAAGAAGCTTGCCCGCACCAGCCTGGATTGCGGCGGCGCCCAGCCTGTGGTCTTAGGCGTCAGCCTGCCGCGGCGCATGTTGATTGCCTTCTATCACGAAGGCGAACTGCATGAGTTCAACTTCTCCAAGTTCTGGACGGGACCAAAACAGGTCTTTGACTGCCCGATCACCGACGAATACGTCGGCTGGAACCTGACGGCATGGAACAAGACCGGCAAGATCGAAATCCACTTCAAGTGTCCACGTAAGCACATGCTTAATGTCAATTACGAGAACCCCGACGGCGACAAACGCCATAACGAACTGTGGAACGGCGGACACGCCTCCGGATCGGTGACACTGTGGAAAAAAGTCGACGGAAAATACATCAAAATCGATGACTTCGACGGTGAACTCGGCGGCTGCGAGTACGGCGAGTATACGGATTAATTTCTAAACGACAGAACACACGAAAAGGCGGGTTCTAAATTGAACCCGTCTTTTTGTTCATGTAACAAATGTAGAACAGGTTCCCAATTCCAAGGAGATCAATGATATTACAAATGTGTATCAAGAGAAATCGGGGGTTTTCTATTTGTTATTTCACCAGAATCCCCTGCTTTAGCGGCACCCACCAGGTGAAGCCAAAGAGCAGATTCTTGAGCACGATGCGCAAGTCGCTCAACCCCTTTTCATGGCCGATGCGCAGGGCGGTCTTCAATTCGAACAAGTGCAGCACAAACAAGGCACCGTACAGCCCCCAGCCCAGCCAAGGCAGACCCATCACGTTGCCTCCGCCGATCAGAATGCCGTAAAGTACCAAAGTGGATGCCTGCAGAAAAATCCAGAAAGCCGGTTTTTGTGTCATGTTGTCCGCCTAGGGGATGAAGGTAGCCAGAATGCTGCGGTTCTCGGCTGCGCACAAGGCGCGGATTTCCTGCCGGGTCAGATCGGCAAAAGGCTCAAAGATAAAATCAAGCTGTTGTTCTTCCGGTGTAAACTCACGGATCGGGTAGACTTTATCAACATGTTCAAGCGGAATGTCAATGCGTTTGCCCTTGCGCAGGTTCTTTTTGCGCGCCTCGCAGACCTGAAAGGTCGCCAGCAGCGCCGGAATCAGGTAGCGGTTCTTGGGGGTCATCACCTTGCAGAAAGTGCCCGTCATTTGGTGCACCAACATATGCGGGGAGTTCGGGAAGGGCATACATCCCTCAATCACACGACCTACAATACCTTTCAACGGCGCGGTGCAGGTGCCAACCGCCAGTTTTTTGCCCTTCAAGGCGGCAATATCCTTGGGTGTGTAGGATTTTCCGGCGGCATCGAAATAAAAGGTTTTGCCGTCCAGCAGCAAGCCCGCACCAATGATAAGGGTAAAGGCGGCATCACGGCGCTGCCCTTCATAGTAAAGATAGTCAAACGCCACGCGTGTGGTTGCCAGGCAGCCGCCGCGGCAGATGTTTTCGACTTCACTCAATTTTGAAGGATCAAGGTTACCAGACTTATCTGGCATAGGTGGGTTGCCCTTGGTATGCCCCACCAGCACACGCACATTCGGGAAGTTTCTGCGCATCCACTCCCCTGTCAGCGACGGATCAGCTGGACGGTAAGCAGTCACCGTCTCCTCACCCACCACCTGTACCTTGGGATCGCTAAAACCGTTCTCGTCAGCTATACGCATCAGAGCAATCTGCTTGGGATCAAAGCCCATCATACGCGTCGCCACACGGTCCGTTTCAACGGCATGGTTGCCGCTGACAATCACCCGGCTCTGCACCGGTTCCACCGGAGCCGGACAGTTGCCCTCTCCGCCCACGATGCCGTCAATTACCACCAGGTCGGGTTTAAACAAGTGCAGCATATCTACCAATTTCTGATTAATGGCGTGGTTGTGGTTGCGCAGCCGCAAGTTATAGGGAATGGTGCCCATGGCATTTTTAAACCCCAGGGTTACCCCTGTGTAAAGATTGGTTTTCATCTTGGGCATCGAAATGTAAAAAGCTTCACCCCTCGCCACCTCGCTGAAAATCTGCGGAATGACAATTTCACGCATGATCTTCGCCTTGGGCAGCAGGTAACGGTCCACAGGTTGGGTCTCGAGCGGGATCAATTCCACACCACGATGTTTGGAGAGTCGATTCAAGCCAGAGGCGATAAACGCCGCTGGCGTTGGGAATCCCTTGCCTGAGGATTCGACGATGATGATGTTGTCGGTATATTGCTTGAGAAAAACCACCACGGCGTCAATCACCCGCGGATCAGTGGATTCGGGATAATCCCGGCCGATCATGCCTAGGTCGTGAAAGACGGTCACCAGGTTGGGCTTGATGACCACTTTCTTTCCACGCAGCTGGTTGGTGAAGTGAACACGGGCATCCAGATCGCTCAGGTTTTGTTGAACCGCCTGGTTGATGGCCTGAATGTCTGCCCGTTGATCATAGGCAGGTGAGCCGTAATCACGGGCAAGACAAACATAATCCCGCGTGAAATCCAGAGGGTTGGCATGCGTAATCATCACAACGCTCGGAGCTGTGTTCATGATCTTTCCCTTTCATGTGCTGGATTATTGAGTGACGGGCACAACCATGCAGATGGCGTTGGTCGGGCAGGCGCCCTCACAAAAGCCACATCCGATGCAGTTCTTTGGATCTTTTAAGAACGGAACAAGATTCAGATTGGAGGTACCTCGTTCTTTGAATTCAAGCACGCCGGTCGGGCAGACCTCGATGCAAGCCCCGCAAGCCACACATTTAGCATCCGCCACCACCGGCTGAAGCCAAAGCTGCCGTTTCACCGGTTCACAACGTTTGCCTTCTTCGTTCTCTATGGCTTTGGAAGGGCAGATTCTGCCGCAGGCGCCACAATCAATGCAAATGGCGCTGTTAATCACGTGCAATGCTTTTCGTTCTCCGCTGATGGCGCTGGTTGGGCAGACTTTTACGCAGGCAGTGCAGCCGATGCAATCTGAAGTAATCAGATGGGTCATGCGGCACCTCCCACCAGTTCTTCAAGTTCCAGTTTCTTGATGGTGTCTTTCTTGGGCACACCGGTTTCAGCATCCCAGCCGATCTCGCGCCAATAGCCTTTTTTGAGTTTCTCCAGGTCAAAAGTGACACCCTTGTTGGGACCCACCTCCTGAGGGGGAACACCAAAGAGGCGTTTGTTGACGTTGATCTTGCGTGGGTCGATGCCCTCGCGGATGTTAAACATCTGGCGCAGGGTTTGAATGCGGTGACCAATCTCCATATACTCCGCGGGTTTGAGATTCCAGCCGGTGACCGAATTCGCCCACTCGAAAATGGGCACCCGGTCCACACCAATCAGCATGCCGAAATAGCACATGCCCATGGAATTGTAGAACTGGGTAAAGTTGCTGACTGCCACGGCACCCTTCATGCGGAATTCGCTGTCTTCGTATCGTGATTCTTTATCGTAGAACTGTGAAACGGATTTCAAACCCGGAACACGCGTCCAGAGTTTATAAAGGTCATAATAGAGCTGCGCACCGGTGGTGTGGCGCCCGGGGGTCGGGTCCACGCTGGCGTGCAGTCCCATGCCGGGGTCAAGCCGCGGATCATGGTAAGCCATCTCCTGCCCGCCTGAATGGATGGCAGCTTCATCGGTGATGGGTTTCAGTTTTTTCACCGCGGTTTTAGTGCCATCAGCGAGCACGGCGCCAAACCCGGTGCGGTGGATCATTTGATGGAGGATTGTGCGAGCAGCTTCCGCGTTGCCCCAGGTCAGTTCAATTCCACCTGTGTCGTCTTTGGTGATCCAGCCTTTTTCGTAGCATTCCATGGCGTAAGCAACCGTGCCGCCAGCCGAGATGGTATCCATGCCCTCACGGTTGAGCAGATCGTTCATTTCGTAGGCAAATTCGATATCGTCAATCAAAAGCATGGAGGTGAAAGAGGCAGCCGTTTCGTATTCAAGCTTGTGGCTTTCCTTGAGTTTACCTTCCAGTTCCACGATACCGCCACAGCCCAGCGGGCATTCACGGCAGTGATATTTCTGCTTTTCGGTCTTGAGCACAAAGTCGGCGTCTACTTTTTGGTTGTACTTAGGCATATCCTTCTTGGTGCCATCCCAGTTTTTGAAGGGCGTGTCGCCCATGCCGATTGAAGCCGGCAGGGTGCCGACTGATCCCCACTTCTTGAGGATGCCAGCCACCAGCAAGCCGTTCTGGGTGAACCCCAGCGGCAGCCAGCCCAGGAAGTGCCCCAACCCTGCCACGATTTTGGAGGGCAGGATTTTCAAAGGCAGTATTACATCACGGCTGCACTTGAGTGAAAGTAGTTTTGTCTTAATTGGGTCATGCGCCCCCACGCGCTGTGAGCCAGCCAGCACGACGGCTTTCAATTTCTTTGAGCCCATCACCGCGCCTAAACCGGAACGCCCGGCGAGACGGCCGCGGTCATTGGAAATGCCTGAGATCAGTGAAAGGTTTTCACCCGCGGCACCAATGGCTGCCACAGCCGGTTTCTTTTTAATCATGTGAGCGGCGAGCAGCAGATCTTCAGTTTCAACCGCATCCTTGCCCCAATAAGGCGAGGCATCCAAGAGTTGCGGTCCATTGTTGTCAATATAAAGGTAAACCGGTTTGCTGCTGGCACCCTTGAAGAGGATGCCGTCGTATCCGCATTGCTTGATCGCCAGTGCCAGGGTGCCGCCGCAGTTGGAATCACCCCACGTGCCAGTGAGCGGACTTTTCGCCACAGCCATCCAGCGGCCAGTAAAAAAGCTGCCCGCGCCGGTGAGCAGACCGGGCAACAATCCGAGAATGTTGTCGGGTCCCAGCGGGTCAGCGTGCGCCGGCATTTCGCGATAGAGCAACGCCGCGCCCAAGCCAATGCCCCCCAAGTATTTTTGATACATCGAATCCGGAATGATTTCTTCTGTGAAAGTCCCCTTGCCAAGATCAACCCATAAAACCTTGCCTGTGTAGGATTTCATAAAAACAGCTCCCTCGAGTGTTTAAATAATCAGGATATCTTAAAGATGCTGTCTGTGACGCCAAGAATCACGTGCAGGCTTTCAGCCGTGGCAAGCAATTCTGTTACTTTCTGTTCTTCCATGTTCGAAAGGTTGGCATTGATCCTGTCATAACTGGATGCTTCAATCAACTGCAATACTTCTTCACCAGCCTTCTCAAGCCGGAGGTGAATATTGCGTTTGTCACTTGTATCTTGTTCCTTTGAAAGGAAATGGTTCCGAGCGAGACGATCCACCAGGCGGCTGATGGTAAACATGGGCAGCTTGAGTTCAACGGAAAGATCGGTCACGCGGGCTGCAGGGTTGCGCCGCAAATATTGAAGGGCGTAAATTTCTTCGAAGTTCAAACCATACTTCGATGCAATAAACCGTTCGTAATGAAATATGGTTTTCAAAACAAGAAAAAGGTCTTCATCAAGTTTTTCACGCGGGATGGGTTTACACATAGTCACCTTTTTATTGCAATATGCAATTATTATACAGGGTTTTATTGGAATGTAACCTATCAATAATATAACACGTTTGGTTGACCAATATAATAAATTTACATTTATGCAAAGAGCGTCTTCTTTACTTTCTCAAATTATGAATCATAATGAAAACTCCCCTCACACAATCTGAGAGGAGTGATCCAAGTTCGTCAATATCTGATCTTAACTCGAAGCACTGGCATAACGGCGCAAACCCACCCTGAAGGCAATCGAAGACAATGCCAGCAAGGCCGCCGCCAACAACAGGCTAAAGAGGATTTGCGGCAGGCTGATTGAACCGGTCAGCGCCTGCGCAGGGAAGGTGGTCATAACTCCCACCGGCACGATCCAGGTGAGCACCAGCCGCAGCCAGCCGGGGTATAAACCGTTGGGGTAGCGCGCCATCTGGAAGAGCCCGTCAAAGATCCAGGTAAAGAGCACACCGGGGCTCCAGAAGATCAGGGCGGCAAAGAGCAGCAAAATGGAATAGAGAATGGTCATGCCAATGACAAGCATAAACAAAAAGAGCAGCACCTTCTCGAACGGAATCGCGGCATTCAACTGCACCAGGCCAATGACCAGCACCCCCACCCCAAGCATCAGGTCGATCAGGGCAAACAGGCGCCACTTGCGAAAGCTGGCGAAGAACTGGGTGCTGACCGGGCGCAGCACGGTAAAGTCAAACCCACCTGACCAGATCTCGCCATCCATGCCAGCCAAAGAGTCAAAACTGGGACTGATGAACAAACCACGCACCGCGCTGACGATCAGGTAAACCCCCAGCAGCGTCAGCGTGGATGCCAGCGTCCAGCCCTTCACGGAGTCAATCTGGTTGAAAAGCACCGCGACCCCCAGAATGCCGGTCAAAAGGCTCAGCAGCGAGGTGAAAAGACTAATGAAAAAATTGGTACGGTAGGCTGCGTCTTCCTGAATGGAAGCGCGCATAAAACTGCCTATTAGACGAAATGGCTGCATGTTAACCTCCCACCGCGGCATAGTGTTTCAAGCCGTTTTTCCACAAAATCAGGTAAAGAACCACCGCTACCACCGTCCAGCCAGCCTGGATCGCAAACCCAAGAGCCATCTCGGCACCGCTGAGGCTTCCGGTGATGATTTCCACCGGAAAAGCCACCATGTATCGGAAGGGCAAAATCACCGCCGCGGTTTTCATTGCCGCCGGAAGCAGCGCCACGGGCGCCACCTGCCCAGCCAGCAAAAAGACCAGTGAATCCTGAAGCGCCAACAGGGCATCTGCCCGGGTCGCCCAGAAAGCCAGCAGCGCCAGCCAGTACCCCCAGAAGAAACGCAGCGCCCAAGCCAAAATCAGCGCCGGAAGGAAAGCCAGCAGATAGCTCCACTTAAAATCCAGCTCCGGTTTGAGCACAAAAGTCAGCACGATGAGAATCGGCACGATGAAAACCAGGTAAACCACCTTGCCAGCCACCTCTTGTGCCAACGCGTCGTATATGGGCGAGATGGGCCTCATCAGCAGCTTGCTGATCTCCCCCATGCGGATGAAATCTCCCACCGTCCAGTTGGTTTGGGCATAGGTGATCTGGTTGACCAAAATAAGAATCAGGTAATAGGCAACGAAAGCGCCCCGGGTTATGCCCGAGATGCTGCCCTGCCCTGCCGCCGTGGACCATACCAGAAGGTAGATGAGAGGCGGGATCATCCAGCCAAACGCCAGGATGAAAAAGAAACTGCGGTACTGCATCCAAGAGAGCCAGGTACTTTTAATTAATGCCCAGCCCCCCCGCCCGATCGAGGGATTATCCGTTGTCATTGGACCCCTCCGCTGTACACCTGATCAATGACCGCCTCAATGGCAGGGTCTTCGACCGTGAGGTCAGCCACGTTGAGGGTTTTGAGCAGTTGGGCGGTGATTCCCGCGGCTTCTTCACGCGGCACGCGCAAACCCAGCACGTTTCCATCTGTTTCCACCAGTTCCGCCTCGGCTGGTAAATCAGCCAGGTTTTGTTCCGAGACGGTTTCCTGGCCCAGGGTAATACGCAGCATTTTAAAAGGCATCATCTTCCTAGCCAGACTGGCTAGTTCGCCGTCGTGAAGCAAATGTCCTTGGTGGATGAGAATCACCCGGTGGCAGAGCGCCATCACATCTGCCATGTAATGGCTGGTGAGGATGATGGTGGTGCCGCTGGTGCGGTTGTAATCCGCCAAAAAGCGGCGCAGCCTGATCTGCATCGAAACATCCAGCCCAAGGGTGGGCTCATCAAGATAGAGCACTTTGGGCCGGTGAAGCAGGCTGGCAGTCAGCTCACATTTCATCCGTTCGCCTAATGAAAGGTTGCGCACCGGTTTGGTGAGCAGCTCTTTCATCTCAAGCAATTCAATCAATTCATCCAGGTTACGTTTGAAATCTTCTTTTGAGACCGAATAAATTTCAGCCAGCACCTTGAACGAATCCATGGGTGGGATGTCCCAGAGCATCTGGCTCTTGTTGCCCATGACCATGCTGATGCGGCGCAGGTAATCAGGTTTGCGCTGCCAGGGGGTAAACCCGGCCACACTCACCTCTCCTGAAGTCGGGTAAAGCAGCCCCGAGAGCATCTTAAGGGTGGTGGTTTTGCCAGCGCCGTTGGGACCGATCAACCCGATCATTTCACCTTCCCCGATCTTGAAGCTGATCCCTTCCACGGCGGGGATTTCGGTGAATTGGGGCTTGATCAGGCTATTCAGCGATGCCCGCAAGCCTTCCGCGCGCACGGGCACGCGGTAAACCTTCCTCAAATCTTGTACGATAATTTGCGGCTGTGTCATTTTCATTTCCTTTTTGAATAAAAACCTATTTGATCATTTCTTTCAAAAAACGCCCGGTGTAAGAACCTTCGACCCGGGCTACCTCTTCAGGGGTGCCCTGCGCCATTAATTGACCTCCAGCCATGCCGCCCTCCGGGCCGAGATCAATCACCCAATCCGCGGCGCGGATGAGGTCAAGGTTATGCTCCACCACAATCACGCTGTTGCCGGCTTCCACCAGCTGCTGCAGCAAGCCCATCAGCAGGGTCACATCCGCGGGATGCAGACCGGTGGTGGGTTCGTCGAGCAGGTAAAGGGTGCGCCCGGTGGATTTCTTACCCAACTCCTTGGCCAGCTTGACGCGCTGGGCTTCGCCACCGGAGAGGGTGGTGGCAGGCTGCCCCATCTGCAGGTAGCCAAGACCCACTTCCTTCAACACGCCCAACCTTGAGCGCGCCGCGGGAATACCGGCAAAATGGTCATACGCCTCGGCAATGGTCATTTCAAGCACCTCGGAGATGTCTTTGCTGCGGTATTTCACCGCCAGGGTATCTTTTTTGAAGCGGCGACCATGGCAAGCCGGGCAGCGCACTTCCACGTCAGGCAGAAAGTGCATCTTGACCGTCAACGTACCGGAACCTTCGCAGCGCTCGCAGCGCCCTCCCGGTACGTTGAACGAAAAGTGCCTGGCAGTCAGACTGCGGTTTTTGGCATCCGGGGTGGCGGCAAACGCTTCCCGGATGGGAGTGAAGGTGTCGGTGTAGGTGGCGGCGTTTGAGCGTGGGATGCGGCCGATGTGCTCCTGGTCGATGGTGATCACTTTGTCAATGTATTGCCAGCCCTCGATGCCATCGTGTTCGCCGGGGATTTCGCCGGAATGGTTGAACCGCTGGCGGGCTGCCCGGTCGAGAATGTCGAAGATCAGCGAAGACTTGCCCGACCCGGAGACCCCGGTCACCGCCACCAGCCTGCCAAGCGGAAGGTCCACGCTGACGTTGTGAAGGTTGTACTGCCTTGCGCCGCGAATGGAGATCATCTTTCCGTTTGGCTTGCGGCGGCTGCCCGGAACAGGCACCTGTTTTTTCCCAGATAAAAAGGCACCTGTGACCGAATTGGGGTTCTGCTCCAAATCGTGCGGAGTGCCCGTCGCGATGATCCGTCCGCCGTTCTTGCCGGCACCGGGGCCGATATCCACCACGTAATCCGCAGCGCGGATCAGTTCAAGGTCGTGTTCAACGACCAGAACCGTGTTGCCCAGGTCGCGAAGCTTAAAGAGCACCTTGACCAACCGTTCGGTGTCGCGCTGGTGCAAGCCGATGGTGGGTTCATCGAGAATGTAGAGC
Source organism: uncultured Anaerolinea sp. (assembly GCA_964468875.1). Lineage (GTDB taxonomy): Bacteria > Chloroflexota > Anaerolineae > Anaerolineales > Anaerolineaceae > UBA6107. The sequence goes on along the minus strand of CAYXWV010000040.1, from coordinate 14,346 downwards.
ACACCGGTCAGCCCAGACCCCAGCAGCGAAGCCAGTTTCAGGCGCTGCGCTTCACCGGCGGAGAGAGAGGGAGAGTTGCGCTCGAGAGTCAGGTAGCCCACCCCAACTTCGATCAGGCGGCCAACGCGTTCGGCCAGATCGTTGAGAACGGGTTCGGCAATCAATTTTTCCTGCGAGCTGAAGCCGGCATTCAGGGTTTTCAGCCATGCGTCCAGTTCGTTGAGAGGCATTTCTGAAACCTCGATGATGGTCCTGCCTGCCACGGTGACCACCCGGCTTTCGGGTTTGAGGCGCACCCCGTGACAATCCGGGCAGGTCTGGATGGCAAAGAACTGGTCCAGTTTTTCACGGTAGGCTTCGTTTTCGGCGTGTTCGTCATAACGGCGGAGCAGATTGGTGATCACCCCTTCGTAACGCCCCTGCCCGTTCGTGGCGGGCGGCTTCCTGCCGGGGAAGTGCTCCAGAAACCGCGGACTGTCGGTGCCGTAATACAACAGGTCGCGCTGGACTTCGGAGTAGTCTTTGAGTTTCTTGTCGAATTCAAATTCAAAACCGAACCATTTTCCGGCGTTCTCGAGAATTTGGCGGTAATAATTGACGTGGAAAGCTTCCCAGCTTTCGATGGCAAATTCAGCCAGGCTGCGATCCAGGTGGATGTAGCGCTCAATCAGCACCTGGCGCACCACCCCCAACCCGGTGCAGGTCGGGCAGGCGCCCGCCGGCTTGTTGAAAGAGAAGTTCGCCATGCCCATCTCAGGCAGCATCTCGCCGCAGTGGGGGCATGGATAACCCCCGTTCGGACTTTCATCCGATTCGTCCATCCACTCGTCGTCGGAATATTCGAAAGTGGGCGGCGGAACATCCTTCCCGCATTTTGAGCAGGGACGGTGCCCCAGGCGGGCGAAGAGCACCCGCAGGTAAGTGAATACTTCGGTGACGGTGCCCACCGTGGAGCGAGGGCTGTGGTTGGTAAGATGCTGGTCAATACTGATCGTGGGTGAAAGTCCGCTGATGCCGTCCAGAGGCGGCCGGGTAAGACCGTCGGCGACGATCCCAAGGGAATCGAGATACTGGCGCTGACCTTCCTTATTAAGGATGTCGAACGCCAGGGTTGACTTGCCCGAACCTGAAAGCCCGGTGAAGACCACCAGCTTGTTCTTGGGAATCTCAAGATTCACGTTTTTCAGGTTGTGCAAACGCGCGTTTCTAATGGAAATTGTGTCGTTCATTTTTCTCCGTTGCCTGTTTGATTTTTACAAGATCATTGTAAAACCCTGGTGGGCAAGTGGAGGGTTGTGATTTCAGGGCTGGGAATAACGGGGTTGGATCTCTTCAAGATATTGGATGATCTTCTGAGAATGATCTCGCTGCAGATAAAGCACCGTCAGCCAATGGTCAGCTGCCATGTAAACGTCCTCGTCTGGGCGGGGGGTGTCGAGCGCTTGCCTGAGGTTGGCGCGTTCACCGCTGTCAAACTGGATGAACATGCGCAGCATGGCCATCATGCTGTAACCCGCCTGGCTCAAGAGGCGGATGATCTTGAGACGTTCAATCTCCGCGCTGCGGATGATGCGGTAGCCGTTGGTTGAATTGCGGGGAATGTCAATTAAACCGTTGCGCTCCCAGTTGCGCAGCACGTCGCGGGTCACGTCCAGAAGTTCACAGGCCTGCCCGATGGAATAAACCTTTCGCGAGTTCGCTTTTAAAGACCGGTTGGCCCATTCTTCCAACAGTTGAACAGTGGATTCGGCTTCGTCAATCTCTTTTTGGACGTTCGCCAGGTGCTGCCTTGCCAGGTCGAGCGCCCAGCCCCAATCCTCCGCCACGGCGGCTTCAATCATCAGGGTGGCACTAGCGCGCAGCGCCTTGCCCGGGTAGTAGGAGGAATAGACCATGCGTGCCAGGTGGAGGCAATCCATGTGATGCTGAGTATAGATGCGGTAGCCGTTGGGGCTGCGTTCCACCGGCGGGATCAACCCCCACTCGATATAGCGCATCACGGTATTCGGGTGAAGCCCTTCAGCCCGCGCCAGGTCGGAGGTATGATAAGTTCTTTCTGTCATGACCAGGAGTATATCAAAATCCGCTATTCAATAAATAGTTTTGCGGTATGTTTATTCCAATTCGAAGGCGCCGGTGTAAAGCTGATAATACTTGCCTTTTTCGTTGATCAATTCTTCGTGATCTCCGCGCTCAATAATCTTGCCGTTCTCAAGCACCATAATCGCATTGGCATTTTGCACTGTAGAAAGCCTGTGAGCAATAACGAATACGGTGCGGCCTTTCATCAGGCTGTCCATGCCTTTTTGGACGAGTGCTTCTGTGCGGGTATCAATACTTGAAGTAGCTTCATCCAGGATCATTACAGGAGGATTGGCAACTGCCGCTCTGGCAATGGAGAGAAGCTGCCTCTGACCTTGTGAAAGGTTGGCACCGTCACCTGAAAGAACAGTCTGGTACCCATCTGGAAGCCGTGAGATAAAATCATCGGCATTGGCCAGGCTTGCAGCCTCGTATACTTCTTGATCGGTTGCATCCAGCTTTCCATAGCGTATGTTTTCCATCACAGTCCCGCTGAAAAGATTGGTATCCTGCAATACAACGCCCAATGAATGACGCAGATCACTTTTCTTGATCTTGTTGATATTGATTCCGTCATAACGAATCTTTCCATCGGCGATGTTGTAGAAACTGTTAATCAGGTTGGTAATGGTGGTTTTCCCCGCACCCGTAGCTCCCACCAGGGCGATTTTTTGCCCCGGTTTGGCATAAAGGGTGACGTCATGCAATACGGGCTTCCCGGGTACGTATTCAAAATCAACGCCAAAAAAGCGCACATCCCCGGTGACAGGAGTTAAGGTAAGAGTCCCATCGCTATGCGGATGTTTCCATGCCCATAATCCGGTACGCTCGGGGGTCTCGACCAGTTCATCTTTTTCGTATCTGGCATTGACCAGAGTTACATAGCCCTCATCTTTTTCAGGCTCTTCATCCATTAGTTCAAAAATACGTTCAGCGCCAGCCAGCGCCATGACCACTGAGTTGATCTGCTGCGAAACCTGGTTGATCGGCATTGTAAAGCTTCTACTTAACTGCAGAAAAGTGGCGATTGCGCCAAGCGTTAATCCGCCTATGCCGCCAATGGCGAGAGCGCCGCCAGCGATAGCGATGAGTAAATATTGCAGATTTCCCAGATTCGCCATAATTGGCATGAAAATGTTGGCATATTTGTTGGCTTCGGTGGCATTAAAACAGAGGTCCTCGTTATACTGGTCAAATTTTTGTTTTGACTGTTTCTCATGACAAAAAACCTTAACAACCTTTTGCCCATTGATCATTTCCTCGATATAACCGTTAAGCGTCCCAAGGGAAGATTGCTGCTTGACGAAATATCTGGCAGACTGACCACCGATTTTTCGTGCGACAAACAGCATGACCAAGACAAAGAGGATCACCAATACCGTGAGATGGATACTGGTAGCCAGCATGGCACAGAACACAGCCACAATCGTGATCACCGAAGAAAACACCTGTGGAATACTTTGCGAGATCATTTGACGCAGAGTATCTGTATCGTTTGTATAACGGCTCATGACATCACCAAAACTATGGGTGTCGAAATACTTGATCGGAAGCTCCTGCATATGCGCGAAAATTTTATCGCGGAGTTCTTTAAGTACGCCCTGGGCGATGACAACCATCAGTCGGTTGAAGAGAAAAGTGGAAATCACACCAATCAGGTAAATCCCAGCCATCGTCATGACCGCCGTGAATAGACCTGTAAATACCGGGTTGGTTTGTGTAATCAATGGTGCGACATAGTAATCGATCAGGATGCGGAGGAAGAGCGATCCGGCCACCCCGGCAAGCGTGCTGATGATGATACAGACAAATACCAGGATCAACCGAACTTTATAAGGCCCGGTCAGGTAAGATAGCAGCCTTTTTAAAGTAGACACTTTGATTTTATTACTGCGTGAGGGTATGCCCACTACTGATTTACCTCTATTCATTCCCATGGCCAAGCCCTCCTTTCGTTTGGGATGTGTAAATTTCTTTATAAATCGGGTTTTCATTTAAGAGTTGTGCGTGGGTTCCAATCGCACCGATCTTCCCACTTTCCATCACCATTATGATGTCAGCATCCTCGATGGAACTGATCCGTTGAGTAATGATGAACTTCGTGATATGAGGGATCTGTTCGCGAAACGCCTTACGGATCAGTGAATCCGTGTTGGTATCTACAGCACTGGTCGAATCATCCAGTATCAAAATTTTCGGCTTTTTTAAGATCGCCCTAGCAATACAGATACGCTGCTTCTGGCCGCCCGACAGGTTGGAAGCTCCTTGCTCCAGATAGGTATCATAGCCATCAGGGAAGCCGCGAATAAACCCATCCGCCTGTGCCAATTGGCAAGCTCTGACAAGCTCTTCTTCCGTAGCGTTCTCATCACCCCAACGAAGATTTTCTTTGATCGTTCCAGAAAACAGCACGTTCTTCTGCAAAACCATGGCCACATTTTCACGCAGGGTTTCGATGTCATAATCGCGAACGTTCACGCCACCAACCATCACTGAACCTTCGGTAACATCATAGAGCCGTGGGATCAACTGTACCAGACTTGTTTTTGAACTGCCGGTACCGCCAAGAATCCCAACGGTAGCTCCAGAAGAGATATAAACATCGATATTACTCAGGCATAGTTTACTCTTGTCTTTTGCATAGCTGAAATTCACGTTCTCAAATGAAACAGATCCGGTTTTCACGGTCGAGACGGGATTCTCACCGTTACGCAGATCACTTTTTTCATTGAGGACTTCCACGATTCGGCCTGCCGACGCTCGTGAAATGATAATCATCACAAAAACCATCGACAACATCATCAGGCTCATCATAATTTGCATGGTGTAAGTGAAGAGGCTGATCAATTGTCCTTCTGTCAAAATGGATGAGACGATCATTCTGGCTCCAAACCAGGAGATCAATAACATGCAGGTATAGCTCGAGAACTGCATCAAGGGACTGTTAAATGCAAGGATTTTTTCAGCGTACGAAAAATCTTTAAAAATACTATTGGAGATCTTGTTGAATTTTTCTTTTTCGAAATCCTCACGCACATAAGATTTGACCACACGAATGCCTCGTAAATTTTCTTCCACGACACTATTCAGCTTATCGTAAGTGCGAAATACCCGTTCGAAAGTAGGGTGTACTTTTGAAATAATAAAGAAAAGTCCGCCTCCTAAAACGGGAATCAGTAAGAGAAAGATGAGAGAGAGTTTTTGGTTAAGACTAAATGCCATCACGAGTGAGAAGATCAACATCATCGGACTGCGAACCGCGATCCGGATAATCATCTGGAAGGCATTCTGAACATTTGTTACGTCAGTGGTCTGCCGGGTGATCAGACTCGCCGTGGAGAATTTATCAATATTGGAAAATGAAAAATCCTGAACGGCGTAGAACATGTCACGGCGCAGATTCTTTGCGAAACCGGCTGAGGCGCTGGCGGCATATTTGCCGGCAAGGGCGCCAAACGCCAATGAGATCATGGCTGAAACCACAAGTATGGCGCCGATTTTCAATACCATGTTCATGTCACCTTTGTTAATCCCATCATCAATAAGTTTTGCCATCAATAGCGGAATAACCACTTCCATCACCACTTCAAGGGTCGCAAAAACGGGTGCTAGGAGAGAATCTTTTTTGTACTCTCTCACACATATTGCCAGTCTTCTAATCATAAAGACTCTTCTCCAGTGTTTATAAAATAGATAGTCATAAAAATTGACACAAGAACGTCAGAGAAATATCATCCCAATGATGAAATATTTTGAATGAGCGAATTAAGCATGGAGATAAGCTCCTCCTGTTTCGTTTCTGGAAGCCCAACCCGCATCTGCGTTTCCATTTTTTCAATATGGTTGAGGATTTCCTGATGCAGCGATTTCCCTTTTTCTGTGAGAGATACTTTTTTAAAACGCCTATCTTGTGGCAAAGGCGCTGTAAAAATCATTTCTTTTGTTTCCATACGTTGTAAAATATTACTCATTGTTGGATGGGAAAGACTAAATTCCTGTTCAATATCTTTCTGACATACTTCGTTCTTTTGGTTTGCATTTAAAAATCCCAGGATCCTCCCCTGTGTAGAGGTCAGATCAAACTGAGCCAATTGGCGGTTCATCTCCCGCTCAATAGTAATATCGAGAATTTTGATTAGTCGTCCAATGTGCAAAATGGTCACTCCTGAACAATAGGTAGCTAGCGACCTATTTTATATTGAAGAGTTAATTATTACAAGGGTGACTTGATAAACGAGTTGAAAATGGGGAGTTTAGATGCGCGAATAATCGCCTTTCAACCCTGGATTCAGCTTCGTTAGCTTCTTTTTGTATGTCCGCAAGGCGCTGCTTGGCGAGGTACGCTCCACTGACGAGATCAACCCTCATATGAGGTAACACTATATCGTATTGTGATGGAGCCATTCGCCTACGACAGGTCGGAGGTGCAATAAGTTCTTTCGTTCATATTCAGAAATATACCGGTATTCTTAATTATCAAACCGGTTGAAATAGATCGCATCAATAATCATAAGTACCTTTTCTATTGAGGGTATGTATTGTCAAAATCTTCGCCATTCACTGGTTCCACAGCCCAAACCGGTAATTTCATTGTTATATATAATTAACATACAGACTATCTAGACTTAAGTACTCATCCATACAATGAATTAAGATGAAAAGGATTAGCCATGAAACAAAATAAACACTGGGGGAAAAGCTTTGTTGTTGTAGTTTTGACCCTCTTTATATTTAGTTTTTTTGCGACCAGCTGTACAACTGGAAATGCGATAACGACCCCGACGCCAAAAATCGGACAACCCTCTGCCTCCTCCCCCACACTCATTGAAACAATAATCCCCACCAATACTCCAACACCCGGCGCTACAACATATCCAAAGCTGGAATTGATCCGCAATGCTTCTGAGTCAATTTCAAATTTTGAAATTTATGATGATTTTTCTGGCCCTTTCGATGAATCCAAATGGATTGTCACCGCATCGAACACCCCCAACTCTTTCACCTATTCCACGCAAAATGGTAACCTAGCAGTTCACCTTGGAAATCGACTTTTCAAAAATGTTGAAACCCTTTTTCTTGAAGTCAACCCAGATTCTTTCAATGATGATACCAATGGGATTTCACTATACTTTCCACCCACAATAGTTCGAGAACAATCTCATTACGGAGTAATAATCAATGTAACTGACACCCAAAACCATTGGATATATAAATTCGATTGGAGTTTAAGTTATCCAAACATTATTGGTGAATTAAGTGACGCGAATTCAAACGCAATAATTCATACGTCAAATTACGCCTTTTCCTCGCAATATTCATTGAAAGAAACATTAAAACTGGAGCTGGAAATAATTCCTGAAACAGGATTGTTGATGGCTTTCATAGACAATCAACTTTTTGATTATGTTCAACTTCCAATAGCAAATAAGCTAACCATCGAAGGGGGTGGAATTTTTGTTAAACGCGGTGCATTGAGCGATGGTGGTGACCTCTTGTTATCTGAATTCAGAATCGGGACTTACCAGAAAACAGGTCTAACGTTGCCTGATGATCTCCTTCTTAGCCAAGAAAGAGCTTATCAATACACTGACCGCGGCATTGACTACTATCTATTTGATGATTTTGAAAATTCATCGATTGACGGCAAATTGGATCGAAGCCGGTGGTCTCTCGATTTTTTTACTTGTTATGAATTTCCAGATCTATGTAGTCAGGAAAGAGGAGAGACTTACCAAAAAGATGGGCAGTTAATCCTTTTGGGCAATTATAATACCGTTACATTGAAAGCTCGTGATCATAATTTGCGTGCTATTCAGTTCGATATCATTGGAAATAATGAAACCCTGCCCAACTCGGTCACAATTTTTCGATACATTGTGGCACAACAACCAGCTGTCGCAAGAAGAGATATGGGTGAAGAGGTTTTTCAGTTTTTTTGTGAGGTCAAAATTGAAGAATCAGGATCAGGCGTAATTGAGTGTCATTATAAAGATGGGGAATTTATTGGTCTTGGAGCCTTGAACCTAAATGGTAAGAACACCATCAATATGGCCTACAATGACGCTCTTGCTGCTTTCGAGTTAAGAGTTAACGGTTTTTTGCTAGGCCAAATCCAACTCACAGATCGTGATCAGTCTTTATTCAATGATCTTTACTCTTCTTTTCTAATGGAAGAATACTGGGATATCAATAGTCAACAAATTGTTTTAGACAACTTCCTTGTTGGCTACAAGTCTGATGAACCCTGGACAGAACCCAAGGTAGATTCGCCTGAAATCATTGGCTCACTGCCGCACAGTGATTTGTTCCTGTACGATGATTTTGAAAACGTTGAGTTTGATGGATCATGGAATATAGAAAAATGGCCAAAATCCAGTTTGTCAGATAATAACGGGTTGTGGCAACAAGATGGTAGACTGATTTCAAGTCCCAATCCTCCAGCCGGGGTGATCACCACCACTCGTTTAGATTCATATAAACCTTTGATTGATCAGAATGAACAAGTAAACGCCATCCAACTTGAAATTGCACCGTATGAAAAAGAAACCGGGAACCATTCGGTAATCACATTGGTGGCTTCACAACTCCTCAAAAATTATGCAATGGTAGAAGGACAATATATCTGTGATGGGTGCTCCATCCTCCAATTTGGATGCTCGATGCATTTCTTCGAAGACCACGAGGAATTGAACTGCGGTCCCATGAAACAAACCTATAACCTCTCTCAACCAATGAATAATATTATTCAACTATCCAATATTGAACCTTCACAAACTCATTTTCTTTCTCTTGAACTAGATCGAGTGAGTCGTACATATTTTGTTTATCTCGATGATCAGATGATCACTAGCTATTATGTGCCTTCAGAATTTTTGTTGGGTCAACAAACATTTTTAATTACTCCCTACTATCCTACCGGCGAAGATGCGATAGTTGCCCGGGTGGAAAACGTCTTTCTAGGTCAAGATGCAAATCACCTTGATTTGGTCGAGGAGTGGAAAACTGACCAACACACCCCTGTGAACAATTTGGCATTGGGTGAAGAGAATATTGCTTTACCCTCGGTAAACGAAGCTACTTTTATGTTACAAACTGATCTTCCCAACCAGTTCACATTATCAGAATTTAATTCGATTAGTTACACTCTGGAACCTTTTGAAGAGCCACCGTTGGGATGGAGCACAAATTTAATTTTCAGCACAGTTGGTGAAGATGGGATTCGTTTTGGCTGTATGGTCATGTATGAAGCCGAGGATAACAGCCGTATTCATTGCGATTTATTCGCTAATGACAACCCCGAACCGGTCTATTCAGAAGAAATTCCTTTTGATCCATCAGTGCCGCATAAAATAGGCATGAACATTGATCCCAAAACAAACAAAATCCGCCTGATTTGGGATGGTGAATTAACATTTGAAGTGGATACCCTAAAACCCGCGGATTATTTACAAACCCATACATTCCGTTTTGATATTCACGCCACCATGCTCAATCCACAAGCAGGTGATTTTAGTCTCAAATTTAAAGACTTACAACTTGGTTTACGATATTGATTGAAGTTCCTGTCATAAGTAGGGATGATTAATACCCCAACCTCTCATTAGCCAAGGATTTTTTCTTGATATTAATTCTCAGAAATTTGAAAAGATATCTTCACAGGTCACCCGAGCAAATCCTTTAAGGTCAAAGCAGGAGACAACAGATGCAAAATAAGCTAAAAACTTCCATAATCTTCATCGTACTGGCGTTTGCCCTGGTGGCCGGGGCTTATACTCTCTCCAACCTTCAGAAAGAATTTACTTCAGCGAATGACTCAACAGAAGCTCTTCCTTATGAAGGTGTGACAATTAACCGGGAATTATCCTTCGATGACCCTGATGATCTAATCTGGCTTGATCTGCTGCCTATCGCAGAATCACAACAAAATTTATTCCCTGATGAAAAATATCTACAAAACGGCTCTTTGGTATTCAGTGCTGAAAATGGTTTGAGGGAAGTGAACACTAAATTTGCTCTGCCAAATGAGATGTTTTATCACATAAGACTCAAGGTTCCTAATAATGGACCTTGTTTTTCGGCACAAGTGTTTTATTTCACGATGGCGAATAACAGTGAGAAATCTTTACGTATTTCAGGTTGTAATGAAAACACCTTAACTTTAAACGCCATAATCAACAATCCCGATGGTTCTCAAATAGCTCCAATCCAAATCAATGGAAATGTCATGGTTAATGCGGATCAATGGATTGATCTCATTTTCGGAGTCAACCCTGAGGGAGACAAGATTTTTTGTTTTGCCGGTGACCCTGAAGAAGCAAGCCAATTCCTTTACAATGTCATTACCCTCCCAGAAGAATGGCAATCAAAAGCCTGGGGGTTTTCTTTCGGTGGTTTTTTTGACGCCGCTGCGGATACAACTACCCAAGTTGTTGAGATTGATTTTCTACGCCTTGGAAGAGGTGATATCAGTAGTTATCTCCTTCATCATCTGCCCGGTTATATTGATAAGCATGAAGAGATTGACCGTTTATTGTTTGAAGATTCTCTTTCCATTCACGATTTGAGCTTCTCTGAGAACTAATCTTTTGTTGAATACCAGCAAACCGTGTTTTCTATTTAATATGATTATCAAAGCAAAAATTCAACTATACTGATTATTATTGGTTACTGCTTTATTTGTTTTATAGTAGGAGAATAATATGGAACAGAAAAGTTATACCACCGCATTAATTCTTTCCGTTTTGTTCGGCGGGCTTGGCGTGGATCGCTTTTATCTGGGTTTTGTTGGACTTGGCTTACTCAAGCTGTTCACCGGCGGCGGTTTTGGTCTTTGGTGGCTGATTGATATTATCTTCATTGCAACCAGAAACCTCAAAGACAGCAACGGCAACGAACTGGTCTAATTCTTCCACATGAATCATCATAAAGCCTTGGAAAACCCAGGGCTTATTCATTTTTAATTAATAAGGCATTTCTTGTTTATAATTTATGGAATTGAAAAACTCACGGTTTTCAATTCCATTGCCTTAATGAATGCCGAAAGGGATTTTATGCAGAAATCGTTATTCAACAAATCAATTTTTCAGATCATTCTTGCCATTGGATTGATAGCCACCCTGATGGCTTCAACATTTCAACCCGTTCAGGCCGGGTCGCTGCAAGAAAACGATAATAAAGTAGTTGTTTATTTTTTCTGGGGAAACGGCTGCCCGCATTGCGCACAAACAGGTATTTTCCTGGATGAACTTCAGCAACAAAACCCCCGCCTGGAGGTGCAATCTTTTGAGGTTTGGTACGATGAAGAGAACTCCAAGCTGTTAGGGATGGTCGCTGCCGGGTTTGGTTTTGAACCGCAATTTGTACCAACTGTTTTCATCGGCGATAGATATTGGACGGGTTTTAGCGATGATATCGCCGTTGATATGAAAAATACCATTGAACAATACATGTCCTCCGGAGACCCCAACACAGCGGCGCAATATTTGAACGGTGCAGTGGGTGCCAGCCTGCCCCATGAAGCCCAAGCCACAGAAAAACCTTCTGTCACAGCAACTGCCACAGAGGCACCACAACAAACCCCTACCCCTGAGGCGACAGAAACTCAACCGCCAAATTACCAAAGGGAAGTCAATCTTCCCTTGATCGGACGCGTTGACCTTTCACATCAATCCGCGCTTATTACAACTTTAATCATTGCCCTCGTGGACGGATTTAATCCATGCTCCATTTGGGTCTTGAGCATGCTGCTCTCGATAACCCTGCACAGCGGATCACGAAAAAAGGTATTACTTATCGGCCTGGTCTTTTTAACCGTCACTGCCGCCGTGTATGCCCTTTTCATTTCTGGGTTGTTTACCGTGTTTAAGGTCGTGCGCTTCATGGGCTGGATCCAGGTAGTAGTCGCTCTGGTTGCCATTTTCTTTGCTTCGATTAATATCAAAGACTACTTCTGGTACAAAGAGGGTTTGTCATTCACTATTGACGACAAGAACAAACCAGGCATCTACAAGAAAATCCGACGGGTTATGGATGCCGGGGATTCATTCTGGGGTCTGGTGGGCGGAACCATCGTACTGGCGCTGGGTGTCTCACTGGTCGAGTTTGCCTGCACGGCGGGTTTTCCGGTGATGTGGACGAACTTGCTCAACGCTCAAAACGTGCCCACCCTTACTTTTGTATTGTTGTTAATTGTCTACATGCTTGTCTATCAACTGGACGAAGTGGGTATTTTTCTGGTGGCAGTCTTTTCATTGAAAGCCAACAAAATTGAAGAAAAACACGGCCGTATTCTTAAGTTGATCGGCGGTGTGTTAATGTTGTCACTGGCAATTGTAATGTTGTTCAAACCGAGTATCATGAGCAATCTAAATGAATCGCTGATCGTGTTTGCGATAGCCTTTGCTGTAACCGGTTTGATCTTGTTGGTTCACCGGGTGATCTTGCCACGCATGGGCATGCACATAGGAACCGAATTTAACCCGAAGAAAAAGAAACATCGGTCATAAACCAAATATTGATCACGGGCAGGATTTCTCTCCTGCCCTTTTCGTTTTTTTTTAAATTATCTGACGATCTCGATTAATTGATATGAATATCCACCACTGGATGAAAACAATAATTCCAATTTTCCATCAGATAACCCTTTATCTATTTCATCTTTTACAAAAACATCAGCATTTACTGGAACAAGTAGATATCCTATTTCCGGATTATTAATCATTAAGCGATAGTCTTCCAAATTGTTATACCAATACGATATTTGAAACCCTTGTAAGCCCGGCAAGAAATCTACTGGATAATTAGTCAGGATTTTTTTATCCTTTCCGTTGTCCTCTACAAGTAGTCTAATTTGATTATTTAATTCAGGGTTAAAAACCTGCCACTGTTTTTGTTGCTGATTTTGAAGCAATTTGCTGTCGGAAAGATAAAACGCTGAGATTACAAACGCAATTAACAACAAAATAAATACTGAAACCATGGGACTTTTCTGAATTTTTATTGATTCCAGCAAATGAACCGAAAATATAAACACTTCCTGTATTGATAACCCTATCACTATTCCCCAGAATGGGAAAACGAGAGCCAAGTTTCGGGGTTCATAACTAAAGAAAAAGAGCCAAATAATTGAAAATGGTATAGCAATTAGTAAATTTAAGTACCGATAAGGTTTCTTAACAATAAAAATGCAGGGGATCAAACTCGCTAGAAAGTACTTATAGATTCCCAATCTATTAAATGCTGTTAGCGCTCTGGAAAGATATCCCTCCCCGTGATAAATATCCTGAGTTACATAACTAAAGTTGGATTCGTCAACACCCATTTTTATCCTAATAATCTGAGTGATATACCAAATGATCACCAAAGAAAAAGCAATGAGAAAAGTGGTAATAATTTTCTGATTTTGATTTTTTCCTAATATCTCCATTTTAGGTCGATAAATAAACAAGTAATACAGAACAGGATAAATAAGAAGAATAAAAACACCTGCTTGTTTTGTGAATGCCGATCCAGCTACAAGGATTGTTCCCGAGAGAACCAAGGGAACAATTTGTTGGCTTGGTTTCTTAATCGCATTAAGCAAAAGATAAACCCCTGCAAAACCGAAAAAAGCCATAGGAAGATCAACATACCCGTCAGCAATGTATTCCCCAGTAAACTTTTTTATAATCAATCTGGTAAAGACTACGCCTATCAGCAAGCCAAAAGAACGTTCTTTAATTGCCAGATCAAAAATCATGATCATAATAAATAGACTGAATAGAGCCATGATCATTTTTGGAAAAGATTGCAATTCAGTTCCGCTCAATAACACATAACTAAGGGACCAGTTAGTTGGAATCAATTGAGGGTAATAAGAAGTTGACGGGATCAACCCTTTAGACCATTCCAATGCCCAGTTATTCCACGAAACAATAGCATCCCAAGTTTGAAAAACCCCTGAGATGTTATTAATGAACCGCTGAGTCATCCACCAAATCGCAGATATTCCAAAACCCAAACAAACAATGAAAATAAATACTTCCAAAATTCGAAAAAATGAGGTTTCGATTTTTTCATTAATCAACGCAATACGCTGGTTTTTTATCCAAATTTCAAGTTTTCCAAATATATCTTCGAGAGAAGTAAACAATGTTTTTCGATAGAGCCAAAAAAATACAACAACTTCTACGATAATGATTAGGATTATTGTGATTTTTGAATAAATATGAAAAATACATAATGCGGTTACCAAGAGATAATTGGTAATCAAACTTAACCCAAAAA
>CAYXWV010000039.1:0-31357 GCA_964468875.1 uncultured Anaerolinea sp. | reverse complement strand
AGCTCAATGGACAGAGCACCAGCCTTCTAAGCTGTTGGTTGTGGGTTCGACTCCCACCGGGGGTGCCATTTATTAATCCCAAATCATTCAAATCTACTATGATCGATAAAATGGTACAATAAATTCAGAATTTATTGTATTTATTTCTTTTTATTGATACATATTACACCAGAGGTAACAAATGAAGATACCCGTAAAATCACAAAAAAACAAACAACTGTTTTATACAATGGACGTTCATATCCATACACCGGCATCGGCTGATTATCAAAGCCCTGATGTTACTGCTCTTGAAATATTGCAGAAAGCAGAAGCAAAAGGCCTCGATATAGTTGCTTTTACTGACCACAATACAATTCGTGGCTATCAAAAAGTAAAAAATGAAATTGAACAGTTGGAACTCCTTGAAAAATTAAATCGAATCCTTCCTGAAGAAAGGTCTCAATTATCAGAATATCGTAGATTGCTAAAGAAAATCTTACTTCTTCCAGGTTTTGAATTTACAGCTACATTTGGTTTCCATATCATTGGTCTTTTCTCACCTGAAAAAAGCATTCGTGAAATCGAACATCTTCTAATTGACCTTTCCATCCCCGTTGATCAATTGGAAAAAGGTGATCCCGCAATTGGCTCATCTGTTGATGTGATTAGAACTTATCAATTAATTAACGAGGCTGGTGGGATTGTGATTGCCGCTCATGCCAACTCTACTAATGGCGTCGCAATGCGCGGAATGAATTTTGGTGGACAAACAAGGATAGCATATACACAAGACAAAAACTTGCATGCCCTTGAAGTTACTGATCTAGAAGTAAAAGGCCCTCGTACCACTGCTGCATTCTTTAATGGCACCAAGCCTGAATACCCACGTCGCATGCATTGTATTCAAGGTTCTGATTGTCACCGATTAACCACTGATCCTTCACGTAAGAAAAATCTTGGCGTTGGTGACCGAGTGACAGATGTTTTGCTTCCTGACTTGTCATTCGAAGCGCTTAGAGAATTGTTTATGTCCAACGATTTTTCTCGTACACGCCCGCATCGCCAAACCGCTGAAGCTGCTTTTGATTTTATCCAGGCAGCCAGAGAAGAAGGCTCCAATATTATTCAGGATTTTCACGAATCCATGAATGTTCGTTCAGGCAAACTCTATTCTGTTCTCTCTGATATCTGTGGATTCGCCAATACCAATGGAGGCACCCTCTTCATCGGTCTTACTGCCGACCCCCATACTGACCCTGTTGGCATCCCCAATTCTGATCAGGTGATAAAACAATTGGAGAAAGAAATTCAAAATCGGATTAGCCCTCCACTTAAACCAACAATCGACACCCAAAAATACAAATCGAAAGAGATTATTCGAATATTAGTACCTAAAGGTGAAGAGACTCCCTACGCGCTTGACGATTACAAGATCTATGTTCGTGATGAAAATGAGACAAACATTGCAGTTCGAGATGAAATTGTTACTTTGGTCAACCGTAGATCAATAACATCACAACATACTTCTTTGCCAATAGCTGAAACAACCCTGGACCAACCTCAGGAATTGAACCTCAATCAACCCCCATCTCTTCATTCAGTTGAATCTGAAGATCCTAGAACTGGCGTTGAAGTGATTGATTCTGTTCAGCGTGGCGGCAAATCATTTTTCACGATGCGAGATCTACGTAATGGAAACATTGTCAAAAATGTTACGCAAGCTTCCGCTCGCAGGTTGTGGCATTATGCCATTACCAAATATGGAGAACTATCTCCTGATCTTCATAAAAACGATATTCAATGGCGTGGAAAATATGGGCTCATCAAACAATATTTACAAGGAAAAGTTCAACACTATGACTTTGTGTTGAACGAAGAAGGTAATTTTCGCTATTTTTTTGGTGTCACACCAGACGGCATTCATGGCAATTGGAAAACCTTCCTTGCAGAAGATGAACTTTAATGAGAATTAGAACTGCAATCCTGACTGTTTCTGACCGCTCATTTTCTGGTGAAAGGGATGATCTATCGGGTCCTGCACTTCAATATGAAATTGAAAAACTAGGTTGGTCTTTGGTTTCTTTTGGTTTAGTGCCAGATTCCAAAGAAGCTATAGAACATTTTTTACTAAATCACTCTGAATCTGGCATGATTGATTTGATCCTGACAACCGGCGGCACCGGTTTTTCAACCCGCGATGTAACCCCTGAAGCCACGCTGGCTGTCATCGAAAAACGCGCTCCAGGATTAGTCGAAGTAATTCGTTTTGAGTCTTCAAAAATCACCCCTTTCTCATATTTATCAAGAGCTGAAGCCGGTATCCATTCCAGTTGTTTAATTATTAATCTTCCAGGCAACCCAAAAGCCGCCGTGGAGAGTTTGAGGATCATTGCGAATATCATTCCTCATGCCATTGCATTGCTTCAACAAAATGACCAGTCAGATATTCACTCAATCAAAAATTGATATTAATTAACACCCTTTACTTGTTACACGTATAATTAATCCATTATGAGGCTCATATGGTAAACCCCAGTTTTCACCTTTTTCAACTCCAAAAAAATGATATTCGAATGGATGTTCTTCAGAAGAGAAAAACTGAGATCAATAGGATTAAAAACGATAATTCTATTCGAAAACAAATCGAAAATGATGTTTCTGATAAAGAGAGCAGCTACAAAAAATCTCTAACTTCACTTCAAATCCTTGAAGAAAAAGCAAATACAAAGAAATTAAAAATTGAACAGTCAGAATCCTCATTATATGGAGGAGCAGTTAAAAATCCGAAAGAACTGCAAGACCTTCAAGCAGAAATTAAATCGCTCAAGAATTCAGTGATGATTATTGAGGAAGAACAAATTCAAAACATGATAGATCTTGAGTGTAAAGAAACTGAATTATCAGAAATTAAAGCGAAGTTATCAGACTTTGATAAAGAACTATCCATTCAGTTCTCAGCTCTTTTTGCTGAAGAGAAAACGATAAACAGTGAACTGGAAAAAATTCTTCAAGAACAAAAAGCAATAGGTGAACAAATCAGCCCCGAAAATCTGACGTTATATCAATCATTACGAAAAATGAAAAACGGGATCGCAGTATCTGGAATTGAAGATGGCTGCTGTTCAGTTTGCGGGTCAACACTAACCCCTGCAGATTGTCAACTTGCTAAATCACCATTGCAAATGGCTACTTGTGCTTCTTGTGGCAGAATTCTTTATGCAGGTTAACTTATCTTTTCTTACTGGAAATTACTTTATCGATTCTGCTGATTAAGTCAGCCTTCTCAAATCCTTCAACCGAAACCAACTTGCTCCTACTTGCGTGTCCGGAAATAATTGTGATATCTTCTTTTTTCAATTCCAATATTACCGAAAGAAAATCAATCAACGCCTGGTTTGCCTTGCCTTCTACTGGTGGTGCGGTTAACCGTATCTTTACTGTCCCATTCTCCATTATTTCGGTTAGTTCATTCTTGGATGCTCTGGGAATCAATTTAAGGGAAAATATAGCACGGTGACTTTTTTCTTCCATTCTTAGGCAAGCCTTGAAATGAGAAAGATAAGTAATTCGATGAACAAATAAAGAACTATTGGACTGAAATCCAACCCGCCAACATTTGGAAGGATCTTCCTAATTGGCTGAAGCAACGGATCAACCAAACGATCCAAAAATGTGCGAATTGCGTGATACGGAGGAAGGATAAAAGACAATATCGCAGAAATGATGATAACGTACGTATAGATTTTTAATAATATAACAATCACTGAAAGCACTATACCCATAGTAATTCCTTTTTTATTGTGAAACTTTGATCGATCTTTTTCCCATGACTGCCTCACCAACTCTGACCAAGGTCGAGCCGCACATTATCGCATCATAGTAATCAGCACTAGTTCCCATTGATATTTGGTCAAACCCGATTATGCCAAATTCCTTTTGAATGGAAAACAATAATTCACGGCATCCATCAAAAAACGGTTTGTTCTGTTCACTCCGTGAAGATGGAGGGGGCATGGTCATCAATCCTCTAATCTTTAGTTTATTTAGAGATATCAATTGTTCGAATGCTTTATATAGGTAATCTCGTTGATTTTGTGTGGTAGCCATAAATCCGTTTTTTGATTCTTCACCAGCGATATTTACCTCAATTAACACTTCAATTGAGGCATCTCTTTCCATATAGAAACGGTGTACTTTCTGAGCAAGTTCAAGACTGTCAATTGAGTGGATCATGGAGAAATACGGATACATTAGCTTGATTTTACGACTTTGCAAATGCCCGATCATGTGCCATATTGGATTAATCTCATTCTTTATCTCAGTTATTTTTTCAATCGTGTCTTGAGGATAATTTTCACCAAGAATTCGAGCTCCGGCTTTGTAAACTTCTATGATTTTTTCAGCGGGCTGCCCTTTTGTTACCACAATAAGAGTCACTTCTTTTCGGTTTCTTCCAGAAAGACGGCATGCAAGTCCAATCTTTTGATTAATCTCATCAAAGCGGGTATTTATGGTTTCTGTCATAGCGATACTCAATTCTTGAGTGCGATTAAGGCTCCAAAACGCCCCGTAGCGCCCTTTTCTGCCCGATGGCTATACCAATCCCCTAAATGGCAAGCTGTGCAAATATTGGCGCATTCAATGGATTCTACGCCCATATCTCGTAAAACCAACTCATTGGCTTTCCAAAGATTGAAAAAGGCTTTTCCGTTTTCATAGCATAATACTTGACTATCCTTATTATTGAATGACATTCTTACACCCTTTTCAACTTCTTCACCAATAGCATAATGATCTGGGCCTATGGAGGGACCTATTCCTGCAATTAGATTAGATGGATTGATTCCATACACTTTTTCTATGGTGGTAATCGCCTCCGCTACAATTTTATTTACAGTTCCTTTCCAGCCTGCATGGATCAATCCAACAACTCTCTTATTTGGATCATAAATCATGATAGGAACACAATCGGCAAAACGCATAAACAATGTTACTTGTGGATTATTAGTAAAAATAGCATCGGCTTTCTGGTGTGTAGCCTCCAATCCTCTTGCAGTTGGTGTGCATATCGTTGTGGTTCCATGCACCTGCCATACATCAAAAATAGACTCAACTTTTCTACCAAAAAAATCGAACGCTCGTCGGCGGTTTTCTATCACATGATCTCTTAAATCCCCCACCGTTCCACCCTGATTTAGCGAATCCCACGGCTTTGGGCTTACTCCTCCGCGTCTCGCAATAAATCCATGAATTGTTCCTGAGAATTTTTCTTCCCCAAATTGGAGAACTGCTATCCCATTAGCTTCTTTTCGAATCATTTGATTCCATCTTCTTTTTAAGCTTTTCTACAATTGCAAACTTTCTAAATAATGATGCCCGTGTCTCTTTCATAGACTCTTCCATCATCGGATACATATACCAGGCAGTTCCAACACCAAATAGTGTTCCAGTTAATAATCTCAAAAATGGCGTACTTTCTCTAATAGGCACCCACTCTGGCCAACCACTTGACAGGCTTGGAATTTGTGAAATTCCATCAATAGCGATAGGTAACAAGGCCAATACCACCCAGAAATACCAGGGCAATTGTTTTATCTTTTTCTTTTGAAGATGATATAGTATCCCAAAAAGTGCCATTGATCCATAAATGGCAATATCCCGTTCGCATATCGCCACTTTGTATCCCATTATTTCATTACCAATGAAATTCCTCGAATGATCTAAATCAATAACATTTAGACCTGTAGCCTGTTCGTATGACATCATGTTCTTGATGCCAGCCAGTTCCCTTGGATAAAACGGTTGTTCCCCAAACAAAAAGAAAGAGCGGAAATCCAACTGATGACAAATAACGTGATAAATCTTATAAATAACATTCGCTGCGCCGGTTTGACCATTCTTCTGTAAAACTGGGGCTAAAAAAGGGATTCCAACAAAAACAAGGATAATCACAGAAATTGCGAGTGAGTAATACCGTGAGAAGTAATATGAAAATCGATCTAAATTTGTTATTGACAATCCATTTTTTAATCTTTGTTGAAAAGCCTGATCATGTTCTTCTGTTAATCTTGTATGCCTTTCCAATGCACTACGAGTGGCAATGAGTAAATCTTTATCTGAAACAAGCCCCTTTAGGGTATACGGCCCAACATTCACCACCGGGGTCAACCCTGAATATTTCTTGACTAGTTCTTCTTCCTGATCAATACAAATATCAACAAAAACCAGATCATTGTTAAGACAGTGTTTACTTAACCTGTTGAAGGTTTCATGTTGATCAGTATCAGTTACACTGTAGTGATAAGTTAGTGAAAGCATTAATTTACTCAATCACTTGCACTTTAGTGCCTGCATATCCTTGCTGATCTACCATTCCCTCTGCATATGGAACCTCTGGTAGTGTCCAACGATAAAGAAACTTTGACTCGTCTGGTCGCATATTTACACAACCATGCGACATTGGAGAACCCCATGCGTTGTGCCAATAAGTCGAATGGAATGAAATTCCTCCTGATGCAAAAATAGAAGTATACGAGACGGCAAATTCTTCCCAACCACCAGTGGCTTTATTTTCATCCCCGCCTGCCATGTGCAATGAAACGTATTTACGGTTAACAACATGGTTTTCTCCAGTCGGAGTTGCCCAAGCTTCTTTTACCGCCTGTCCATCAAAATTATATTTTGCACCGGTTGACACAGTTGTAAAAAAGACTTCCCTTGATCCCTCAAAACATGAAAGCGTTTGATGCGTAAGATTGACAACAATTTTTTTGTCAGCAGCTTCAGGGTTAATCGGTAACAGATCATCTGGAGTCAGAGGTTTGAACGCCCTTGCATCTGCCCAAAATAAATCTCCATAAGA
Source organism: uncultured Anaerolinea sp. (assembly GCA_964468875.1). Lineage (GTDB taxonomy): Bacteria > Chloroflexota > Anaerolineae > Anaerolineales > Anaerolineaceae > UBA6107. Next base: position 24,513 of record CAYXWV010000039.1, on the reverse strand, counting down.
ACCATATGGTTCTTTAATGTGATAGAGAGTTTCACCAAAATCGCCAGTCGTGATACCGTCTATCCATAAAACCTGACTGAAATAGAATCTCGGAATTTGATTGGTACTCAAAATATCGATTAATAAAGGTGATTTAGGTATTTCTCCATCAAAAATAAGATCCACATATGGAACAGTGACTTCTGCCCAGAAACCAGGCTGAGTACCATAGGTCGGAAGTGTGACTAACGGCTCATTTGGCAAATTTTTTACTGGTTGTACATTCGGGGCATATATATATCCTCCGTCTGTTTCATACCATAATTTCGATCTATACATACGGGAGTCATTGGTTCCCACAACTTCACGGTAGAGATTAATTACTTTATCTTGAAAAAAAGGGTCTGGACTAATTGGAGCGCTTTCAATGTCAGGCTTGGACATTATGTTGTAAGTGGCAAACAATCGTCCTAATCGTTCACCAGTAGGAAACTCGGGAATGACCGCTGATGCAAACTTTATTTTTTGTAATAACAAAGCGCCAACACCTGCTGCACTGAATTTTAAAAAGTCTCTTCGGGTAAATTGTTTCATTTTCTTTCCTTCATAATGCTTTTTGATTAATTTCAAAGTTCATGGTTCTTAATTAAACCTTTGGTAATATTAATTTCGGGTCCCCAGTATGTATCACCTGCTGTATAAGAAACATTCTTCCGTACCCTCTCATACAGTTTTTGAGATAATTTACCCATTTTACCAGTTTGTAATCTTTTTCGGAGATCCATGGCTCTGGTCGCCATATAGATTTCGATTCCTAGGATCTGTTGAATATTCTCAACAATCATTGCCACATGTCTGGCAGCTGTCATAGCGTTGGCATTATGATCTTCTTGCTCTGCTGAAGTTGGCAATGAATGTATTGAATCTGGGGTTGCCAATGTTTGGTTCTCGAGAACCAGAGAGGCGGCCGTATACTGGAGCATCATCATACCTGAATTTAATCCTGCTTTATCCATTGAATCCACAAGCATGGGTGGCAGACCGGCGTTTAGTTTTCCATCAGTCATGCGGAAAATTCTCCGTTCAGAGATGGCGCCAAGTTCACACAAAGCAATCGCTAAATAATCCATAACCAAACCAACCGGCTCGCCATGAAAATTGCCGCCGGAAATCGCTATTGCGGGATCAAATATTAAAGGATTATCTGTTGCGGCGTTTATTTCCCGTTCGACAACATTTCTCACAAAGTTGATTGTTTCTCTCACACCGCCGTGTATTTGGGGAGCGCATCTCAACGAGTACGCATCTTGCACACTATCAGTCGAATCAACAAAAGTTGATCCCTCAAAACTTTCACGTATCTGCCTGGCGGATTCGATTTGACCAAGCTGCCCTCGTGCTTCATGGATTCTTGGATCAAAGGCTCCAGAACAACCTAATAAAGCTTCCAATGATAATGCGATTGATCGATCAGCCAAATCTGCTAGATACTGTGAATCAAAAACAGTGAGTGCTCCTATTGCGGCTGAAAAAGTAGCGCCATTATTTATTGCCAAGCCTTCTTTTGCCCCAAGAACAATTCTCTTAATCCCTGCCAGTTTCATAGCTTGCTTGCCAGATAATACCTCGTTTTTATATTCTGCAAACCCAGATTCTATCTCAAGATCCTTTTCATCCGTGGTCAAGACGAGCGCCATATGTGAAAGAGGACACAAATCACCTGATGAACCTAAAGATCCTTGGCTGGGAATAATAGGCGTTACTTGCTTGTTTAGCATTTCGATCAAAGTTTCAATGATTTCGATCCGAACACCTGAAAAACCCTTTGCGAGTGTATTGGCTCGAACAAGCATTGCTGCCCGGGTTACATCACTTGGCAGGTTGGGTCCAGTTCCTACTGCATGGCTTAATATCAAATTTCGGCTTAGCTGATTGCATTCCTCAGTCTTGATTTTTCGATCAGAAAAAATTCCGAAACCGGTGGTAATTCCATAAACAGGTTTATCATTAGCAATAATCTGATTAAGTCGTTTATTGGACTCCTGAATCAGATAACGCGACTTTTCACCGATTTTTACAGGTTCGTTTTCTCTTGCGACTTTTATTACTTCGTTTATAGTTAAGTCTTTTTCACCAAGTATCAGCATGATCATCCTTGAGGAGAAAACTATTCTCTTCCTTTTATTGCTCTGGCAACATCACGTTCAGCATCTTTCTTGCTGATGGCATCACGTTTGTCATACAGTTTTTTGCCTTTTGCAATAGCGATATCCAGTTTTGCTCTTCCATCCTTAAAATACATTTTCACAGGTATGATCGTCACACCTTTTTGTCTGACAGCATTCCACAATTCAAGAATTTCTTTTTTGTGTAAAAGAAGCTGCCGGGATCGTTTTGGATCATGATTGGTGTAACTCGCAGGATTGTAAACCGCTATATGGGCATCAACCAGCCACGCCTCATGGTCAGTAACCTGTACATAAGCTTCTTGAAGGCTTACCTGCCCTGCTCTTACAGATTTTATCTCGCTTCCGTGCAAGGCGATACCAGATTCAAAATGTTCAAGTAGAAAATATTCGAACTCAGCTTTTCGGTTTTTTGCAATTGATTTCGTTTCCATACTTAAATTTTAACATACTTGACCGGTTACAATCAAAACCAAAGAACAACAAAATTGTTAGATGGGTAAACCATTTTTAATCTTATTGGCAAGCATTACAAGCTCATTTGCTGAGATACGTTCAAACTGATCATATGGTTTGTCTTTTGCCCACTCGATTAAAGGTTTTTTCCAATTAATTAATGCCAATGCATCAAATGGATAGTGCGATTGCCTTGCACCGATATTCACGACATCAAATTCTTTCAGTGTTGTCATCCATTCCTCCCACAAAACCATATCAGGGGTTAAGGAAAAAGTAGCTAACCCTGAAAAGAATATTGGTACTCCTTTTGGAAAATACTTGGTCATGGAAGCAAGGAATTGCATTGAATCATGTGTGTTAAAGATCAACCAAAGCGGGATCAATGATGTGTGATGAATATACTTAGTGTCAAATTGAGAAAACATTTCAATAACCACACCGCTCGGAGAAATATTCCGTTTCTTGATCTGTTCAAGTTTTGCAAAAAAAGCCAGAGTTGAAAAATCATTCGGATTTTCAAAAGAAATTTTTACGAAATTAAATCCTTCTTCTCTGCAAAACGACTCTAGCGCTTCTCCCAATCCAGGTTCGCTGCCCCATTCAGATTCTGGTCCAGTTTCGATAGGATATCCGTCCAAAGCCCAATATGGAAAAATAAGTTTCTCCCTCTTCGCAAATTCAGCAAGTCTTCCGCTGCCTTTGATAAATTCATCAGCAGAAATATCTCCCCAACCCCCAACTTGGAAAACGTTCTTTTGCCCAACTCGATAACGTTTCCAGTTTGCTTTCCCTTCCAAATAAACAACATCCCCTCCGGGTATTAACATATTTCTCATAAATTGCTTATAATTTTCGGGCAAATCAATTAGTTTCAATCTCAAATGATTAACCCTTTTTACCAACCATCCATCATGGACTGGATCATAATGTTGAATGGACATCAATTCTGGATTGTTATCTGTTATCACTTTTGCAATATCTTTTGTGAGTTTGCAATACTCATTTACGTTGCCAGTCTTTGTGCCTTTTTGTAAAGTCATCACAAAAGCCTGAGGCAAAAATGGACCACCCAATGAAATCGCAAGATGTGCAGTCGTTCCCCCCATTCCGATTCCTATCGTTATCGCAGGAAATTTTTCTGATATTGATTCATAATCACTAATGCGAGTAGATGTCAGATCGTTGGTTTTTAAATTATTTACATCGACAGTTGACAGCGCATTTCCATTATTAACTCTAGGAATTAACCACTCTGCACACTGTTTGGGGAGACGCCCTATCAAATTTAATGCATTTTTCTGAATATTTGAAAAATGATAATTGTCAGATTCAAGACCCAACAAACCATTTGCAACGGCTTTTGTAATAATTGGAGATGAACTTTCCTGGCTTTCGTAGATCAGTGCCATTTTGTTTCTCCGGTTTAAAAAAAACAAACCTAAACAGGTTTGCTTTTTTTTCCTGAATATGATTTATCTCACTCTGAAATAAGACACCAACGCTAATACAATTCCCAGGCCAAATAGCGCCATAATTATTAACCCTATGGGAATTCCGGCAAATACTTGACTGTCAAACACTTCGTAAGTTGGTATAACCAACGGGGCCGCAGGAGTATATGTAGGAAGTTTCGTGGCTATTGGTGTTGTCACAAATTGGGCTGCAAGAGTTGGATCTATCGCTGCTGTCATCTGAGGCAAGGGGGTCGGCGGAACCTCAGCAACAGGAATTTCTCCTCCAAAAACATTTACGTTGAATGAGAAAACCCAACCCTGCCCCCCTGGCAAACTGGGATCTTTGATTAACAACCAATCTCCACCTGGTGACTTTCCTAAGACAGGGTAGTCTAGTTCCAACCACATTTTTCCAATACGATCATATGTAGTTGCTGGCCCAGATCTGATATTGATACCATCATCTTCCGCTTTGTAAGAAATCACTGAAGCCATTGGGCCAGTAGGGGTTCCTGTAACAGTCGGAATTGAACCTGTTGGTTGCTGGGCATAAACACTTTTTGTTTCAGATAACGTATATATTGTTAAAATGAAAAATGTGATTACAAATAATAGCGTCGTCCATCTAAGAATCCTAAATTTCATGCGACTCCAAAATTCCAAATTTTTACATTCCTGATTATAATTCAAATATGACACAACGAATCTATCACGGAGATTTTTCGAATAACGACCTCGCTCAGGCAATTGTGGCTGAGTACTCTCGGGGCAACTATCAAGTTCAACAATATTTATCAAATGATACGATGGTTGTTCAAATTGCGACGTCAAAATTTGCTACTTCTGGTGGCTCAACTGCCCTAACTGTATCCCTTCAAAATGTAGAAGATGGGGTGGCTATTCACATTGGCAATCAAGCCTGGTTGGGTGTTGCCGCCAGTTTGGGTATCTCAACCATTGCCGCTTTACGAAATCCACTTTCGCTTTTAAACCGTCTGGATGATATCGCCCAAGATATTGAATCTGTTCAGTTGACCGATGCAGTGTGGACTTTGATTGACCGAACTGCCAGGGCTATTGGTTCAGGGCATCAGCTTTCAGATCGGTTAAAGAGATATGTCTGCGATTATTGCAACACTCCCAATCCTACCGGCGAGCCAACTTGTATAGCTTGCGGCGCTCCATTAGGAGATATTCAACCTACAACTTGCCCAAAGTGCGGATACGTTGTCCACAATAATGAATCTGTTTGCATAAATTGCGGTTTTTCCCTCGCAAAATAATGAACTGTTATTAGAAAAGAGATTAAGATGATAAAGATTTTGGCGGATACTACCTCAACGTTGTCCGTAGAAGAAGCTCAAAGCCTTGGTATTTATTACCTGCCCCAGATAATCGTGTTTGAAGAAAAATCTTTCCGTGATGATACAGAAATTACAACAGATGAGTTTTTAACCCGCTTACGTAAATCAACCTCTCTTCCAAAAACAGCTGCACCACCACCAGCTTTGTACACACCAATTTTTAAAGAAATCTCAAGAAATGGTGATTCTGCAATAGTGTTGGCGCCATCTTCTAAAGTAAGTGGCACATACCGAAGCGCTATTGTGGCTGCCCAGGATTTTCCGAATACAAATATTTATGTCATAGACACTGAGTTAATTGGTCCCGGGCTAGGAACTGTAGTTCGCTTGGCAGTAGAATGGATTAAACAGGGCTTTTCTTTAGATGAGATCATCTCAAGAATAAAAGCTTTTTCGAGTAGATCGATCATTTATCTTTATGTCGACACACTTGAATATTTGCATAAAGGTGGCAGAATTGGAACCGCCAAAGCACTGGTAGGTTCAGTTCTTCAAATAAAACCAATTCTTCAATTTAAAAATGGCCAAATTGGTCCATTCGAAAATCAACGTACAAAAAAACGCGCCTTGGCTCGCATTTGCGAATTGGTCAATGAAGAGTGCCCATCATCTGAAGACTCCTATTTGACAATTCTTGAAGCTGATGCCATGGAAGATGCGCTTGAAATGAAATCTACCTTCGCGAAATCATTATCATTAAATGATATTTCAATTTGCAATTTACCGCCGGCGATTATCGTTCATGCCGGCCCTGGTGTGATCGCTGCTAGTTTCTTTAAGAAATAGTTTTCATGGAAGTTATTTATCAGGATGATGATTTGTTGATCATCAATAAACCAGCTGGGTTATTAACCATACCTGATGGTTATAACCCACTCTTGCCTTGTGTAAAAACCGAAGTTGAAATAAATATCGGTCCATGTTGGATTGTGCATCGGCTGGATAAAGAAACAAGCGGTGTTCTTGTTACAGCGAAAAATATCTTTGCTCATCGAATGTTAAATTTATCATTTCAAAATCGATGTGTTCATAAAACCTATCATGCTGTAATCATTGGAATTCCTGATCAAAGCATTTTTCAGATCAATTTTCCCTTACGAATTAATGGTGACCGTAAACATCGTACTATAGTGGATCTTCAAAAAGGAAAAACGGCTATAACAAATTTTGAACTAATAGAAAGCTTTAATCGTTGTAGTTTAATAGCCGCGGAACCGCATACAGGCTATACGCATCAAATTCGAGTCCACTCCTCTGCTGCTGGTTTTCCAATCCTTTCAGATCATCTTTATCAATCAAAACCCTTTTTTTTAAACCACATTGAGAATCTTCTTTGCTCTCGTACAGCATTACACGCCAAGAGTATCTCATTTCCTCATCCCCGGTCCAACGAACTGATATCATTAACGGCTACTTATCCAGAAGATTTTCAAAACTTACTTAATTCCTTAAAACAATATCCCCCAGTAACCTAATCTTTACCAGGGGATAATAAAACATCCGGATTCTTCCTCCGGATGTTTTTGAGTTTACTTCAGCTCTTTAGTAGGTTTTTTGCTAACAGAGATAGCCCAAATAATGGCTCCTACAAGCAAAGCAACAACCACCCAACCGATTACACCCAAATCTTGATATTTCACAATTACGGGAGCTGCGATCAAACTTACTGTGTTTACCACTTTAATCATCGGATTCAGTGCAGGGCCGGCGGTGTCTTTCAGAGGATCACCAACTGTATCACCAACAACGGATGCTTTGTGTCGTTCTGAGCCTTTACCAGTATTCGCTACCAGATCACGGGGCTCATCTTCAATAGCCTTCTTGGCATTATCCCAGGCTCCACCTGCGTTAGACATAAACACAGCCAACATTTGGCCGCTGAGAATAACACCAGCGAGAAAACCGCCTAAAGCCTCAACTTGTAGGATCATGCCGACAGCCAATGGCATCAACACTGAAATTGCAGCAAGAGGGAGCAATTCTTTTTGAGCAGAACCTGTAGAAATTGCCACAACCTGAGCATAATCAGGCTTTGTGGTTCCTTCCATAATACCGGGGATTTTGAATTGACGACGAACCTCTTCAACAATTTTTCCAGCCGCCCGGCTGACTGCTTTAATCGAAAGTGAGCTAAATAACCACGGCAAGGCTCCACCAAGTAGGAAACCAATGAAAACCTTCGTGTCTGAAACACGGATTGAGTCGAGAATATCAATATTCATTCCGTAATGCGCGATCATGTCAGCTTGTACTTTTGCAACATCAGTAATGAATGATGAGAATAAACTGACTGCGGCAATTACGGCCGAAGCAATTGCAACACCCTTAGTAATAGCTTTTGTTGTATTGCCAACCGCATCCAAATCAGCCATAGATTGGCGAGCGGTTTTGGTCACTTCATCATCTTGATCATGCCATGCCATTTCGCCAATACCATTAGCATTGTCTGAAATAGGACCAAATGAGTCCATCGCGACATTGTTACCAGTATGGCTTAACATACCAATGCCAACCATGGCGATACCGTACAAGACATATAAAGAACCATTACCACTGTACAACAACATTGCTGCAAAAAATGCCACAGCGATAACAATTACTGCCCACACGCTTGATTCCATACCAATGGAAAGCCCAGACAAAATAGTTGTTGCTGGACCAGTTTTTGTGGAGTCAACAATTTCACGGACTGGCGAGTATTTGGTTGACGTAAAATGAGATGTTAACGGGTTAAACGCAACGGCGAGTGCAACACCAATAGTAGTAAGCATCGCCAACTTCCAATCATTAGCGTACAAAATAGCTACAACAAATGACCATACTACTGTGTTTACACTTGAAACCTCATAGGAACGGAACATCGATTCTTCGGCATCGTGCGCGCGCAAGAACTTTATTGGGAACTTCTCCCAAATAGGAACTGTGAAGGTTCCAATAATTGAGCTAATCACTCCGATACCACGAATGATCAATGGATAAACAATCCATTTCAAATTATGGGTCGGGTCCGCACTCATTAATGCCAAACCAAGGATAAGAGCCGAGACAATTGTAACTTCGTAGCTTTCAAAGATATCAGCAGCCATACCAGCGCAATCACCCACATTGTCGCCAACCAGGTCAGCAACAACTGCCGCATTACGAGGATCGTCTTCAGGGATATCTTTTTCTACCTTACCTACGAGATCGGCTCCAACATCAGCAGCTTTGGTGTAAATGCCACCACCAACACGCATGAAGAGAGCTAACAAAGTACCGCCAAAGCCAAAACCTAATAAGGCATCAGGTGATGCTTTGCCAAAAATGATGAATATCAATGTACCGCCAAGCAATCCCAATCCATCAGTCAGCATGCCTGTATAAGTACCGGCATAATATGCGACCGATAAGGCTTCATTAAAATTACGGCGTGCTGCAGAAGCCGAACGAACACTGGCTTGAATTGCCATACGCATTCCCAATTGACCAACCATCAATGAGAATGAGGCACCCATCACAAAAGCAATCGCGCGACCAATTGCCATCAGGAAAACTGTATTGTATTTTTCTGGAGGGAATTCTGCAAGCGCTTCAGCAGTAGGTGGAACAACATAAACAGAGAGAAACATTGCAATAAAAAGGATTCCAATAGCCGGAAGAATGGTTTTTAGCTGTTTGGAAAGATAGCTTTCCGCACCGACGCGAATCGCATCCCAAACTTCTTGCATCTTTGAATCACCTTTGTCCTTCTTGAGTACTGATCGCTTTAGTAGCCAGGCATATACGAGGCTAATAAATGCAGTAACAAGGACCGCTATAATGGCTATTTGTTCAAAACTGCTTAGCCCATGCCTACTACCAAGTCCTAAGATGTTCATTACTCCTCCTAAAAAATTTTATAATTGTCCATTTTATTGACAATTTTTTGTATCAGCGCATTAAGAAACAATTTTACTCCTTTTTCCTTGTTAGTAAAGAAATGGTTCTTTATTAATCTTTCATTAGAGTAAAAATATCATATTGACTTTTATATTGAATTTAGTGTATATTGTTATCCGGTTGTATTTGGCATATTAATCATGGCGAGCGGAAGACTGCTTCCGCTTTTTATTCGCTTGTTCTGTATGTGTTAAGCGCAATTCAACCTGCTATTGTAATTCTAGTAAATATTGTGTATTCTAATTTTATTGGAGAAAAGGCTTTCATGAATATGAAACCAGTGCTCCAAGCGAAGGACTATGAGAATTAATGGACGATCCGATCATTAATATTGTCGAAGAAGAAGATGATGAATATACTGCTATTGCCAGGTTGATAGAACTTGGCAGACAGAAAAAGTTTGTCACAATTGATGACATTCTGCACTTTTTTCCTGATGCTGAACAAGATGTAGAACAATTGGAAGAAACCTTCGCAGCTCTTATGAGTGCAGGTATTCCTTATATTGAAGATGAAACCCTTCACGAAGAGCCTACCGATGAAGATCTGACTTCAAACGAAGAGGTAGAAGAAGCTCGATCTATGCTCTCTGACGATCTGGAGAATATAGATACTGATGACACGATTGGTCTCTACTTAAAAGAAGTTAGCAGGGTTCCTCTATTAAACGCTGAAGAAGAAGTTGAGCTGGCTCAACGCATTGAACGCGGGCGCATGGCTCGTGAAGAATTAGCAAAAGGCAATGTTAACAGTAAAAGGCGTCAGGAATTACGAAATCTTATTGAAGATGGCTGGTCTGCCAGAGAGCATTTGATCACCGCAAATTCTCGCCTGGTTATCAGTGTCGCAAAGAAATATATGGGGCGTGGGGTTCCCTTTCTTGATCTGATTCAAGAAGGAAATATCGGTCTGATCAGGGCGACCAAAAAATTCGATTATCGTCGCGGACACAAATTTAGCACATATGCCACATGGTGGATCAGGCAGGCAGTCACTAGAGCGATTGCAGACCAGGGCAGAACAATCCGCGTTCCAGTACATATGGGCGATCAGATCAATAAACTGTTGCGCATTCAACATCAATTAACCCAACGTTTGGGTCGCGAACCAACTGTTGAAGAACTGGCCATCTCTCTAGATGTGCCCCCAAAAAAAGTTGAAAACATGATTCAGGTTGCACGACGTCCATTATCTCTTGAAACCCCGACTGATGATGAAGAAGATTCGGTATTGGGTGATTTCATCGAAGATGATGAAGCTCCTCCTCCTGATGAAACTGCCACCTATAATTTACTAAAAGAACACCTCGAAGACGTATTAAATGGTCTACCTCCTCGTGAGGTAAGAATTTTACAACTTCGATACGGTTTGCTGGATGGTCAGGCTTATACTCTTGAAGAAGTTGGTAGAAAGATGGGCGTAACAAGAGAACGAGTCAGGCAAATTGAAGCGCAAGCGCTAAGCCGTTTGAGGCATCCTTCTATCAGACGTAAACTGAGAGATTATTTAGGCGATTAACAATACTCTAAAATTTATTTTTTTGAACCTCTTGCTTAAAAATGTCGATTGTTGCATACTTAAGCAAGAGGCTATTTTTAATTTATGATTTCATTACGTGCTTACAATCAAGAAATTGAACAACTAATAGACAATGGTCAATACGATGAAGCCATTGCACATTGTAAACATATACTGAAGAAATTTCCAAAATTTACAAATACCTATCGTAACTTGGGGAAAGCATTACTCGAACAAAAAAAATACCCTGATGCTCAAGATATTTTCAATCGTGTTTTATCGGTTTTTCCTGATGACTTTATCTCGCATGTTGGGCAATCAATCATTCATGAAGATCAAAATAACATTGATTTGGCAATATGGCACATGGAACAGGCATTTGATGTTCAACCGTCAAATGTAGCTATCCAAGACGAACTTAAACGACTTTTTAAATTGCGCGATGGAGATCAACCTCAAAAAATTAGGCTCACTCGCGGTGCTTTGGTTCGCATGTACGCTCGTGGGGAACTTTATCAACAAGCTATTGAAGAAATAGAAAAAATCCTTGAACAGGATTCAAAGCGGCTTGATCTGGAAGTAATATTGGCAAAAATGATGTATGCCTCAGGCAATACATCTGAAGCTGAATCTATTGGTAAACAGATTCTTGAAAGAGTTCCTTTTTGTTATGAGATTAATCAATTACTACTTGACATAATGCAAAACAAGATGGACTCGGATGGCGCACAAATATATCGATCTCGATTAATCGATCTTGATCCATATTATCATTTTGAGAACAAGATGAACATAGATGAATCGGTGTCCGACCTCAAGATCAAACTTGAACGGTTACAGTATTCTCCAGTTAACAATGAAGACATCGTTCCATCATGGTCTGACTCAGCAGAAATAAATACTGAAACATTAGACACGGATTCAGACTGGCTATCACAGCTTGAACCAAATTCTCTCGTTGAATCTAATAATGTTACCAGTTCAGCTCCGGAGCTTTCAGTTGAAGGCATGAGTGATATCAAGCTGCCTGATTGGATGCAACAAGCCGGTTGGGTGAACGCTGGTGATGATCAATTTTACAGAGAAGAAAATCAATCGGTTTCTCCTTCAGATGTTGAATCTGAAGTTCAAATCAATAAAATTCGCATGCCTGATTGGCTTTACGAAGATCAAAATGAAGAAGCATCAGAAGAAGAAACGCTCAATACATCTCAAGAACAGGAATTTCCTTTTCCTGTTCATCAAAATCACCTTTCAGGTGCAGACCTGGCCTCGTTATTTTCTGAGTTAAAAGAGGGAAGCATGAATGACAACTTGATCAACAATAACGATGAAGAAAACACTCCGATTCACTCATCAGATTGGCTATCACAATTTTCTGGCTCTGATGAAATTCAAAATTCAGATTCTGATTCCAATGAAATACCTGATTGGTTGAAAGACTTTGAAGCTGATCAGGAAGTAACAAAAAATGATTCTCAATTTGTTCCTGAATGGTTAAAAACCCTTCAATCTCAAGTAGAGCCTGTTTCTCAACAAGATTTTTCCGATGAAGAATCGTCTCTCGAGAAATCAGATCTTTTTCAATCCACCATGCAAGAAAAAGAAACCTTCGAGAATCTTCATAATCAGGATACGACACTTGAAGAAACCATTTCTGATTTTAGCAATAATTGGGAGAAGACAGAAATCCCGTCAGATATTGAACAAACTCCTTCTCCACTATCATCAGAAGGGATTACTATAGATGAGGTTTCCAAAGACGAAAGCTCATCAGAGGATGTCGTTCCCGATTGGGTAAAAACAGTTCTTGCCACCAGCAGTATTCTTGATGAAGAACCATCCGAATCAACTAGTCCTTCCAATACCAGTCCACTTGTAATGGAGGAAAATCGCACCATCCAGTCCTCAGTCTTATCGGAAACCGAGGATCAAGCAGAACTCACAAATGAGGGTGCTATTTCACAACAAACCAATGATGATTTATTAGATTGGCTAAGAGGATTAAAAGAAGACGAAGAAGAAATTGTGCATAATGAAGTATTATCTGATCAAATGGCTGTTGAAGAAAACGTGATAAGTGATCATCTAATAGAAGAAAGCATCAGTGAACCTGACAAATTTGAACAAAAAGAGGAAAACAACGAAATAGATCAATTTGAAGAAATGCCAACCCCTGCTGTTCAAGTAACACCAGCTTCAGTACAGTCTGGAAATATCGATATGGAACCCACGCCTGCTATGGAAACTAACTTTGATGATACTGTGGAACCTGTTGATCACGAAGATGATTATTCTGAACTTTCAGCACTGTTTTCAGAAAAGACATTTGAACATCTTTCGGAAATTGTTGACAAATTGGTTGATCAAGGGCACAATGTTGAACAGTTACTTGATTTCATTAAAGTCTCTTCAGGAGATCACATAGAAGATTATCGATTCTGGCAATTTTTTGGTGATACCCTCGCTGAAAAAAACAAACTATCTGATGCTCTGTCTGCCTATCAGAAAGCTGAAGAACTTTTACTGCAATCTCACTAAAAATAGATATTTGTGGAGTAAAAAATTGGAACGTACATTAGTATTAGTTAAACCTGATGGTGTTGAGCGTAACTTAATTGGAGAAATTGTTGGCAGATTCGAAAAACGCGGTTTGATGATCATAGCCATGAAAATGCTTAACGTATCGCAAGCCTTGGCAAGTGAGCATTATAAAGTACATCAAGGTAAACCTTTTTATGATGGATTAATCAAGTATATAACCAGCGGTCCTGTTGTGGCGATGGTTATGGAAGGTCCAGATGCAATTAAGGCTGTGCGACAGACTATTGGCAGCACGAATCCATTAGAGGCAGCCCCTGGAACAATTCGACATGATCTGGCATTGGTTACTAGCCGCAATCTCACACATGCATCCGACTCACCTGAAAACGCAGAAGCTGAAATTAACATCTGGTTTTCACCTTCAGAATTGGTTTCATGGCAGCGGGTTCATGAAAATTGGTTTACCGGAAAAAACTAAAACCCCGGTTGTGAAACCACTTTTATACCAATAACACGGAGAAAAAATGAAAGTTTATATCACTGGAATCAGTGGGTTCCTCAGCATTAACCTCGTTCGTTTCCTTTTAGCAAAAGGCATTACTGATATATCAGGTATTGATCTAGTAAATTTTGATTATCCAGAAAGAAATAAGATAGATTTCTTACAAGGAGATATACGAGACAAATCTGCCCTTGAGAAAAGCATGAAAGATGCTGATATTGTTATTCATACAGCTGCAGCATTACCACTTTATACCCCCGAAGACATTTACACAACTGATGTTGTTGGAACCAACAACGTTCTTGAACAAGCACAAAAAAACAGTGTTAAACGTGTAATCCACATTTCTTCTACTGCTGTTTATGGCGTTCCTGATCACCATCCTCTTTATGAAACTGATCGAGTTTATGGCGTTGGCCCATACGGTGAAGCCAAGGTTAAAGCTGAAGAAATCTGCAAACAATACCGTGATAAAGAAATGTGTGTTCCAATTCTCCGTCCAAAATCTTTTGTTGGACCGGAGCGATTGGGTGTATTTGCAATTTTTTATGAATGGGCAAGCGAAGGCAAAAACTTTCCGAATATCGGATCAGGCAATAATCTTTACCAATTATTGGATGTTGAAGACCTTTGCCAGGCTATCTATTCCTGTATGACCTTGGATGAAAAGCAAGTCAGCGATACATTCAACATTGGAGCTGCAATCTATTCCACAATGAAAAATGATTATCAGGCTGTGTTAGACGAAGCCGGATTTGGCAAAAAGATTATTCCTTTTCCAGTAAAACCTGTTGTCTTAGCATTAAAGATTCTTGAGGCGCTAAAACTTTCACCACTTTATCCCTGGATATACGAAACAGCTTCGAAAGATTCATTCGTCTCAATCGAAAAAGCTCAAAACATTCTAACTTTTTCGCCAAAATATTCAAATAAAGAAGCTCTTATTAGAAACTATCATTGGTATCTTGATAACAAGCATCACTTTACCGGTGGTTCTGGAGTAACACATCGTTTGCCCTGGAAACAAAAAGCTCTTAAGCTACTAAAAATCTTCTTCTAAGCCTTCTTGAGAAAATAAAACTGATAAATTGCCTTCCAATTTCTTGACGCTTTTTTTCTCATATGGTAAACTTCTTTTCGTTCGGGGGCGTGGTGTAGCGGCTAACATGCGGCCCTGTCAAGGCCGAGATCGCGGGTTCGAACCCCGTCGCTCCCGCTCGAATAAAAAACCCTCACAAGAGGGTTTTTTTATTACTTGAGAAAAATACCTATATAATATACTTAATCTCAAACTGACAAGGTGGATGACTAATGACAGTGAACAGTAATGCCTCTCAACGTACTAATACAATTATCGGCATATTGATTGTTATCGTTATCATTGTCACCGTTATTTGTGTAATGGTCTTCAAAAATCAATCCAGCGGCAACAACGAATACAGACAAATTACTTATAAAGTTGACGCTACTGGTGGATACGCACAGATCATATACACTAACAGCTCTGGCGTCAACACTGAACCTGAGATTTTAACCACTCCATTCACCAAAACGATCAGTTTTCCAATTGGGCAAAAAGTATATTTAACTGCGAGCAACCCTTCTCAAACAGGTGATGTTTATTGCAAAATAATGATCGACAATCAAGCTTGGAAAGAAAGTCGTGGAACTCATCCCGTTGATTCTGTTGCCTGCGGTGGTATTATCCGCTAAACAACATTAATTTATTCAAATATTGTCTTCGAAAATATTTGGCTTAGGTCAAGTAATATTACCAACTCGTCATTAACTTTCACGACACCTCTTATGTAAGAGGTGTCGATTGATGTCGTCATGTGAGGTGCTGGTTCAATCATAGTATCTTCTATCTCAATTACTTGTGTTACTGCATCAACTATCATCCCAACTTTTTGGTCGTTAAATAAAGCCACCACAATCCTAGTGTCGGTCCCTGCTTCAGTTACTTTCAATCCCAAACGCTTCTTTAGATCAACAACAGGAACTATGTTTCCACGTAGATTTGTAACTCCAACAACATGATCTGGCGCGTGAGGGATAATTGTAATCGCCTGCATTTTGATAATGGATTCGACAGAAACCACTTCAAAAGCAAATTCTTCATTGTTAAGCTTGAATACGACCAATTGAGTATTCATGCAATTCTCCAAAAAAATCTTTTATCTATAACTTATTGCTCACTTCAGGTTTTGAAGGAACAGCCATTTGTGCGGTTGTCTGGCCAATAAACTTCCCTTCTCTCAACGCAAGATGAATATTCAACCCCACCCCATTGAACAAAACAGGAACAACAATCCTGGCAAAATCCAGCGTTGAGATTGTAGCATCTTTTCCAAGCAACAAAGTTGGAGGTGAAATGTTAGCTTCATACCCCGCTGCCGATAATTTCACGCTTGCTCTGCCGGTTATTACATTTCCTAATTCGGCAATTCCGCTTTGTGCAAGACTATCAAATGACTCAATTCTCTCTCCTATCATCTTTGACACAAGAAAGATAGCTGTTTCGTTTGACATACCGTAATAAACAGTTCCCTCAACAGATCCGACAAGAGCAAGGATAACAGTAATATCATCTGTTCGATATTCATTTTGTTGTAATCCGAGACTTCCTCGTTCAGCTAAAATTCCAGCTTCCGCCTTAAGGACTTCAAACGCCGCTTCAATAAACGGATTTAAAAATTTTACATTCATCAATATCCTCGCACTTCCTCTATTTCTGGGTTACTGCTTGTTTGATCAGCGGAACAAAATTATCGTTCCATTCACCAGCCTGGCTTTCGCGTAATGCCAGATGGATGACCATCTCACCCAACTCACATGTCAATGGAACGACAATTCTTGGAAAATCAAGCGTGGAAATCTGCACACCCTTGCCAGTGATCATTGTTGGAGGAGAGATCGTGGATTGATATCCTGCTTCGCTTAGCAACACTGTTGCCCTACCAGAAATAACATTTCCTAATTCGGCGACGCCGCTTTTTGCCAGATCGTCAAACTCGCTAAACGTCTGTCCCATCATTTTCGAAACCAAGCCCATCCCCATACTCTGTGCTAAACCAAAAAGCACAACGCCTTGTACTTGTCCAACCAAATTAATGAGTACTGTAACTTCATCAGTTGTCAATGCTGATTTCTGAAGAGTTAAGGTCCCTTTCGAGATGTTTATCTTGGCTTCAGCGTTTAATACCTCTGCCGCTGCATCCACAAACGGGTTTAAAAATTTTACATTCATCCTAACCTTCCTCCTGCGTGCAACATTATCATGTAGAGAATTAGTTCAACCCAATAAATGCTTCAGCGTCACGAACATAATCACTAATTCGTGTAATCAGTGAATCCATTTGATTAATATTAAAATTTAATTGTTTAATCGCAAATTCATCAAGATTATATTGAAGACCATCAATGCCTATACCAATACCCATCATCATCATGGCTGCATCCCCAATATGTACTGCAGAAGCGAGTAAACTATTTTCTCCTGCCTCTCGGGGATTGTGATGATAACTGATGGCATCAATTAATGGTTGTGCAAGCCTCCAACGTTTAGCAATTTCTGCCCCCAGAGCAGCATGATTAATACCAAAATACTTTTTCTCAAGATCTTCGAAAGACATAGACTTCCAAGACGCAGATTTAAGGTTTTCTTTTCTAAGTAAAAACTCAAAAGCAAGTTTTCCAATATCACAGAGTAATCCCGCATGATAAGCTTCTTCTGCAAATTCATGGCCAAATGACTCTGCAACAATTCGAGCCCCAGCTGCAATTCCAATTGAATGCCGCCATAATTCTCCACGATCCAACCCATAACCTGGAATAGGTCTTTGTAGGTATGGAGCAACCGATGCCGCCAAAATAATGGATTGAATTGTGCTTTGCCCTAAGACCACAGTTGCCTGTTGTACTGTTTTTACAGGATATGTTAATCCGTAATAAACAGAATTAGCCATACGAAGAATTAGGCTGGTCAGTACTTGGTCTTTTCCAATTACATTTGAAATACTGGCCATATCTGAATTTGTATCACGAATCAATGCAAGCGCTTTTTGCGCCGCTTGTGGTAATGGAGGCAAATTTCCAACCTGGTTTACCAATTCTTCAATACTGATACTCATTTTTTTATCTCTTCCACTTTTTGATAAAAAGAAATACCCATATTTTTTAAACCAAAATCACTTGGCCTTGATATGATTTCAGTACCACCGAGGAAAAGTACACCACCGGGTCGAAGAGCTTCTTGAAATTTCTTATTAAGAGTATTTTTCACATCAGCTGTGAAATAAATAATTACATTTCTACAAACAATTAAATCAAAATCTTTATCATATGAATCGGTTATGAGATTCTTTTCTCTAAAATTTATCTTTCTAGCATATTCTTCTTTTACAAAATATGGAGGAAAATCACTTCGAAAATATTTTGCTTTCTTCTTTTCGTCAACATTTTTCACTTCATCTGGCCTAAAAGGACCTCCAGTTCGAGCCTTATCTAACGCACCTCGATCCAGATCAGTCGCCAAAATTGAAAAAGGAATTCCAGGATTGAGTTCTTCAAGTAACATCAAAAGGGTAAAAGGTTCTGCACCGATAGAACAACCGGCGCTCCAAATTTTTAATTCTCGCATTGGGTCTTTGTGATTTTTAACAAAGTTAATTAACCCGGGCAAAACTTGATTTCTTAACGAATTCCATCGCTCAATATCGCGATAAAATTCTGTAACATTAATAGTCAAATAGTCTCTGAACCGCGATAGTTCCTTTTCTTGTACTTTTAACCGCGAAAAATATTCATCCCAACTGGCATCACCCATTCTAATCAACCAGGAATCAAGACGTCTTTTCATTTGTTCGTCTTTATACCCATTCAAATCGATTTCAAGAATCTTTTTGACCGTAGTCTTTATTTTTAGATAAGTTTCTTGTTCCATGGTTATTTTCTTCGCCTCGATAATACTTATTTTATTAAATAATCCATGATCGCAGGCGCCAATTCATGAATGGGTAGAACAACATCAGATACTCCTGCTTCAGCCACACTTCGCGGCATTCCATATACAACACAACTAGATTCATCTTCAGTAAAAATATATCCGCCGGAACTATGGATCAAAGTACAGCCGCTTGTTCCATCTGATCCCATTCCGGTAAGTATCACTCCGACGATACCATTTTTAAAATGTTGAACAGCAGAAAACATTGTTACATCTATTGCGGGTCTTACCCCATGTACTGTTGGGTTTTGGTTTAATGAAATACGTTTGTTTTCATCTAGAACCATGTGAAAACCACCTGGTGCCAGTAAAGCTTTTCCTACTTCAAGCTCATCACCAGGTTCGGCTTCTTTAATTTTTAATTTGGAAACATTATCTAAGCGCTCTGCCAACGAATGCGTGAATCCGACCGGCATATGCTGAATTATCAGTACAGCAGCTGGAATATTTTCCAATTCCGGAACCAGGGTATTTAAGGCTCTTGGACCTCCAGTTGAAGAACCAATAATTAGTACCTTATCTTTCGTGCTCATCGGTCGTACTATTTTGTTGTCAGTGATTGGTTTTTCTCTAACCTTTATCGAAATTGGTACTCTAAATACCTTTGCGTTGACAACTTTAACAATTTTTGAAACGACCTCATTCATTACTTCAGAAATATTTGCCTTGTTTTCAGGTTTTGCAATAAAATCAACCGCTCCTAAAGTCAAAGCTCTGATTGTCTCCGATGCGCCTTCTTTCGTCAGGCTGCTCAACATGATCACCGGGCACGGATGATGCGCCATAATTTCTTTCAACGTTGACAATCCATCTAGTCTTGGCATCTCAATATCGAGTGTGATTACATCTGGTTTATAGGTCTTTAATAACTCCAACGCTTCTTTTCCATCACTCGCAGTAACAATCACTTGAATATTAGGGGTCATATTCAAATGCTTTGTTATTGAAAACCGCATAAATGCCGAATCATCAACCACCATAACTTTGATGGTTTTCTTGTTGTCAGTAACTTGCGCATTATCCAAATCAGCCATTTTTACCCAACCAGTTTTTGTAACGCAGCGACGACTCTTTCTCTTTCAAAAGGTTTAACAATAAAATCTTTTGCACCAGATTTAATCGCTTCTAAAACGACTGATTCTTGACCAAGAGCAGTCAGCATTACAACTTTTGCGCTTGAATCAACAGCAAGTATCTCTCGTAATGCAGTTAATCCATCCATTTCAGGCATTGTAATATCCATCAGAACAACGTCCGGTTTTTGGGCTTTATATGCATTCAGCGCCAACAAACCGTTTTCTGCTTCAATCACTTCATATCCATCACCCACAAGCATTTTAGAAATTCTTACCCTCAAGAATTCTGCATCGTCAACCACCAAAATTTTTGTCATCCTAATTACTCCTTATTATAAAAATGCTAAAACTCTGATTCTTTCTCACCGATCATTCTGATCGTCATTTTTCCATCTGAAACATAGACCCGAAATGTTCTTCCAATATTTCCACCGACATTCTGACTAACGATTTTTAGTTTCATCGAATTAAGCACGCTAATTGCCATAGCAATATTTCTTGTTCCAATATCAAATGTCTTTGACAATCCGGGTGATGTAAGCATATTTGCGCCACCGGCTATGCGCACTATCAACTTATCTTTATTCGCTCCCTTCTTAATCATCTCATCCAATAATTTCACAATACCATTTTTGACATATTTCGTTGAGTCTTGGTCAGAGCCATTTAATGGCTCAGGCAAGACCGCATGTAACAGTCCAGCAATCCCTCTAGCTGAATCATAGACACCAACTCCAACACAAGAGCCTAAACCAAAAGCCACTAAGACTTCATTTGTGTTTTGGCTTACAGCTATCTCTCCTAAACCAACGCCAACACTCGTTTCCATAACAATAATTATTTTGCTCCGTAAGCCAAAATGGTTGCATGATCTGGGATCACCCAAAATTGTATGTTTGCCAATAATTCATTTTTCTCAAAATTAGCCTCGATTAGCAACACTTCTTCATTTTCCAAACCTGCCGTAGCCAATACAATATCCAAAATAGCAGCACTCATATCGACCATTACAGCAGGTGGTGTTGGACGGACAGAATTACCCGTATTGTCTGAAACATAGTTTAAAAAATATGTTCCAGTAATATTTCCCAGTTCTTGCAATGCTGATTTTTCCATATGACCCAAAGAACTGGTTGTTCCAACTGGTTCACCCATGATCAAATCAACAATGGTCATCGCTTTTTCAAAAGGCATCACCAACATCATTTGCCCGGCGATAAAACCTTCAGTTTTTAAGTAAATAGCTACCGTTTCATCTTCTGGACCACCTAGCATTTTGTAAATGTCTAGTAACTTTATCAACTTTACAGAAGCTTCCTTAACTGTAAGATTGATCCCAAGCATTCCTCCAAATCCTTTTGCTGCGTTTTCCACTCCCTCTTTGGAGATCTTAGACAATAGATCAACAAATTCCTTAGTAAAAATGGATTTAAGTTCTGTCATATCTATCCTATCTAATTGTCGATAACTTAATTAATCCCTGAACATCTACGATTAATGCTATCTGTCCGTCACCCAGAATGGCTGCACTTGAAATCCCGGGAATTTCTCCAATAATTTGACCAAAAGACTTTACTACAACTTCTTCTTCACCAACTAAATGTTCTACTACTATTCCAACTTCTTGTTTGCTTGTTTTTACGACAACAATATATGAATATTTTCCCTGACTTTTGTCGATAATTAGGTCAAACACTTCAGCCAGTTTTATTAATGGCACTATTTTTTCTCGTAATACAACAACAGGTTTTCCATTTACTGTTTGGAATTCTTCATTGGTAAGTTTTTGTGTCTCAACCACTGTAACCAATGGAATAGCGAAAATTGAGCCTTCCACTTTCACTAAAAGTGTTGGAACAATTGCCAGTGTTAATGGAAGAATGATTTGAAATTGAGAACCCTTACCTTGAATAGTATCTACTACAATAGATCCATTCAATCGTTCAATATTATTCCGAACGATATCCATACCAACACCGCGGCCGGAAATATCAGAAACCTTTTCGGCAGTTGAAAGGCCAGATTCAAAAATTAAATCAATTGCCTTGTCGTCAGACATGCTATCTGCTTCAGCTTGCGTAATTACACCTTTTTTTACAGATGCATTTTTAATCTTTTCAACATTAATCCCCCCACCATCGTCTTCAACAGTGATGACGATTCTGCCCTGATCATGCCGGGCTGACAATATAATCGTTCCTCTGGCTTCTTTTCCGGCTTCGCGTCTTTTATTAGGTGATTCAATGCCATGATCTACGGAATTTCGAATTAAGTGAATCAATGGATCATTAATTTCTTCAATAACCGATCTATCCAATTCTGTTTCTTGACCACGTATTACCAGGTCAATCTCTTTTCCAGTTTTCTGAGCCATATCCCGTACCATTCTTGGAAACTTTTTAAACACGTTGGCTACTGGCAGCATACGAATGTGCATTACTTCCTCTTGAAGCTGGTCGGTAATTCTTCCGATATGAACAACAGCTTCAGCGAGAATATTTGTATTTTCATTCCCTCTGAATTCATTTTCGAAGGAGGAATGTATTTTAATTAATCGATTTCTGTCAGTGATAAGCTCTCCCACCAGATTCATGAGAGCGTCTAATCGTTCAACACTTGTTCTTACGGTTCTATCAATTAAATGGTCAGCACTTCCCTTGTTGCCTTCAGAATTAGCCAACATAGCTGACCTCTTCTGTGACATCGTTTCTTCAATAGCCTGGTCAACTACACTCTGAGATAACAATCCCAATGAAACCAATAACTGTCCAATCAATGGGGCGCTATTGGGAGGATATGTCTTTTGCTTGTCCAATACGGTTTTTAACTCTTCAACTGTGATTAATTTTTTTGCAATTAAATAATCCCCTAACCTAGATCCTTCATTGTCAAGCTCTACCTTTGTTTCTCCATTCTTGTTATCAGGTTCAATTAGGTTTATGACATCATCTTCAAAAACCACTCGATCTATTTCAGGAATATCCAGCAATTCTTTCTTAAATTTCACTACATCTTTAGTTAAAACAATTTTCGCAGTCATATGACCAACTGGTGCAGCGCTTTCGATGTCCTTTTGAGTCGGGTTTAGTTCAATGATCTCACAAGATGACTGAAGCACCATTAACACCTGAAATGCTCTGGCTGCAGAAGCGATACTCTTAGAGGAAATATCCACTTGTAAATTAATTTGCTTTTTTTCGTTTTCTGATTTCTGCTTTAGAGACTCAGTTTTAACCGAAGTGAGTTCTGGCTCTGCCTTTTCTGATAATCCCGTTGACGAGGTTTCTTTCTTCACCTGTTTCGCTTTTCCAACTTCGCCCTTGGCTTCCATCGATGCTTCTAAAAAACCTTTAAACGTTTCAACAAGTACAGAAACTTCACATGCACATGGTTCGTTGGTAATCACCTCATCTCGAAGAGATCGAAGAACATCCACCGTTTCAAGGCATAAATCAATTAAGTTTGTTGATATCCCTAATTCACTTTTTCTTACAGCATCAAATGCATTTTCCAACACATGAGTGATTTCCACTAATCTCTTGTGTCCTATCATGCCGGCTGTTCCTTTGATTGTATGAGCAGCTCTAAATAATGCCTGTAAAAGTTCAGGATCTCGATCGTTTTGTTCTAATCGAACGAGTCCGTCTTCTAGTGTTGTAAGATGATCGTCTGTCTCTGCCTGAAAAATCGGTAATTCGTCTTCACTGATATCAAAAGCCATAATTATTTATCTTTCTTCTTGAGAATTACAGATAATATTAAAATCATGTTTAGCTTATCATGCGAACCAAATCAAACCTGTAAACCTTGTATAAAAAGAGCGGGAAGTACGCATTAATCTTAATTGCCTAGAAATAAAGTGGGATCAATTTGAACACCATTCTTCCTAATTTCATAGTGAAGGTGTGGCCCTGTTGAATTTCCAGTATTCCCTGAAAAACCGATAACCTCTCCTTCTTTTATACCTTGCCCTATTGAAACAGGCACACTTGATAAATGGGCATAATATGTTTTATACGGACCATTCTCTACAATGACTAGATTTCCATATCCCTCTGTATTCCAACCGGCATAGGCGACTTTTCCAGCCATAGTAGATCGAACCCTAGTTCCTATGGGAACGCCAAAATCTATTGCCGTATGGCCGTCATGACTATTTTGAGTTACAACACCATTTACTGGGTTCCCTTTTGGAGAATTCTGAGAAGTTTTTGTATTTTCTTCTACAAAGTCTTCACCGAATAATTTTAGGTAAAGAAGAAAAATCAACGAGGTTAAATCAAATGATTCTTGAAGAACGCCTCCATTCACCATGGAAGAAAAAATACTCTCAAAATTGTCGCTCTTTGAACTCCCAGATAATTTGGACAATTGAGAATAATCATCAATGTTTTGCATAGATGAAATAGAAGATAGCACTTTATAATCCATCATGAATACATTCTATAACTGGCGATAAAAAGGTCAGTAAACAAACTGTAAAAATATTACATTGTTTTGTAGAA
>CAYXWV010000038.1:21485-31378 GCA_964468875.1 uncultured Anaerolinea sp. | reverse complement strand
GCCGATGCACCCTACAAGAACTACATGGAACGCATTTTTTGGGCGGATTTGGAACCAATCTCTATTAATTATTTGGTAATTTCAACGTTGACAAGGTTTGAAACCTTGTCAACGTTTTAACGGTTTTTTTTGGAGCGGGTTTGGAACCTGCCCTTACGAGTGGGGTAAGACGTAATTGATTATCAGTATTCCGGGATGCTCCTTTTTTTGGTGACATTCCTCACGATTGAAAGTGAAACGCAGGCTTGCTATACTGTTTCTATCTGGTAAAACCACCAGCCAAAAGAGCACATGACCCTACCCATCGAACCGCTGCAAGTCAACAGCCTGAAATCTGCCTGCGTGGCGCGCCTGGAAGAATTGATCCTTTCGGGCGAATTGAAAACGGGCGAACGCCTGCCTGCCGAACGCGATCTTGCCGCGCGCCTGGGCGTCAGCCGGCCGGTGCTGCATGAGGCGCTGGTCGATCTGGCTGCGAAGGGATTGGTGACCATCAACCCCCGCCGGGGTGTAGAGATCAGCGATTTCCGCAAGTCGGGCTCAACTGCCATCCTCTCCTCACTGCTCACTTTTCACAACGGTGAAATCGACCCCAAATTCGTGAACAGCCTGTTTGCCATGCGCATGCTGGTTGAAACCGAAACCGCCCGGCTGGCGGCGGAACACATCTCGGATGATCAACTCAAGGAACTTCGCGAGATCATCCGGCAGGAGAAGACGCTTGACCGCGCCAATCTCTCCAAGCTGGTGGAACTGGATTTCGAGCTGCACCTGCTGATTTCCATCGCGTCAGACAACCTGGCTTACCCCCTGATCCTTAATTCGTTCAAGACTGTCTATACCCACTTCACCTCGGCGTTTTACGTTAAGGCAGCCAGCCTGCCGGTGATTGATGAGGTGATGACTTATCATGAGAAACTTGCCAACGCAATTGCCGCCCACGACACGTTGCAATCCGCCGAAACCATGAAACAAATGCTCATTCACGGAGAAAGTTTTTTGATCAAGTAAATCCCAGTTGATTTAAAAGGAGGTTCGCTTATGTCCACGATGACGGTTGAAACGCCCAAGTTCACCATCAAGGAACCCAAATCCCTCTCAAGCCGGGTGCGCTGGCTGCGGGATTATTATTTCGAGGGGGTGAAGCGCAAGTGGAACAACGAATACACCGCGTGGACCACCGGCACCCCATGGGACTTCCAATATAACGAACTCTCCTTTTACATCGTCCCAGAAACTTACTTTTACATTCCCACCTTTCGATCTTCCTTCAAGCAAACCGCCAAACCGGTGACCCTCGCCAAAGATTTTTGGCGCTGGAGTCTGCCCGAACGGCGCGCCTGGTTTTTGCGCGAAGTGATGGTCAATTACCTGCCCAAAGAAGTGCTGCCCGGCGACTTGCTGGCTGGCGCGCGTTTTAACGTGATGACCTCTCACTGCCTGAATGAAAAAGAGACCAAAGAATATGACAGGCTGGTGAAAGGCAAGGGCGGCTCGCGCGAAGCCATGCTATGGTTCCACAATCACGGCTACGGCAACACCGGCGCCACCAGCGGGCACGTCGTGCCGGGCTACGCCCGCATTTTGCAGGAAGGCTGGAAGGCAGTTAATGCCGAATTGAAGCAATTCTACGAAAAACTCTCCGCCAAAGATAAAGAGGGAGCCAAGGGCGCACAACTGCGCGCCATGATCGTCTCCTCCACGCTGGCGCGCGACCTGGCAGCCAAATACCGCGAGAAAATCATGGCACTGGCTGAAGGCGAACCCAACCCTGAACGCAAAGCGGAATTTGAACAAATGGCAGCCAACCTGGCGCGCGTGCCGTGGGAACCCGCCCGCAACTTCTGGGAAGCGGTTCAGTCGCTGTGGCTGACCCACATGCTGGTCATGTCGGATGAAAACTATCCGGGTCCCGGGGTGTCTTTCGGGCGGGTGGATCAATACTTGCTGCCGTTTTGGGAGTCTTCTCTCAAAGAAGGCATGGACCGCGAATTCGGCAAGGAAATTCTGAAGTGCATGTGGGTGAAAAGCAACACCGCCTACGACGGCATGATCCGAACCGGGGGTAACCAGGGTATCACCGCTGGGTATGGGCAGCTGCTTACCCTGGCTGGCATGGGGGCTGACGGGGTTGATCTCTCAAATGATTTGACTTATGCCATTTTGGAAGTGATTGACGAGATGTCTCCGATTCTCGAGCCCAAACCCAACGTGCGCCTGCACCGCGGAACCCCCGAAGCGCTGCTCGACAAGGTGGTTGAGATGATCGCCAGCAGCCAGGGAGCGCCCTTCCTGCTCAATTTTGATGAGCGCTCGATGGCGGGGATGATGCTTGAAGCGCGCAAGGCAGGGGTAGAGCATCTGATCAACGCCGAGAACGTGCATGATTACGCCCCGGTGGGCTGCCTCGAGAACACCATGGTCGGCAATGACCGCTCGGGCACCGTCGATGACAACCTGAACCTTTTGAAAGCAGTTGAATTGACCCTCACCGGCGGATATGACCTGAACCCGGTGGTGGACGCGCTCACGGGTGCGCCCTCCAAGCTGACACTCGACGGCGTGGATACCGGCAATCCCGAAAGTTTTACGACCTGGGAGGATTTCTGGCAGGCTTACGTGCGCCAGACGAAGCACATACTCAAGCTCAGCGTGGGAACCTACGAAAAATCCGAGGCGATCAGGGCGCGGTTCTTCCAAACCCCTTATCTCTCGTGCCTGGTGAAGGGCTGCGCCTCCAGCGGTAAAGACATCAACCAGGGCGGACCGGAGTTGAATTTCGTCACCGTTGAAGCCGTGACCTATGCCACCACCGTGGATTCCCTGCTGGCGGTCAAATACCTGGTGTATGACAAGGGCGTTTGCAGCATGTCTGAATTGGTCAAAGCCCTGCGCGCCAACTGGGTCGGACATGAGAAATTGCAAGCCATTGCTGTCAACAAAGCGCCAAAATACGGCCGCGACGACGAAGAAGCCGACGCCATGGCAAAAAAAGTGATGGACACCTGGACGGAAGAGGTCTGGAAACACAAAACCCGCTCCACCAACCGCCAGTTCCGCCCCGGCATGTTGAGCTGGAATTACTGGATCGCCTATTCTGCCATCCTGGCTGCCAGCCCGGATGGACGCGCCAAGGGCAAATTCCTTTCCAACGCCATTTGCCCCTCAAACGGCGCAGATACCAAGGGGCCCACCGCCAATGTCAATTCGGTGGGTGCAGTAATGGGCGGCAAAGCGGCTGATGGCAAAGGCGACTGGGGAGAGTATTTCAACCTGCTGCCCAACGGCGCCAGCCACACGATCACCTTCAACCCTTCCATTTTGCGCGACCCCGAACACCGCGACAAATTCAAGGCGTTCCTACGCGGCTACATTGAAAACGGCGGCAGTGCTTTGCAGATCAACATGCTCAGTGCTGATTTGCTGCGCGACGCCCAAAAACACCCTGAAGATTATCGCCATCTGCTGGTGAGGGTGACCGGCTATAACGCCTATTTCACCACCATCGGCAAGGAGTTACAAGACGAGATCATCGCCCGTGAAAGCCACCAAATGGGATAACGGAAAAGATGAAAGAGACAGACACCTCCATCACCGGCACCATCCTGCACCTGCAGCGCCTCTCCACGGAAGACGGACCGGGCCTGCGCACCACGGTCTTCTTCAAGGGCTGTCCGCTGCGCTGCGCCTGGTGCCACAACCCCGAAAGCCTGTCGCTGAAGCAGCAGGTGCAGTGGATCGCCAACCGATGCATCGGTTGTGACTCTTGCGTTGAAGCCTGCACCTTTGAAGCGTTAACCAAGACCGCCGAGGGAATCCTGCGCGACCGCGAACGCTGCACAGCCTGCGGTGCTTGCGTGACCGCCTGCCCGACCGGTGCCATGGAGATGCTCGGCGAGACCGTGAGTGTTGAAGAATTGGTTAATGAATTGGTCAAAGATCGATCTTATTTTGAGAAATCAGGCGGCGGGGTAACTCTATCGGGCGGCGAGCCCTCACTGCAGCCTGAATTCGCGCTGGCACTGATACGTGCGCTGAAAACTCAAGGTGTTTCGGTTGCTTTAGACACCTGCGGATTGTGTTCCGCACAGACCCTTGAAAAACTGGTGAAAGAAACCGATCATGTACTCTTTGATTTGAAATTAATGGATGATAGCGATCATGAAAAATGGACCGGGGCAAAAAACCAACGCATTCTCGAGAATCTGGAGAACGTGAAAGGCTGGGTCAAGGCGGCAAAGGGCGTCAAAAGACTGTGGATCCGCACGCCGCTCATCCCCGGTGCCACGGATGACAGTAAGAACATCCAAGCCATCGGCAGCCACCTGGCGGAACACTTCAACGGCACAATTGAGCGCTGGGAACTATGCGCCTTTAATAATCTCTGCCGCGACAAGTATGAGCGCCTTGGCATGAACTGGCGCTTTGCCGAGACGCCCCTGATGAGCAAACAAGACCTTGCCAGGGTGGAAGAATGGGCAAAAAACAGCGGGGTTGATGCCGCGCGCGTGCTGGTCAGCGGTGCAACCCGTCTTGAGGATTAATTCTAGAAATAATTCAACCGGAGAGAAGATGAGCAATCCACGCTACCCAAACAGCCGTTTTACCGATCAGGATATCAAGGACCTCTCAGCCACGATGAAGGTGGGCATTCTGGGAACGGTAACCCCCGAAGGGCTGCCGCACCTGACCCTCATCACGACCCTGATGGCTTGTTCGCCCACCGAAATGGTGTGGGGGCAGTTCATGGAAGGCACCAGCAAACAACACATCAGACAGAACCCCAAGACCGGGTTCATGGTCATGGGTCTGGATAAGAACCTTTGGAGAGGCTGCGCGGATTACACGCGTTCAGCCAAAGAGGGACCCGATTACGATTTTTATAACAACACGCCCCTCTTCCGCTATAACTCTTATTTCGGCGTACACACCGTGCATTACATGAACCTGGCGGCGCAAAGCGGAAAGACTCCCCTGGCAATGAACAAGATCATCCCGGCTGCCATCAAGACCATGATCGCCAAAACGGCTGCCAAAAAGAGCGGCAGCGCGCCGGTTCTAAACACGTGGAGCAAGGCGTTTTACGACAAAATTGATAACCTGAAGTTTTTGGGATATGTGGGCACGGACGGCTACCCGGCGATTATTCCTCTCATCCAGGCGCAGTCGCTTGACAGCGAACACCTGATCTTCTCGTTTGGCGCTTACGGCGACGAACTGGAGGATATCCCGGCTTTTACGAGCGTGGCGGTGTTCGGCATGGCGCTTTCGATGGAGGATGTGCTCGTGAGGGGAACGTATCAGGGTGCGAGGCGCACCCTGGGGATGAAGTGCGGCGTGGTGCAACTGGACTATGCCTATAACCCCATGCCGCCGGCTCCGTTGAGGATTTATCCCGAGACCCCGGTGGAGGCGGTTACGGAGTTCTAAATAGTGAGGATTCCTCCTTCGGAGGATTTCTGTCTTCAGTCTGAAAAAACGGGGTTCGCCCTCGACTTCGCGGGATGGCAGGCAAAGACAGCCGGGTTTTAGCGGTAAAATTGGACCTATTACAACATAATAAAGAGGTTCAATGACAATACAACGCAAAACTCCGGTCGTCATTTTCGATTTTGGCGGCGTCTTTGTAGACTGGAGCCCCTACTATCTTTACCGCAAGGTAATGAAAAACGATTCTGAGATTCAGAGTTTTTTAGAGGAAATTGATTTTCACAACTGGAACAACCAGTTTGACAAAGGCTACCCTTTTGAAAAAGGGATTGAAGAAAAATGCGCGGAATTTCCGCAGTACGCGGAGTTGATTCGCCGCTTCAACAGCCACTGGATGGATGCCATGGGACAGATTTTTTCGGGCACGGTCGAAATTGCCCGCCAATTCAAGGATGCGGGTTATACGCTATACGGCTTGAGCAACTGGTCCACCACAAAGTTCAACCTGGTCAAAGACCGTTGTGTCTTTTTGCAATACCTGGATGATTTCATCCTGTCAGGGCAGGTGAACCAGATCAAACCCGCCCCGGATATCTTCCACACCCTGCTGAACCGCTTCAACCTGCAAGCCGCGGACTGCCTATTCATCGACGACTCAGCCGCCAATATTCAAACCGCCAACCAACTGGGATTCCAGACCATCCGATTTGAATCACCCGAACAGTTAGCCAGCGCCTTGTCTGGTAATGGAATCAAGCTTCACTCCCTCGTTGAATAATAAGGAGGTCTTCTTATGGAAAACGAAGAATATCGAAGGAACCCTGGAGACTCCAATCAGATTACCAGGGACTATTTTGATTCGTTGCTGGTTGAGATGAGGCACATTGATTCAGTCATACCGTCAACACGGTTTGAATTGTACGGCGAAACATTTGACACGCCGGTGATGATGGCGGCTCTCTCTCATTTAGATAAAGTTCATGAACATGGAATGGCAGAAATGGCTAAAGGCGCTTTATCTGCAAACGCTGTTAATTGGGCGGGCATGGGAGAGAAAACGGAATTAGAAGAAATTGTCGCAACAGGCGCAAGGACAATCAAAATCATCAAACCACATGCTGATAACGATGTGATTTTCGACCGAATTGAACACGCTGAACGATGCGGTGTGATGGCTGTGGGAATGGATATTGACCATTCTTTTTCAGGAAATGGTCAATATGACAATGTTTTTAGTCTGCCGATGTCTTCCAAATCTCTAAAAGAGATAAAAGCGTTTATAGCGTCCACAAAACTGCCCTTCATCATCAAAGGGGTGTTGAGCGAGCAAGATACCCAAAAATGTTTAGACGCCGGCGCTCAGGGGATTGTCGTTTCTCATCATCACGGAATTATGAATTACGCAGTTCCGCCTTTAATGATGCTTCCCAGGATCGTCAAAATCATTGATCAAAAAATCCCGATTTTTGTTGACTGCGGCGTGTTAAGCGGAATGGACGTTTTTAAGGCACTCGCGCTGGGAGCTTCCGCGGTATCCGCAGGACGGGTGATCATGGAACCTTTGAAGAACCATGGCGCCGAGGGAGTGAAAAATCAAATTCTGAAAATGACCGAGGAGCTGGCTAGCGTAATGGCTAGAACCTGCTCGACAGATATCAAACATATCGATCCGTCGGTTATCTGGCATAAATGGAGCTGACCAAGCTGCTTTTATAGGTAGTAATCAATCGAATACAAAGGATGTGGAATATGAGAATTGGCGGAGCGGTAGAAAAGCCCTATCAGAACCCCGAAGAATGGTATCAGTGGGTAAAAAAGTTAGGTTATCGTGCTGTTTTGGCTCCCATTGATTATCGAGCGTCCAAAGAAGAGAAACGTGAGTATCAAAATTGCGCCAGAGAACATGATTTGTTGATTGGCGAAGTTGGTGTTTGGAAAAACATTATTGCCATAGACGACACGGAACGGAAAGAAGCATTGGAGTATTGCAAAAACCAACTCGCCCTTGCGGATGAATTGAGCGCAAATTGCTGCGTCAATGTTACCGGCAGTAGAGGGGAAATCTGGGAGAGTTTTTACAAAGAAAATTATTCAAAAGATACTTATGCCCTGGTTGTTGATTCGATCAGAGACGTCATTGATGCCGTAAAACCAACGCAAACGTTCTATTCAGTTGAACCGATGCCCTGGATGATACCCGATTCTCCGAATGAATATTTGCAATTAATCCATGATGTAGATCGAAGTAGTTTTGGTGTTCATCTCGATTTCGTCAATTTGATTAACACCCCCAGAAAATATGTATTCTGTGATGAGTTTATTGAAGAGTGCTTTTCAAAACTGGGGACCCATATCAAGAGCATTCATGGCAAAGATGTATTAATGGAAAGAGCCTATACAACCTTAATTCATGAAACAATGCCCGGTAAAGGAAGGGTGAATTACCAGAAGGTTGCAAGGCTATGCGAGTCGCTTGGTCCGGATACCCCTTTGTTTGTTGAACACCTGCCCGATTTTGAAAGCTATCGAGAGGCGGCCGCTTTTGTGAGAGCACAAGCCGCTTATGCCGGTGTTAAGACAGAAAAATAATCTTATTGGTGCGACGCTTCGGACTCAAAAGGAGGAAGTGTGAAATTTGAAACCTTGCATGGACTTCAACTTCCCAAGATCGGGTTCGGCACCTGGCGCATCGGCGGAGAAGGAACGGCTGATCCATTGCTAGATGAACGCTCGATCACCGCACTACGCTCCGCGCTTGAGCTGGGCTACACCCATTTCGACACCGCGGAATACTACGCCGGGGGCCACACTGAAGAGCTGTTGGCTGAGGCGATCCGCGAAGCAGGGATTGCCAGGGAGAAACTCTTCATCACCAGCAAGATAAAGCCGGTGAACCTGCACACGGACGATGTGCTGAAAGCCTGCGAAGGCAGCCTGCGCCGATTGAAAACCGATTTTATGGATTTATACCTGATCCACTGGCCGAATCCGCAGATCAAGCTGGAAGAAACCTTCAAGGCGCTCAATCAACTGGTGCGCGACGGTAAGATCAGGCACGCAGGGGTAAGCAACTTCAAACTGCGCGACCTAAAAAAAGCTGTTTCTCTCTGCGAGACACCCCTGCTGACCAACCAGGTGCCTTACAGCCTGCCAGCCAATGAATACATCAAGAACGGGGTGATCGAGTTTTGCCAGCAAAACGACATTCTCGTCACAGCCTACAGCCCGGTCAAGTTTCGCAACCTGACCGTCAACGCGGCAATTAAAACCATTGCTGATCAGCACAAGGCTACAGTTTTTCAGATCGCGCTTGCCTGGCTGGTTGCCCAGCCGCGCGTGATCACCATCCCCATGTCGTATGATCCGCGGCATCAAAAAGAGAATCTTGAGGCAGCGGAGATTGAACTTTCAACGGAAGAAATGAGCTTGCTCAGTCGGTTGTATGAAAGATAAGAAAGGACAACACTGCTCTCATACAATTCCTGATTAGCCAGAACATTATAATCAAGGGTAAAACCAACACTGATATGGTCAGGAAGCCTATATAAAAGTTGACAAGGCTTGAAGCCTTGTCAACTTTGTTGTTTAAATATGTTTTGTGACTATAAATGTTACACAGCCGGCTGTTGCTGGGTGATGCAATGGACGTTGCCGCCGCCGAGGAGGATCTCGCGGGCGTAAACGCCCACCACCTTGCGCTCGGGCATCAGCTTCTGTAATTGATCCAATGCCTGCGCGTCGTGGGGATCGTTGAACATGGGCACCACCGCGCCGCCGTTGGTGAAGTAGAAGTTGATGTAAGATGCCGCCAGTCGGTCACCTTCTTCACGAGGCAGGGTGCCTTCGATGGCATCCACGCCTTCGCTCTCTTCTTTGGTGATCAAAATCGGGTTGGGCAGATGAACCTTGTGCACTTCGAGCTTGCGGCCCTTGGCATCCGTGGCAGCGGTGAGAATTTCGTAGTTTTCATGCGAAATCTCGTACTGCGGGTCGGTTTTATCGTCCGTCCAGGCTAACGCGACCACACCGGGGCGGATGAAGCAGCAGATGTTGTCCACGTGGCCATTGGTCTCATCGTTGTAGATGCCGCGATTGAGCCAGATGAATTTTGACACGTTCAGGTAGTCTGCCAGAACCCCTTCCAGTGCCTCTTTGTTCATATCAGGGTTGCGGTTCTCATTCAACAGGCATTCTTTCGTAGTTAAAAACGTACCTTGGCCGTCCACATGGATGGAGCCGCCTTCAAGCACGATGGGAGCCTTGTAGCGGTCCACACGTTCCATCTCAGCCACCTTGCGGGCTACCATATCGTCCAAATCCCACGGGAAGTAGAGCCCGCCCTGCAGACCACCCCAGGCGTTGAAGTCCCAGTCCACGGCGCGGAGAGTTTTGCCGTTTGAAACGAAGGTGGGACCGCAGTCGCGAATCCACGAATCATTGTTCGACATTTCAACCACGCGGAC
>CAYXWV010000038.1:0-21385 GCA_964468875.1 uncultured Anaerolinea sp. | reverse complement strand
CTGACCGCCATTAATACTTCGCCAATTATCAGGGTTAAGACCACACCAATTAGAACAGGTGCCGCGTAGGACCAATCCATTGGCTGGCCAGGAACCCACACGAACAAAACGACTGCCTGAAGGATGAACAATTCACAGATCACAGCAAAGATAGTTGCCAGTACTTTGCCACCAGGCACCTTGTAGGGGCGTTCGATCTTGGGATCAATTTTGCGCAGCTTGAGAAAAGCCGGGAAGAGTGCCAGGTAGGGCAGCAAGAAGACGATGGAGCTGAAGGCGAAGAGGGTCCAAAAGAGGTCTTCAGCCGAACCAGCCATGATGCCGTAAACGACCATCACCGCGGTGGAGACGATGCCGGTGATGATGAAGGCGCCCACAGGAGTCTTGTGAACGGGATGTTCGCGGCCAAAAATGGCAGGCAGTTCATGTTCTTTTGCGGCTTCAGCGGCGGTGCGGTTCGCGCCCATCGTCCAGGTGACCATGTTAGCCATGAAGGAGTAGAGGGCTGCCACACCGAGGACCACCACCACGGCGTCGCCAAAAGCGGTGCCGCCAATGATGATTTTGAGGGTATCCACGATTCCAGAAACCAAGCCAAGCTGTTCAAGGGGAACTGCCATGAGAATGCCGACCGTGCCGAGCACGTAGAACACGGCGATCAGGGCACCCGCGATGATGATGGCGCGGGGGATATCTTTGCCGGGGTTCTTCATTTCGCCAGAAGCGCCGGACATCAATTCAAAGCCCATGAAGTTGTAGACGATGACCGGCAGGAAAGCCAGACCGGCATCCCAAGAGGGGAGAATGGATTTAAAGGACAGGTCGTTTGCCACGCCGTTTTTGCTTGCAAAGACGAAGGCACCCACACCGATAACCACCATGATCAAAGCCTTGATGACAGCGCCGATATTGGGAATCCACTTGCCGGCTTCCATTTTCATGCAGCCAAACAAGACGGTCAGCCAAGTCATCAATATGCCGATGGCAATTTGCCACCAGAGGCTCATTTCAGGGAAGAAGAGCTGAGCAAACATGCCAGCGAAAAGGATGTAAACCGAGGGCATCCACAGCGCCACGTTGATCCAGTATAACCAGGTAGTGCGGGCAGCCCATTTTTCGCCAAAAGCGTTTTTGATCCAGACATAGAGCCCGCCCTGTTCAGGATAGGTGGTGCCCAATTCTGCGGTGATTAAGCCGTATGGGATGAAAAAGAGAACCAGGGTGATCAGCCACCAGGAGATGGATGAAGGACCAATCGCCGCGGAAGGAGCGAGTGTGTCCATCACCAGAATGGCGCAAACTGTAAAGAGCGTCATATCCAAAGAACGAAGAACTTTGTTGAAACCTTTTTTGTTGCCCGTTGCTTGTTGTGTTGATACAGCCATCTTTTCCTCCAATAAAAGTTTTTCCGGGTTAGACCGGAGACTTAAAACGTGCTCTCAATAAAATTTTCAATCTGCCCTTTATGCAGCGCTTTTAATTCTGCGCTGGGGCGGTTGAGGCGGGGATAGACCAGCCAGACAAGCAAGCCTTTTTCGGTGTGCAGGCGATTTTCAGCCTGATCAAAAATGACCGAGTGTTCCGAATCCATCACTTCGTCGGTGGCTTCGACGCCGCGTGAAGCGGGCAGGCAGTGCATGAACTTGACATGCTTGGGAGCCTTGCTGATTAAATCCATGTTGACCTGGTATTTCGGCATGAAAGCGGCGCGGCGCTCGGGGATTTCAGTTTCCTGCCCCACCCACCACCAGAGATCGGTGTAGATGAAGTCAGCGTTCTTGACAGCGTCCACGGGGTCGTCAGTCACGCGCACGGTACCGCCAGAGACCTTGCAGTTTTCTTCCGCCCAATCGAGCCACTGTTTGGGTGCCTGGTATTTTTTGGGCGCGGCGTGGGTGAAGTTCATTCCCAACCGGGTGCAGATGAGCATCAAGGAGCTGAGCACGTTGGTGGCATCGCCCACAAAGGTCACGTTGAAGTCTTCCAGCTTTTTTCCAGCCGGGGCATGTTCGATCATGGTCAACACATCGCAAACCACCTGGGTGGGATGGTTGTAATCGGTCAAGCCGTTGATCACCGGCACGGTGGCATATTTGGCGATGCCTTCGATGGTCTCGTGCTTCAGGGTGCGCGCCATAATTACATCCACATAACGAGAGATGACCTGGGCAGTATCGCCCAAAGACTCACGCACACCAAGATGAATCTCGCCGGGTTTGAGATAGAGGGCGTGACCGCCCAATTCAGCCATGCCCACTTCAAACGAGATGCGGGTGCGGGTGGAAGGTTCTTCAAAGAGCATTCCCAAAGAAGCCCCTTCGAGCAGGCGGGGAGTGCAGCCCTGCTTGTCTGCTTTTTTGATCATGCGGATCAACTCAATCAGGTCCAGCAGCTCTTGTTTGGTGAAATCTTGTGTATCAATAAAGTGCTTCAATTCCATGCCGTTCTCCTTCTTTAATTAACTTGTAGATAATTAACAAAAATCCGGTGAAACACCGGATTAACGTCCCTAAAAATCTTCATTTTCTTCAATACGAAAGTCTTCTTCCCTTGGCATCCATTCATCAATGTTGCGGATAATGCGCGGCACCAGCGAGTATCCTCTAATCTGGACACCGTCAATGACTGGAAGTTTTTTTCTGAGGAACTGCCTCATCTCTTCATTGCTCTTGAAGCGGCATTCAATGGAAAGGTCTTTGTTGCCCTGACCCAAGGCGATGTAAGAGATTTCGGGCATGGTTTTAAATTTTTGGATTACCTCTTCTTCGCGGTCTTCATCCACTTCAAGGAAAATATCCACGGCAGTGTTGTAACCAAAGACCTCAGGGTCAATGATGGCAGTGAGGCGCACTGCACCCAGGCGCACCAGGCGGTCAATACGCTTTCGCATGGTACGCTCGTTGGCATTTAACGCTCTAGCAACCTCAGAAGCGGAAGTGCGGGCGTCTTTGTGTAAGATCTGGATGATCTGATGGTCAATTTGGTCAAACGGTTTATTTACCATAATGATTCCGATTCGGAACTTCTAAATTCCATTTCGGAATTAATATAGCACAGAATCGGCAACAATTCAAGTAGCAATTTGTCACATAATTCAGACATCAACAAAATTTGTTGTGAGGAAAACTCCTTAATTAAGTAATAAACCCTCGTTCTGGAGGCTGAACTCCGGGACGAGGGTCAAGTTAATTTTAAGATCCAATTGGTTAATTCAATGGTTAATTGGATTTCTTTTTAAATAATGCAGGGAAGAACGGCAGGATCAGGAACATTAAAGCACCAAAAATGATAAAAGCAATCGGGTATCCGGCAGAATTTGCCACCGCCCCACCCGCACCAAGCCCGATGCCCTGACCGACATTGGTGACCGCCATCATGATCGAAAACATGGAAGCTGCGATGGAGGGCACGGTATATTTCATGGCAAGAGCGAAATAGACCGATTGGGTCAGCCCGTAAGAGATGCCGAAAAAAACCGCAACCGCCCACACCAACGGTTTCCACGGAAGAAACGCAAGCATCAGCATCGCCGGGACAACAGTCAACAACGAGACCCACAACGCGGATTTGTCGCCAAGCCTATCTTTGATGATGCCGCCAATAAAAGCGCCTGCCACGCAGCCTATGCCCCAAACCGTGGTAATTAATCCAGCGGTTTTTAAATCAATACCAAAACGCTCGGTGAAAGCTGGATTCATCAATTGGTTGGCACCCACGACCACCAAAAATACAATCAAACCCACCGCAGCGGCTGCCAACACCTGAATGTTTTTAAATGCCTTAAAGGCAGACCATTGAAACCGCATACCCGATCCACGGCCGGTATCCTTGATGAAAAACAACAGCGGAACAGGAATCAAAGTAAGAATTGCCAGGAAATAAAACACATAGGGCCAGTTGAAATACTGGGCGATAAACCCTGCCGCGGATGCAGCAGCGATAACACCAATTGACCTGCCGCCAACCATAAAACCCTGCAAAATTCCCCGTTCGTTATCAGGGGTAATATCCAATGCCAACCCATCCGTGCAAGTATCATAAAACGCCATTCCCAATTGGAGGATAAACGCCAGGGCAACAAACCCCCAATAACTATCTGCAGGGTTAATGTTGGCAACTATAATCAAACAAATTAATTGAACGAACAATCCGATGAAAATATAGGGTTTACGATGCCCAAGACCGAAAAGATTGTAGCGGTCACTGAGCATGCCAAATAATATTTTAATGACAAAAGGAATCAAGGCAATGGTGGAGAAAACGCCCACCTTTGCCATATTAAAACCGCTCTCCATTAAGTAGAGTGCATTAACCGAGGCGAAGTAACCCAAAATTGTGCCCTGGGTGAAATAAAGCAGGGCAAACATAGAATAACGCAAAACCTTGTTCTGTTGAGTCATGGGGGCATCCTGTAAATGAGAATGAAAAACAGATATACCAAATTATACAGGAAGCCCCCAAATTTAAATTAGATAAGGATCATTGGTTAATCTAAGAAAGTGATCCAGACGGAAGAATTGAAGTTTCTTCCAGTTTTGTCCTTGCCGTACGCCATCGTTTCGAAATATATCGAACGGCAACACCCGAGGGCACGAGGGAGCTGATCACATGAATAAATTGATTGATTCTACCGGGAATCACGATGAATCGTCCTTTTAAGGCGGCTTTAATTGTCAAACGGGCGACATCCGCCGGGATCATGCCGGTAACCAGCCCCCAAAACCCCTGGGCGAACATGGAACGCATGCACGCTTCCGTTGTGGGCATGCCAGATGGGCATAATGCCGTTACCGTTCCGAATGGCTTGATTTCTTCACGCAGAGCCCTTGAAATATCCATCAGAAACCGCTTGCTTGCTGCATAGGTTGCCTTGTAAGGCATGGGGTAAAACCCAGCCAAGCTGCAGACATTAATCAGCCTGAAGGTTGTCTCTGGATCGCGAAGCGGAAGGATCTCATGGGTCACATCCATTGTTGCCATGATATTGACATTCAAAATTTTGATGATTTGAGCCCTGTTTCGCTCCATGAACCCTCCCTCGTTATCCAACCCGGCCACGTTGACCAACCCCCAAAATGAGAACCCGGCATTTTTGATCTCTGTGAAGAGTTTTGTTCTGGATTCTTCGAGGCTAAGATCACAAGGCTGATAAACCACCTTGATGTTAAATTTTTCAGACAAGCATTGGGCAAACCCGCTGCCATCAGAATTGAGGTCGGTCAGGAAAAGATCATATCCTCTTTTGGCGGCTTCCAAAACAAAAGCGCTTCCCAATCCACCCATCGCTCCTGTAATCATTAAATAACTATTCATAACACTCTCCAATCATAAGATTCAATCACTTGATTAATATTAGTGAAACATTTAGAATTTGTCAATCCTTTGATTTAATCAATTGATTGAATCGCATTGACAAATCATGAGTATAGATTAGAATTATTACTAAAGGATTAAAAAAATGGAATCTTCGTTTTCGCAAAAATCCGTGGTCATCACCGGCGCCACAGCCGGTATTGGGTTTCAAGCCGCCCATGATTTTGTCAAAGCCGGCGACTTCGTGATCGGTATTGGCAGAAACCCCCAGCGCTGCGACGAAGCTCGAAAGAAAATCATTGAGTCAGTTCCCAGCGCCAAAGTTGAATTTCTTATCGCGGATTTATCTTCACAAAAACAAATCCGTTTGGTTGCAAAGCAAATTGAAGACTCCCTGCGTCAAAACAAGCTTTCAGGGCTGGATGTGCTGGTGAATAATGCGGGGGTCTATATGGGCAAAAAAATACTGAATGAAGACGGCATCGAGACGACTTTTGCGGTCAATCATATCGCCCCTTTTTTGCTCACCCACCTTCTGCTGCCGTTGATGCAAAAGAC
This sequence comes from uncultured Anaerolinea sp., assembly GCA_964468875.1. Taxonomy (GTDB): domain Bacteria; phylum Chloroflexota; class Anaerolineae; order Anaerolineales; family Anaerolineaceae; genus UBA6107. The sequence continues at coordinate 15,514 of CAYXWV010000038.1, read as the reverse complement.
ACCTGACGGACGGGTTATTACAGTCAGCTCTGATTCGCATTACAACACCCGCTTTTTTCCTGAGAAAGCCAAAAATCCGTTTTTCTTTCAGGGGTTGTGGGCTTACCAGGTTTCCAAACTTTCAAATGTTTTATTTACTCTTGAGTTCAATCGTTTGCACCAAAACGATTCTGTACACGCTTTTGCTGTGGACCCCGGATTGGTCAACACAGAAATCGGTCTGAAAGATACTGGCGCACTTGCCAAATTGGTCTGGCGCAGCAGAAAAAAGCTGGGGGTTTCTCCAACTATACCTGCGGCAACCATCCTGTTTTTGGCGAAAGACCCGCAAGCGACCCAGTCACCTGCCATTTACTGGCATGAGTGCAAACCCAAACAACCCAGCCGGGCAGCTCTTGAACTGCCCATGGCAAGGCGATTATGGCTTGAGTCCTGCCGGATATGCGGTATTGATGGTTTTGAAAAAGGAGGAAAAACAGGATGAAAGATAAAACAGAAGAGAGAATTCTCACTGCCGCGATTGAGTGCGTCGAAGAGTTTGGCCTGACCGGCGCCACCAACCGGCGAATTTCTGAAAAAGCCGGAGTCAACCTGGCTGCCATTAATTACTATTTTCGCAGCAAAGAGAACTTGATTGACAAAGTCATGGAAACCACATTGAACAACGCTTTCGATTGGTCGGATTTCGAAAGACTCCCCGGCGAGAACGCCAAAGCACACTGTATCGCCATTTTTGAAGATTTGATTATCGGCGGCATTGCCTACCCCGGTATCTCAAGGGCTCATTTTCATGAACTGTTGACCACAGGTAATTACGACTCAACAATTGTGAAGAGTTATTCTGATTTTTTAATCAAATTATGTGACGACCTGACCCAACGGGGCATCAATACTCCAAAAGACCAACTCACCCTCGCTTGCGCTCAAATTGCCTATGCCTGTTTTATGGCGATATTGTCGCCTCGGCTAAACAATGACGCTGTTGGGATCAACCTTGAAGACCCTGAAACCCGTCACCGTTTTGTGTCCGAATTGGTCAACAAACTTCTTTAATCTCATCTCTATCCTTAGCAATGAGCCGCGTTGGTTGACGCGGCTTTTTTGTTAAGTATAATGATAATCATTCCTCAATGATTTTTTGCCTTTTTATTTGTGGATCATAAGGTTTAAAGTTATGACAATTACTGTTCACGCGCATCAAATAGCCATGATCCTGGGCACGATTCTTTCAATCATTGTATTGATGATAGGTTGGCCACGTCGTTACATGTTTGGAGGATTGTTCTTCATATGCTTCTGTTTTTCTGTAACGCAATGGCTGATCTCCTCCACAATTGAAAGCTTTGTGGTAGATCAATCCACCAAGATTCTCTGGTCGCAGATCAGTTATTTCGGTTTTGTTCAAGCCAACCCATTCCTTTTTTTATTTACACTAACTTATGTTTTGCAACGAAAAATTCCCATACGGGTGGTATTAGCAGTCATGTTAATCCCCGCGCTGACCTTGCTGGTCTGTTGGACAAATCCACTGCACGGATGGTTGTGGCCAGGATTTTCACAAGGTTCCATAGAAAAGAACGTGTTGATCTATCATCATGGGTTCTGGTTTTGGCTCCATACCACCTATCTTTATCTATTATTGGTGGTTGGAATTGTCCTGCTAATCAGAGGTATTTTGAGAGCATCTTATTCCATGAAAAAACAACTTGCGCTCATTTTGGCAGGGATTCTCTTTCCGGTTCTGATGGGCACCCTCTATGCCTTTGGTTGGGTTTCTGTTGAGGGGTTGGATATCACCCCCGCCGGACTGGCAGTTACCAGCGCATTCTTAGCCTGGGCTTTGCTGCGATATAAATTACTTGATCTTTTACCAATAGCCAGAGAAGCACTTATCGAACAGTTGCAAGATGGCGTGATTGTCATGGATCTGTCAGGACGCATTGCTGATATAAACCGATCAACTGAAAAATTGTTGGGTTGGAGCCCCAAAGAGGTCATCGGCAAAAACATTGACACCTACTTTACAGATATTCAAAAGATCTTCTATGCAACAAACCGGCCTGTTCGACGCGAAATTCCTCTGCCTGATTCCCCCGGTATCATATTGGAAGCACAAGGTTCGACCCTTTTTAATTCACGCAAAATGGAAGTCGGCAAATTGCTGGTTCTCAGAGATGTCACTTCAAGAAATCGAGCTGAAACAGCCTTACAAAGTGCCAACGAACAATTAAAAGAACAACTTGCCAAGAATAAACTGCTACAGAAGAAACTTGAACAGCAAGCCCTGCACGATTCACTCACCGGATTATTTAACCGACACATTGATGAGATTCTTGAGAAAGCATTTGCCCGCGCCGAAAGAGAAAAGAAACCCGTCAGTATTGCGATGATTGATATTGATCATTTTAAATCGATCAATGATCGGTTCGGACACCAATTTGGTGATCTGTTGTTGAAAACCTTCAGTTCTTACATTTCCAGCACAATCCGAAAGGAAGATTTTGCCGCCCGTTACGGCGGAGATGAATTATTGTTGGTCTTTCCGGGGATGAGCCAGGAAAATGCAGTTATATAAGCGAATGAGATATTGGAGAGTTTTCAAACCCTGCCCGTTTTATGTGGAAAGGAGCGGGTAGTCTCAACGGTATCCATTGGGGTTGCCAGCTTCCCGCAGAACGGTAAGACTATTGACGAAGTCATCCGCTCTGCAGATTGGGCGCTTTATGCAGCAAAAGAAGAAGGCCGCAACCGGGTTAAAGTACTGGACTGGGCAGAAAAAGCAACCCATTCCTAACTCAGCCAATTTGAACGCAGCGCATCGATACCGATCCGAGTGTGATTTTTTCGCAATAAAAACGCACCGGTTCACCCGGATCGCTTGCCCCTAAAATGTATAACAAAGGCAGAAAATGTTCTGCGGTGTTAATTGCCATCAAGGCGGATTGCCCCTGTTTTTCATATTGGACAAGGGCATCATCATCCCGGGACTCAATCCACTTTTTTACCTGCTGATCAAAACGCACTGCCCAATCATAGGCAACGTCTCTGAAAACAGCACGATGAAGATTATGGACAATGTTGCCGCTTGCCAGGATTAAAACGCCTGCTTCTCGAAGCGGGCGCAGCCATTTTCCTAACAGATAATGATAATCAGAGTCATTAGATCGGTTCAAACTTAGTTGAACCACCGGGATATCTGCCTGTGGATACATAAGGTGAAGCACTGACCATGTTCCATGATCCAACCCCCAGTTATGATCTATGGAAAGGTTTACCTTTTCAAGATTATTCTTCACCTGATCTACCAACCACCCTGAACCAAACGCAGGGTATTGTATGTGAAACAACTCAAGTGGAAATCCGGCAAAATCATGAATCGTGTATGGTTTATCTGTGCCAGTGATTGAGGTTCCCCGTGTTTCCCAATGGGCAGAAATAGACAGGATTGCTTTGGGTTTTGGAATGGAGTTACCCAAAGTGCGCCAGGTTTTGCTATATTCATTTTCTTCAATTGCGTTGAGAGGGCTGCCGTGACCTACAAATAAAAGAGGCATTTCTGTGGTTTTCATGTTCAACCTATAAAAGGAAAACCAATATAATTAGTCAAGACTATCGTGTTTTTGATAATACAGTCGTAATTGTCGGTTTTCAAGGGTCAAATGAACTACACCATTTGACTGTGTTTAAGAAACAGGCAAAGTGATTACAAAAAACCACAATCCTAAACAATTAAGATTTTCTTTTCACGTTCAAGATGATAATTTTCGTAGAATGGTTAAATGGAGATGGATCAACTGGCGCTCGTCTTTCAATCGTTTCTGAAAAACCGATGATGTCTTTAGGAATTGAAATCATGTCGTCAATGGAAAGAAAACCGTCTTTTGCGAGCACACTCAAGGCATCAAAAAACTCCTTCCCGGGCAAAAACACGGCGTTATTGATGGCGATGATTTTTCCGCCATCTCTGACCAGGGGGCGTATCTTGTTGATCAATCGGCTGCTTTCTGTCATTTGATCCACCATTCCCTTTTCAGTGACAGAGAAGAAGGGCGGATCCACAATGACCAGGTCAAACAAACGGCCAGATCGTTTCAACTGCCCTACCTCGACAAAGAAATCCACTGCACGCAGCTTCATTCTGCCAAGATCCAAACGATTGAGCATGGCAGACTGTCGGGCAAGATCAAGGAAGCGTCGGTTTCGGTCTACCTGAACGACAGATTGGGCGCCACCCGCGAGAGCAGCCACGCCCAGGCTTCCTGTGTAGGCAAATGTGTTTAAGACTTCAAGCCCGTCAGAATGTTCAAGGAGCCACTGTCTTAAGAGACGCGTGTCCAGATAAAAGCTAGCGTCTTGATTAAGAGCCAGATCAATGGCGTAGGAAACACCATTTTCACGGATGAGCCGATCTGGGCTGCCGCCAAAGGTGAATTCTCCCTTTCGCAAGGCAGGGTCGTCGGCGTTGTGATGCTTAACCACGACACACTTTATCCACGGCATGTTTTGCAGCAGCGCGTCTCGAACTGTTTGAGAATAGAAATAGGATTCTTCTTCATTGTCGCAATAACTAAAAATCACCAGCGTGGTTCCATAAATATCAGCTACAATATCTTCGATTCCCTCAAAAAAGCCACTGAACACTCGAAACGCGGTTTCGTGGTTCTCGTCCACCATACTTGACCGGCAGAGAGCGGCTTTTTGAACAAGGGTATTGACTTCGTTTTCAGTAAGTCTTTGCATGCCTTGTATTGTATCCCATCCAGCCGAATAGGATACAATTCTGACAACAAATGAAAACACCTTATGGAGTCTCTAATGAATGAAACATTAAAGGTTATCGAAAACAGGAAATCCGTCAGAAAGTACTCGTCAGCACCCATCACAGAAGAAGAAAAGGCCATTATTTTACACGCCAGCCTGCGAGCGCCTACCGCCGGAAATATGATGCTATATTCGATCATCGAGGTAGCCGATCAAAAGATCAAAGATCAACTGGCTGAATCTTGCGATCATCAACCTTTCATCGCCGAGGCGCCATTGGTACTGCTTTACATTGCTGACTACCAGCGCTATTTTGATTTTTACACTTTTTGTGATGTTGAGAATGCCTGCCGCGAAAAAGGCATCCAATCAAGGCGACCCGGTTTGGGCGATCTTTTATTAGCCTGCAGCGACGCGTTAATTGCCGCCCAGACATCCGTTATAGCAGCAGAATCACTGGGCATCGGGTCATGCTACATTGGCGATATTATCGAACAAGCTGAATTTCATCGCGGTTTGTTTGATCTTCCACAATTTACCCTGCCCATCGCACTGCTCGTTTTTGGACGCCCAATTCACGCGCATTCAGACAGCAGGGTGACTTCACGTTTCGATGATGAGTTTATTATTTCAAAGAATCGATATCACCGGCTATCAGAAACAGAGATGATAAAAATGTTCGAGCCTTCGGCAAGAAAAAGCTACCCTGAACTATCTGTTCACGAAGCCGTTAAAGCTATCGGACAAGCTGTATATTTTCGGAAATTTGTGTCTGAGTTTTCTTTTGAAATGAACCGTTCAGCCGAACAATGGATCAAAACATGGAAGGGTTGTAAATAGACTTTGAGTGGTCTTTTGTTTTAACAAAAAAACCCCGCTTGGCGGGGTTTTGTGTTCCAGTAAAAGGAAAACTATTTCTTTGCCTGCAAAACTGCGATGGCAGCATTCTTGATTTTGTTGGTATAGATAATCCACAGCACAATGAAAGCAACTGCAGAGAGACCAACAGTAATGGGGCTGGCAAAAGCGCAGATGATCATCCAGGTGGGCAGGTTCAAGTTGAAGCGCTCGGCAGGAATGTTGTCGCGATCGAATTTGTCATTGAATTCCTTGGCTAACCCACGCAGCGCGGGGAATATCCAATAGAAGCTCCATCCGGGGATGAAACTGCGGGAAACCATTTGATCAGCGGTGCCGCGAACACCCTCGTGTTGGACGAGTTCCCAACATTTGTAAACGATGATCACAAATAAAACGGCTGCTGCGATGGCACCCAGACCAAAAACGATGGTGCCGATCAGGCTGACCCAGAACCAGGTGAAGAGGGTTTTGATTTGAGTAACTTTCGGGTCTTCTACTGCATAAGCGGGGGGAACAGCACCCACGGCTGGAGGGGGAACGGATCCCATCAATGAAGCCAACCCTGATTGACCGATCGGCTGCCAGGTTGCCATGCCGGTGGTCCAAACCATGGTGGCGTGAGTAATGGAACCGGCTTCAATTAATTTCTTTATCTCTTTTTCGTCTACTGGACCAACTTGCTGATTATTGAGCGTGTAATACCACATAGTCTTCTCCTCGGGTTACCCCAGACAAAAATAATGAGTGATGCAATCATTATACGGTTTTTTTATGAAAACCGTGCACCGACCTCCAGTAATTTAGCTGATTCGTTCAAATTTACTGGCTGGGGCGCCGCATACCGGGCACTTCTCAGGAGCATTCCGTGCGTGAGTATATCCGCAGAATGGACAGATGTAATAATCATAGGTTTCACCGGGTTTACCCAGTGACTCAAGCGCTTCTTTATAGAGCATTTCGTGCACTTTTTCGACCTCGTTTGCCCAGGTAAAGCTTCTTAATGCTTTTGAATCACCCTCTTCTTCGGCATCCTTAATAAAAGCAGGATACATGGAGGTGTTCTCGTAGTGCTCTCCTTCAATGGCGGCTTTAAGGTTTTCTTCCGTGGTTTTAACCATCCCGGCTGTAGTGAAATGCTTGAGCGCGTGAATGGTCTCTGCATGGGCGGCAGCTCTGAATAGTTTTGCCACCTGGTTGTAACCTTCATCATCAGCTTTTTTGGCGAACGCCAAATACTTGCGGTTAGCCTGGCTTTCTCCAGCAAACGCTTCCATCAGATCGTCAAATGACTTGGACATGGGAAATCTCCTTTTCTTGTGATGTATATATACCTCTGATTGTTCATCTATTTTAACCCCCAACAAGCGAAATCAGGTAACAAATATCCGGTTTTTTACTTGACAGGAAAATATACAATGATACAATCATACAAAGATACATTGCAAAGATATGATTAAAGAGATCAGGAGGATCAAATGTGAAATCATTACATTTCAATCTAGATTTTCGATCGGGGGTGCCCAGTTATGTGCAGATTGTTGAGCAGGTTCAAAACTATCTTGCCACGGGAGAATTAAAACCGGGCGATCAATTGCCCACTGTGCGACAGCTGGCTTCAGAACTTCGGGTCAATTTCAACACAATAGCCAGGGCGTATCGCATGCTAGACGAAGCCGGATTGATTTCGACCCAACAAGGCAGAGGCACCTACCTGCTGGATCGACCCTCCAAAGATGCCGCTCAGAAATTGAAACAGGAAGCCCTTGATGCGCAGATCAAACGTTTCTTACGTTCACTGGCAAAACAAGGCTTCAGTTACGAAGAAAGCCAAAGCACCATCCAAAAATTTCTCCAATGGTGGCAAGATGGCACCCTGGAAAAAGAAACAGAAAACGAGAATGAATAAAGAGGAAAAAAATGAGCTATAAAACGAGAATCGTAGAAATTCAAAACGCCGGAACCCAGGGATCGGGATCTGACGGCACAAGTGGAGATTTGACTCCCTTCAAGTCTTTTGGTAAAAGTAAAGCCGCCAATGCCCCTGAAACACACATGAACGGAATTGCCACAACCACATTGATTGTTTTTATGCTGGTTGCAATTAGCGGAGCCGTGATCATGGACACGAGAGGTATTTCAGACGCAGTAATTATGGCGTTTGTTTTCCCGTTGATGATCATCGGTTTCTATCTGTTTTTCTCCATCCAGGTTGCCAGGCAATGGGAAAAAGCCGTTGTACTACGCATGGGTAAATTCCGCGAACTGCGCGGCCCGGGTCTCTTTTGGATCGTCCCTGTGCTTGATACGATCACAACCTGGATTGACCAGCGGGTAATGGTCACCCCCTTCTCCGCGGAAAAAACCCTGACCCGCGACACAGTGCCGGTCAACGTGGACGCAGTCTTGTTCTGGCTGGTATGGGACGCTGAGAAAGCCGCCCTTGAAGTTGAGAATTACCGGGCAGCCATTGCATGGGCCAGCCAGACCGCCCTGCGTGAAGTGATCGGTCAGATGACACTGGCAGATATTTTAGTAGGCCGCAACAAAATGGATGCCGACCTGCAGCACATCATTGATGAACGCACCACCCCATGGGGCATCACAGTCCAATCCGTCGAGATCCGCGACGTGGTGATTCCGGCGGATCTTGAAGACGCCATGTCACGCCAGGCTCAGGCTGAGCGTGAACGTCAGGCACGTGTCATTCTCGGTGAGTCTGAAATGCAGATCGCTTCAAGTTTTGAAACTGCCTCAAAGGCTTATGCCAACAACCCGACCGCGCTGCACCTTCGCGCCATGAATATGCTCTTTGAAGGGCTGAAAGAGAAAGGCGCCCTGGTGATCGTGCCCTCCAGTGCAGTGGACACCATGAACCTCGGTGGTATTTCAGGCATTACCTCTCTGGCACAACAAAACATGCCGCAACAAGAAAAATAGGAATAAATGGGGTCTTTTGAAAATAAAGACCCCAAAAATCATATCGGAGAACAAAATGTCATTCAATGGATTTTCAATACTTCAACAATACCTCCCGCTACTCATCCCCATTCTTCTTTTGCAACTTGGATTGATGATTGCCGCACTGGTGGATGTTATTAAACGGGATAGGACGAGGGGACCAAAATGGGTGTGGATCATTGTAGTGGTCTGTTTTAACTTAATAGGCCCGATTGCCTACTTCATCTTCGGGAGAAATGAATGACAGCCATTATGATCGAAAACCTGGTAAAAACCTACGGCAGCGTCCGCGCGCTGGATGGGCTGAATATGCAGGTTGAATCGGGTTCTGTTTTTGGTTTTTTGGGTCCCAATGGCGCAGGCAAAACGACCACGCTACGCATTCTTGCCGGGCTGGCAAAACCAACCACTGGAAAAATCAGCCTCAACGGCAGCCAGGCGCCTGACCTTCGCCAATATATCGGCTATCTGCCCGAGGAGCCTGCTTTTTACTCATGGATGAGCCCGCGGGAATATCTGGATTATGTTGGGAAAATTTATAAACTGGACACAAGCGAACGCCGCCGCCGGGCTGACCAATTGCTCGAACAATCAGGGTTGACTGACGTTTCCAAACGACGCATCGGCGGATTCTCGCGCGGTATGCGTCAACGGCTGGGGCTTGCCCAGGCGCTAATCAATCAACCTACGATCTTGCTGCTGGATGAGCCAGTCAGCGCGCTTGACCCTGCGGGAAGAAAAGAAGTGCTCGAGATGATCGAGGGGCTGAGCCATCAATGCACGGTGGTCATGTCAAGCCACATTTTGGCAGACGTGGAGAGAATCTGCGACACCGTGGCCATTATTCACCACGGCAAAATGATCGCCCAAGATAAAAAAGAGAGCCTGATGGAGCGATACGCCATCCCCGCCCTTGAGCTGACCGTAGGCAACGGCATGACAACCTTCATGAAAGAGTGGCGAAAAAGGCTGGAAAATTTGCCCGACGTTACTGATGTCAGTGTTAACGGTTATACATTCCACCTGGCGGTTAAAGAACTATATGCCGCTCAACGGCAAATCATCCAGGACGCACTGCAACATCAATCTCATTTTGAGAAACTGGAAGTAGTGAAGCCTTCGCTGGAAGACATCTTTATCCAGTTGATCGGGAGTCAAAAATGAACTTTTTAGCCGCTTATTCCAAAGAATTATTGGAGCAACGCCGTACGCACAAACTGCTGATTGCAATGATTGTGCTGGTTTTGTTTGGCATGACATCACCATTAATTGCGAAGATGACACCCCAATTAATGCAGTTGGTACCAGGAGGAGAAGCTTTCAGCGCGCTGATCCCTGCTCCCGCTATTCAGGATGCCGTTGCTCAATATCTCAAAAACATCACCCAATTCGGTATTCTGCTGGCACTGGTGTTTGCCATGGGATCCGTTGCCGGAGAAAAAGACAAGGGTACAGCCGCCATGATCCTGTCAAAACCCATGTCAAAAGCCGGTTTTCTCACAGCCAAGTTTGCCGCGATGGGCACCACTTTTATTTTGGCAATTCTTACAGCAGGAATTGCCTGCTACTACTATACCTTCTTTCTGTTTGGTGAGCTGAATATTCTGAACTGGATAACTGCCAACGGGCTGCTGATCTTGTATCTTTTGGTGTTCGTGGCAATTACGCTTTTCTTCTCAACCCTGACCCGCACCCAATATATCGCCATTGGCGCCTCTTTTGGTGTGCTGATCGTTTTTGGTATTTTAAGCAGCATCCCCGGAATCGCCGTTTTCCTGCCTGACGCTTTACTCTCCAATGCAAGTTTGATTATGTCTGACCTGCCAGTTACGAGTTGGTCAAGCTTGTGGGTCAGCTTTGGATTGGTCGCGTGTTCATTGATAGGATCCTGGCTGGTTTTTCGCCAGCAGGAACTGTAATAATCAAATTGTTTCACGTGAAACAAAAAAAAGCGGGGGCGAAAATTGTTTCACGTGAAACATCTCAAATATCTACATAAATCAAGACTTCCAGAAAAAACAAAAAAAGCATATACTCTATCCATCCAATGCGTTACTGGAGATGTAATTGGAAATAAATGCTTAAAAAGGATAGAGCATGTCATTCAATGTAGGTTTGTTTATCACGTATCTGTTGTCAATTATTATTATGGTCGGTCTGCCGATCGCGCTTGTGTTTTTTGTTGTCAAGCGGTTTAAGGTCTCCTGGTGGGTTATCTTAACTGGTGTGTTAACCTACATTGTTTCACAGGTGATTCACTATCCTGTTTTACAACAAGTTGTCACGCTATTTAGAAACGGCACACTGCCGTTGCCCGCAGACAACCTTGTTCCCCTCTTCCTGGCAGTGGTTATGGGTTTTCTTGCCGCTTTGTTTGAAGAAGGTTTCCGATATTTTGGTTTTTTGGTGATGAAAAAGAAAGTCAAGAAGCTTCCCTCTGCAATAGGGATGGGAATTGCTCATGGCGGAATCGAAAGCATCGCATTGTGTGCCTGGCCATTTTGGCCGATCTTCAGCGGTTTTGCAGTTCAGTTCTTTTATTTCACCTTTTACAATCCCGGCGCCCAGCTAGCCAAGGGTGTTGCTTCCGAGCAGGTTCAGGCGGTATTGTCATATATTCAGCAGTTCTGGTCTCCTGCCTGGCATACGGGTCTTCAGCCTGGAGTTGAACGAATTATCGCCATTGTTTCACAGATATTATTTTCAATTTTGATCTGGAAAGCTGTCAAGAATCGCAATTTTGGTTGGTTTGCGTTGGCTTTCGGCTATCACATGCTGATCAACGGTGTTTCAATTTTCCTGCAATACAACGGTTGGAGTTATTGGGCGGTTGATGGGATCATGGCGCTGTTCATGCTTGTCAATCTTTACCTCATCTATTACTTCTGGAAACAGGAGTCACAAGAAGAGGATGAAGGTGATGAGTACGAGGATGATGACGAAGATGATGATGAGGATGAGGACGATCGTTCAAATAAACAATCAGAGTCTTTGGATGCCGAAGAACCCGATTCGTCAGAAGAGTAACGTTTGTAATAGTCGAAAAAGAGACCGGCGTTTGCCGGTCTCTTTTTATCCGATATAGGCTAACACCTTTCCAACATCATCGTTCATGACAATGGATATTTTCTTTCCTGGGGCATAATCTTCCACGCTAATAAGGAAAAGGCATTTTTGAACAGTTTCATCAGCCTGAACCCACTCCAGGAGATGGTTGGGGGTGTCTTCAAAGAACACGGTATTAAAAATTGTCTTTGGATCGTCCAGTTGCAGTGCTAATGGGAATATCTGCGCTTCCAATAGATCCTGGAAGAAATGGGTTCCCAATGATGGTTCGGGCGGCAACCCATAATGTTCTCCTGCCAATTCAACCAACGCTTTTGCGTGATAAATATCTCCATAGGCAATTGGAACACCCAGGTCGGCATTGGAGCTTCCCCAACGGCCGGGTCCCACGCAAATAAAGGTTTCCTTTTCTAGCGCCTCGTTTAGTTTTCCAATGCATCTAGCAAGATCGCTGCGTTCTGAATTGCTTTTCAGGGCAAAAAATTCTTTGGCTTTTACATAAACCACGTAATTTATCTTGCAAATTTTTCCGCGGGGAACCATAAATTCGGAGGAAAATACTATATCGCTCGGCGTCAGATTGGTGGGCAAATGTTCAACGTCGACATCGCTCAACCTGCTCTGTGGACGGCATTGGAGCATTGCAATTCCCAGTTTTGGCTGTAATCCCACGTCTTGCTTCAGACTGATAGCAAATTCAACATCGACTGGTGAATGATAAGCAATTTCGAGAATGTGCAAAATTTGTTTCATCCGGTTGGTAAAGGGCGTGCGCTGTAAAAGAACATCAAAGGTCAAAACCAAGTCTTTCGGGTCTTTCACCAGCAAGCTGCGTATGGTTTCAAAATAACCGCCCTCGTCAGTTTGAGCAATGTAGCGCAATGGGGGATAATCTGCGTCAAGCACTTCTCTAACGGGCAATGTGGTTAATATGTTGTCTTTTAGGTTAATTAAATCTACAAATTGCTGGGAATATCGACGGATGGTCTGGGGGTCGTTGCTGGGACGCAAAAGCGGATGGCTTAATGCCACCAATCGGGGGTAATCATTGCCCACTCGATCAACTGCCCGCGTGCCAAGACCCCACACTAAACGAACAAAGCCATCTTCTGCGCGGATTTGAGGCGCCCACCGATAGAGATTTCGACTGAAGGCAACACCGGCAGCATGAGGCATGAGGTAGTCGCCATATCGTTCTCCCTCAACAATCTGGATTAAGAGCGCCATGCGTTCGTCGTAATCTTGCAGTCCTTTGCTGCGGCGGTACACCAATGCGTTGGGGTTAAAAACAGAGGCATAAATCTGGGCAATAGCATTTGTCAGTTCTTTGAGATTCTCGTCCAGAGTTCCCTGGTTAGGGCAGAAAATACTTTCGTATTTTCCGGCAAAGGCTGTGCCAAAGCTGTCTTCCAACAAGCTTGAGGAACGAACGATGAGGGGTTGTTTTCCGATCTTGATGAGCATGGTCTGGATCTGATCCATGAAATAAGGCGGAAAATCTCCCTGGTGAAATTCCTGTTCGATCCGGGGATAATCTGCCCGCATTTCGTCTTCAGTCTTATATTTCTGGTCATTCCAACCAGTTAAATTATTAATCGCCATGAATGTATAAAATTCATCTGATCCAACGTAAAAAGACTCTGGTACAGAGATATTGGCGCTTTCGCCTAGTTCAGGCGAGTTTTTCAAAATGTGTTCCGCCAGAATCATCCCGGCTGCCTTGCCGCCGATTCTTCCCGCACCAATCTTGCGCCGTCTGATCTCTGCCAGGTCAGTAACAGTCAGCCATTCTTTGGCAATGTTAATGTATCGCAAATGATCACTGATCATGGATCGGATTAGTACTACTTTTGATTCTTCAAGCCGCGGAACTAATGTGCCTTTGCTTTCAACAGGCATGTTCTCAATAGTCATGGCTTGCTCAAACACCAAATCGAGAGGCGCCAGTTCGGGGTTGATTGCCAAATGCTGTTCCGTGGGAGTAATCCCTTTTTCAACCAGCACTTCGCTGATCATCATTTCCATTATTTCGAAAGGCAAGTGTCGGCTGAATAAAAGGTCGGTTAACTGGTCTCGTAAAATTGACTTGCGCATCTCCCAAATATCAGAAGGTTCCTGATACATGGGATCTTGAACCCCTTCCATCTTCTGGGTTTGTATGGCTTCGCTTCTTACCTGAGCTTCAAACTCTTTCTGTTCAATGATGCCTCGGGAAAACAATTCTTTGCGCATACGCGCGCGAATTTTCGGAGCCAATATTGGGTATTGCCCCAATGCAATTGTTAAACTTAGCAAACGTTCGGAAGAATTTGGAAGAAAGTCCATAATTATTTCTAGAAATAATTAAATATTGGGATATGATTTCCCCTCTCTTACGAGAGGGGAGTTTATCTAATTATTCGTGTTTATCCCAAATGCATGGGCATGATCACATGAGTGAAATTATCATCGCCCACCGGCTGCAACACCCCAGGTGTGTTATTTGCGTTTGTCTCAAGTGCGACGTTTGGAGAGTGAACAACATCCAACACTTCGCGTAAAAATCTCACGTTGAATGCAATCAACAAAGGACTGCCGTCAATATGGGCTTCCATTTGAATGTCGCTTTTGCCAGTTTCTTCGGTTAAGGCGCTGATTTCTACCCTTCCGTTTCCGTCTGCTTCTGGAATAATGTTCAGTTTCACTACATTGTTCCCTTCGCGGGCAATAATTTCAGCCTGTTTGCACGCCTTTAGAAAAGCAGGGGTTGATATGGTGGTTCTGGTTTTGAAATTATGAGGGATAATGGCTTTAAAATCAGGGAAGTTGCCGTCAATCAACTGAGAAACCAGTTCTGCGTCGTTGAGGTGGAAAATCACCTGACCGCGCCCCTGGGGGACAACCATGGTGACCGTCTTATCGCCATCTGAAGCGATGCGCGCCAATTCGTTCATGGCACGTGCCGGGATGATAATTGAAAACTCCTGCTTGATTGGGTTGGCAAGCAGTTCTTTTCGCACAGAGATCCGAAAACCATCCGTCGCCGCCAATGCGATTTCATTCTCTTTCACTTCCATTTTTACGCCTTGCAAAACCGGACGTGCTTCATCAGCAGACGCTGCGAAGGCAACCTGCTGGATCATTTCTTTGAAATCGCCCAGGTTTAAATCGACTCCCTCTGTAAGGTCAGGAACCGGAATTGGCGGAAAATCTTGGGCATCAATGCCTTTGATATCATGCACTGAACTGTTGCAAACCAGTGTGATCGTCTGCGTTCGTGTGTCTAGGGTTAATTGCACATTTTCAGGAGGGAAGGTGCCTACCAAATCAACAAGCGTGCGCGATGGAACTGTAATGGAGCCTTCTTCTTGAATCTGTGCCGGAATCCAACATGTGATTCCCATTTCCAGATTGGTGGCTGAGAGGCGCAAGCGCCCTTCGTCCGTTGCCACCAACACGTTTGCCAAAACCGGCAACGTGCTTCGAGGCGAAACGGCCTTGCTGACGATACTCAATCCGTGAGCCAGATGTTGTTGGGTGACAGTGGCTTTCATGGGCGCCCTCTTCAAAAAAGTAGAAATTTATAAGTATTAGTGAGTATACAACGAGACGGATAAAAAAACCAGTAAGAGTAAATAAAAATTCACAATTTTTATTTGGATTAAATAACTAATACGAATTACTTGGGATAATGTTAAAACAATCCATTGAACGATCGTTCATGGTCGTTTATTCAGAAACTGTAGTTTTGGTATATATTTAATTCTAGAAATTATTATAGTCATTAAACAAGACGCCCCGTAAAAGTTCACGGGGTGTACATGTTATAATTATGGTGCCGAAGGTGGGAATCGAACCCACATTCCCGAGGGAACACGATTTTGAGTCG
>CAYXWV010000037.1:0-31917 GCA_964468875.1 uncultured Anaerolinea sp. | reverse complement strand
AACTAATAGTATTATAACAGTATAATTTTAGAATTCAAGTAAGCAATCCGGGCAAACACGAATAATTTAACGCATGTTATACTCTTTACCGAAAGGGAAAACCTATGCTGCTGCTTGTATCCACGCCAATTGGCAATCTTGGAGACATTTCACAAAGAGCGCTGGCTGCGCTTGAATCCGCCGACGTGGTGGTCAGTGAAGACACCCGAAAAACCGGGTTTCTGCTGACCCATTTCAGCATTAAAAAACCTCAGCTTTCCTTCCGTGAAGACAATGAGCAGCGAGTGCTGCCCAAAATCCTTGAAATACTACGCTCCGGCAAAACCATTGCCCTGGTCACAGATGCGGGCACCCCTTCCATCTCAGACCCGGGGTTTATCCTGGTCCGAAGTGCCATTGCTGAAGGGCTCGAGGTGACTGCCGTCCCCGGACCGACCGCATTAATCATGGCGTTGATTCTTTCCGGGCTCCCGGTGCACAGTTTTACCTTCAGGGGGTTCCCTCCCCGCAAAAGCGGACCGCGTAAGCGCTGGCTCGAAATCGACAAGAATTCTCCGCACACCCTGATTTTCTACGAAAGCCCCTACCGGTTGATCGCATTTCTCCAAGACGCACTTGATATTTACGGCGACCGCCCTACAGTGGTGGCAAACGACCTGACCAAAAAATTTGAAACCCTCTTTCGAGGGTCTCTGAGTCAGCTAATTGTTGAGTTGAAGCAAATTGAATTAAAGGGTGAATTTTCAGTGGTGATCGGCAGTTCCGATTCTACCCTGTCACTTGTTACCGAATAGCGTAAAGCGGGTTTTTGTGTCGTAATAATCTTCATTTTCTGCTTTTTTGAGTTTGGCGACGATCATGTATGTCAATGGAGTCATCACAATTTCAATAAAGCACTTGAATATATAATTGGTGACCACCAGAGACCAGAACCACTCCCACGGGAAAACCCCCGCCAGGCAGGCTACCCCAATAAACACCAGCGAGTCAACCCCTTCACCCACCAATGTACTGGCAATGGTGCGCATCCAAAGCCAGCGGCCATTTGTAGCCACCTTCATCTTTGCCAACACGACTGAGTTTGTAAATTCCCCTGCCAGGTAAGCCACGAGGCTTGCCAGAACAATTCCGCCTGTGCTGATGCCACCCAACACGTTGTTATAGGCTGCCTGACCGGTCTGTGTCTGCCAGTCAGCAGACCCAGGCATGATGCGCACCAGCCACAAGACCATCGTAGTCAACACCAGGCATCCAAAACCTGTCCAGATCACCCGACGGGAGCGTTTAAAACCGTATACCTCTGTCAGTATATCGCCAAATATATAGCTGATCGGGAACAAGATCGTTCCGCCATCAAACGAGAGCGGAAGACCAAATAGAGAGACCCCCCAATCAATGATTTTTGCAGAAGAAGCAATATTACTCACGATCAATACCGTCACGAACAATGCCATGACCAGGTCAAAATACTTGTAAATTTTTGCGGAGATATTTTGCGCGTTCAAGTTTCCAATTTCCTTCTAGTTGAATTCTTCAATAGTCATAAGACATGGTGAAGTGATAGATGAATCCTCCCGGCAGCTAGCCGCCAGGGATCGCCCACTTTCGTTGTTCGGTGAATTATTTTTTTGCGATGCTTTTGAGGACGAACCGAGTACTAGTATAATCGAAACAAAAGGATTCGCATGCATCGATTTTTTCTACCTGACACAATCCTTCAACCCGGTGAAATTGGTTTGCCAGACTCTATCTCCAGGCAGATCAACCGGGTGTTGAGATTAAAACCCGGCATCCAGATCGTACTGCTGGACAATCAGGGGTTTGAATATCCCGCAAACCTGACCGAAGTCAACGACACCCGTTGCACGGCTTCCATTTTGCGCAGACAATCTGCTGAAGGCGAACCTGAGACTCGCGTCACTTTATTGATCGGTCTAACCCAGCGTGAAAAGTTCGAATTAATCCTTCAAAAATGCACCGAGATTGGAGTAACCACCTTTCAACCGTTCATCTCTTCCAGAACATTGATCCAAAAAAACAAAGACGTGGAAGACAAATATCCGCGCTGGAACAAAATCCTTCTCGAAGCCGCCGAACAGAGTCACCGCGGAAGAATCCCCCAACTGCTCCCCACCCTGCCCTACCAAGCCGCAGTTTCTATCCAGGCAGAAACCTCGCTCAAGCTTCTTCTCTGGGAAGAAGAAAACCAAAGCCAGATAAAATCCGCCCTTCACGGTGCTCATAACATGGGAATCAGCCTGATCATCGGACCTGAAGGCGGCTTGTCATCAGACGAAGCAGAAACTGCAAAAAAATGCGGCTTTGTACCCGTCTCGCTGGGCAAACGCATTCTGCGTATGGAAACCGCCGCCATCCTGGCAGCCGGTCTGGTGAATTACGAATTGGAATAATTTCTCGATTTACATCAACTGTTTGGATGACAAATTCTTAAGCCGGCCTGACTGCAATCTTCCTCTACCTGCAATTCTGCCGTCTGAACCCAAGATGATACGCATGGATGCTCTCGTGGCTAACGCGTCTGTATAATCCGGCAGGTCTTCTCCCCCGCAAAAAACATCAAACTGATCCTCATCCAGTTTGGCCAGGATCGCTTCACACTGGTTTCCAAATCTTAACACCCATTCATTGGACGGCACAAAATCATCCCCTTCATATTCACCCAGTAAAATCCCTGCCGACTGCACCGGCAGGTTGCGGAAGCGCTTCAAAAGCAGTTCAGGGAAGAGAAACACCCGTTGATCGCGTTTCACCAACACCCTGCGCGCTTCATCCAGGTATTTCTGCAATGGATATCCCGACCAATCTTCAAAGTCACGAACAAAACGGGCAGCTTCTGTGGAGGATAATTCAAAGAAACCAGCCGCTTCCATGGAATGCTCAGGTGCGTCAATAGTGCGCAGCGGAAATTCTCCAACCTTACGCAGGTGGCAAGCAAAGAACCCTGCTGTCTGGTAGCGATGAGGCCATAGACGAACCACCCTTTTCATATCAGCCTGGTAGCTATTCTGGATACCCGGAGCCGCCGCTGGCAACCCTCTCTGGGCATCCAGCAACTCAACGCAGCTCTTGAATTTGTTCATCACAACTTCGACCACTCCCTCGTCCTCAAGCGGCAGCAAGGTACAGGTGGAATAGACCACCTCCCCGCCAATCTTCGCGGCTTGCAGAGCGCTTGTCAACAGTGCAATCTGACGTTGCGAGAGCAGCCGGCTTTCCTTTTCGGTGACTGGCCTGACTTCATGAGATTCGGCAGTTCGTAGCCCCTGCATGCTGCAAGGAGCGTCAATCAACACCCGGTCAAATTGATTGGCAAACCATGCGCCATACTTCTCACCCGGAAAACGCGTCACAGCTGTGTTGGTGGCTCCCCAGTGCTGTAAAACTACTTTCAATGCTTGAATTCGCCCCTGGCTGGAATCATTGGCAAGCACCAACCCCTTGTCATTCTGCCGGGCAATCAGGTGGGTGGTTTTTCCGCCCGGAGAAGCTGCCAGGTCAAGTGTTAAAAGTTCGTCACTGGCATGATTCTCAAACAGCGCAACAGGCAGCATACTGGCTGCCTCCTGGATGTAATACTGACCGGTCTTGTGTTCCAGCGTGGCGCTGACTGCCGGACCCTGCCCGATATTGACACGGTACCCTTCAGCACAGAATGGGATGGCAGTCAATTCCCAGCCGTAACGCTCAACGAGTTGGCGAGCAAACTCAGGCATTGTTTTTAGCGGATTTATCCGCAAAGCCGGAGGAAGCGACTGAAGAATTTCATGTTTCAGTTCGGAAAATTCTTCCGCCGATAGCAACGGCTGAAAGGCTGCCAGTTGGGCAGCCGATAATTCTTCATGGTTTTCACTCATTGGAATGGATTTCTTTTTACGCTTTGTCATGTTTACTTCTCAATCAAAAAAGCCAGTTCGCTTGAAAATTCAAAGCGGCTAATCTTCCAGTTTTCGTCTTTCACAAGCTCGGCAAACCTGGCTTCATAATTTTCGCGCATACCCTTCAATCTTCCGCCCAGGCTGTGTGCCGGAAATGAAACCAATATAAAGTCGCAATTCAACCTCAACAGAAGGCGTTTCGCGGCGGTCTTATCCACCTGGTCCAGACAGGGGATGGTCTTTAGTAAAAGTGCGACCTGCGCTTTGTCATCCGGAACGCGGGCAGTTAAGTCACACACACTCACCCTCCCCATGATTCCAAAATGCGAGAAAAAGTCGCCGATGAAACTGGTCATATCCTCATAGATGTCGTATGCCGAATAAACCACATCACTTGTGACGGGCATCCAGGACAAGGTTAATGGGGTTAAGCCGCAAGCCAGGTCTAGCACCGAATGAACTGGTGCCAGCGAGTTGAGCGTTTGGTTGAAAAACTCAGTCAAAATAGGCAGCCGTTCTGCCGTGGATGCGTGCATGGGCAGGCAGGCGCGGATGAACTTTTGGGATTCCTCAGCGTTGATGTCTGTCGGCAGGTTGTTCAACTCCTCACGCCAGAGTTCATATGGAATGGGTTTCTCCTGAAAGGCTGAACCCACCTGGTGCAGCTTGGTGCGTGTCTCCTTGACGGCTTCTTTTAGATTTCGTCGCTTAACAAGTTCTTTTGCACCAACCTCCCGAATCAACCCTTCAGAGATGGACTGATACTTGGAAGAAGCCCGTACCAGTTCGACCAGTTCATCCAAAATCTCAGGCTGCGCGGGGTTCATGCGAACCTCTTCTGAATGCGTTCGCAAAGCTGTACCATGAAACGCAAATTGTGTAATGTAGCCAACCTGTAGAAAAGGGTGTCTCCCTGTTTGAAAAGGTGGTGCAAATAGCCCGCCGAGTAATGCCGGCAACAGGGGCAGTCGCAAAACTCGCTGATTGGTCGGTCTGCCTTGATATGCTGCTCATCATTGATATATTGATATCCAAACCAGTCACCGCTTAAGCCGAAATCAGGGTCCTGGTCACTTTTTTGAAAGACGAACAATCGTCCGTGACGGGCGTCACGGGTGGGCATGGCACAGTCAAAAATGTCATAGCCTAACTGAAAACAGGCCAGCACGTTTTCCGGATGCCCGATGCCAAGCGCGTGCATGGCATACTGCGCCGGGATGATCTCGCGTGTATAGCCGATGATATCGGTCAGCAAGCGATTGTCTTTATCCAGCGGCCAACCGCCAAATCCGTATCCATCAAAACCAATTTCGAGCAGGGCTTCGGCGCATTGCAAACGCAGTTCCTTTGACCCGCCGCCTTGAATCACCCCAAAAATACGCGGCCTCGTCTCTTCAGTCAGCTTCTTTTGCTCGATCAAACGGTTGTATTCCTTCTTGCTCTTCTTTGCCCAGGCTATCGTGCGTTCAACCGATTTCTTCTGGGCTTCGATCCCCTCGTCCACGTGAGTGCAGTCATCCAGGCAGATGACCACGTCAGACCCATAGGCGATTTGCAGTTGAACAGTCTTTTCAGGGGTTAGTTGAAACTTACGATCGCTGCCTTCCGGTTGAAAGGTGATGCCCTTTTCGTTGATACTGCCAAATTTGGGGTTCTGCCTGATGAGCGAATAAGCCTGGAAGCCCCCCGAATCGGTGACAATATTCCTGCCCCAGTTGGACATCTTGTGCAGTCCGCCCAGCGATTGAATCGTGGACGAACCCGGTTTCTGCATCAGGTGAAAGGTATTCATCACCAGTGCCTGAACCCCTACCCCCACCAGGTCTTCAGCATCCACAGATCGGACCACACCAAAGGTGGCGTCTGGCAAATAAATGGGCGATTGAACCTCGCCCTGGGTTAGTTTAAGAATTCTGGATTTCATCTTAATAAATGGATTAGCGATAACGACTGCCTGGTCTCTACCTATTCCGTGCCGGGCTTGTTAATTCCGAGCCGTTCATAGGCTGCTTTGGCAGCCACTTGCAGCAATTCAGAAAATTCAACAGAATTTGCCTGTTCAACTGAGCGGATTTTTACATGCCGATGAACTGCACCCTTCCCTTCCAGCAACCCGTTCGGGTCAGGCAGACTGGCTCCGCCGTAGAAACCAACTGTTATATGAGTCTCAACCGGAATCAGTGTAAAAATCGTGCCAATGAACCCTGGCTTCAACTGAAACGCCAGCATATTGGCCATCGGGTCAATTTGTTCCCGTGCTCCGGGCAGTGCCTGGCGCAGTTTTTCTTGAATCACCTTGAACAACTGCTGGATTTCGACTGGATAACCAAGAGTAAGACTGTTATTCATCATAAGTTGATTATAAAGGATGCGAACCCTTTTTGAATCAGCAGTTTTGTTTACCCGGCTTGTTCTGCCTTGAACTCAGGCACCCGCTTCATGGCAAACGCGGACCAAAGCATGAGAACGGCTGAGATCGCGAACAGTGCTGTCCAACCCCACCACTGACCGGGTGCGGCGTTGTTGAGCACATCCGTCATGGGTCCTTCCAACCGCGCAACGGCAGCTGAGCCAGCGGTCGCAAGATTGGTCAGGCCGATATACTTGCCTGAATCTCCCTTGGGAGCCATTTGGTTCGCCAAAGCCCAGTTGGTGGCTAAAAAGATGCCCAACCCAGCCCCAAGGATGCTGCCAAATGCGATCAACTGGAATGGCGTGACCGCAAAAATCACCAGTATCGCGCCTGCTGCGCCGATGAATGAAGACACAATTTGCAGCCGTTTTTGACCAAAGCGATTGCTCCAGCGGCCTGAAAGCAGTGAAAAAATAATCAGCACGATGACGAATGAACCCATCACAAACTGGGTGAACTGGATGGGATCCTGATCTGAGAACTTATCGCGGATGAAATATTGGGCGAACGATTGAAATCCATAAATCCCCACCAGGTAGAGGAAGCGGCTGAAGATCAGGCGCCAATAATTCCTGTCGCCTTCCGCCTTGAAATGAAACACAGACTTCCACAAAGCCTTCCAGTCAATGCGGGTGCGTTCAGGGGAGAACGTGGATTTTTCGTGTGAAAAGAGCAGCGTGATGCCCCCAAAGATCACCAATAGCGCGATGATCACGATAATCGAAAGCGTGGGGTCGGGGTCTTTGGAAGAAATCAGAAACCCCATCAACAAAGAAGAAATGACAATTCCGACCATATCGGTGGTGGTCTTGATACCGCTGGCAAAGCCTAGCTGGCTGGCAGGCACTTCATCCGGCAGCAGTCCCTGAACGGGACCATGAGCGATATTGGAAGAGGTCTGCAAGCCAATATAGCCGATAAATAGGGCAGGCAGGCCGCCGATAAAGCCCATAATGGCTAAAAAGATCAGGTCGCCGCCGGTTCCCAGCCAAATAAACGGGCGTCTTCGTCCCATTTTCGATTGCCAGCGGTCACTGACCGCCCCGGAAAGAGGTTGAATGATCATCGCCAAAATCAGCCCAAAGAATGTGAGCAACCCCAGCCAGGTATTCTTTTGCGTCTCGGGGATATACTTCAACAAAACAGCCGGCAGAATGGTGACATGCAGACTGTTCCACATAAACGATAAACCGATCCAATAGGCGTTAAGAACAAAGAGATACCAGCCATTGACACGCTGCTTCATATTCTTCTCCGACAATAGGATGGCAGAAAGGCAATTCTGCTTTACAACGCAGTTATTTCAAGTATCCTTCGATTTGCTCAATTGTCAAACTGGTTTTGGCAGAGATTTCCTGAATGGTTTTTCCCTCGGCTTTAAGCCGTTTAACCATCAGATCCATTTTTTCGCCAATTTCGAGGATATACCCGTCAGCATCATAAAACCGCATGCTTAATTGTCCCCAGGGTTGTTCGCGTACATGGTTGATAAAAGCATACCCGAGTTGAGAGATTTTGTTATCCAATGAACGCGGATCGTCCACTTCAAAATATAAGACGCAATTATTTGCTTTCGATGTGACCTGAAGCCCGTCTGTCAGTTGTTCAAAGAATGCCTTCTGGTACAAAGACAACCCCCCTTCAAAACCGACATTGTAAATGCCGTAATCTTCAGCCACTATCATCTCCAGGACATTTTCATACAGTTCCCTGGAGCGTTTAATTTCCTCCACAACAATGATTGCTGATTTGTAACCCACAATTCCTCCAAAAAGATTAGTCATCCTCCCTTGAAACTCTTTCAAAAGCCATGTGATGTTCAAAGAAGTCCACCACGCGGGAGATGTAAGCTTCAGGGTCAGACTGATCAACCTCGCGGTGCCCCGCATTGGGCACGCGCCAGACCTTGACCATCTTCTTGGAATTATAAAACATTTTTTCTATTTGCTCAAACTTTGTGTAGGGATCCAAATCACCATGAATAAGAAGCGCCGGAGTCGGGGGCATTTTTCTTGCCAGTGTCAATGGATCATTGTAAAAAAGATTGCATCCCAGGCGCAGTGAAGCCCCAAACAGGATCATCCCCGCCAGGATCGGAGCCGCCCAGTTGGGCACCTTGCGGCGGCGCAGGTCAGCCGAGACTGCCGTAATCAGGCGCATCGGCCCGCCGTCAGAGACAACCGCGGCAAAGCCTTTATATTTTTCAGCGGTGAGCAGGGCTGCCCGCCCGCCCATTGAGAACCCAAAAAGACCGATCATCCAACTGTTGCACTGCCGGGCAAAGTCATAAGCCCCCAACACATCCTTCACTTCCACGGCACCCAGGCTGGTCAAATTGCCGCTGCTGCGTCCGTGGGCGCGGAAGTCAAACATCAGCACGTTGAATCCATGATCGTGAAAGACGCGCGCGTATTTTACGTCCGGGTCCATTGAACCGGCAAACCCGTGTAGAAAGATGACCGTGCGCGGTGAATTTTCAGAGGGAATCCACCACCCGCCCAGGGTGACGCCGTCCTCCGACGGAAAAAACACCGCCCGATAGTCCAGACCAACTTCCGCGGGCGTTCGGGCTTCTTTTTGAGCATGACGTTTGGTCAACGGCACTGAAAGAATCAGGCTGGCGGTAATCAGGATAAATAGAATAATCGCGATTGGAATCATATTGTTCTTGGTGCAATATTTACGCCAAAATCGAGAATTAAGACATGGTAATACACTAAAGCATGAAATCTTCTACAGGAGGAATCACAAATTGATTATTTAAAACTCGATCCCAAGAAGCCTTGCTCATTTCGCGTTGAAAACCCACTTCATTCTTTCATGGAGTAATAAATGTATAATAACAACATGGAACACAATCAACTAACAAAAATTTTGATCAACCACCGAACAGAAATATTGGAGAGATCAATTCGCTCATTATATGTATTTGGATCAGTGGCGCGAAATCAAGCCACCGTTGAAAGCGATATTGACCTGTTGGTTGAATTCGACAAACCAGTTGGTATTTTTGAGTTCATCCGAGTTAAAGATTTTTTAGAAAAGATCACTCAATGTAAAATCAATCTGGTGACTGAAGATGCGCTCCACCCTGAATTGAAGCAAACCATCCTAAATGAGGCAATCCATGTCTGCTGAACGGAACTGGCGTTTGCGTATCAGCGATATTATCCTTTCAATTGATAAAATCGCTGAATACTCTCATTCCATGGATTTGGATGCCTTTTCAAAAGACAGCAAAACTATTGATGCTGTTATTCGAAATCTAGAAATTATCGGCGAATCAGCCTGTCACGTACCCTTAAGTATTCAAGAAAAATACGCTGATATTGCCTGGTTTGAAATGCGCGGAATGAGAAATATCATGGCAAATGAATACTTTGGGGTCAGTATCCCTATTGTTTGATATGCTATTAACCACGATCTTCCCCCTCTAAAATTAGCTCTTGAAAGAGTTCTTGATCAAGAGTAACAAAAATTCTCTATAACAGGTGGTTCTTTATAAAGCCTTAAATGGAGGAATCTTCTTTACAACTGAGATCGAATGAAAAAAACTACCAGTTTGACTTACACCTGCTATTCTTGTCTGAAGAGTGCCAGGGCAGGCAGCGGTTTTCCCTCAAAATCAAACAGCACCTGATTGTCCCAATTGTTTCCAGAAGTATCCGGATGCTGAGGGTCCCAGCCGTTGCCGGGGACGCAAATCCACGTTCCATCCCACCAGAAGAAGCCCAATCCGCGCCCGTCAGGCACCTCGCGGATAATCTTCATCACGGCGGCAAGCATTTTTGCCTGTCCTTCCGGTGTCGCGGGATACCCCTCAACCATCTCAAACTGGATCACATCACTGGTGGCTTCCTTGTTCCGTGCAGCAAACGGATAAGCCGTTTCGACCACCACGATATCGCGCTGATAGCGTTTCGCCAGGTCATCGAGATTCTGCTTGAATTCCGCCAGCGTGCCATGCCAATAGGGATAATAGGATACTCCCAGCACGTCAAAATTCACGCCCTCTGCCAGGATGGCATCAAACCACCGGCGAAAGATGTGGTTTCTGCCGCCCTCAGCCACGTGCAGCATAATCCTCGATCCCGGACTGCACTCCTTCACTGCTCGAATCCCTTCCTGGATCAATGCGGCGAGGTTAGTAAAGTCAACATCATTTTTACCTTCCGGCCAGACCATACCGTTGTTGATCTCGTTGCCAATCTGCACCATATCAGCCGGGGTTCCCTTTGCTGCGAGACAACTGCATATATCAAAAGTATGATCATATAAGGCTTTTTTAATTCCCACAAAATCCAGCCCATTCCAGGCAACCGGTTTGGGCTGCTTCCCAGGGTCTGCCCAGGTGTCAGCATAGTGAAAATCCACCAGCAGCTTGATGCCGTGCGCTTTCAGGCGTTTTGCCATGGCAAGAAGTTGCTTCTTGCCGTGATATCCGTCTGGAGAATTGACCCACACCCGCAGTCGGGCATAGTTAAGCCCATGCTGCTTGAGGATCATGAGAGCATCTGACGGGTTCCCCTGCGCGTCGCGATAAACGCCGCCCAAGTCTTCAGATTTCGCCAGGGAGGAAATATCCGCTCCGCGGATCAATAGACCCGTCTGATTGCTTCTGCCTGTCATTTCCACTTTCCTCCGGTAGCGTTCTTCAGCTTAACTCAATCACTGCTGCGCCGTTCGGGTCCAGTTCCACAAACGAGGTAACCGGCCTGCCAGTCAACAGGTCAACGCCTTGCTGCTTAAAGGGGATCACCACCCGCTCGCCGCCAAAATTCAACAAGAAAACCCAGGTTTTGTCGTCTTTTCTTCTCAGGGAGTATTCCACCCCTCTGGGCAGCTCAAGTTCAGGGGCAGAGATGCCAGCTTTCATGCAAGTCTGCTCCAACACCCAGTCCAAGCCTTGGCGGTCAGGCATCGTACCCAGGTAAGTGGCAGAACCGCTGCCAAAGGATCTGGCAGTAATTGCGGGTCTTCCGGCAAAATAATCTTTCTCAAAAACAGCCATCCCTTCAGCGCCCTGAGTCTGGATGACATCCGCCCACAAGGTTGACTTGAACGTCTTTCCGTCAGTGGTGGCGATGGAATTAACCACTCCTCGCGGGAAAGGCACATATTCTTCCACTGTCAATCCCAGCATATCGCGGAACGGCGCAGGGTAACCGCCCAGGCAGATATGCTCGTTCTCGTCCACGATGCCGCTGAAGAAGGTCATTAAAAGATGCCCGCCGTTTTGCACATAATCATTTAGGTTATCGATGGCAGCCTCATCCACCAGGTAGAGGTTTGGAGCGACAATCAATTTGTATTTTGAGAGGTCTCCCGCAGGATGGACAAAATCCACTGTGATGTTCTTCTCATACAAAGTTTGATAGAAAGCGGCTAACTGCTGCAGCATGCGCAGGTCTGCGGACGGCTTGCTGTCAAGCTCCAGCGCCCACCAGTTGTTCCAATCCATCAGAATAGCCACTTCTGCATCAACCCGGCTGCCAATCAAGGGCTGAAGTCCAGCCAGTTCATTCCCCAGGGCTTTAATCTCGCGCCATACTCTGGTTTCAGTGCCGCCGTGTGGAAGCATGCCGCTGTGATGTTTTTCTGCCCCTGCCTTTGACTGCCGCCATTGGAAGAAGAGAATGCCATCTGCGCCGCGCGCAACAGCTTGCAGACTGCCCAGGCGCATGATCCCGGGCCGCTTGAC
The DNA here is from genome assembly GCA_964468875.1 of uncultured Anaerolinea sp. Lineage (GTDB taxonomy): Bacteria > Chloroflexota > Anaerolineae > Anaerolineales > Anaerolineaceae > UBA6107. The sequence continues at coordinate 19,907 of CAYXWV010000037.1, read as the reverse complement.
CGTGTTGATCGGCCGCCAGTTCACCTGTGACGAGGATTGTTCCATTAACAGCCAGGGGTTGCCATCCCCCACAGACCGGATCAGATCGCAGACCATGGCCGCTTGCAGCATCCAGTCTGACTGCCAGGTGTCGGGGTAATTATCATTTGCCACAACATCTTCATACCGAGCGAACTTGAAATAATCCACGCCCTTGTGAAAGCCCATGAAATTGGTGGTCACCGGAATATCCGGTGTGATGCGTTTGAGCACTGCTTTCTGCGCATTGAAACAATCCAGCCATGAATCGGATGAAAAACGCGCCCAGTCAAGCTGCTGGGTCGGGTTGATATGCGCCGGGGCTTTGCGGGGAGGCTGAATCTGCTGCCAATCGGTGTAAATCTGCCCCCAGAAGGCAGTCCCCCAGGCATGGTTCAACCCCTCAATCGTGTGATAGCGTTCTTCCAGCCAAATGCGGAAAGCCGCCGCGGATGTGTCACAGTAGCACTCGCTGATATGGCAGCCGTATTCGTTATCCACATGCCACATCACCAGCGCGGGGTGATCCTTATAGCGCTCCGCCAGTTTTTCAGCTATGCGCAGCGAGTATTTCAAATAATCAGGGTTGTGAGGGCAGTAATGCCGCCTTGAGCCATGCCAGAGTTTCTCACCATTGGCGCTTTCCGGCAGCGAATCGGAGTGAAGTTCCGTCATCCAGGCTGGCGGTGAGGCAGTGGGCGTTGCAAGGTCAACCGATATGCCGTTCTCATGCAAGAGATCCATGATGCGGTCCAGCCAGCCAAAATCAAATTCACCCGGTCTGGGTTCGAGTTTTGCCCATGAGAAAATCCCCAGCGAAACCAGGTTAACCCCGGCTTCCTTCATCAATTGAACATCTTCAAGCCAGGTTTCTTCGCCCCACTGATCTGGATTGTAATCGCCGCCGTAAAGGATGTTTGAGAAATTCATGTGGCTCCTGTCAATTCAGTAATCAGTAATATTGTAAAACAATCCATTTCAGAATGATTATTTCTCTCATCTTTCTCTAATACACCGCACTCCCACGGAAACCGTGGGAGAAAGATGGGGGAAAATGAAACTGATTAAAACTCGGTGATTCTTTTTAATCGATCGCGGTATTTTTCGCGAAATTGGGCATTAATTCGTTTTACTTCCTCTTCGCTGCCCGTGAATGAACAGCGCAGACAGTAATATTCTGCCTTGTCATCGTCATAAAGCATATCCATGTCAATCTCGCGCATCATGCAGCGCGGACAGCGGTAATTTAACTTGCCTTTGCGACCTTGAGCCATGTTCGCAGCTCTCCTTTCGCTTTGATCGTCGTCTTGATTCCAAGGGTATACATGGGTGAGAAGGAAAATCCTTCCCGGTAATATCCGCCGGCATTTCCGCCGGGGCGCATTTCCAACGCCGTGTCAATTTGTGGAACCAGCGCCTGAACCAAATCCACCTGTGGCAGCTCGGCTTCACGGCATTGATAGGCATACTCTAGCGATTGGTGCTTGCCGCCGCCCGTCAAACTGAGTCTGACACCAGTCAGGTCTTCAGGATATTCGGTGGTGCCATAGCAAGCAGTAATGTATTCATCCAGAGTAAACTCGGCTTCAGGGTCAGACGACTCCAAAATTCGGCGCACGATCTCCACCTCGCCGCTGCCCTCCTTGAGGCGGAATTCCGATTGCAGCTTAATGGTTGCTTTTTCAAATTCAATGATCACCGGATCGAGCATAACCACGCGGGTGTCGCCCTCCTCCGCGTAATGCGCCAGCGTGCGGCATGCGCACAAATCCACCTGTTCCGATCCCAGGTTCACCTTGCAGCTCTTCACCGCGCCTTCCCCGGCATAGTGGGTGAAAAAACCCGCGCGATAGAGCGACTGCACCACGAATGGATAAGACGCATCCTGGTTCGCTTTAGTGCCCACACCGCAGGGACGCACCAGCTTGGCAGCGTAAGGCCTCAGATCCACCATGGCACCGCCCTGGTTCATATCCAGACAGAAGCGCATCCATGGGTCGGCATACCAGAACATCTGCCGGTTTGAGCCGTAGAGAATATCCTTCCAAAGGGTGCACTCCGGGCGTGTATATGGTCTGCCCTTGCGATAAACCTCGGCAAACTCGCTCATGGTCAAATCCTGCAAAACACCCTGCTTCTTCAACTCGCCGTAATAAGCCATGCCGTCGGTATAACTTTTTAACAGCAGGGCATAATCTGCCTCCCAGCGGCCGCCCTTGCTCATCCAGCCCGGTCCGACATACATCATGTTGTAAGTGTAGCCGCGGTTATATTTACCCATTGAACGGTATTGATCCACAATGTTCTTGAAATAGGGCAGTTTATCACCTTCATAGACCATGCCGCGCAGAATATTCTGCGGATGGGTGCCATAATACGAACCTGGCCCATCAAACACTGCCATCAGGTCTCTTGAAAGATGCGGGATCGCCACGATGCCAATATCATCGGATTCATCCGAGGCGATGCAGTGGATATTGCTTTTTGACGGAATCCACGGATTCCACGGTCCGCCGTCCAGCAACGTGTACCAGGAGTTGTTGGCATTCCAATACGCCTTGGGGCCCTCCTCCCAGCAGGTTGCCACGGCGGCAATCACCATGGGGTACTGCTGTTTGATGTAGTTCACCAATTCGGCATCCATGTAATACGAGCCGGTCGAGGTGGGATAAAACCCAAAGATCGCGTGAAACTTTGCAAACACCTCATCCACGATCCTTTTCTTATCTTCCATTGAAAAAAGCCAGATCGCCAGCTCTTTTGAGTGGAACTTTTCACGGAATTCCTTGCACTGAATGCCTAAAAAGGTTAACCCGATCTCATCGCCGAATTGCTCATGATGCTCTTTGGCAATCGCAACCGCCTCCGCATTGAAAAGGCTGGCATAGGTCATCTGGATTGTCGTGCGCAAACTATTTTCGTGGGCAATTCTCTGTTGTGTCCTGAAAATATCCAGCGACTCCTGCAGCACCGCGCTGCGGGTCAGGTCTTCCACCTTGCCGCTTTCAGCTTCTTTTTGGATGTATTCTGGGACCATTTCAGGTCGGTGAACAATATTTACAAAAAAACTGGCCATAAGATTTCCTGTTTGAATAAAATAAACCTCTAATTTGAGCCCGCGTCCGGGAAGAACGATGCTTCGTCAATAAACGCCCAGGTTCCGGCGTCGGAATCAAGCCCCAATCCAATGGTGCAGCTTCCACCCTTCACCTCAATACCTTGCAGGGTCGGGTTGGACCATTGCTGCCACCCTGTATTGACTATATCCAGGCTGAGATCTTCACCGCCGCAATCTTTTGTAAATATCTGAAGGCTCTTCTCTCCCCCCCCGCCCTGGATCCACAAACTGAAGGCATAGGTGCCATCCGCCAGGTTGGTGATGGTCTGTGAAGCGGTAAACTGATAAGGATCTCCGAGCCAATAATGAAGGGCATACTCGCCTTGATGCACATTTTGCTTTTCATTGCTGACATTCACCGCCTTCTCATCCCCTTTGACCACCCAATTGGTCAGATCGCCGGTTTCAAAATCAGCGTTCAAGGCATAATTACGGGTGTAATTCACGGTTACTTCAAACGTCACCTTGATGTCTGACCCCGGCACCTTGCCAGTCAGTAGTTCCTTGCCCGGGTTCTTCGTAATTGTCGGATCGTAGTCGACCCAATCCACCGGCATTTTGCGGATGGAGTCATCATCATATTTTGCCAGGGCATACTCCGGGAGAACAATCACCCCATCAAGCGGAACTTTAACTGCCATCGGCAGGGCTTCAACAAACTTCGGTTCAATATATGCCACGCCTGCATCCGGCCTGACCAGGCGGAAAACATTCAAAGACGGCAGCGCGCTGCCGCTGAAGTCGAACATCGCTTGATTCTCCCAGGCGTTGCCCTCCCCGGTTTTCCATCCGGCTCCCTCCACAGGGATCCAGCCAGGCTCCCAATAGAAAATGCCCAATCCCTTGCCGTCCGGCACCTGTGCAACCGCCGCCATCACATCCCGGATGGCAGTGACCTGCCCCTGCAGGGTGGCTTGATAACCGCCTTGCTCCTGAATGCCGTCGCCTGTCAGATTGTCATGAGAATCGCCCGCATCCACGCTGAATGGATAGGCAGTCTCGGCAATCACAACCGGTTTACCGTAGTGAACACTGATATCGTTCATGTTTGTAATTAAATCCTCTAACGGACCGTGCCAGTAGCTGTAGTAAGAGAGACCAATAACATCAAATGGAACACCCTGTGCGGTAAGGCCATCAAAAACGGTGTGATAAAGGTCGTTGTTGCCGCCATTGGCAAGATGGATCATGATCTTGATCCGTTTCTCGTCGTTGCCCGCGTGCGGATCGTTTTCTTCCACTGCCCGGACGCCCTGTTTCAACAAAGCAGCCAACCCTTCATAACCGCCGATTTCCTCGTTGCCCTCCTGCCAGATTTTGCCGTCAGGCCAAAGCATGCCGCCGTTGATCTCGTTGCCGATCTGAACCATGTCAGGGGTGGCGTGGGCCTGCACCAGAGCGCTAATCACCTCCGCCGTGTAATCGTAAACTGCCTGTTCCAATGCTTCACCGCTCAGGTCGTTCCACGCGGCGGGTTTCTCCTGGGTGTTAGGGTCTGCCCACCAATCACTGTAATGAAAATCGATCAGTACCTTGAATCCCAGTTTCTTGGCACGTGTGGCAAGCTCGACAGTCGTGGCAAGATCGTTGTTACCGCCGCCCAATCCATAACCGTTTGTATCGGTAGGGTTTACCCATGTCCGCAAACGGATCCAGTTCACGCCGTGGTCTTTCAAGACCTGAAGACAGTCTTCTTCAAGCCCGTTGACATAAAACTTACCGCCGTTCGTTTCAATCTGCTTCAGCATGGAAACATCCGCACCCATGATGAACTCTGGGCTCAACCCCTCAATGGGATTAATATGCAGTTGCGAAGAATCCACCAGGTTGGGGGGTTCTGCTTTCAATCCGGGAAGAATAACGAGGAACAACACCAGCATCAGGGCAATAATCAACCCGGCTGCGGCGATTGGAAGGAATATTCTGCGATTAGTCTTCATATTCTTGTCAACGATCCTTCAATTATTTACGAGGGTGCTATCCCTTAACAGCTCCCTGTGTCAGGCCGCCAATGATCTTGTCCTGCAAAATCAGGTAAATGATGATGATCGGAAGTGAACCCATCAGGGCTCCAGCGGCAAACACACCCCAGCGCTGGCTGAACTGGGCGCCTGCGAAAACCTGCAAACCCACCATCAGGGTGTAATACTCGCTGCTGCGCAGCAGCACGCGTGCCATCACAAATTCGCCGTAGGTATTGATGTAGTTGATAATGGCGATGACGATTAAAATCGGACGAATTAAGGGCAAGATCAACTGAACAAAGATCTGCCACTGTGAGGCGCCCTCAACAGAGGCAGACTCATCAATTTCATGGGGAATCGTATCCAGGTAGCCCTTCATCAGCCAGATGTTCACACCCATGGCACCGCCCAGATAGACCAGAATCAGGCTGGTATGATTATCCAGGCCAATAGCCGGGATAATGTCACCGATTTGTGAGATCATCAAGAAAGTGGCTACCAAAGCCAAAATGCTTGGGAAGACGTTTATTAATAAGATCGCCTTGAGCATTCCTCTCCGTCCGCGGAAGCGGAATCGCGAGAAGGCATATGCCGCAACTGTTGTAATGATAAGGCTCAAGACAGATGTAACGGTTGAGACCTTGATTGAATTCCAGAACCACGTCCAGAATGGAAACTGTTTGGTCGTCAAAAGGGTGGCGTAATTGCCGAACCCCGGGTTTTTCGGAATCAACGTCTGAGTCGCCAATGTTCCTGTTGGGTTGAACGAAGCAGAGATCACCCACAAGACCGGAAAGATCGCGAAAACGATCAAGATCACCGCAATCAGCAGTCGAATGCCAATGCTAAACTTCTTTTGAAAAGACAGCGAAGAACGCAGTTTTTGAAATGAACTCATGTCAGACATTTTCACTGACCTCCTCCCACATATTGGTGAAGCGGAACTGGAAGAGCGTTATGACACCCACAATGACAAAGATAATGATGGTAATTGCCGAAGCAAAACCATAATTCACACCACGTGCGCCGGAAAAAGCCAGGTTGTAAACATAACTGATCAAAATATCCGTGTGGCCTGCCGGGGTGGGTGTGCCAGCCATTGGCGGGCCTCCTGCGTTGAACAGATAAATCAGGTTGAAATTATTGAAATTGAACGTAAACGATGCTACCAGTAGCGGACCCACCGAAACCAGCAAAAGCGGAAGGGTAATCTTCCAGAATTTTTGCCAGGGATTGGCGCCATCCACCACCGCGGCTTCATAAATATCCTGTGGAATGGATTGCAGTGCCCCGCTGCAAATCAACATGAAGTACGGATAGCTGAGCCACAAATTGATGATCAAAATAGCAACCTTAGCCCACCATTGATCGGTCATGAATGCCGGCGCCCAGCCCAGGATCGTCTCCATAATGCGGGTGATCACTCCCAATTCCGGGTTGAGCATACCGCGCCAGATAATCACCGTAATCAACGCCGGGATGGTGTAAGGAATAATCAAAAGAGACCGGATTAATTTCTTGAATGGGAATTGTTTATCATTGAACAGAATTGCGATTAAAAGACCCAATCCAAAGTTAAATAATAGGCTCAAAATAGCGAAAGCAAAGTTCCAGGTAACCAACCGAACAAGAGGTCCGCGCAAAGCTGGACTGATGAAAAAGTCTCTGAAATTATTGGTGCCGATCGAAACCATGAAGCCCGGCTTGATCGCCACCCCCGAACTTGATGTATAAGTTCCACGCAGGTTTTTATAGACGATCCCAGTTTGTTGATCAATCATGGCGTCTTGTTCGGAATCATACAAGTACAGCGGAACCAATTCTGCAGCTTCAGAAGGCGTGCGCACCTGAATAGTTTTGCCTTCCTCGCCAAAGAGTACATTTGTGATGTTTTTATCTGTGGCGGCTTCAAAGGGGTTCAGCCGTTTGTACCCTTCGATCGTCAGCGGAATGCCCTTGGCATCCAACTCACCAACCCCATTCTCACCGGGAACCGCCTGAATCACAGGTTCTCCGACCGTGGCAAGAAATTGCGCACCATCCGGATCAATCAACCATAGCGCATAATCCCCTTCAGTAGATTTAAAAGCCGTCCATTTATATGATTTGCCGCTTTCAGGCAAATATTTCACATTTAATAACTGGCCGTTGGCTTGTTCCTGCGTGATCAGGTGACCTTCGCCATAATTGGTGAACGCCACCCAAATGGTAAAAAGAATCGGGTAAATAGTGAAAAGTGTCATGAGTACCAAACCGACCAGCATCCATCTGAAGGGGTAAGCTTCTTTGAGGATGATGACCAGGTTCACACCCACGACGATGACCGCAATAAGCGCTACCAGGGGATAATAGCCCAAACCAACCAGTCGCGTGATGAACCATGCGGCAGCCAGGTCAAAAATTAACAAAAGAGCTGTTCGCACAATTCGCGGCAGGATCTTTCTCTTGTCAATTGGTTTTTTTTCAGGTTTGTTTGTTTCTGGTGTAGATGTCATATTTCCACCTTCGCGTGAGTTTGTTCGGACAAATGATGAAAAGAAGGCCGGGAGTAACCCCGGCCTTCTTCAAGGATTACGAATTACTCAGTGGTCATTGTGACAAGTTTTGTGACAGGGTCATAACTGAAGGTTACAGTGCTTTCTTTGTCCAGGGTGAAGGTATAGTTGGGACCGTCCTGGGCGCCATCTGAGCCGTAATTCACAGTCCACGCGCCGTCCATGGCAATCTTGTACTCATAGGAATCGGCAGGAAGCGTTACGGTCAAAGTAAACAACCCGTCGTCACCTTCCACCAACTGTGAAGCTTCACAAGCAGGGTCCCATTCAGCACCGCAGCCGACCACATCCTGGAAGGTGCCTGGAACATTCACCATGCCAGCCAGCGCGCCAACAATCAAGTCGCGGATTTGGCCAGCAGCTTCAGACATTGACTCTTCAGGTGTCAATTCACCAGTCAATGCGAGATTGATACCATTGTTCCATGCGGTCCAGACTGAACCCATTTCAGGAATATTCGGCATTGGGATGGCAATCACACCAGATTTGCCCATGGCAGCCAGATCGGCATCGTCAGTGGCTTCCATCACGGAAGTGTAGGCGGAAGTACGGTTGCCGAGTTCGTAAATTTTCTGCATGAATTCGGGGGTGGCAACATACTCGGTCAGGAAGGTTTGAGCAAGCAGTTGATTCTCGCTGAAAGCGTTAATCATGAAGCCTTGCACACCACTGAACGGAGCGCCAACACCGGCAGGACCAGCCGGGAAGGCGTCAGCCACAGCATAAGCCACGCCAGATTCACGGATCACATCCAAAGACCACGGGCCAGCCATCACGAAGGGCATCTTGCCGCTTTGGAAGAGAGCCAGGTTGGTTTCGCTATCAACAGTGGCGGGCATCAAACCTTCGTCAACGGCAGCTTTCATCCAGGTCACGCCTGCAATCTCGCCTTCACTGTCCAAGCCAAGGTCCTGAGCGTTCAGGGCGCCTGCTTCATCCTTGCCGAAGACATAGCCGCCGAAAGCGGTTTGAATGGGCAGAGAGTTGTAGCCCGGGTCGCCGACAATGGCGATGGCGTAATCAACTTTACCTTCAGCCTTGAGGGCGCGAGAAACTTCGAGCATCTCATCCCAGGTGGCAGGTGGGGTTTCCACCAGGTCGGTGTTATAGAAGAAGCCGAGATTCTCAGTGGCGTAGGGTACACCGTAGAGCAAACCATCGGTGTAGGTGTAGGCTTCGATCGCGGAGGGCACGAATTCGGCGGCTTTGTCACCCAAATCAACGGGGGCGACCAGACCGCTGTCAATCATGGCGCCAAGCCAGTCATGCACGCTCACGAAGATGTCAGGACCTTCACCAGCAGGGGCAGCGGTGATCATGGGGGTGCGAATGTCTTGAACACGGCCAAGATCTTCCACGATCAACTCCACATTATAGGCGGCTTTGAATTCTTCTGCGAATTCTAGCAAAACCGGGGCACGGGTGTCATCTGCCCAAATGGTCAGGGTGGCAGCTGCAGGCGCTTCAGTCGCAACAACAGCCGGTGCTTCGGTAGCGACTGGAGCCTCGGTTGGGGCGGCAGTGGGCGCCGCGGTTGAGGTGGCGCAAGCCGTCAAGACAAGACTAAAAACCAGGAACATTGTTACAAAAGTTGCAAGTTTCTTCATTCTCTTCTCCTTTTTTAAAATACAATTTTGAAGTAATGATTAACCAACATTGAACAAGATGAAAAGCAGAGTTGCCTTTCAATTCTGATTTTAGAAGCTTACAACAGGCAACTATTGTCTAAAAACAGGATTTATTTGTCTATAAACCGGAAAGATCAACCTCGAAGACACTGATTCCTTTTAATGCAAGCTTAAAATTTTCGATGGTGATGGGATGAAGCAAACAACTATCCGCACCCAATTCAAGCGCTTGGGCCTGATCAGCGACGGAAGTACATACCATAATCGGAATTCCACTCACTGAAAATCGCTTGGCGTTTTCAAGATTATTAATTAATTCTTCAATAGTAGAAAACACCACCAGTGAAGGTATTACTTGCTCAAAATACATAAAAACAGAACCCCCAGGCGACACTTCCACGTGGCAAGAAACCAGGTCAAAATATCGCTGGAGAAGATAAGTCAAACGATCATCACTGCCGATCAGCAAGACCGTTTTTTGAGAGGATTTAGACAATCCGGTCACAATTCTCCTCGCAAGGGGATTAAGCGTTCCGGATTTTATTATAGAGATGAGGAGTCAGGGTTTCTTGTGAGCCAGCCGGTTTTTTTTGTCAATATCCGAGAAATCATTCTTGTTTGTTCATGCGGTAGGCACGCGGCGTGACGCCCATTTCTCTAACAAATGTATGTGAAAAATGTGCGCTCTCAGAAAAACCCACGTTCATGGCAATTTGGGTGATGGACTGGTTGGTGTTTCGTAATAATTCGCAAGCCTGGCGAATGCGGTACCGTCGAATATAGTTAATCGGAGTGATGCCCATTTCTTGCCTGAAGCAGTCTGTCAGGTAATCTGCGCTGATGCCGATGTGATCAGCAATTTCTTCGCGAGTTAAAGGCTCAGAAAAATGCTCGTGAATATGAGCCATTGCTTTTCTGACCATCTGGCGTGCTGCACCTCCCAGGGCGTTTGTGCGGTTTAGCGCGATATTGATTCGATCAATTGTTTCTTCTGTGGTGAACAACCCCTTGCCTAAAATGGAAGCCACTCCGCGGTTGCATCGTTCAAGATCTGTGTCAGACATAATCCGCGCTGTCAGGATGATCACCGGAATATCGCGCAGCGATTCACGCGACCGATGTTGATCGAGAAATTCAAACCCGTCCATTACAGGCATCATCAGGTCCAAAAGGATCAGATCAGGTTGATTATGTTCCAACACCTCAAGGGCTTCGCGTCCATTTCGCGCAGTAAGTGTCTTTCTCCCGGATTCTTCGATCATGCGGCAGTGCATCGCCAATATTCCGGGATCATCATCCACCACCAGAATGGTTGCTTTTGACGGCGAAGCCCCATTGATTTCAGGTAGCATTCTCAGAATCTGATCCGATTTCAAGGGTTTGTAAAGATAGTTCAACTCCAATAATTCCCCCCGGTCTCGATCCTGGTTGAGCGAATAAGCGAGAATTGAGATATTTTCCGTCTCGTGGGAATCCTTCAGCAGTTTGGCGATGTCCCAGCCCTCTTGCGAAGCAAGATGCTCACCAAGCACGAGCGCCTGCGGCATTTCAGAAAGCACCTTTTCAAGCCACACTCCATCTTCATCTTTCACCAAAGCGGTTACTTGATAACCCCGCTGAATCAGCGAATTTTGTAATAATGTGATGTTATCAACCTCGTATGCCAGCAGCATCACCCTGGTATCCAGTTTTTTCAATGAGGGCATTTCGTCATCCAGTAACATGGATTGATCCAACAGCGGCAAGATAATTTTAAAAGTCGAACCACATCCCAAATCGCCGGGTGAGCTGACCTCAATACTGCCTCCGTGCTGCTCCACCAGTTGCTTGGTCACAGCCAAACCCAGCCCCATGCCGCTGATGCCATACTCAACTGATCGTTCAGTTCGATAAAAATCAGAAAAGATCGTCTTGAGGTCCGCTTCTGGGATGCCAATGCCCGTGTCGCTGACTGTCATGATGGCTTGATCATTCTCCTCGGTGAGCCGGAATGCAATTTTGCCTTTTTCAGTGAACTTTACCGCGTTGCTGATCAAGTTTAATGTCACCTGGCGTAGGCGGGTGCGGTCTCCCATAACACCTAATCCATGTTCAGGCAGAGTGACATGCCATTCAAGATCCTTTTCTTTTACCAGTTGTTCACCAATTTTTAATGGAACTTTCAAGACTTCTGCCAGGTCTAGCGGCTCTTTAAGAATGCGCAGTTTTCCGGCTTCACTGCTTGCCAGATCAAGTACATCTCCGATCAAACGGGCTAAATGTTGGGCGCTGGCATTGATCTGTTCGATATCATTTACATCAATTTTTTGATTGCGCAGCGCCATTTCGCTCAGCCCCACAATAAGGCTTAGGGGGGTGCGCAGTTCATGACTGACCATCGAGAGGAACCGGCTTTTTAACCGGTTGGCTTCTTCAGCCAGTCGGCGTCCTTCCACGGCGTCCAGATAAAGACGGTTGGTGCGCAAAGCTACTCCCAGGTTCAGAACAATGGCGGCACACATTTCAGGGTTCTCAGCCTGAAATGAGACAAATCCGCAGGATTGTTGATCAATATATAAAGGCAAAATGGTCAATTGAATTGGCTGATCAAGATCATACATTTCTGGAAGTGGAAATTTTCGCGAATCAAAACGAAGGCCGTTGATTCCCGCTGGCAGGTTGGCTCCAAATAACACAATTCCCTGTGATACAGCCTCTTCACTTTCACTATCATAGACTGCCACCAGGGCGTTCTTGATCCCCACTTGCGGCAGCGGTTTTGCCAAAATCTCCGCGCTTTGCTGTATATCCATCGCTGCCAGCATTTCAGCAGTCAATTGACCCAGTTGAGCCATCATATCCATATGCCCGAGCATTGAACTCGTGGTCTGGCGTTGAATGTAATCACTAATCTCCAACCGGATTCGATCCAACAAGTGGGCTGCAAAGACCGGGTCGGCTTTCCTAATAAAAGGCATAATCACAGGCAATCGCTGTTGCAGCACCGCCATGGCGGTCTGCCAAATATGTGCATCTTCCCCACGTTCCCGGGTCCATTCCAAAACCCGGCAAACCTCGTCAATCACCAGTTCTTCTTGCCCGGTTTCAAGGCTTGTAGCAAAGATACCTAACACCTCTTCCATTCTGGTTTGAAGGTCTTTCAAGAGACTATTGCGGGCATCTATTAATGATGCCTGTGCCATTTCAAGGGCAAGCTCTGTAAGTGTGTTGATTTTTGAATGAACTTCAACTTTTCCCGGCCGGCATCCGCAAGATTGACGAATGATCAATTGTGGAGGCACAACCATCTTGAAATCTTCGGTTCTTTCACCGCGGATGTATTCAAGCAACAGATGAACAGCCTGATAACCAATCGCAAAGGTTGGGTGCCTGATTGTTGTCAATGATGGAGAGAGTGACCTTGCATCAAGGATATCGTCGAACCCGATCACAGCTACATCCTGCGGAATACTCATGCCATTCGCTTTTAAAACATCAATCGCCCCCAGGCAGGAAAGATCATTGCTGGCTATCACCGCGCTAAAATGAACCCCGTTGTCAATGATCTGCTGCATGGCAGCCGCTCCATCGGCTTTACGGTGTTTGCCAAATGCTACCAGGCGTTCGTCTGGCGAAATTCTGGCTTCACGAAGCGCTGCGTAATAGGCTTGCAGGCGTTCTTCACTATCCCCTCCGCGACCAAAATGCCCGGCAATGTAAGCGATATGACGGTGCCCATGGTCAAGCAGATGCTTAAACGCACTCTTGACCCCAAAGGTGTTATCCACTTTTACCAACGGGCCCGGACCTTCAGGAGTGGTAAAGATCACCGGGAAGCCCGATTTCTTTAGATCATGGATATATTGAATTTGAGAGAGAGTTAACTCGTCGGGGACGATAATCAAACCATCCGTGTTCCATGGCCCAACCGGAAGAAAATCCACGTCGGGTCCGGGCACAGGCCAGAAACTTCGCCGGCTGGCTGTGCTGCCTGAAACATTTGAACCACAGCCAAGCAACAGGTTACAACCCATTTGATTGGCTGCGGAACTGATCCCCTGGATCAGAGAAGATGCATAACGATCAATTGTGGTTCCCTGATAGATTGACCATGTTGAGATAAAACCGATGGTCGGCCTTTTTTGCATGTTTATTATTGTATCATCATGCAATTATTGGTGATACAGCCCATATAACAAGAAAGACACCATGCATTATAAACAATCAGCAGAAATGATTGAGTTCGGATTGTATAATGAATCTACCAATAACGTAATTGATGGAGAATGATCTTGAAGATTGCCAAATTCATCCTCGGTTTTCTAGTGATTCTCACTCTTTTATCCAGTTGTGTATCACCTCAGCCTTCAGCTGATCATGCTTCGCCTTCATTCACTTCCACAGTCAACCCAGATTCGCTTCCACATGAAACGGATGGCTTTCCCTGGTGGAACAACACCGTCTTCTACGAAATCTTCGTCCGGTCATTTTATGACAGCAATCATGACGGCATCGGAGACATCAACGGCATTATTCAAAAACTTGATTATTTAAACGATGGCGACCCGAACACCCAAACTGACCTCGGCATCACCGGCATCTGGCTGATGCCGCTCAATCCCTCCGGCACCTACCACGGTTACGCCGTAGAAGACTATTATGACATCAACCCCGATTACGGCACACTGGATGATTTTAAGAAACTGCTCGAAGAAGCGCATAATCGGGGAATCCGCGTGATCATTGATCTGGTGCTCAACCACACCAGCAGTGCCCATCCCTGGTTTGTCGATGCCGATAATCCTAATTCACCCTATCATGACTGGTATATCTGGTCAGATACCGACCCCGGCTACGGTGGATCATGGGGGCAGAAGGTTTGGTACCCTCATCAAGGCAAATTCTATTACGCCACATTTGACTCTTCCATGCCCGACCTGAACTATAACAACCCCGAAGTAAAAGCTGAAATGGAAAAAGTAGTGAGTTTTTGGCTGAAAGATGTTGGTGTGGATGGCTTCAGACTGGATGCGGCAAAACATATCATCGAAGAAGGCTCCCTGCAAGCCAACACCCAATCCACCCATGAGTGGTGGAAGTCCTTCAGACCCATTTACAAGAGCATTAACCCCGACAGCATGATTGTCGGGGAGATTTGGGATGAAACCCCGATCATGGCAGAATATCTGCAAGGAGATCAATTTGACCTCTCCTTCGAGTTCAAACTCGCGCAGGCGTTCATCAATGCGGTCAACAACGAAAACGCATTCAACGCGAACTTCCAAATGAAATTTTCTTACAACCAGATACCCTCGCTGCGTTATGCCACCTTTTTAGCCAACCACGATCAGAACCGCCTGATGAACCAACTTAATCAAGACCCCGAAAAGGTAAAAGCAGCTGCCTCTTTGCTGCTGACATCTCCGGGAGTTCCATTTCTTTATTATGGCGAAGAGATCGGGATGCAGGGCGAAAAACCCGACGAACTGATCAGAGCCCCGATGCAGTGGTCAGGCGAACCCAATGCAGGGTTCTCAACCGCTGTCCCATGGGAACCCGTCGGAGAAGAATGGCAGACCTTCAATATTGTCAATGAACAAAACGATCCTGATTCCATCTGGGCGCATTATCAAAAACTCATCCAGGCTCGCATCCAATCAGACGCATTACGAGTCGGCAATCTTGCAGTGATCTCCACGGGAACCAATGATCTCTACGCGATCCTGCGTCAAAGCGAAGATGAAGCTGTTATCGTCTTGGTTAACCTTTCAGACTCGGTTATTGATAAATACTCGCTAACCCTGAAAGAGAGTGAACTACCCGAAGGCAGCTACTCCCCGCAATCCCTGTTCGAGGAAGTTGTCCTCGAATACGTATCAGTGACCAAAGATGGAGCTTTCTATCGATATCAACCCGTCTCTGAAATTCAACCTTACGTAACAATCCTTATAAAAATATACTAAAAAGATCTGGCGTCGTGATAAACAGATAAACGAACTCTTAATTGCTTTTTTAGCCATCCTTTACTCCCAAAAAGCCGCATTGAAACTATCATTTGAGGATAATCAACAGGCAAAAATAATAAACCGGTTGGAAATAAACTGGCGTAGTTTTTGTTGCTGGTAACGAGAACACATTATTGGTGATTCAGAAATCGCAAAAACATTGGCTTATGTTCCCATCTTTTGCCTGCCAGAGAAGAATCTGTTCCATCAAACAGGATTACTTGTAAATGGGAATTCGGGAAAGCACGAAACACATTGAAAAAAAAGTAAAAAAAGTTGAATCAACTTTTTTGAAGAAATTTAGCCGATGGGTCATTGTTATCGTTGGTTACCTGATCGCTTTCTGGCTGCTCGACCTCATTTCCATGAAATTCCAAATTTATCCGGGGGTAGTCGCCTGGTATCCTCCTGATGGCGTCAGTCTGGCAATGCTTTACGCGCTTGGCTTCGGGTTCGCGCCGATTGTGGTGCTGGGTTCCATCATTAGTTCCTTTCTCATCTACGATTTCTCAATCCCCCTTTTCTTTGATATTGGGTGGGCTTTGTTTTTGGCGCTCGTTTATGGAGCAATTGCATATTTGCTGCGCAGGCTCAACCCGGATGATTCCAAAACGACAACATTAAAAAATGTGGTGATCTGGATTTTAATTTCAATCGTCGCGACCTTTGTTCTCGCCCTGGTTTCCACTATCAGTCACATGCAACATGGAAACATTCCTCAATCACAATTTGTTTACTCCCTTTTTCAATGGTGGATCGGTGAAATCATGGGGTTGCTGGTGGTCACCCCCTTCCTCCTGATTCATGTAACCCCCAGAATAAGAGAGTATGTTGCCGGTGAAAAATTCAACCTCCCGAAAATTTCTCTCATCGGTATCATAAATCGGCATACTCTGAGTCAAATTATCTTAACTGTGTTGACCTTATACCTTGTTTTTGGAGTTCCAGCGTTCCAAAGCCTTCATCCATTTTTTCTGCTGGCAGTTCCGCTCATTTGGGTCGCTATTACTGATGGTTTCGCCAAGACGACCACGGCGGTTTTTCTTAGCAACATTGCAATTATGACGGCAATTATTTTGTTTCAATTCGAACGATCAATGCTTGGAGAGTTTCAATTTCTGTTGTTCGGAATTTATACCCTTACTCTTTTGCTGGCAACCGTGGTGACCGGAGAGAAAACAAGCCGGGCAGAATTGTCAAAACAAGGAATCCAGTTTCAAGCCCTGATTGAAAATGCTCCCGACGCCATTTTGATGATCGGTAAAGATCAAACCATCATATATGCCAGCCCATCCTCCTTTCGAATGCTCGGATATGATCCGGAACAAATTAGCAGCATTATTCTTTCCAAATTAACCCATCCTGACGATACTCGTGGTTTGCGTCATGTTTTTGCCAACGTGCTCCGCAAATCTGGTGCAATCGAGACCCATCAATACCGAATTGTCGACGCAAAAGGCACTTGGCGCTGGGTCGAAAGTACCTTCACCAACCAGCTTGAAAACCCAAACCTGAATGCAATTGTGATCAACTTTCGCGATATAACCGAAAAAAAGTTAGCTGAAGAGAAATTAAGCAAAAGTGAGAAACGCTTCAGGGCATTAATCGAACAGAGCAAGGAGGATGTTTGTCTCCTGAACCCAGATGGAACAGTTACTTATGAGAGCCCAAACACCAATAAGTCGCTAGGTTATCCGGCAAATTTCCTGGTGGGCAAGAAACTCAACGATTTCTTTCATCCCGATGAAGAAAGAAATGCGTCACGAATTTTTAGAGAAACAGCTCAAAAACCAGGCGCCGTCCAAAAAACATCTTTGAGGGTGAAACATCAAGATGGCTCCTGGCGCTGGATGGAAGGCTATATTTCCAATATGCTGGACGAGCCTGGTGTCAATTCCATCGTCATTAATTATTCAGATGTGACTGAACGAAAGATGTCTGAAGAAAAAATTGAAGTGTTAGCCCGTATTGCGGATGAGAGCCCCAACCCTGTGGCAAGAATGTCTTCAGACGGTGTTTTGCTCTACGCAAATTCAAACAGCGATCACCTTTTGAGTGTGTGGAATACGGCTATGGGTCAAAAAGTCCCCAACTATATGATCAACATCGCAGCTATCGCAGCAGCCCGCAAAGAGAACCTTCCAGTTGAAATCACCTGCGATGAAAGAGTATATGCGATCACCGTTACTCCAATTCCTGAAAGAGATTACGTTAATCTTTACGGCCGTGACATCACCAAGAGAGTTCAAGCTGAAGAGAATCTGAAACTGCGCAACGAAGAACTATCGCAATTATTTGACCTTTCTCATGCACTGGCTGAAGCCAATAACCTGGATGACATCCTTTTTACTGCAAACACTCACGCCGTTGACATTCTTCACAACACTTTTTCGCGAATTGTCCTGCTGGACGGGGATGATTTTGTCATTCGCTCAGCATATTCAGTCCGTGATCTGAATCATGATCTGGCAATAGGTGAAAGATATAAGATTTCCTCCCTTCCTCTTTCCATGGAGCAATTGGAAAGTAAGAAAGCCTTGATCTTGTATGGCGATGATTACCGCCTAAGTGATACCGAAAGGAAAGCCCTTCTCCTTGATTTTGTTCAATATGTATGCCTGATTCCCTTGCATGTTAGTGAAACACTTACCAACTCTGGAGAAAAGATCGGTCTGTTGATGTTGGGTGAGATGCGTAATCAAGAACGACAGGACTTTGATGAAGAAAAAATCCGCCTGGCACAAACCATCGCTGATTCTGCTGCGGTGGCAATTCAAAAAATGCTTCTGCGTGAACAAACCAAAAAACGACTCAATCAACTGCTTGCCTTGAGTCAGATCGATTTAGCGATCATCTCGAACTCAGATATGGCTTACAGGCTGGACATTGTATGCAGCCAGGTAATTTCCCAACTAAATGTCGATGCAGTCAGCGTTTGGAAGTTTTTCTCGAACACCAATCAACTCGAACATATCTCCGGAACGGGATTTAAGAACGATCACTTCCGATATCCGCAGCCAATTCGAATTGAAGACAGCCTGGCAGGTCAAACTGTTTTAGAAAGACAGATCATCCAAATCTCTGACCTGACACGCCTCGAACACCAACCCTCGCTTGCTAAAGCAATTGCTGATGAGCAATTTAGAGGCTTTATCGCCGTCCCGTTGATTGTCAAAGAAAAAGTTACCGGTGTTTTAGAAATTTTCAGCCACAAAGAAGCAAAACCCACTGAAGAATGGATGCAATTCCTGCAGGTTCTGGCAAACCAGGCTGCCATCGCCATAGATAACTCCATGTTGTTCAATGATCTGGAACAATCGAACATCGAATTAACCCGGGCTTATGACGCCACCATTCAGGGGTGGTCACGAGCCCTCGATTTGCGCGACAATGAAACAGAAGGTCATACCCAGCGGGTGACCGAATTGACTATGAAGATTTGCCGCTTGTTTGGCATAGCGGAAGAAGAACTCGTTCACGTGCGTATGGGTGCTCTGCTCCATGACATCGGCAAGATGGGCGTCCCCGACAACATCCTTCTGAAACCCGGTCCGCTGACCGATGATGAATGGGTGATCATGAAAAAACACCCCGTTTTCGCTTACGAACTGCTCTCTCCGATTAATTATCTGCAAAAAGCCCTTGACATCCCTTACTGTCACCATGAAAAATGGGATGGCAGCGGCTACCCCCGCGGATTGGTCGGAGAAGAAATCCCCCTCGCTGCCCGCATCTTTTCTGTCGTGGACGTGTGGGATGCCCTGACCTCAGACCGTCCCTACAGGGCAGCCTGGTCTGAATTAAAAGTGATTGATTACATCCGCTCATTATCGGGAATTCAATTCGACCCGCAGGTGGTAAAATTTTGCCTTGAGCCGGGCATCCTGACCGGTAAAATGACCAATCCGAACCGCCTGAACCCCTTTAAATGGACGACCGAATTTAGCGTGGGGGTCAAAGAGCTTGATCTTCAACACCAGAAACTCTTTGCCTTTCTCAACCGGTTAATCATGGCAAAAACCACCTCCATCATTCATTCAGAAGTGGTGAAAGACATTCTTGACGACATGGTTGAATACTCGAAAACACACTTCACTTCGGAAGAAAGGCTGATGGAAGCCCATCATTTTCCACTCTTAGAGGAGCACAAACAGCATCACCGGGATTTCGAAAACCAAACCGCTCAATTTCGGGCGCAAATGGAAGAAAACATCGAAGAAACAGCCAGCCATGTCCTCGAATACTTATACTCCTGGTGGACTCTCCACATTCTTGAAGAAGACATGGCTTATAAAGACTTTTTCAACGAAAAAGGAATACATTAGGCAAAACAGGGGATTATCGCATCCACTCGATCTCTGGATTCTCGCCAAACCTGACTTTCATCGTCTCAATCGCCTGCGGATTATTATCGACCAAAATGAAACTCCGCCCCAGTTCGAGACAAGCCGCCCCGGTGGTACCGCTGCCGGCAAAAAAGTCGAGCACCACGTCCCCCGGGTTGGAAGAAGCCGTCACGATCCGCCGAATGATGCCCAGCGGTTTTTGGGTGGGATAACCCGTTTTTTCCTTGCCGTTCGTCGGCACTATCGTATGCCACCACGTATCCGTCGGTAGTTTGCCTTTGGCAGCCTTTTCAG
>CAYXWV010000036.1:0-33039 GCA_964468875.1 uncultured Anaerolinea sp. | reverse complement strand
GTAAATTCTTTGCTAAATCACCTGGTTTCAGGACACTAAAATGATAAACTCAGGTAATAAAGTTCTATTTCAGAGGAGGGTCGAGTGAAACAAGGATCAGCAATTCGAATCTTAGTTTTTGTGATTTTAATCGGTTGCTTGATTTTAGCTGCATGTCAAACCGAGAAAAGAGAAATCCGGGCGGGTATACTAAAAGGAGAAGCTGAAATTAAGAAAGCCGGATTGGATTCATGGGAGCTATTGACCAGCGGAACTTTTGTAAACATTGGCGATACGATTCGAACAAGTGGCGAAGGGATTGTGAACCTTGAAATCAATGATGGCTCTATAGTCGGGATAATGCCTGACAGTGAAGTAACTCTTGATGTTCTTTCGCCGGGGATAAATAACCCTGATACTCTGTTTGACTTGAGTGATGGTTTGATTTACGTCAAGGTAACAAAGGAATTGGGAAAAGGAAGTTTTAAAGTTCGAACGCCTGTCTTGACTGGCAGTGTTGTCGGATCAAAAATGGCTGTTCAATATATTGATGAAACGGAAACAGCCGATGTAACCTGTTTTGAGGGTAATGTGGATGCTGAATTTACCGGAGATGTCACTGAAAACCCGACAAGTTGCCATATGATTGAGGGAGTCAAGTTATCAGCTTCGTTTGATGATGAATGGACGGTCACAAAATGTCAGCACCCGGTTAAGGTGAAACGACTTGAAACCCAAGCTTATTCTGACTGGGAACTAATTTCTATTGAGATTGAGTTTATGATGCAAACTGAGAATGCCCGACTTGCGACTCAAACCAAGATTGCCAGATTCACAAAAACACCCACTCCAACAGAGGTAATTCTCCCTACCGAGACACCTGTTCCATCTTCAACCCCAACAATCACCCTCACCCCCATCCCGATGCTGCGTCCGACTATCACAGTAAAGCCGGGTGCTCCGCTTAGTCCTGAAGAGCAAGCCAATCAGGGAACACATAATTATTCGTTCACGGCAACATACAGTGGCAATTGTTCAGGTCCAAAATCGGGAGAGTTCAATGGCGTGAAGATCGAGTTCCTCGGGAACCAGGTTTCACTGAACAACGGCAGCACCGAAACCATTTTTGAAAAAGTGGATGTAAATACTTATCAGGTTTGGGATGGACAGCAAGCAATTTTTCTCAATTTTAGTTCAACCGGTTTCTTTTCTGATGTAGGCTGCGCACAATGGATTTATTCCATTGAAAAATGATTGAGATTAACCAATGGGCTGGCAGGTTATATCAGGAAGTTTTTTGACAAACGTGGGAGTGGGTTAATGTTGAGCATGATGATTCATCAACCAGGTAAGTTAAGAATGATGGAGAGGAAAATTCCCTTGCCGTCAGCGAATGAAGTACAAATTAAAGTGATGGCCAGCGGGATTTGCGGAACTGATCTGCACATTTTCAAAGGCGAATATTTAGGCGGTTATCCGGTCATCCCTGGCCACGAGTTCTCGGGTATTGTTACCACGCTGGGGAGTGGGGTAACCCGCTTCAAGGTTGGTGACAGGGTGGCTGTTGAGCCGAACATCGCCTGCGATAACTGTTCGCATTGTCTCAACAACCGCCAGAATTTTTGTGAGAACTGGCAGGCGGTAGGGGTGACCCTGCCGGGTGGAATGGAACAATACGTTATAGCACCTGAAAAGGCGGTCTTTGATATTGGCGATTTGCCATTTGAACAGGGTGCCTTCGTTGAGCCGCTTTCCTGTGTTTTACACGGCGTGGAAAGAGCACGCATCAAACTGGCAGACAAGGTATTGATTCTGGGGGCGGGACCAATCGGCGATTTGTTGTTGCAGATGGTGAGACTACGGGGAGCCAGCCAGGTGGTCATGCTTGAAACGAATCCCGGACGGATGGAACTGGCTCGAAAGTTGGGCGCGGATGACGTAATGGAGGATCTTAACATAATACCTCTGGATTTCTTTGATGTGGTTATTGACGCTACCGGCGCTATCCCGGTGATGAACCGCAGCATTGATTACACCCGCAAGGGAGGGGCAGTACTGCTTTTTGGTGTGCCACCCTCTGGACAGAAACTCGAATTGGATGCGTTTAAGATTTTCCAGAAGGGGTTGATCCTGCTATCCTCATACACCTCAGTACGCAACTCCATTCAGGCGGTTCGTCTGCTGCAAAATGGACAGGTGCACGTAGAGCCGCTCATTTCACATCGTCTGCCATTGGCTGATTTTCAATACGGGCTCGAACTGATGGATAAACGTGACCCAACCGTTAAAAAAGTGATCATACTCCCAAACTCATAAGAAAAATCAGGGACGTGCAATTGAATTGCACGTCCCTGAACATCACCTGATTTTAAAGTCAAGTTGATCGCCGTCGTGTTCCACCTGGATGGTTTCTCCGGGTTGAAAATCACCATTGAGCAGTTTCATTGCCAATGGATCCATGATTTCCTGCTGGATGGCTCGCTTAAGCGGGCGGGCGCCAAAATCAGGATCATAGCCAACGTCAGCCAGATAATCACAAGCTTCCGGTGTAACCTCAAGAGCATAGCCCCGTTCCTTGAGCAATTTCTTGACGCGTTCCAACTGAATTTCAACAATTTTTCGCAATTCATCTTTTTCCAGCGAGTGGAAGACGATTATTTCATCAATGCGGTTGAGAAATTCCGGTTTGAAGTTATTTCGCATGACCTGCATGATTTCTTCACGGGTCACAGATTTTTGATTCATCCACAATGAACTTCCCAGATTGCTGGTCATGATAATCACCGAATTTCTAAAATCCACAGTGCGGCCCTGACCATCTGTCAGGCGTCCGTCATCCAGCAATTGCAACAATACGTTGAACACTTCAGGATGCGCTTTTTCGATTTCGTCAAAAAGGACTACCGTATATGGCTGGCGGCGAACAGCTTCAGTGAGTTGTCCACCTTCATCATACCCCACATAACCTGGAGGCGCTCCGATGAGGCGTGAAACGGTATGCTTTTCTTGATATTCGCTCATATCAATACGCACCATGGCATGTTCGTCATCAAAGAGGAATTCGGAAAGTGCGCGAGCCAGTTCAGTTTTACCCACACCGGTGGGACCTAAAAAGATGAATGAACCAATTGGGCGGTTGGCATCTTGAAGTCCAGCCCGAGTGCGGCGGATTGCGTTCGATACGACGGTGATCGCATTATCCTGACCGACAACGCGCGCATGCAGGCGGTCTTCCATGTGCAGCAGTTTTTGTACTTCACCTTCAAGCAGCTTTTCCACAGGGATGTGTGTCCAGCGGGCAATGATTCCGGCGATTTCTTCTGCGTCCACTTCCTCTTTGAGCAGAGCACCTTCTTTCTGAAGCTGCTGCAAACGCTGTTCAGCGGATTCGCGTTTTTCGTTTAATTCGAGAAGGGTGCTGTAACGCAAACGGGCTGCTTTTTCAAGATCGTTGCGCGCTTCGGCATCTTCCATCTCTGCTTGAGCCTGTTCTGCCTGTTCTTTAACTTTCTGCAAATCGGCAATAGCGCTTTTCTCGGTTTGCCAGCGCAAGGTCAGTTGGTTGGATTGTTCCCTTAAATTGATCAGATCAGTTTCAATTTTCTGCAGGCGTTCAGATGAGGCTTTGTCCCTTTCTTTTTGTAGTGCCTGTCGTTCAATTTCTAATTGCATAATCTGACGGTCAACATTATCTAGTAACTGTGGTTTGGAATCGATTTCAGTGCGTAAGTGCGCTGCTGCTTCGTCAATCAGGTCGATGGCTTTGTCGGGCAAACGTCGATCGGTGATATAGCGGTTGGAGAGTGTGGCAGCTGCGATTACAGCGGCATCCGTGATACGAACACCATGATGAACTTCGTATTTCTGTTTCAGCCCTCGCAGGATACTGATGGTGTCTTCTACATTAGGTTCGCCCACTAATACCGTTTGAAAACGGCGTTCAAGTGCCGCGTCTTTTTCAACATACTTGCGGTATTCATTAATGGTAGTTGCTCCAACCATGTGCAATTCTCCTCGTGCGAGTAGGGGTTTGAGCATGTTTCCCGCGTCCATGGCTCCTTCAGCTGCCCCGGCTCCGACGACTGTGTGCATTTCATCGATGAAGAGAATCACTTCACCGTTTGCTGATTGCACTTCTTTTAGAACTGCTTTTAAACGTTCTTCAAACTCACCCCGATATTTCGCCCCGGCAACCAATGAGCCCATGTCGAGGGCGATGACGCGTTTGTGTTTGAGACTTTCGGGTACATCTCCGCGCACAATTCGCTGCGCTAACCCCTCAATAATGGCGGTTTTCCCTACCCCCGGATCGCCAATCAGGGCGGGATTGTTCTTGGTACGGCGTGAGAGAATTTGAATCACCCGGCGGATTTCTTCATCTCGGCCGATTACCGGGTCAAGCTTACCCTGTCGGGCGGCGGCAGTTAGGTCAAGGCCGTATTTTTCAAGAGATTGATAGGTGTCTTCAGGGTTCTGACTGGTGACACGCTGGTTTCCTCTAACTTCTTTTAGTGTTTTGAGGATAGCGTCTTTGGTTAGTCCATATTGCACCAGTAGCTTGCTTTCACTACTTTCTGTGAGTGCAAGCAGCAAATGCTCGGTGGATACATAATCGTCTTGCATCCCTTTGGCGTATCTTTCGGCGGCTTTAAACACGTCTCCAACCAGACGTGAGATGGAAACCGGGCTTGCCCCTGCCCCGGTTACTTTGGGCAGTTTTTCGAGTTCATGGTTGAGGTCATTGATCAGAGCTTCAGTGCTGCCTGTAAGTTTTGTTATGATAGCTGATACAATGCCTTCCTCTTGCTGGATTAAAGATTTCAACAAGTGAGCGGGTTCGATAAATTGATGGTTGGCATCTTCCGCCAGATGCTGGGAATGGAGAATGGCTTCCTGAGCTTTTTGAGTGTAACGTTCAATATTCATTGTTCACCTTCCTAAACTTTAATCGTCGCTAGAAGGGTACCTTCTTACTGTTTGAGGTTTGTTAATAATTTGTCAGAAAAAGATTGGAGTTTGATGCAGCTCATAAGGTTTCTATCAGTAGTTTTTGTTATTATATTTGTACTCTTTATGAAAAGGGTAACAACTTTTTCAATATGGGGTTATAAATAGGGCAAATAAAATCGAATAACTTAATTATTTCTTGATCGAAAAACCCAGATGGCTTCTCGGGTTTTATATTTTTATCTTATTGGAGAACGGATCATGAAAGAAACGAACAAAGCAAGACCAGATGGCAGGATCAAACCTGAACAATTTGCCACAGGGATTGGCGTATTGATGGCCACGTTGGGATCCGCGGTGGGGTTGGGCAACATCTGGAAGTTTCCGTATTTAACTGGTGCCAATGGCGGTGCGGCTTTTCTGATTGTGTATTTACTTTGCACACTGTTGGTAGGTTACCCGATTATGATTGCCGAACAAATGATTGGACGTAAAGGACGGGGAGATGCAGTAACCAGTTTCAAAAAGCTTGCCCCTAAAACCATTTGGTGGCTGGTGGGAGCATCGGGTGTTCTGGCAGCGTTTTTGATTATGGCTTTTTACACCGAAGTGGCAGGTTGGGTGTTTGCCTATGTTGCCAAGGCTTTTCGGCCTGAACTGATGACTTCAGACCCGGCTGTTACTGGTGCCGCATTTTCACAACTTGTGTCGAACCCATGGGCTTCTTTAATTGTGCAGTGGATTGTTCTGGCAGTGGTTGGTGTCATCATTATGTTGGGTGTTACAAAGGGAATCGAAGCCACCACGAAACGTCTGCTACCTATTTTGGCGATCTTGCTCATCATCATCGGCATTCGCAGCCTGACGTTGAACGGTGCATCTGCTGGTCTGGAATTTCTTTTTAAACCTGATTTTTCCAAGTTGACCGCTCCGGTGATTTTGACCGCGTTGGGTTTGGCTTTCTTTAAACTATCCATCGGCATGGGTGCCATGCTCACCTACGGCAGTTACTATGGTGATCAGCAGAACATCCCGGCAAACGCAGCCAGGGTTGTGGGTGCTGATCTTCTGGTTTCATTGTTGGCAGGTATTGCCATCTTCCCTGCCGTGTTTGCCTTCAAAATTGAACCCACCGCCGGTGCGGAACTTCTGTTTGTCACCATTCCGACTGTGTTTAACTCCATGCCTTTTGGGCAGGTCTTCATGATTCTATTCTTCATTCTGACCGCTTTTGCTGCCATTGGAGCCATGCTTTCATTAATTGAAGTGGTAGTGGCATTTTTAATCAACACTACCAGATTGAATCGCAAGTGGGCTACCTTGGTGACTGTTGTGGCAATGGCATTGGTTGGATCGTTATCGGCACTGTCGAATAGCATCCTGGCAAACTTCAAGATTTTTGGCATGACCGCCTTTGATTTTTGCGATTTCACCACTTCCAACGTCTTGCTGCCGGTGGGCGGGCTAGCGATCAGCATATTCGTCGGATGGGTATGGGGTTGGTCAAAATTTAAGGATACGCTTACCAACGATAATACGATTTCAAATGTATTCTTTCTAAAAGTAATCTTTAATATCTTGAGATTTGTCACCCCGATATTGGTGCTCTTGATTTTGTTGACCGGTTTAAAAATCATAACGCTGTAGTAAATCCGAATTAATCGTTACTCAAAAACACAACCACTTGTATATCAAGATGGTTGTGTTTTTGTAAATTCACTTGGCTATATTATTTCTTCTTCAGAGCGTTAATCTCGGCCAGTACTTTTAAGACCATTTCCTTGGTAATGCCGAATTGTTTCGCTTGCGGCAATGCAAGCAGGGCATCCAGAGCCATGCCCTTCGCCAACCCGATCATCGGATTGGTAGTGATGCCTGGAGCATTTTTCTCCAGTACTTTGACTGCGGCGGCGTCTTTAAGTAAGTCACCAAGCTTGGACTGTAATGTGTATGCCATATCATCCTCCTCTAAAATATAAACTCATGAATCACGTTATTAGTGTACATCAATATTGAAATCCGCGGGTTGGTGGATATACTGAAATAATGGATCTGAATTGGTGTGTCGAAATGAGGTAATGCTTGTTAAGAAAGGGAGAAACATGAAATACTATTCCAAATGGGCGACAAAGGAATACTCTCTTAAACAGAGACTTCTTGCTCTAATTCCGGCTTTTTTCCTTTTTGTGATCATTCTTCCTTATCTATTCGTGGTCGTCATCCCCCGAATGGATTTGTTGTTTCATTTTCCGAATATTGATTTTGGGCTGATAAATATCGTTCTTGGATGTGTTTTCTTTGTGACCGGTGTGATCTATGGATTTTGGTCAATCTATTCACAGCTCACTCATGCCAACGGAACACCCCTCCCCATGATGCCAACGCAAAAACTGTTGATTACTGGCCCGTTCAGACATTGTCGTAACCCGATGTCTTTTGGAACGATCATGGCTTACCTCGGAGTCGGAATTTTTGTCGGTTCCCTGGCTTCCATTATCATCGTCGTCATTTTGGGAACAATGCTGCTGGTTTATATTAAGGGAGTTGAAGAAAAAGAACTGGAAGTTCGATTTGGACAAGATTACAAGGCATACAAGAAATCGACCCCACTGTTCATACCTCGATTTTGGACAAAATAATACAGATCTCACCGGGGAAGTAATTCTTATATCTCGCTCACCCTCGGCCGGTATTGCAGCGCTTCAGCCAGATGGTTTTGGCAAATCGTTCCACTGTTTGACAGGTCGGCGATGGTGCGCGCCAGTTTAAGAATGCGATGATAGGCACGGGCGGATAATTGAAGCTGGTTCATGGCAGCCCGCATCAGGCTGCGGCAGGGATCATCCAGGTCGCAATATTGGCGTACTTGGGCTGGGTGCATATCGGCGTTACAGGTGAGGGCGGTGCCGTTGAACCGTTCGCGCTGGATCTGGCGGGCAGCCTCCACGCGCCGGCTAACCGTTTCGGATGATTCTCCCTGGCGGGTTTCACTAAGCTTCTCATAATCCACCCTGGGCACATCCACGTGAATGTCAATGCGGTCCATCAGAGGGCCGGAAATACGTCGTTGATACTTGGTCACTGTTCCAGATGAGCAGGTGCAGGCTTTGAGTGGATCGCCATAGTAACCGCAGGGGCAGGGGTTCATGGCGGCCACCAGTTGGAAGTTTGCCGGGAAGGTTAACGTGCCTTGGGCACGGCTGATGGTGACAATTTTGTCTTCGAGAGGCTGGCGCAGTACTTCAAGGGTGCGGCTGCCAAATTCGGGCAGTTCATCCAGGAAAAGCACGCCGCGGTGGGCGAGAGAGATTTCGCCGGGGTGTGGCCAGTTGCCGCCGCCCACAAGCCCGGCATTAGAGATAGTATGATGCGGGGCCCGGAAAGGGCGGTTCTTGATCAACGGAATGCCTTGCGGAAGGGCATCTGCCACCGAATAGATACGGGTGACATCCAACGATTCATCCACGGTCATTCGCGGCAGAATGGCTGGCAGGGCGCGTGCCATAAGGGTTTTACCTGCTCCGGGCGGCCCGATCATCAACAGGTTGTGCCCGCCGGAAGCTGCCACCTCAAGGGCGCGCTTGATGTGTTCCTGACCTTTAATATCGCGAAAATCAGTCTGGACCACGACCGGTACTTGATTGATTTCAATGTGTTCCTGAGGCGGGATGGGACACGATCCAACCAGATGCGCATAAAGATCAGCTAGCGAGCTGACCGGGATAACTTCAAGCTCCGGGAAAATGGCTGCTTCAGGGGCATCTTCTGCGGGGACAAAGACCCGTTTGTATCCCTCGCGCCGGGCAACCGCCGCCATGGGCAGCACACCGCGGATATGACGCACACTGCCATCCAGAGAAAGTTCCCCCATTACCAATCCATCTTGCAGGCACATGGGAGGCAATTGGCGGTTGGCAATCAGGATACCCAATGCGATTGGCAAGTCGTAAGCTGAACCTTCCTTGCGGACGGTGGCTGGCGCCAGATTGACTCGCACACGTTTGCGAGGATATTCCAGGCCAGCATTGCGAACGGCTGATTGGACGCGCTCTCGACTTTCCTGAACCGAAACATCTGGCAGGCCAACAATGATCATGGGTGGTTTGGGAATGCCTGTAGTAATGTCTACTTCAACGTCGACGATGACCCCATCCAACCCGATAACGGCACAAGCGTTTACTCGGGCAAGCATGAATTTAGTGTAGAGGAGGACGGCAAAAAAGTCAAATAAGGATGTTGAGGGATTAAAAAATTTTCTTGAAATAAGGAGTTGGCACAACATAAAATATCAGAAAGTTTTCTGTGTTTTTCAATTCTGTTGGCAACAAAAAGTATAATATTATAGTCAATACATTTTTTTAACGCACGGGAAAGGATCCTGAACAAATTGGCACATTTACTTGTCATTGGCGGAGCTTCACTGGATACACTGCATTTGAAAAACCAAGTTGTTCGTTCAGCCGGCGGCGCCGGCATGTACACAACCATGGCGGCAAAACGCAGCGGGGTGGAAGTCTCGATGTTTGCTCCCAAACCCGAACCCATGCCAGTCGAATTGGAAAAGGTGTCTGTGAGATTAAATAACTGGCTCGGTCCAGTCGTGCTGCCTGCCGATTTGCCCCATTTTGAGATTCAACATCTGGATGACAAAGCCAGCTATCTTTCCATGACCCTGGGGGCTGAAGGGAAGATGCTGCCGGTTGATTTGCCAGATTCATTGGCTGAATACGATGCGGTTCACCTGACGCCGTTGGGCGACTGCGCCTTACAGCAGGCATTCCTGAGATCATGTCGTCAAAGGGGCGCGCAGATGTTGTCTGCCGGCACTTACCTGTGCACAATTCAGAAAAACCCTGATTTGATCCGCGAATCCATCAAGCTGGTGGATGTGTTTTTTATGAACGAAGAAGAAGCCATTCTTCTTTACGACTCACTGGACCAGGTGAAAGCCGGTGCGGGCAAGCTGATCTTTGTCACCTTGGGCGGAAAGGGCGCCCTGGTGGTGCAGGGAGAGGTTCAGACCCGGCTGACCACCCGGCGGATTGAAGCGGTGGATCAGACAGGCGCAGGGGATACCTTCTGCGGCGCCGTGCTGGCGCAGCTGCTTTTGGGCTCGCACCCGGTAATGGCGGCGCAAAAAGCCATGGCGCTGTCAGTGGAAGAAATTTCAGACATTGGTCCCACTGCGTTGTTGAAAGAAGAGCCCGCGTCCGCTGCCCCTCTTGATCCTCGAGTGCGCATAGATTATCAACAGATCAACTGTATTTCTGAAATAGTTAAATTGCTGGATGCTGCCAGCCCATCCAGCTTTATTGGCAAAGATTTTCCTCCTGAAAACCATCCTGCCGCGTTGGACTATTTCTTTGCCACGATCTTTCAACAGTTTAGCTTTTGGGAGTCTGAACATGAGCGCTACGCCTATCCACTGATCGCGTCTCTTGACGGTGATAAATTGAAAGGGTCTGCCTATCTTTTCAGGGCATACGTCAGGGCAGTTGGCAGGGATGAGACTTTTTTTTCCACCGAGAGACAGGCAACCTTAAGCGATCATGAATTGCGCTCGCTTTTCAGAGCGGATGACGGCTCAGACCCGATGCCGGCGTTTGAGCTGCACTTGAGACTGGCAAGGGACTACGGCAGGGACATGCTGGCTTTGGACAAGACACCCCACAGCATCCTGGAATCGGCACAGAATTCAAGCACTCCTTTGAAAACCTTTTTGCACGAATTGGATCAGATTGGCGGTTATAAGGAAGACCCATTGAGAAAGAAATCCAATTTGCTGGCGCTCGTGTTAAACCAGCGCCCCGAAAAATTTCTCTCGTTTGGCGAAGGGGAAGCGGTTCCGCCTGTAATCGATTATCACACCATGCGGGGGTGCCTGCGCATGGGGTTGGTCGAAATTCTGGATGAACACCTGAAGGGCAAGATCACCGCGCGCCAGATCGTGACGCCTGACGAGGAATGGGCGATCCGTTATGCCTGTTATATCGCTGTGGAAGAAGTGGTACGTGTTTCGGGTAAAAGCCTGGGCGCGGTGGACTGGTTCTTCTTTGCCTATTCGCGGCAGCAATGCCCTGAAATGAGCGAGCCGGTCTGCGAGTCGTGCGGCGTGAACAGAGTTTGCCTGCACCGCAAGGAACTCTTCCAGCCGGTGATCAGAACGACGTATTATTAAAATATGTAAACGGAACAAAAGGTAAGTAAATAGCCGGTACGTTTACGAAATCTTCCAGTTGAAAGAGAGCATATTAATCCAAGAGGGGCAATTCATGAATTGCCCCTCTTCCTTACGGTGTCTGTCTTTTCTTGATGCAGTCAACATGGAGGAACCAACATTTTTTTATCTACTCGTTTATTATAGGTCAGCGTTAATCAAGTGGAGTAAATGGATATTCAAAGGACTTTGAACAACCAAGAGCCAAAATTTCGATAGTCAGCGTTGTTGCATTTGGATCAAGATAATCCCTGTTATAAGTTACATAATGATATTCATCCAATATCGTGTTTGCTGTTGGAGGACCCGGGAAATCTTCATTGGCGGTCAAAATATAAGTGACCGACGTTCCAATAGGCATGTTTTCCATAAGGACCTGAAATCCATACGGATTTTCACCCCAAGTAGAGAGTTCCCAGTCTGCAGTCGAGTAGGCGCAGCCTGGACCAGGAGCGGGATTGTCAATTGCGGCATTGGCCGGCCGAATATAATAGCCAAACAAGGCATATTTGCCCGCGGAGGGGGCTTCTGCACAAGACATGTAAATGCCTTCCTTGCTTGGCACCCAGTCATTGACCGTGGGCAGCTTAATCCATTTTCCATTTTTGAACTGGCGGATTTCACCCACCCAGCCGTATTGACCGCCGCGCAGCGGATGGCAGATCTTGCTGGCTTTTTCAATCTGTACACCCTTTACCAGGAGTTGAAGCCAGTTTGGCGCCAGGGATGCGTCAGCAGCGGCGTCATAATCCACACCGGTGCCGGTGGTGATGACCCAAGAACCTTCGGCGACACCTGGTTTTGATTTGTCTGCATCGGGTAGGGGGGACGGATCAGACTTCGCATGTACATTTTGAGGGACAACCATCATAACGAAAAGGGTAACAATAATAGCAGCATTCACTAATAAAGATTTTTTCATTGCAACCTCCTTTGATTAAGATAGGAGAATCGTAGCAAAAACTGATATATTAGTCAATTGTAAAATTGAATGGAGTGGAATCTGGATTGTTATTTTGTAAGAAAAAGAGCAGATAACGCCTGAGAATAAATGTCTTTCGCGCGTTGATAATTTTGCTGATTCTGGCGGGCAAAACTTTCCATCATGATGCCGCTGTTGATTTCCAAAACCTGGTAATTATTATTAACTTTGATGATGTCAACTGAAGCGAAGTTGACATTGACCACACTGGCGGCTTGCACCGCCAGGCTACTTAATATCTTTGCCAACGCGGGGTTATTGATGATTTCAGGCGAGGCTCCCTGTCCGAGGTTGTGCTTCCAGGTGAGCGCGGCGCGTTCTCCTTTGGGGAGTATGACGGTGGAATCCGACTCGTCCCATTCGCATTCAGACATCATTTCGGGAGTATCCTGCAGCATTTTAAGTTTCAACTGCCTGATGGTCGATTGGCCGTCACCGGTAAGGTAGGGCACCTGCTTCGAATAGATCAGTTTTGTTTCCTGCCCCAACAAGATGACGCGGTATTCCTGTTCAATATTCAGAAACGGGCTGATAGCCAGTGATTTATACCGTGAAAAAATTCTGGCGGCGGCGGTTTCCAATTGACTGGGGGTGGCTGCCCGGTATACATCCATGCCGCCTGTGCCCTCATTGGGTTTAACCACGATCTTTTCGTATTTTTTTAGCAAGTCGAGCATTCTTTGCCAGTTACCCGATGAGCCAATATAAAACAGGTCATCGGGGTGGATAAAGAAATGATGCCTGACCGCTGGAATCCCTTTGGAGAGAAGCAGTTCACTAGTGGCGCATTTATCGGTGCAGATTAATTGGGCTGCGGCTGAATTATTCTCGAATTGATAACCGTAAACGTGAACAACTTTTTGCCCTTTGCTCAGGCGAAGGATCCAGTCGTATGAGAAACTCTCGCAAAGAATCCCCTGTTCAGTGCATATTTCTCTGATGATTTTGACCATGATCCGTTGTGAGTTATTCATCTTATTTCCGCCAGTTGTTTAAAAAAATTCTATTTTCGCTTTAGTATAACGCTTTCAGGTTTTTCACGGAAGTTTGCAACTCTTCGTCAAAGTAAGCGTATATGGTGTATCAACTTGTGATTTCGAGGGTAATTAATGAATTCCAAAAGTTCCATTGAAGAGTTCGTAAAACAACAGACTGCCGCTTTGCGTGAATTATGGTTTTCGTGCGATGAAGATCAGGCAGTGTTGCCAGAGCTTGTCTCTGATTCAAGAAAAGCGCAAAATGAAGCAATAATGAACTCGCTCCTGGAATGGGTCGGGGGGCAAATTGATCATCCCTTAAGGCGGGTCGAAGATAAAAAAGCAATCACCGATGAAGCTGTTAAACGCCTGAAGGATGCGGGCAAGTCCTTGTTTGATATGGATGATGACCAGATTGAATGTATAGAAGAATTGGGAATTTCACGCTGCGCAAGAGAGTTCATCGATCAGGCCAGAGTGTTTAATCCATTCGTCAGTTTTGCGGATGTCTATCAGGCAAGCCGAAACGTGTGGACCAGCAATTATTTGCAGGTGTTGATGGGGCTGCCTGTCAATTTGACACCTTCCCTGTTCGCCTACAGTATGCTTTATCCGGTTTCCGACAATTACTTAGATGACCCGTCCATCAGCCGCGAAGCAAAGATAGCCTTCGATCAACGTTTTTCAGCATGGTTGAAGGGTGAAAAGGCGATCCCGCAAAATTCAAGCGAACAGGATGTATTTGATTTGGTAACGATGATCGAAAAACAATATTGCCGGGATCAATTTCCGCAGGTATATGACAGCCTGCTTGCCATTCACATCGCGCAAGACAAGAGCATGCGCGTTCCCAAAAGTCCCCTGAAACCCAACATGGTGGATTTGGTCAGCCTGACCTTTGAAAAAGGCGGCACTTCCGTGCTGGCAGATGGAGTGCTTTCAGCAGGAAAACTTGACCCAGATTTGATGGGCGTTATCTTTAATTACGGCGCTTTCGCACAGTTAATGGATGACCAGGAAGACATCGCGGGCGATTTGTCTGAAAAAGCTCCCACGCTTTTCAGCGAAGCTGCTCGTGTCGGCAAAGTAGATCAGGTAATGAACCGGGTGTTTAATTTTGCCCACCGTGTATTAAAAGGATTAGACCGGTTTGATAACCCCAAAGCGAACTCTTTAAAAAAGATTTCGATGAAAGGCATAGATCTTCTCTTGATTGATACAACGCTTCGTTTGGAACGCTATTATTCCCATCCATATTTACAGAAACTTGAAGCGGCTTATCCATTCAGATTTGATTATGTGCGCAGGGTGAGAAAAATGATGATCAAGCGCAACATTACCAACCAGAGACTGGCTGGCTTGTTCCTGCCTGGAGTTCAATCTTCGATGTTGACTTTTCTTGACCCGATTCAAATGGCGTTTAGTGAGCGCCGCCTGGTTTCTGTGCCATAATTTTTTCCATCAACTGCGGATCATCTTTGAACAGGCCGGCTTTCGGCAGGCGCTGCAGCAGCAGCGCCCAATTCGGGTCGCCAGCGAAAACACGCTTAAAGATGGGCAGTGATTCTTCCACCTTGCCTATATCCGCCAGGGTAGTTGCCTGCCAAAATGATAGTTCCTCCTTGTCAGGCGCCATGTTTACTGAAGTGTTATAAGCCGTAAACGCTTCTGCGGTTTTTCCCTGGCTGAGCAGTTCATCACCGAGGTTCATGGAAGTGTAAGCCCGGTGCAGGTTGAGCAACCTGCGCAGTTCCACCAGTGGATCTTCGTGATCTTCAACGCGCAGGTCCACCATTATTCCCTTCCAGGGATGATCAGAAGGTTCCGCATCCACGACCAGCATGGCTGCGGATTGTTTGCCGCGAATATCGCCGCCTTCCATTTGGGCGGCATCCAGTGCTGCAAGCATGCGATCAGCCAGGTCTCCGGTGGAGTTTTCAAAGGCTCTTGCCATCGCGGACCAAACTGTATTCTTGAGCATCATATTTGCTTGAACGGAATACTGCAATCCGATTTGATGACCCGCTTCCTGGATGCAGTTGCTGCCGGTATATGCCGCCACGTTACCTTTTGAATCCACCATCGCCACCTGCCTGACTTCACGTTCCTTATCCTGTTCCAGCAGGCATTTGAGTACGTCTGGCGCGGCTTTTCCATTACGCATTTTGTTCAAACCCATCGGGCCATAACTCGCTTCGGTCATCGCCTGGGTAGCGATTGCGCCTACACCGGGTTCTGCCCAGGTAACCAGTGATCCGGTTGAGAACCAATGCGATTGCACAGCCACACCCATTTGCCCGGTTTCTGGATCGCGTGCAACGATTGAATAGGTATGAGCGAATGGGAAACGGTTGGGGCGAGTTGCGATATTAGTGGTTTTCATAAATCCTCCAGCGTTCGATGATCACGAATAATTGGATTAATTATATGGAAAACCATCTGAAATCAAAGCATTTCAGCGTATTATTTCGATCAGTTTATATGTGGTTGTTCTAAAAATGATTGGATAGTTGGTTTCTGTCGAATCATAGACCACTGCATAATCAAAACCAAAGCGGTCTGACAATGCCAATATTTCTTGGTCAGTATAGTGATAGACCGACTGATTCATCTGGTAGAGGGCGTCAAATCCTGATTTTTCAGCAACCCCATAACAGGCTGTCATGCGAGCGTACCATTCTTGCATGGCAAAGTCCTGGAAGGGATAGGCGACAAAATCCACCACGATCGCTCGATCCGCCATGTATCGGAATTCACCCAAATTAGGAGGAATTAGATAAACAGCATCGGAGGGGGTGTTTTCTCGGGCATAACTGGCGACTTCAGCCAGCTCGCCGGTGGTTTTATAAAGGGAGAAAACCGGAGCGTCGTACTTGATAAACGATGGCGGGGTCATCACAGTGCCAAAAAGGAAAAATAATACCGAGAGACCTAATAGCAGAGTATTGCCTGCTGCGAAAACCAGAGGTTTCCATCTAACAAAAAACGTAACAGATACAAAGATAACCAGGAGTAAATACAACGCCCAGGTTCGCATTTCTGGTTTATAAACAATCAGAATAGCCAAAGTGATTAGCAACAAAACCAGGTTGCTGACAATCCAGGCAGGTAGTTTAATCTTGTCCAACAGTTTTTTGCGTGCCCAGACCGCAATGGGCAGAAAAGCCATGGATGCCGGGGTGACCAAACTGATGGCGGCTGCCGCTCCGAGCCAGACTTGTTTTGTTGAAGCGATCTCTTCAATTTTGCTGCCTGCCCAACCGGCCAGGAGGATCAGGCTGAACCACTTGAGAAAATAAGGCAGGCGGAACATTTGAGCAGAAGTCCACAGGCGAGAAGGCCAGATCTCAACAAACAGATATCCGCCCAGGCAAAGCAGAACGATCAATCCGGTGATAAGCAGTAAATACCGCTTTTTTTCTTTAAGTGATTCCGATATTTTCAGGGTGAAGCCAAAAACGAAAACTACTCCCAGCAGATACACGGCAGCCTGCCCCCATTGCCACATCTCAAACGTGGAAGGGAGGTAATGGTGCGGGTGTCTGAAAAAAGCCACCAGGTGAATAAACTCGTTGGCGGGGATGGAAGGTTGTTTCATATAAGGCAAGAGAAGTCCTGCGCTGAAGCCGGCAAGCACCAGGCAGCCCAACAGCAGCTTCAAGAAAATGATAGTTTGCGGCTCTTTCCGGATATATCGAATAAGGGCATCCAGTAAAGCCATTCCAAGCAGGATCCAGCCGATTTCAAGCCCCAGGAGGGCGTGGAAGAACGCTGAAAGACCAAATGAGAATCCAGCCAGAATGGGTTTCTTCTTCAGAATGAAGAGGAATCCCAATATTAACAACGGCATGGCCAGATGCTCTGGCTCGAGGAAATTGCGATAAACGATATTGCTGTATCCAAGCCAAAATGTTTTCAGAGTTAACACGCTGGCAGCAGCTATAAGTTGGCTGATCATCGACCTGGTAAAGAAGTGCTTCGCAACTAATGAAGATAGGAAGGCAATGGCAATGTTTGCCAGTGTGGTTAAGAGAAAAAGCACTGCCGGTATTGAAAGAAGGTTGGCAAAGAAGGCGATAAATTCACTGAAAAAGGTTCGCGGACCGTATTGGTTAAAGGTGTTGGTAAAAAAGTCGTTGAGAAGATAATTTGGATTGATGGCGCGAAAAATGAAGGGCAGCTGCTCTTCAGCATTACCGTCCATATAGTTGTAACCCCACAAGGTAGCGAGTAGCCCCGCTGTGGCACAAAATATCAGGAGTGGAATCCACCCCTGAATTGATTTCGTGGTTTTTATGGTTTTTTCTTTTTCGGTCTTCATTGGCAGATGATTTTTACATCCCTTTACTTGGTTGAAGGACGAAACGCTTCCTGGATGGTGCTCTGTTCAAAATAGCTTCCGACATCACCGGAAGAGGCATATTGATAGACAGCAGCGGTGTAGATGCCGTTGAGGGTGGTACTCAAGAGGCTTATGCCCAAAATGAAAATGAGGGTCACAGATGCAACCGCTATGTAAGCCCAAACCTGGGCATTGGCGGAGATCAATAGCGCCACCATACCCGCAGCGCCGAAAATCGATAGGGCAATGACGACTCCAAACAAGCCGCTGATGCTGAAGCTGCCGATCAGTTGTTCTCCCCAGGTTTTCTTGATATAAGCGACACTTTTCTTGATGGCTTCGATGGGTCCCACGTCTTCCACTGCCAGGATGGGTACCACCAAAAAGGTGGCGACATTCCAAACAAACCCGAGCAGGTTGGTGACCATACGTGAAAGATTATTGCCGCGGTTTTTTATCATGCTGAGCAGCATGCCAACTGTTGAAGCGATCAGCGCGTAAAAGAAGATGGAGACAAAACGGTCAAAAGCAATTCTCAATCCATCCCCAACGGTAGGATCACCGCCGCGAATTCGGATCATGGCAGCTCCGACGAGGGCGGTGTTACTAAAGAAGATGATCAGATACTGGAGAAGGTAAAAAAGGAAAAGAATTAAGAAATCAACCACCTGAAATCCCTGATCCATTTTTCTGCCAAAATATCCGACCAGGATCATGGGCACCACAAAAACGGCGGTCAGCAATGCCATCGCAATTCCAGAAATGATCGGAAAGATCATCAATTCTTTATCTGCGCTGAGAACCCTGGCACTGGATTTGATGAGATCCCAACTGTTGGAAAGTGAATTGAACATGTCCACTCCTTTGCTCATTACCCTGAAACTTTATCGCTGCTCCAGCGGGCAAAAATGGCGGTGGAGAGAAATCGCCTGGCTGAAGCTTCAGTCAACCCGATCTCTCCAGCCTGGGTTTGTCCCTTAAAAGATGACATCATTTCCTGAACGGCATAAGATAAGGTCACCGGTGAGGCTTTCACCGCGTAGGCTGTTAATTGGATGAAAAGGGGATCAGGAGATAAAATTTGTCGGCATGAGTTTAGCAAATCTGCCAAAAGTTTGTAAAACTCCCAGACCTCTCCTTTGGGACCTCTTCCGAATTTGGGAGGGTCGAGGATGATGCCGTCGTATTGTGCGCCGCGGCGTATTTCGCGCTGCACGAATTTTAGCGCGTCATCCACGATCCAACGAATGGGGGCGGAGTCAAGGTTAGAGGCAGCCTGATTGTCTTTTGCCCACGACACCACCTTGCGTGAGGCGTCGAGATGAGTCACCTGCGCGCCAGCTTGTGCGGCAGCCAGAGATGCCATCCCAGTATAGCCAAACAGATTTAATACTTTGGGCGGTTTGGAAGCCTTTTTGATCACTTCACTCGCCCAGGTCCACTGTACGGATTGCTCGGGAAAAACACCCAAATGCCGCGAAGCTGACGTCATCACCCAGAAAGAGAGCCCTTCGTACCGCATCAGCCAACGTTCAGGCAGTTTCTTGTGGTACTCCCAATGCCCACCGTTTTCTTCTGGAGAAGGTTTGTAAAGTGCATCCGCCTTCTTCCATTCACTCTCAGGAAGGGCAGGGCTCCACATCGCTTCCGGTTCAGGCCTCATCAATCGAACCAACCCGAACTGTTCGAGTTTGAATCCATTGCCAGAATCGAGAAGGGCATAGTCCTGCCAGCCGGAAGCAGAAAGAAGATCGAGAGAGGGAAGGTTATTTTTCATAGATATCGATTTTTGAATAATTCCAAGTATATCAGGATTCACAAGATCACTGAATACAGCAAGGTGGGCGGGAGTATAATCCTCAAAATAATGGATCCGGAGGTAGATATATGGCAGAACTGATTCGCAGCATTGATCGTCGTGGAAGTGATAGTCTTAAATGGGGCTTATATGGAAAGGACGTACTGCCGCTATGGGTGGCTGATACCGATTTTGCTTCTCCGGCTGCGGTGATGCAAGCTCTACATGATCGAATCGAGCATGGTGTGTTTGGATATCCAATGGTTTCTCCAAAGTTGGCAGAGCTGGTGGTTGCCCGAATGAAAGATCGATATGATTGGGACATCACGCCCGAAGATGTGCTTATTGTTCCGGGTGTTGTTTCCGGGTTCAATCTTGTGTGTCAGACAATGGTTCAACCTGGAGAATCTATCCTCATACAGCCTCCGGTTTATCCTCCCATTTTTAAAGCAGCAGACAATGCCAACGCCAGAAACATAGAAGTCCAGTTAGTGGAACGGCAGGATGGCTCATACGAGGTGGATTTTGACGCCTTTGAAGCCGCCATTGAAGACGATACCCGCTGTTTTGTCTTTTGCAACCCTCACAACCCGGTTGGTAAGGTATATTCCAGGACAGAAATGGAACGCCTTGCTGGAATATGTTTAAAAAACAAAATTGTTATCTGCTCGGACGAAATTCATTCGGACCTGATTTTTTCTGGCGTACAGCACCTGCCAATTGCTTCAATCTCAAAAGAAGTGGGGCATAACACAGTTACTCTTATAGCTCCTTCCAAGACGTATAATATCGCCGGCTTGGAATGTGCCGTGATGATTTGTGAGAACCATGAGTTATTAAAAAAGATTGATCATTCTCGGAGGGGCTTGATGGGCTGGGTGAATGTATTGGGTCTCACCGCAGCTGAAGCGGCGTATCGCAATGGAGATGAATGGCTGACCTCGATGATGGGTATTTTTGAAGATAACCGCGATTTCCTTGCCAGGTTTATTGAAAATCGCCTGCCGATGATTAACATGCGAAAACCAGATGCCACTTACCTGGCCTGGTTGAACT
Source organism: uncultured Anaerolinea sp. (assembly GCA_964468875.1). Classification (GTDB taxonomy): domain Bacteria; phylum Chloroflexota; class Anaerolineae; order Anaerolineales; family Anaerolineaceae; genus UBA6107. The sequence goes on along the minus strand of CAYXWV010000036.1, from coordinate 12,741 downwards.
GTAAGGCGCTGCCGCTAAAACAAGATGCTTTTTCCTTCTTCCTTAATCAAGCGAAAGTGGCATTAAATAACGGAAATGATTTTGGGAAGGGCGGAGAAGGTTATGTGAGATTAAATTTTGGATGTACACGAGAGATGCTGGAAGACGCTCTCATCCGTATGGAAAATGCGATTAAGCATTTGTGATTCAAAAACCGGCATCCATGAGGAAGCCGGTTTCTTTTGCTTGGGTAGTTTTTATTATATTAGTCTGCAGGTTTAACTTCGGCAGCCTGCAACCCTTTGGGCCCTTTTTCGACTGAAAACTCGACTTGTTGGCCTTCTTTCAATACTCGGTATCCATCCATGACAATGGCTGAAAAATGTACGAAGACGTCTTCAGATCCATCACGACCGATGAAACCGTACCCCTTGGCGGGATTGAACCATTTCACAGTTCCAACAAAACGTTCTGCCATAAACTCTTCTCCATGCTGAAAAAGTTTTGTGACGATGAGTAGCAATGTCTCAACGCCTTAGATGGGATGATTTTATAGTTTATTAAAATCAATGTCAAGCAGGGTAGGTACCGGAAATTGATCTTTCAACACAAAACCCTCACTTTTGACTGGGCTATAATTGGTTCATGCGCTATGTGATAAAAATGCTTGTTGGGCTTTTAGTAATCCTTCCGGTGATGGCTGTATTTGTGTTGCCGCTCCAACCATTACCAGTGGTGCTACTTGAAGCACAAAAAAATGCCCGACAGGCATTTCTCGATGGAGATGAAGTAACAGAAATAACTGCGCTGAAAACGGGATTAAGTTTCACTCCGTGGATGGGGGAGACTTGGCAGCGTTTAGGGCGTCTTCAACTAGATCTTCAACTTTATCAAGATTCTGCATTTTCATTGGCTCAGGCGAACGCTCAGGGTAAGCTTTCAATAGAGGGCTATTTATGGATGGCGGATGCGCTGATTTCTATTGGAGAAAAAGAGCAAGCCAAAGAGCAATTGAGACAGTTAATTAATCACCAGGTTAAAGATGTTTTTATTTTGCTGCAGGCAGCTCAGATGCAGCGTTCATTAAATGATACATACGGTACGCTTGCTACCTTATTAAAAGCTTATGAGCTTGATCCTCACAACGCGGAGGTTGTTTACCATACTGGATTGCAGCTATCAGCGGTTGATCCTGAAAAAGCACTTGTTTTTCTTGAGCAGGCATCCAGATTGGATGACACAAAAAATGGCACTTGCGATTCCATTATTCATATGATCAAAGCGTCTGCAGAATTAAAAGGAACCGCCCCTCGTTTCATTTATATTGGTCAGGAACTTTCTAATCTCGAAGAATGGGATGTCGCGCAACGGGCATTTCAGCAGGCTGTTGAAGTTGACCCTGAAAACGGGGTTGCATGGGCGTTATTGGCAGAATCAGCACAACAAAACGGAGAAGACGCCTCGGTTTTTATCACAAAAGCTCAGCAATTAGCACCAGATACAGAAATAGTAAATGGATTGAGCGCCCTATATTATCGAAGACAGGGAAAAACCGAACTAGCTTTGTCTTACCTTGAAAATGCAATACAAGCCAACCCACAGGTGTCGGTATGGGAAATTGAAATGGGCAATACCCTTTCAGAGATGGGGGATTTCACTGCCGCCATCAAGCATTACCAAAATGCCGTCAAGATCAATCTAATGGACTGGACGCCGTGGCGGGCAATGGCGGTTTTCAGTATCACCTATAATTACGATCTTGAAGCGATTGGCGTTCCTACCGCCAGGCAGGCATTGGCGTTAAATGAGGGCTCTCCGGCTTTGATGGATCTTCTTGGCACGGCATTATTGTTGTCTGGAAAACTGGACGAAGCTGAAACATGGTTTCTACAGGCAGACAGAATTGATCCTGATCAATCTGCTATTTTGATCCATCTCGGGCAGCTTTACCTGGCGAAAGGCGAGACTGACACAGCCGCCAAATACCTTGAACAAGCGAAACAAATGGCAAAAGATAGACGCTTAAGCGAGATGGCAGAAAAACTCCTCATCGAAAACGGCGCTGTGGATTGAGAATTGGTATAATTAAAATGTTGTTTTTCATCATAGTTAGCTGTGATTAAACGATTGTCAAATAGAATTCCTCCAGTATGGAGGATTCGCGATTTGTTTGAAGTGTCGTGGTGGAGGAAATCCATGAAACGAATGATCTGTATCTGGCTGGCTTTGTTGATCGGAATTTTTTCTCTAAGTGCCTGTTCAGCGGTGGAGCGATTATTGCCTGCTCAACCAACACCTGCTTCCGGAACCGTGCTCATGGAGGATGATTTTTCCGTTTCACCAAATGGCTGGGGTACCATGGATAATGCGAGCGGAGATATTAATTTTGGTTATGGGGGCATAATCCTGAAAGTGGATATTCCGAATGCCATGGTGAGGACAGTGAATGGTTTCACGGCAAAAGATGTGGTTATTGATGTGGACGCTGTCTTGATGGAAGGTCCAGCTAATGATAATTTTGGTGTAATTTGTCGGTACGTGGATAATGAAAATTTCTATGCCTTTATGATCAGCCATGACGGTTATTATGGTCTTTTTAAAATGGTTGATGGCGTGATCGTGACATCTAATAATGAATCCATGCTTGAGTATAGCGATGTCATCCGCAAAGGTGGCGTGGTTAATCATATCACTGCCGTATGCAATCAAGATCTGCTGAGTTTGACAGTTAATGACACACTGCTCGTCGAAGTTGAGGATTCGTCTTTCAATGAAGGTCAGATCGGCTTACTTGCCAGTGCTTACAGTGACCCCGGTGTGAGAGTATTGTTTGATAATTTAAAAATATCCCAACCCTGAGAGATTCATGAAGGTTTTTTTTGATACGGTTGGCTGCCGGTTGAACCAGGCTGAAATCGAGCATATGGCAGGTCAATTCAGAGCGGCTGGGCATGAGGTTGTTGAAACCGCCTATGGCGCTGATCTGGTGGTGATTAATAGCTGCTCAGTTACTGCCGCAGCAGCATCCGACTCACGTCAGAAAGCGAGGCACGCATATCAAGCGGGAGCAAAGCGCATCTTGCTGACAGGATGTTGGGCGACCCTTGAGCCTGAAAAAGCCGCTGCCATTGAAGGTGTCAGCAAGGTGGTGAATAACCTTGAAAAGATGAGCATCCCTTCGCAGGTACTGGAACCTGAAGGGCATGTTTTTGATCTTGAACCCATCGCGAGAAAACCCCTTCCGGGGGCGCATTTGCGCACCAGAGCCTTCATTAAGGCGCAGGACGGATGTGACAATTATTGTACGTTTTGTGTGACACGAATCGCCCGCGGTCAAAGCCGCAGCATTTCCAGAGAAGACGTATTAATGGAAGTCTTGCGGGCAGAAGAAGGCGGGGTGCATGAAATTGTCCTGACCGGTGTTCATTTGGGCGCTTGGGGCAAAGAAGCTGCGGAAGGTAAAACAATTGGTGACTTAATTCATTATTTGCTTGACAAATCGGAAGTTGAACGGATTCGGTTATCTTCCATTGAACCTTGGAATTTGGACGAGAAATTCTTCTCTCTGTGGCAAAATCCGCGCATGTGCAGGCATCTTCATCTGCCTTTACAGTCGGGTTCCGCTGGTGTCTTAAAGAGGATGGCAAGACATACTACTCCTTCATTATTTGCAGGATTGGTTCAAATGGCTCGAAATTGGATTCCTGATGTGGCAATTACAACTGACCTGATTGTAGGGTTTCCCGGTGAAACTGATGAAGAATTCCAGGAGAGCCTCGATTTTGTAAAAGAAATGGCTTTTAGCGGTGGGCATATTTTTAAATACTCACCTCGAGAAGGCACACCTGCAATCAAACTGCCGGGAAGGGTAAATGGCAAGGTTGCACAAGAGCGAGCGATCAAAATGAAGGCAGTGATTTCTGCAACCGAGCAACTATATTTTGAAAAATTCGTAAATTCTCAAGTAAAAGTCTTATGGGAGGCTTCAGGTAAACAGCTCTCAGAAGGGTTCTGGAGGTTGCATGGAATGAGTGATAATTACTTGAAAGTCGAAGCCTTCGCAAGGCAGAACCGATGGAATCAGGTTGACAAGGTCAAGATATTGAGTAGAAAAGACGATACTCTAAGTGGTGAAATTGTCGATTTACTTACTGAGCCAGGAAGTATTGCGTTGTGAGGTTGTTGTAGTGTTTAAGCCAACAAATCGGCCTATAATAATGTTGATAAAGCTTGCTGAGTGATTGACCACTTGATCAGGCAGATGTATAATCTCGTACTTTGTGGTTGGTATGTAAACTAGAAGAAGTATAGCGAAGACAAACATGAATATTGAAGATAACAACGGAAGCACCGTTATTAAGCGAACTACTGATTATAAACCTGCAAAAAATTGGCGGCATTTTCTAATTGGTAGACCTCTATCAACAGCGGATGCTCCTCATCAAACCATCGGTAAACTGCTTGGTTTGGCTGTTTTTTCATCTGATGCGATGTCCTCTGTGGCATACGCACCCCAAGAGATGTTGTTGATTTTAGCGGCAGCCGGAGTTTCGGCATTTCATATTTCAATTCCTCTTGCACTGGCAATTTGTGTATTGCTGGGCATCTTAATCATCTCTTACGAGCAAACGATCCATGCTTATCCGAACGGGGGTGGATCGTTTATTGTTGCGAGAGACAATCTGGGGGCTTTGCCCGCACAGACTGCGGCAGCCGCCCTTTTAACTGATTATATTTTGACGGTGGCAGTCTCAATTTCATCCGGAGCTGCCCAACTGGTTTCTGCTTTCCCGGGGTTATACCCTTACCGAGTTTGGATTGCCATATCCATGGTATTGCTGATTATGTTAGTGAACATGAGAGGGGTGAAGGAATCTGGAATCACATTTGCGATACCGACTTACTTCTTCCTTGTCATGATGTACATCACAGTGATTGTTGGGATTATCAGGCTCCTATTAGGCACCTTGGGCGTGGTGGAGGCTCCCCCTCAGGACATCATTGGCATTACTAAGACATTCGAACCTATTACCATTTTCTTAATTCTTAAAGCATTTGCGAGTGGCACAACCGCGGTTACCGGCGTGGAAGCCATTTCGGACGGCATAACCGCATTTAAAGAACCCAGATCAAAAAATGCCGGAACAACACTGATCATCATGGCCTTGATTTTAGGTTCTCTGATGCTTGCGATTACATTTCTTGCCAACCATATTGGGGCGCTTCCTTCTGAAGAAGAAACTTTGATTTCTCAGCTTGCCAGAACTATTTTCGAGAACAGAGGCATTCTCTATATAGGAACAATCAGTGCGACCACGATCATCTTGATCATGGCAGCCAATACTGCTTTTGCAGATTTCCCTAGACTGAGCGCAATTGCTGCCGCCGATGGTTATCTTCCACGACAATTCACTTATCGTGGCAGTAGGCTGGTTTATTCCCGCGGAATTATTGCGCTGGCGCTTATCGCTATTATCCTGATCATTGCATTTCAGGCTAGTGTATCCAAATTGATTCCTCTCTATGCGGTAGGTGTATTTTTATCTTTTACTATTTCACAAACCGGCATGGCTCGTAGATGGTGGAAAACAGGTAAGTTGAAACCAGACGAAGAGGTTCAAGAAAAGGGATCTAAACTGGTTTACGACTCCAAATGGAAGTTCAAGCTGATTGCCAATAGTTTTGGCGCAGTGATGACAGCCACTGTGATGATTGTGTTTGGCATAACAAAGTTTGTTGATGGCGCCTGGTTTGTCATTTTGTTAATTCCATTACTTGTTCTTGTTTTTTCATCAATTCACCGGCATTATATGAAACTGGCAGGGGACCTTTCGCTAGAGCATTTTAATGCTCCTAACCGAATCAGCAGGCAACGCGTGATTATGCCGATTGGCGGTGTTCACAAGAGTACTCTGGCTGCATTAAGATACGCCAAAACGCTTTCAGACGACATAACTGCTGTACATGTTTCAATTGATCCCGATGAAACAAAGAAGCTTGAAACAAAGTGGGAGAAATGGGGCGATGGTTACCGCTTGGTGGTACTAGATTCTCCATACCGTTTGTTTATTGAACCATTACTAGAATACATTGAAGAATTGGATGAAGCCAAGGCGCCTAACGAAATTATCAGCATCGTCGTGCCACAATTCATTCCAAAGCATTTTTGGAATGTATGGTTGCACACAAACACGGCAGATACCCTAAGACGTGTATTGTTGTATCGAAAAGATATTGTCATTATGGAAGTTCCTTATCAGGTTGATTGATTATTTCAGAGGATAAATGAAGACAATTGTTGTTGGTTGTGGAAGAATTGGTACCACCCTTGCCTATAGTTTGTATAAAAGAGGGCACGAGGTGTCGGTTGTTGACGATAACCCGGTTTCAATAAATAATCTCCCGGCTGATTTTCAGGGTCGAATTCATGAAGGTGATGCACTAAACCAGGATGTTTTAATGCGGGCAGGGATTTCTACCTGTGACGCGATTGCCGCAGTTACCAATAATGATGCACTTAATGCGGTGGTTTGCAGAATTGCCAAAGAGGTATATCATGTTCCAAATGTCATTGCCAGAAATTATGATCCCCACTTCAGGCCATTGTTTGAAGCTTTTGAGATTCAGGTGGTAAGTTCTACCAGTTGGGGAGCTCAACGGGTGGAAGAGCTGATGACTGATGGTGACTTCAGAACAGTCTTCTCAGCAGGCAATGGTGAGGTAGAAATTTACGAGCTGATCATTCCATCAGATTGGCAGGGAAAACATCTATCAGATCTGATCAAATGCACAACCTGTAAACCAGTATCCATCACCCGAGCTGGAAGAGCGTTTATCCCAGAATCCAATACTGAGTTTCACGGCGGCGATGTATTAAGCGTGGCTGCTACTTTTGATGGGATTAATGATACCCGTGGCCAGTTGCAGCATGAAAAGAAGGCAGGATAATATGTTTGTAGTGATTGCTGGTGGCGGACGAACCGGAGCTCAATTAGCACGATCCTTATTAAGCGAAAACCATGTGGTGCATGTGATCGAGCATCGCAAAGAAGTATTGACGCGAATTCATAAGGAACTTCCCACCGAAGTGATTTATCCTGGAAACGCTCTTGACCCTCAAATCCTTGAACAGGCAGGGATTAAAGATGCCCAGGTTTTTGCGGCGACAACCACTTCTGACGCGGAGAATTTAAGTCTATGTTACTTGGTTAGAGAACGCTATAAAGTTAATAGAACCATTGCCCGTGTGAACAACCCGCGAGATGCGTGGCTTTTTGATAAAAAATTCAATGTTGATGTGGCTGTCAATCAAGCAGACATTCTATCCCGTTTGATCGAAGAAGAGATGTCAATGGGTGATATGATGACCCTGCTGAAGTTAAAGAAGGGTAGATACTCATTGGTTGAGGAAAAAATTCCCTCGACAGCAAAAGCTGTTGGAGTGGCGATCAAAGACTTACAGTTGCCCTCAAATTGTGTTATTGCCGCGATTATACGAAAAGGTGAAGTGATCGTTCCCAGGGGAATCACCACCTTTGAGTTTGAGGATGAAGTTTTGGCGATTACTGACAAGGAAGGTGCAAAGCAACTTGCAAGTATTTTTGGAATTGTGGAATAAGCCGCAAACCCTTTGACCACAGCTAAACGTTAAGGTATAATTTGCGCTTACATAATAACACTAAGAATGTGATTGAGAGGAAGTAGCATGACCAAAAGGACTTACCAACCGAGATTTCGCCGCCGCGTGCGTGTGCACGGTTTTCGATCCCGCATGGCTACCGCCGACGGACGTGAAGTATTGAAACGCCGACGTGCAAGAGGCCGTTACAAATTGACGGTTTCGATGAATAATCACGTCAAGAAGATCCACTGGTAAATCACTGGCCGCTAAACGATCTACCTTGTGCATTGATCAAGACAAATGTGTAGAAGGAAGAGAGTAGGCAGGTTAATGGGTGAAACGCAAGTTTCGAATTACCCGATCGGTTGACTTCAGGCGGGTGCGTCGTTTCGGAAGAACTTATACGCACCCGCTTATGGTGTTGATTACACTACACGGTGATCAAGATAACTCACGGGCAGGTTTTATAACCGGAAAATCGATTGGCAATGCTGTCAAACGAAATCGGGCGAGACGCCAATTGCGCGCCGTCTTCTCAGCACTCCTCCCGTTTTTTACTAAATACTCAGATCTTGTTTTTATTGCGCGCGAACCGATCGTTAGAGCCAGCTATTTAGAGATTTTTTGTACTGCAAAACTCTTGTTAAGCAGAGCAGAATTGGTGCAAACGGAAAAGAATGATTGAAGAAGATCAACACGTTGAGGTAATTGAACCTCGTTTACGAGATTTGCCCTTCAAATTTGTGAATATCCCCAGGTTTATACTTTTGGGGTTAATTAGAGCCTATCAAAAAGCAATTTCTCCGGCACTTCCACCAGATACCTGTAGGTTTTATCCCTCTTGTTCACATTATGGTTATCAGGCAATTTATAAGTACGGGGCAATAAAGGGGGCGGGGATGGCAATTTGGAGAGTTTTGCGTTGCAATCCATATAATCCTGGTGGTTTCGACCCTGTACCTTGAAATGTGTTGAGTTACAAAGAAAACCCCATTCAGAAAAGGGAAACCCGAAGAATGAAGAATATGTCAAAAATCATCGTAACATTGTGTCTGCTTGTTTTGCTATTAACAGCTTGCTCAAGCGGCACAACGACTGCCACTAGTTGGGGCGGTGCGGCAGTAACAGAATCAGCAGTTTATTATGCTGATGGCTTGCAGGTGTATGCTTTGAGACCCGATAATGGCAACACTGTATGGAAATATCCAGAGAAGGGCTCACCTACACGATTATTTCTGGCTGCCCCGGTTGTGGTGGATGATCAAATTCTACTCGCCGATTATGGCAACCTGCTTACCAGTTTAGACAGACGTGACGGTGTCTCCGAAAACTGGCAGTTCAGCGACGCTCAGGGGAAATATATCGATTCTCCATTGGTAATTGGAGAGACGATAGTGGCTCCAAATGCTGATGGGAATTTATATGCTCTGAATATTAATGGCAAGAAATTGTGGTCATTTGCAGCAGGCCACTCTTTTTGGGCTCAGCCGCTTAGCGATGGAGAGATTGTTTACGCTCCTTGTACCGACCACTTTTTATACGCTGTTGACCTGCAAAATGGCACATTGAAATGGAAGACTGATCTAAAAGCTTCTTTGGTGGCTCGTGCGACAATGGCTGATGGAATTATTTATCTGGGAAACCTTGATGGAGATTTCTTTGCCGTGGATTCTGATAACGGCGATATTGTATGGACCCAATCTATTGCAGGTGGTATTTGGGCTGCTCCGAACCTGGTAGATGACAAATTATACTTTGGTGATCAGAGCGGAATGATCAATATTCTCAACATAAAAAATGGCTCTCTAGTTAAGAATATTGATACAGAATCATCTATTTTGGGTACCGGCGTTGTGCTCGAAGACGGTATTGTTTTTGGTAAAGAGAATGGCGACCTAGTATTAATTGGATTAGATGGGTCTGAACAATGGACTCATACTGTCAAGGGCGCGCTCTATTCCAATATCGCTAGCGATGATAGCATGTTTGCTGTGATTGCAAATAAAGGTGAATATCCTCTTGTTGCCTTCGACATGACGGGCAAACAACTTTGGGCATTTACCACTTCCACCAAGAAATAAGGATGGCATAACCATGTGGGATACCATTATTATCAAACCGTTTATTAATCTGTTGCTATGGATCTACATGATGGTCGGCAATTTTGGGGTTGCCATCATCCTGTTTACCATCCTCACCAGACTTGTTCTTTATCCGTTGACTGCACGGCAGATCAAAGGCGCCCAGGCGATGCAGGAATTGCAAAAGAACAAACGTTACATAGAAATTCAGGAAAAGTACAAAGGCGATAAAGAGAAACTGGCTCAAGAGCAGATGAAGCTCTATCAAGAATTGAAGATAAATCCCTTATCTTCCTGTCTTCCGACTTTATTACAGTTTCCGATCATCATTGGTCTTTATCAAGCCCTCATCCAAAGTATTGCTTCTGCGCCTCTGGATCTGCTAAAACTGACCAATCATCTTTACCCGAACTTCCTGAAAATTCCCGAGTTAATTCCGCTGAACACTCATTTTTTATGGATGGAATTGGGACAGCCAGAACGTCTTTACATCCCCGGAATCAGCTTTGGTATTCCGATCTTAACTATTGTCGTGGTGATTACTACATATATATCCTCAAAGATTGTTGCTCCTCCTCAACAACCTGGTGCTAATGATCAAGGGGCCATGATGACTAAGATGATGAATCTATACATGCCCATTCTGATGGGATGGCTCTCTTACACATTATCAGCTGGTTTGGCTCTCTATTTTGTTATTACCAACCTCATTCAGATTTTGCAATATGCAATCACTGGTAGAATATATTGGGAGAACGTATTCCCCTGGATGAAGAAAAAAACCACAGCAATTAAAAAAGCATAATTGCCGAGAATCGAGAATTAAGATGCCCCTGGAAAAAACCACTCTTGAAATGATTGCGCCCACAACCGACGAAGCTATCGCCAATGGTTTAAAACAGTTGGGAATTACTGAAGACATGGTGGAGATCGAAATTCTTGATGCCGGGTCACGCGGTTTGCTTGGGATTGGCGGACGACAATCACGTGTTAGACTGACCCTCAAATCTCAATCAGATGTCGAGCCAATTGCAAATGAAAAAGCTCCATCGAATCATAAATCTGTTGAGATGGTTGATTACCGCGAAGCAAAAAGCATTGATCCTTCTACATTGTCTGATGATGAACGACAATACTTGAAAGTAGCCAGAACAGTTGTTGTTGAACTATTAGAGCGGATGCGCGTAAAAGCGGTCGTTGAACCTTGTTATATTGCCCCAGAAGATGACAAAGATGAGCGTATTATTCTTGTTGATATTCAGGGAGATGATCTGAGCATTCTGATCGGCCGAAAATCAGAGACATTAAATGCCTTACAATACATTTCGAGCCTGATTGTCAGCAAAGAACTCGGCAAGTGGGTTCCGATGATGATTGATGTGCAAGGTTATCGCAAACGCCGAGATCGTCAATTGCGCCAGTTAGGTCGCAAGATGGCTGAACAAGCCATTCAAACAGGCCGACGTCAGGTTTTGGAACCCATGCCTGCAAATGAAAGACGGGTAATCCATCTTGAGCTTCGTGAACACCCTCAAGTAATCACCGAAAGCATGGGTGAGGAACCCTATCGCAAGGTGACCATTTCACCAAAGAACTAGAAAGAAAGGAATCCGGGAAAAAGCCGGATTCTTTTTTTATTCCTGTGATGGGGTACAATTTAAATTCAATTTCATTATTCATATCCTGGAGTTTACCATGAATGCAGTTGAGATAATTATCAAGAAACGCGATAAGCTCGAATTATCTAAAGAGGAAATCGATTTTTTTATCAACGGACTGGTCAATAAAACAATCCCTGATTATCAAGCTGCTGCCTGGTTGATGGCAGTAGTACTGAATGGGATGAATGATAGAGAAATTACTGATTTGACCCTGGCAATGGCTAATTCGGGTGAAATCCTGGATCTATCTAATATTGTACCCATTGAAGTCGATAAACACTCAACTGGCGGGGTAGGTGATAAAACTACCCTGGTTGTGGAACCCCTGGTGGCCGCCTGCGGTTTGCCGGTTGGAAAGATGTCAGGCCGCGGCCTGGGTTTCAGTGGAGGAACTCTTGATAAGGTAGAAGCCATCCCCGGATTTCGCACTTCATTTTCGCGGGATGAGTTTATTGCTTTGTTAAAAAACGCCGGTTTTGTTCTTGCCGGTCAAAGCGGCGATCTCGCTCCGGCTGACGGGGTTCTTTATAAACTGCGTGATGTGACCGGAACGGTTCAATCCATTCCCCTTATTGCATCTTCTATTATGAGCAAAAAGATCGCGGGCGGCGCAAGGGCGATGGTTCTCGATGTCAAGGTGGGGGTGGGTGCCTTTATGCGAAATCTGGATGAGGCTCGCCAGCTTGCCAAGATTATGACCGCAATTGGAAACTTAAGTGGAAGAAAGGTGGTTTGCCTTCTTTCAGATATGAATCAGCCGTTGGGCAATGCGGTTGGGAATGCACTTGAGGTAAAAGAAGCCATTAAGACTCTGCAAGGTAAGGGACCTGAAGATTTTGTGGAGCATTGCCTGACTGTTGCCTCCAATATGCTTGTGATTGGCGAAAAAGCTCAAAATCTCGAGCATGCACGTATGATGGTAGAAACGGCATTACGAGATGGTTCTGGATGGCAAAAATTTAGAGCGATGGTGATCAATCAGGGTGGTGATGTCGATTTTGTAGATCACCCCGAGAAAATGGTCGAAGCCCCCTTTATTGAAACTATAAACTCGCCGAAAGATGGATATCTCAAGTGGATTGATGCAAAAGAGATTGGAGAGACGAGTGTAGAGATGGGGGCTGGTCGTAAAAAGAAAGAAGATGATATTGATCTTTCTGTGGGAATTGTAATCTACCATAAGGTTGGTGACAAAATTACAATGGGTGACGTGTTATTTACCCTTTACGCAAATAATCAGGAAAGTCTCATAATGGCCCGTGAGAGAGTGTTGGCGGCTCATGAATGGAGCGAGAAACCCTGCAAACCACTGCCTCTGTTTTATAAACAATAATTCGATAAAACAAAAGAGGCTGCCTAAAAAGTAGTCAAGAGCAAGAAAATAAAAAAAAGAGAAACT
>CAYXWV010000035.1:0-34112 GCA_964468875.1 uncultured Anaerolinea sp. | reverse complement strand
TTCTGATCCATTGGATTTTTACTGGTAAAAAGAACAAGTTTTTGGCAATCTAACTTATTCCAGTTCCATCTCCACAAAAAGATCCTTGCCTCATAATAAATATCAGGCAAGGATCTTTTTTTTCTGGATCCTGATACCAAAACTCTTTCTTTTTCAAATCCAAAACAAATAAATACCCCTCTTCTACAAATTTCTTTCCTAAGAACATGCTCATTATTCAATATTAGTATTGACTAATTTTAAATGTTATGTACAATAATAACATTCTAAAGGATTATTAAATGGATAACAATAAAACCTTAAGCGAAACTGAAGAGATGTACCTGGTAACTATTCGCAGGATTTGCGAATTTTGTCAGAATAACCCCGTCCCCATCCCTGAAATCGCAAAAGAACTGGGGGTTCAGCCTGTTTCAGCCAGCCAAATGATTAACAAATTGGCAGAGACTGGGTATGTGACATATCTTCCATACAAAGGGGTCGAATTGACCCCCGAAGGGATAAAAATCGCTACGCGCATCCTTCGCCACAGACGATTATGGGAAGTCTTTTTGGTGAAAGTCCTCAATATGGGTGTGGATGAAGCTGAAAATTTGGCCTGTCAAATTGAACATGTGACATCACGAGATGTCGCTTCCAGACTGTCTAAATTCCTTGGCGAACCCAAGGTTTGTTACCATGGCGCTCCTATCCCTCAAGACGATGAAGGAGAATTCATCATCCCGGAAGGGGTTCCACTAAGTTCGCTGACTATTGGCCAAACTGGCCAGGTGATCCACGTAACGAACGATTCTCTCACTAACGAATTTCTGGCATCGGAAGGGCTTCTGCCTGGTGTCAGCATATCAATTCAGGCAATTGGTTCAGACAGCAACATCTTGGCAGAAATCAACAACAAACGGATTCAACTCACAAAGGAAATGGCAGACTCCATCATCGTTAGCGTATTAACTAAACTCATCCTACCCGGAAAGGAAAAACAGATGAACGCAGTACCGTTAAGTAACCTGTCCATTGGACAGACAGGAATAATCCAAAAAATTAATTTTAAGGGATCTCTAAGGCAAAAGCTTTTAGCAATGGGCTTAGTTATCGGTGAAGCAATACAGGTGAAACGAGTTGCTCCTTTGGGTGACCCGATTGATTTCATCATCAAAGGGTACGACCTGTCACTTCGAAAAAGCGAAGCGAACGATGTTCTGGTCACCCTTGTAAAAGAGGAATAATGAGTGAGCAGGTATTTCCTCTTTCGATGACAAACATCGGAGAATGGGTCAAATTGGAAAAAATCAATGGCGGAGAGGTGTTATGCGGCCGCCTGGCTGCTCTTGGATTAACCCCTGGAACAGACTTATGTATTATCCAAGATTCCGGCGGACCGTTGTTAATATCGGTAAGAGAATCCAGAATCGCGCTTGGAAGAGGGGTCGCCCACAAAATCATGGTCAAGCAAAGGTTAAAAATCTAAAGGAGGTTTGCGCAATGAAGAAATTTACAGTAGCCCTCGTGGGAAACCCAAACGCTGGTAAAAGCAGTATTTTTAACTCATTAACGGGTTCTCACCAACACGTAGGAAACTGGCCCGGAAAGACCGTTGAAAAAAAGGAAGGACAGTTTCATAAAGATGGGGTTGAGATCACAGTTATCGATCTTCCAGGCACTTATAGTTTGACCGCTTTTTCACCCGAAGAAGTAATAGCACGTGACTTCATAATTAACCAGAAGCCTGAAGTGGTGGTGATCGTACTGGACTCTGCAAACCTTGAACGTAATTTGTATCTCGCGGTTCAAGTTCTCGAGTTGGGTGCCAGAGCAATTTCAGTATTAAACATGGCTGATGTTGCCGACTCTCGGGGAATCAAAATAAACCAGGAGCAACTCTCCCAAATGCTTGGCACTCCAGTGATCAAAACAATCGCCAGTAAGGGAGAGGGAATTCAAAATCTGGTAGATTCCATTCTTTCCATTGCAAAGGAGAAAGCGGCATGAAAGACAACTCCTCAAATCAAGAAAAAAAGTTTCAGATTAATTATGGGCAGGAAATAGAAACAGGCATCGAAAGGCTCGTTTCTAAAATTGAACAAACCCCTGCGATAAAGAATATGTACCCATCCAGATGGTTGGCAATTAAGATGCTTGAGTCTGATGAAGACGTTTCAATGCGGTTAAAAGTGCTGCAAGGTGGATCTGAATTACTCGTCACTGCACAGTCGATTATTGATGATCTTCGGAAGATTTTGGGTGATGATGTGGACATCTTTATGGCTGATCGTCGCTATGGATGGATCAATGGTTTGGTCAAGGAAGTGGTTCAAAAACCTACTGGCAACCGTTTGCCTTTGTCTGACAAAATTGACAAAGTGGTGACAAATAGATTTCTTGGAATTCCCATCTTTTTAATTGCCATGTGGATCGTTTTCAAATTAACAGCTGATGTTTCAGCTCCCTATCTCGATTGGGTTGACGGCTTTATCAACGGCCCCATTGCCAGGTGGGGGTTGGCATTGTTGAGTTGGTTAAATCTGGATGGCACTTGGGTAGAAAGCCTTTTTTCAGATGGTATCATCGCCGGTGTTGGCGGTGTTCTGGTGTTTGTGCCTGTTTTGATGTTCCTTTACATCGCTCTGGCAATTCTGGAAGACTCGGGGTATATGGCACGCGCAGCTTTTGTGATGGACAAATTGATGCATGCACTCGGCTTGCACGGCAAGAGCTTCTTGCCCATGCTGGTTGGTTTTGGTTGCACCGTTCCTGCTATCTACGCAACCCGTACTCTTGAAAACAAGAAAGACAGAATTCTCACGGGTCTGCTTGTGCCATTTATGTCTTGCGGTGCAAGGCTTCCAGTTTATGTTCTCTTTGCAGCAATCTTCTTCCCAAAAAACTCAGGCTTTGTTGTTTTTTCAATGTATTTGCTGGGGATCATAGTTGCCATAATCCTGGGCGTTATCTTTAAAAAGACATTGTTCAAAGGTAAGGAACAATCTGCATTTGTTATGGAGCTTCCTCCTTATCGTATTCCAACTTTTCGCGGTATTTGGACCCATACATGGGAAAGGACTGGCGCTTTTGTGAAAAAAGCCTGGACGGTGATCATGGCTACAAGCGTAATCTTGTGGCTTCTGATGTCGATTCCGGTTGGCGGCAAAGGTACTTTTGCCAATGCAGAGGTCGGTAATAGTGTTTTTGCATCGGTTAATCAAGTGATAGCGCCAGTTTTCAAACCCTTGGGTTTTGACAGTTGGCAGGCAAGTGGTGCCCTTGTCACCGGTTTTGTCGCTAAAGAGGTCGTAGTCAGCACAATGTCTCAGGTCTACGCTGTTGAAGAAACTGAAGAAGAAGTTGAAGAAGAAACCCCCACTTTCCTTCAAGATGTAGGCGAAATCATTACATCATTCGCTCTTTCAACCTTTGATACCCTTAAATCTATTCCGTTAGTTATCGGAGTCAATTTGTTCGAAGAGGAATCAGAAGAAGAACCGACCGCTCTTATGGGAGCGATTAAAGATGGGTTTGAAGACACCAGCAATGGTCACGGTTCTCTTGCGGCTTTGGGGTTCATGATCTTTGTTCTGATCTATACTCCATGCATGGTGGCTATTGCTGCTGAACTGCAAGAATTAGGCGCGAAATGGACCTGGTTCAGCATTGTTGGACAATTAGTTCTCGCATGGCTGCTTTCCTTTGTGGTTTTTCAGGGTGGCATTTTGTTAGGTCTGGGCTAACAAGTTATTACTAAAGGGCGTCAATAAGTAGATTGACGCCCTCCATTTTAAGGAATTTCTTTATATGATCAACCAGGTTTTGCAAGAAATGAAAATGTGCAAAGAACCTTTTTCTGTCAGGGCACTCAGTGAAAAATTAAACATTGAGCAGTCAGCTTTGGAAGGCGTGCTTCTTTATTGGGTTCGCAAAGGGCGCCTTCAAGAATCAAGCAATCATGAAGTAAACAAAGAAGCTGGTACTGTTTGTGTTAACTGCAAAAAAACATGCCCAGGCGCAGATCAATGTTCTTTTGTGGCGAAAATGCCAAAAATGTATAGTGTGTCTGCAAAAGCATTCGAAGTAGATACAAAATCCCAGCACCAGATTCCTCGTGCGAAATAAGGTTAACCAATCCGGCTTAAGTTTTTTTGAGTGCAAGTCATGAAATATCGTCTGGTTTTTACGGATCACTTGAAATGTGTCGAAGTCGAAACAGAAAGAGAAGCCTTGAATTGACTCACCTCTGTATCTGACCAGTTTATTTGTCAAATTACTACAAATCACGAGGAATATATGGAAAATTCAATCTGGTTTTGGATTCTTATTGTTCTGTTGGCAATACTATTCTTCTGGCTATTTGTGATGAAGATTTTCGTCCGTTTTCCAAAAAAAGGTGAGGGAATTCCATGCCCATTTTCCTTAAGCTGGATTGTGGATAATCCTATTCGAAGATGGGATGTGAGGAATGCATTAAAATATGCCGGATTGTGCACAGGTGATCATGTTTTGGAGCTAGGTCCAGGCCCAGGAGCATTTACGATCATTGCCTCTAAATTGGTAGGCGATAAAGGGAACATCATAGCAGTAGATATTCAACCAGAAATGATTGCGAAGGTTAAGGCACGTCTTGAAGCACAGGGCATAAAGAATGTGGAAACTCATGTTGCTTCAGGATATCAACTGCCCATTCAAGACAGCACCTTAAACAGGGCATTTATGGTTACCGTTTTGCCAGAGGTACCAGACCCCGTTCGGTGTCTGCGCGAAGTGAAACGAGTTCTCAAACCAGGAGGGATAGTCTCTCTAACAGAAGAATTCTTTGATCCCGATTACCCTCGAAGATCAACGACAAAAAAATGGGCTGAAGCTGCCGGTTTGAAATTAGTTGAATCTCATGGCAATTGGTGGTGCTATACTTTAAATTTCAAAAAGGAAGAATCACCAATACAACCAAAGGAAAGCCAAAATAGCCAACAATGAAAAATAAAACCCGAATATATCTGATTGCCGGCGTCATTGCCACCTGTATGTCTATGATCGGAGACTACCTCCTCGAATACACAACCGGCTTCCATTCAGTCGAATTGGGAAGTATGGGATTTGTGGAATCTGCCTGGGAACAAATACCCATATGGCGATTCACTGCCTCGTTGTGGTTGGGCGCATTTTCTATCCCCCTCTCTTTGCTCGGTTTTTGGGGATTAAAACGCACCATTGACCGGATGGATTCATCCTGGGCAAAACGGTTTTGGGTGTTTGCAGCAGCAGGAACCGCCGGCGGAGGTTTTATTCATGTTGTGTTGTGCTTGCTGCCCGTAGCCTGGAAAACCGTTCTCCCCGCAGGAGAAACATTGGCTACCGCCACCGTTGAAGCCATGGGAAGATCGATGCTTTTCCCATTCTTCTTTTTCTATTTTGTGCTTGTTTTTGGCCCCACCCTAATGCTGACCATTGCCACGTTCAAAGGCAAAACCCCTTACCGACGCTGGCAGATGTTATTATGTCCGCTCATTTTTATTCTGGCAGGCGCAGCAGTTCAAGCACTTTTTGGTGAAGCAGGTGATTGGTTTTTGGTTGGCAGCGCCAGCCGCGGATTGATGGCTCCTTTCTTGTTGGGATTATGGGTTGAGAGGAAGAGATAAGATGAGAGTCTTGGTATATGGTGCAGGTGTTCTTGGTTGTGAATTAGCTCATATCCTTATTCAAGCTGGCAACGATGTGACCATCCTTGCTCGTGGTGCCTGGAAAACCACCCTCGAAGAAAAAGGACTGATCATCCGCCATTACGTACAATTGCAAACGACCAAAGATCAGGTGAAGGTCATTGAGTCCCTTGAGGTAAAAGATACCTATGACTTAATCTTTGTGGTGATGCAATTTGGCCAGCTCAAAGAGGTGCTGCCTGTTATCGCAAAGAATGCCAGTGAGCATATCATTTTTGTCGGAAACAATATGTATGCTGAATCAACTCAGCAAATGATCACAGATGGCTATGATCACAAAGAGATTGCTTTTGGATTCCAATCTACCGGCGGACGCCGCGAAAAAGACAAAGTGATTAGTGTTCATGCGACTGTTGGTATGACCATAGGCCCACTTAATGGAGAACTCTCTAACGTATTCAAAACCAAAATTGAACGAGCTTTTCAAAATGTTAAATACCGCCTCACCTGGGAGCAAAACATGGATGCCTGGCTCAAATGCCACCTGGCATTTATCTTACCTATTGCTTACGTCTGTTATGCTGTTGATTGCCATTTACGCCGGGCAACCAAAATCCAGCTAAACATGATCATTGAAGCCGCTAAAGAAGCGCATGTTATGCTCAAAAAATTGGGTTACCCGATCCGCCCGGATGGAGAAGAAGAATTCTTCACAACCGGTCGAGAAAAAGCCAAACAGTTATTATGGATCATGGCAAAAACCCCACTGGGACGACTGGCCGCCAGTGATCATTGTCGCAATGCTGTTCATGAACTATCCGATTTGGATCAAGCCTTTGAGAACCTGAGAGAACAAGCCGCAATTCCAATGCCCGCCTGGGAACAACTTAGAAAACAAGGACAGCCAGGTGTAGTGGGTGTTATGATGGAAAAAGTAAATTCGAAATAGGAATCCAATACTTCTTTCGATGATTAAGCCGTCTAATAGCCTCAGAATGAGGCTAATCCAACCAAAAAATAAGCCTGCAATGATTTTGGCTTTTTCGCAAATATTACACTATAAAATATACGTTTACACTGGCTTTTTGGCTTGATGCCCTTCCATGGCATCTATAATCGCTTCTCGCAAGGTCATTACTGCCAGCTCAGCACAATGCAAATGATCATCAGGCAAACCTTCCAGTGCTTCGATGAGTTCATCTGCTGTAATTTTGCTTGCTTCCTCCAGTTTCTTGGTACTAGCCATTTTTGTGATCATTGTGCCACAGGCATAAGTGGCACCGCAGCCATCTGCCATAAATCGCGCTTCCAAAATTCTACCCGCAACAATTCCCAGATCAATTTGCATTCGATCTCCGCAGCTGCCCATGAAGAACCCTTGTGCATCTGGTTTTTCAAGCGCACCCCAATTCTCTTTGCTTCGAATTAGATGAATAACCGTCTCTGAGAATGAACCTGAATGGGGGTTAGCGTCATCTGTAACACCACAAGCCAAAACTTCCTCATTTTCTGATGCAGAGGATTCAGCAGTTTCAGAAAACGAAGCGGATATTGTTTGTTGTTCTACTTTTACAGTAATTTGATCCTCAACAGATGCCAGTGCTTCCTTGAAGGTTTCGCTCAAGTCTTCAAAAGGGCTCAATTCAACCTTATCAATTTCTCCGGAATCACACCACTGGCAGTAATCAGGGTTAAAGGAAATTTGTGCCAGAATTGGCAGCTTTGCTAACTGCGTCAAAGATTCGATGTGGCTTTTTCCAAATATTCGAATCGGATCGCTCCCGTTCGAGTTTACCAACGCCGTCATATTTTCTACGATGCCAATGATGGGCAACCCCGTTCTCTGGAAGATTTTAACCGATCGGGTCACCACTCTTGTTGATACCAATTGAGGGGAAGTGACCATAATTGATCCAATAAAAGGTAAAGTTTGCAAAATCGCCAAAGCTGTTTCTGAATTTGCCGGGGGCATGTCCACCAATAAATAATCCAGTTCGCCCCACTCAATCTCATGCCACAACTCCTTAACCAGATTACCAATTAACGACTCCTTCCAAACTACATTCTGGTCTTCATTTGGAAAGAGCGAGTCAATTGAGATAATCTTCACCCCAATCTGACTCTGATGCGGCAAAAAGCTATGCGCACCTCTATTAGCAAGACCATGCAGCCCAAAAAAGCTGGCAATACTCGAAGATGAAAAATTAGCATCAAGAATGCCAACTTTTAAACCTTCTGATGCCAGCCTGTTCGCCAATAAAGCGGTGACAAAAGATTTTCCTACCCCACCTTTTCCACTTAATACCGCGATGGTTTGGTGAATTCTGTTGGGTTGAAATGTTGGGTTATCATCATTTTGATCTGCTGGTAATTCTTCTTGATTTATATATTGTGGTTCCATGTTAACTCCAAAGCTTAGTGATTATCGTTACTTACGTGCTCGCTTTTGATACCATCCCGTCTTTGTTGCTTGAAAAATATCAAACTCGGGAATGTATGGTTTGATATCCAGCAATGGTGTGTCGTTGAGCATGTCCGCTCCCCGAAAGACAATTTCATTCCCCTGACAAAAGAGTACTTCAACAATAGAAAATCCGATTTGGTTTGGCCGGCAAGGATATCGTGTCGCGAAAAGCCCTCTTTCGCGATCATCCAAAAATGGTTTAACTTTCATGGAAACGGCATCCGATGCACGATCAAACCAATAGAATAAATAGATATGCGAGAATTCTTCAATTCCTATCAACCCTTCACGAAATTCATCCTTAACAATTACCTTTCCGGTTAGTTCAGACCTGGAAGATTGGATGGGAGCATTCTCTTTCGTGAGAATGGGCGTTTTGATCGTGCCAATGGGAGAGAGTGCATACATGATGTTCACTCCATCGAAGTTAAGGTAACAGTTTTTACTCCTTTAACCTGTGGAAAGGATGCCCCTTGCTGAATAGTTAATGCTGCAGCCTCTTCGTCCACAATTCTTGAACCTGATAAATATGTTATCCCGTGTGAAAACAAAACCGGTGCGAGGGGGGTTGAAGGTCCCAGAATAATCACTAAAGCATCTGGCCGGCAAAGAGATAATAAGCCTTCAATTGTATGATTGATAATTGAGGTTCCGGTAAGCGCCACTACATCTGCCTGTGGTATATAATCTGCAGATGCTTCCTCTGGAAAATCATCACCATAAGGTTTTTTTTCAATCACCCAACAGTTTTTTGTGAGTGGTTTGACCTTTTCGACAAAAGGAAAATGCCCAACCACAACCAGGTTTTTACCTTTTGACTTTTGAGCGATCACTTCAGCCGCATTAATTTCTCTCAACTTTCCTTCATCAACTTCCAATAAAGAGTTTAGCGCTGCAATCCCAACAGAAGCTTCCAGAAGATTATCCGAATGAATCCATTGAGCAAGTTCCTGAGCGCTTTTTTGATGAAGGCTGCCTACTTCGCGGATATGAGAATGACCGTGAGGTCCGCAATTGGTCAATGTTGACCCCAAACCGGCATATTTGCTGCAAACCAGCGTCCAATGAACACCGATTACCATCTTTCTTACCGGAACTGGTTCTTTAGGCATTGCTTTCAGTAATTCATCCAGAATTTTCATTTTTCTCCTGTAATGGTCTAGGATGATAAAGATCTAAGCTGTCTGCTTCTTATCAACAAACACTCTGCGGTAAAAAATATCTTCGCCGTAATGATAACAACCTAAGGTGCCATTATTTACCATCTCTTCTACAATTTTCCATTCACAACCCACCTTTGCCGCCAACTTGCGTAAAGCAACCTCGCGAATTGGATGAACTGAAGTAATCGCTAAAACATCCTGCGCAAAATCACCAGTTGCGACAAACTCATCTTCTTCAGGCAGAAAGAGAGGTTTAACAAAATCACACTTCTCTCGAATTTGCTCCAACAATTTAACTAATCTTTTAGTATCTGGTTCTTCAACCCATTTTTCAGCCGGAGGTCTAATTGGAATTGAAAAATAGGAGATATTGGGAGACAGTTTCAATAAATATGAGGCTAACGCGTTAATAGATTCTGCATTGTCATTGACGCCTGAAACAAGCATTGTCTCGGTAACAAGTTCACCCCGATACTCGTTGCGAAACTGAATGATTGCGTCCAGAATTGATGATAGGTTTAACTTCCCGTGCGGGCGGTTGATTGCCTTCCATTCATTTTCCAGAACAGAGTCGTTTTTTACAGAAACCCAATCAGCTTTTCTGAGTTCCAGCCGAACAACCTCATCTGGCAATAAGGATGAATTGGCAATGACTGCCACTTTTGTTTTGAACTGCTTTAACTGATCGATCAACTCACCTAAGTTAATATCCAGAGTAGGTTCGCCATCAGGAACAAGAGATAAATAATCTACTTGAATTCCCTCTGAATTGCATTTATTAAGTTTTTGAGCCACCTCAGCAATAATCATTTCGACGGAATAATATTGCCGTCGGGTAACTTCAAGACTCGTTGTTCTACCAACCTGGCAATAAACACAGGAATACGAACAATGCTTGGGTGGAATATGATTAATCCCAAGACTGTACCCTAATCGCCGTGAGGGAACCGGACCATAAACGATCATTGATTAATCTCCAGAATTATCCTCAGAATCTTCCAATTCTTCTTTCGCCAGCAAGTAATCATTGATATCCAGCGTTGAAATCCACAATAACAGATTCATAATCACGGCTGAAGTGATACACCATGAACATGTAGCGTGAATGACAAAGACTTCCAGATAAGTCAGGTAGGTGGAAAAAAGCACCCCAAAGAGTGTAAATCCCCATTGGAAATAGGAAATAAATGGAAAGTGATTCTTCAACGATGTCCGTAAAGCAAACCAGACTACTACTATCGCCAAATATCCTAGTAAACCAAACAGCGCAACCGGCATGAATCCCAACAACATCGCATATTGGCTGCTCTGGACGGTTGTGCAACCAGAATACTCCAGCCCACAGATCGCAGGTTGAGCAGTGATTTCAACAAATGTCAGGTAACCAGCTGTTAAGAATCCACCCAAAATGAGCAACAGAAAAAGTAGTTTAATCCATCGGGATGCCTTCGCGCGAAAATTTTCGCTGATGAACGAAATGATCGCACAGATGATGGCAAAACAAAGAATGATAATTTGAATCACCGAAAAGAATGTAGCGAACCCCCCAACTTTAAATAAGTCAATTAACGCCGGAAAACCAAGTACGGATAAAAAAACTATCAATATCGAGTTTGATTTATAAAAATTATTGATGGAATTTAATTTTCCTATTAACAAAAAGGAATGAATCATTCCAAAGAGCAGACTTATCAGAACAATAAACGCAAGAGAATCATTCTGAATATTTATTAGAAACCTTTGCATACCATTGCTCGCTTTCGATTGTGATAGTGGCAGGAGCCCTTGAGAGTCCTTCTATGGCAGATTTCTCGCAGTAATTTGTAACACTGATTGCCTTATTTCGTCTACACAAAAACCGATCTTTTCTACAAATAACTAATCCACCAGCGGGGAATGTTCTGTCAGGCGAATTCAATTCGTGTTCCCGCCGGACACCTATACACTCTACCTGCAAACTCATTTTTAATTTTTTTGAATGCTTCCTCACCCGTACAATGGTTGAGATAAAAGACCATATCAGGAAATCTTTTTTTCAATACATCAATTACATAATTCATCGTATCATCGCTAACAGAAACCAAATGTATTCCACCAATGACCGTTGTGATCTTTTGATAAAAAACTCGCTCTACGTGAAAAAGTGTGTTCAATATTCCTGCATGACAACAGCCGCAAATGACAATCAATCCTTTTTCAGTCTCAAGAATTAGTGATAAATCGTCCAGATACGGATCTGGAATCCAACGGTCACCCTGACACACAACATGATCAGCGTTTCGCCCCTGGGGTTCCTCTCGATTTTCGATGACACCAGATGTCCACAATCCGTGAACAATCTCAACCGGTGTTTGCGAGAGCCGCAAATTGGCAAGAAAAATCATCTCCTCATAAGAAATGTTCATCCCTAGAAAACGATATTCACCATTTCGAAAAGCATAATGTCTGGTAAACAACTCAGGGTTTGCGACAATCTCGGGGTGCATTCCTTGCCGCAGAATGAATCCCAACCCACCAATGTGATCATAGTGGGAATGGCTTAACGCAAGTGTCTTGATATTCTTAGGGTTGATCCCCAAGATTTCCATGTTATGAGATAAAACATCTTCTGTTTTCCCCGTATCAAACAACACTGCACCCGCAGGGGTTTCAATCAGAAAAGACAAACCATGTTCACGAAGGAGATTGGTTCCTTCC
Organism: uncultured Anaerolinea sp.; assembly: GCA_964468875.1. Classification (GTDB taxonomy): domain Bacteria; phylum Chloroflexota; class Anaerolineae; order Anaerolineales; family Anaerolineaceae; genus UBA6107. The sequence goes on along the minus strand of CAYXWV010000035.1, from coordinate 22,140 downwards.
AGAACAGAATTATCTACCACACAAGTAACAGTGCAATTTTTTCTCATCTCTTGCTTTTTTACCCCAAAATTGATTCGAGCATTTTGTTTAGTTCATCTGCCTGCATATAGTTGACGACAGTTACCTTTTGCCCGGTGATTTCGTGAATTTCACGAACGGCATGGATAATATCCAGAACCAACGGTATTGCTATCGGACAAAGTGATGAAGACGGCCGAAACGTATAGAAAAGCTTGTTGTCTTCATTCAATTCCATATCCTGAACCAGTTTCATTCTCATAACATCAATACCGGTTTCAGGATCAATTACTGTGGAAAGTTTTTCGCGAACAATTTTCAAAAGCTCTTCTTGTTCCATCACGGCTCTTTTCACAAATCCAGATGCTTAGAGACACCATCCCATACCTTATTTAAAGCAAAGGATGCCTGAGAATCAGGATAAACTACTGTGACAGGTTCTTCATTCAGAATTGATTTTGAAACGGATTCATCAAAAGGAATTTCACCAAGAACTTCCAATTGATGATTTGACGCAAACTCCAGAATATTTCTGGTACCTTCTTTATAGAGATCGGCTTTATTAATGCAAAGTACCGTAGGGATCTTAAAATGTTGCAAAGTCTCATAAATCCGAATCATATCATGCAGCCCAGAAAGGCCGGGTTCGGTAACGATCAGTCCAAGGTCAACACCTGCACAAGAAGAGATCACCGGGCAGCCAATTCCTGGCGGACCATCAATAATGATCAATTCCCGATCTGATTCTTCAGCAAAAAGTCGGGCATACTGTCTGATTAAGGTCACCAGTTTTCCAGAATTTTCGTGCCCTGCAAACAATTCGGCATGAAACAAGTCACCATAAGGAGATTTTGATTGAAACCAAATCCCTTCTTGCTGAACCTCCATCTTGATGACAGATTCAGGGCAGGCATATACACAGGCAGCACACCCGTCGCAGGCTATTGGATCTACCCAATAGCTAGATAATCCTTCTGGATGAGGCAAAATGGCGTCATACCGGCAAACCTGAACACATGCCCCACAGTTTTGACACCTTGCTTCATCAACCACAGCCTGCGATCCGCCCATAAAACGGTTTTGGATACCAATCTGTGGTTTGAGGATCAAACTCAAGTTAGCTGCATCAACGTCGGCATCTACCAGAACCGGATGGCACATGCTTTTTGAACTGGCACTCAAATGAGCCAATGCAGCGCTCACCGTCGTCTTACCGGTGCCGCCTTTACCACTCAACACTACAAGCTGCTTCATTACAAAAACACCTCAAGTTCTGTATGGCGCAAGGCTTCTTCTACGATAGGCCCTTTAACGAGAAAACTTAACGCAAAATTGCTGCCCCGAACCACCAAGAGATTCTGATCTTTTCTCACTTCAGCAAAACCTGGCACTCTTATTCGACCATGATCATTGATCAACCCTTCGCCTTCAATGCGAGAACTTAATATGGTTTGAATAATTCTTTGCTTTATTCCAACCGCGAATCCACCCGAACGTCGACTGCCCCGCAAGAAGACAACTGCTTCATTTGGTTGAAAATGAAACTCAGAAAAAGCTTCTGCCGGAATCATGATTGTCTCATCATCTCGAGCCTGAGCCCAGCCAAAAACCCACTTTCCACCTTTTGCTAGCTGCGGCATGCGCCCTCATTTTGAATTTTGGTAAAAACGTCTTTGAAAATTTGACTATATTGCGGATCAATTTCCAATAAAGACTTTCCTCTGGCAATCCCTTCAGCTATCCGCCGATCAAAGGGAATACGTAGTAACACTTTTAGGTTTTCTTCTTCGCAGAATTGATCGAGAACACTCCCACCTAAACCATCCCGGTTTATGATGACGCCATGCGGAATATTCATCTCTCGCAAGAGGGTGAGCATTTGTTTCAAATCATGCAAACCAAAACGAGTCGGTTCTGTTACCAACAAGGCATAATCTGATCCCCGAACAGTTTCAACCACTGAACATGAAGCACCGGGTGGTGAATCATAGATATATATGGAATCTGACGTTATTGGAATTCTTTTTTTTATTTGTCTGATGATCGGAGTTGCCATTGGTTCACTAATGGATAACACTCCACGGTAAAACTCAATGCCCTCATCTGTCAAACCGTTCTCAAGAGAACCAATCACATGCGGAATTTCAAGGATGGCGTTTTCTGGACAAACGTAACTACAACAACCACACCCATGACACAACTGTTCAAAGAGAATGATATTGCTGCCAATTTTTGCGAGCGCATGAAACTGGCAGGCTTTCACACATTTACCACAAGCTGTACAAAGATCTTTTTGAATCTGTGGGATTGGGATTACCGCGTCAACCCGATCGGAAATAACGGGTTTTAGAAAAAAATGGCTGTTTGGGGCTTCGGCATCACAGTCACAAAAACAGACTTTGCCATACTCGATCAGGCTGCGGGCTAAACTTGTGGAAACAGTCGTTTTGCCGGTACCACCTTTTCCAGACGCCACTGCAATTTTCAAAATAATCTCCAGATGTTCATTATCTAGAACAGAGAAAGCTCGTTCTTCGTATATCGTTCAATCGCTTGTTGAACCGTATTCACTTCACTGCCAAACACTCGCATTTCAATCCTGGCAGCCCTAAATGCGTTGGCAGCATTTGGCCCAAAATCACCGCTGATTACAACCTCGGCTTTTTGATCAATCACAAATTGCGCTGCGGCAACACCCGCACCACCAGACTGATTAACACCCGGATTCTGAAATGCTTCCCACTGGTTTGTGTCTGTATCATATTTTATAAACCAGGAACATCTTCCAAAACGGTTATCCACCGGACTTTCGAGGTTTGCGGTTTGTGCCGAAATAATAAGTTTCATAATACTCCTTTGATCCAGTGCTAATTTATCGTGAGAACCCATCTTTCAGAATCCAACATTGAGGCTGGAACAACTCGGTCAAGTTTACCGATACTAATTAACAGCTGGCTTGTCTGAAAACCAAACATTTTTCATGATACGATCATAACCAACAAATCGAGGTTGCTGTTTAGTGAAGCAGTTCGGTATGATCAATCAATTTGCCTTCAATAAACGCCTGTGCAGCTTCTTCAATGTTGCTTAAATCAGTCACAACAGGCTTGATATCCAAACTCCTCATACTTTCATATGCACCCATCCCCATACCGCCGCATAACAAAGCCTTGCAATCAGCAATCGCTTCCGCCATGCTAACATGCTTGTCGTGTGAGCTAGAATCCATTCCGTGGCCCGCGCCTTGAGATTCCTCTCCATGAGATTCCTGGTGAAAATGAGTGTGCCCCATCTTATTGCGCATCTCTTGATTGACGATTTTGCCCTCTTCAATGGTCAAAACCAAATAATAAGGGGCTCTCCCAAAATGTTGACTGATGGTTTTGCCGTCTTCGGTAATTGCTGCGATTTTCATATTGATCTCCTTCTTAATTAATTCGAGAGAAAAGTGTTGTTCTCCCGATTTTTCATGCTCATCTGATGGACAAAAAACCAGCAAAAGCTGACACTCGTTATCTGACTGATTTCTCCAGTTATGTGGAAGATGCGCCTCAAACACCAGGCTATCCCCCTCGTTCAAGAGGTACTCCTTCGCTTCAATCTGGTAAACAACAGAACCTTGTAAACAATAAACAAACTCGTAACCTGTATGAACGATCCTTTGTTCACTGCTACCCATTCCGGATTGCAATGTGACTACAAAGGGTTGAACGACGTTTTTCGCCAGATTCTTTCCGAGGTTTTGCATGCGAACTTTGCCAAAACTATCTTGAGACTGAATACCAGCCTTTGTGAAGACAATTTTTTGTTCAACAGGCTCAGCTTCAAAAAAGGCAGCAATTGGCACTTTCAGCGCCAGTGCCAATTGCTGAAGGGTACTAACCGATGGAGAAGATTTTCCATTCTCCACCAAACTTAAAGTGTTGATATTTAAACCGCTGTGTTCTGCCAGTGCTCTTAAGGAATAGCCCTTCTTTTGCCGATAGCTCTTAATCCGATTTGCTACCAAAACTCCAGCAGAAGAGATATTGTTGGGCTCTGACAAATTTACAGCAGTATCACCCATTACATACTATTCCACAACAAATTCAATCGGTGTCAAACTGTGAATGTTGTCTGAAATTGGGCAACGGGCATCAACATCCCGCAGGAAGGCTTCTTTCTCTTCCTGGGTCATGTCACCATCAATTTTGGTGAGCACACGAATGCCACTAAAACCGGCGCGTACCTCAGTGCTCTTCCCCATCAACACATCTGTATCCAGTTCACCTTCCACATGCACTTCTATATTGCGAATCGGAAGCCTGCGCTGTTTGGCGACAATTTGTCCGATTGTGGCAATGCAGCCAGCCAAAGAGACAAACAAGTATTCCAGGGGAGTAGGACCGGCATCGGTTCCACCACCTGCAACAGGCTGATCAACAATAGACACATGCTGCCTTGATTTTGTTTCGATTTTATAACCGTCTAAAAGAGTTGCATCAACACTTACTAATTTAGTAGCCATATTTCTCCTTATCAATAATCGAATTGAATACCAATATTATAGTATGTTTTTTTACTATTTCAAGTATTCATACTATTATTTTTGGATTTTAAGATAAACAGTATTGTTTCTAATAGGATAATCTATTTTAACCTATTGATTTTAATAGAATAGTGTGCTAATATACAAAAAGAAAGGAGAATTTATATGCCGAGACACGGAAGAGGATGGGCAATGGAGAACGGTCGATGGAATAAAGATCGACACTCTCCCTTAATTGTCTCTCTGCTCGAACCCACCCTGCTAGTCTTAATAGGCGAACATCCCACACATGGGTATACCCTGCTAACAGAACTAAACACAATGAACATGGCAAGTATCCACCCAAGCGTTGTTTATAGAACTTTACGTGAGATGGAGCTATTAGGCTGGATCGATTTCGCATGGGAAACCGACCAAACCCAGGGTCCACCCCGAAAAATATACAGCTTGTCTGCTCAAGGCAAAGAGGTTTTATATTTTTGGAAGAACGAGCTTGAAAAATCAAGCTCTTTGATTACACAAATTCTCAACAAAATCAAGTAATCAGAAAAGGAGTGTTATTATGCCAAGAATGGATGGAAAAGGACCCTTTGGAACAGGGCCGATAGGAAGAAGGCTTGGGCCATGCGGTGGACGACCACTTGGTTTTGGACGGAGAGGTCGATTTTGGGCAGAGGTGGTTACCGATCCTACTTCATTCCCCAACTACCCAAGTGAGACACTTGAACAACAAAAAGCAAGACTTGAAGAACAACTCAAATCGGTCAATCAACAACTCGGCGAAAAGAAGGAAAACCAATAACGCACTATCTTCACATTCCCGCGATTAAGTGGGAATGTGAAGTATTTCTGGCAGAGCACTTCCCTTCAGCCAGTTTCGCAAAGTTGTGGCAAATGCCAATGGCATGACAAGTGCCCAGTTATGTTCGGCTGCCATTCCACTTCTTTCACCCAAGTCAATCATTCGAAACTGCCCATGTTTTAGCCTGGAAGTTAGCAGCTCTGCACTATCACGCATGGCTTTGTATTCGTGTTTGCCGCAGACTGCCAAAACTGGAATTTCTACTAATTCAACCCCATCAGGCAGCCTGAAAGTTTGATTGGCTGCCATCAGATTAATAAACTGGCTTTCAGTTGTGTTCTGAAAATCTCTCTTGAAATTATCAAAATATTCTTCCGGAATCCCCGCTGCATATTTCATGTTCAGTTTGATCCACCAGTTGTTGTTGCGAAAAGGCGGAATTGAGATTTGGTAGAGAAAGGAAAGCAGTTTTCTGGATGAATACATCTTTCCTCCCGGTATGGGAAGCAACAAAGCTGAAGAAATCATCGCAGCTTCCATCACATCCGGGCAATCTGCCAGCATTTGAACAGCCACCTGGGCTCCTTCTGAAAGCCCAACTACAACAGCTTTTCCATGATGTGCTCTATTATGAATAATCTCAGCTGTTTTTTCCGCGGCAAATCGCATCGAAAATGGTTTTACCCAGGCGCTGCCGCCGTGTTCTGGCAAGTCAACCACCAGGCAGTGGTACTCGGGCAATTTATCTACCACGCGCCGCCACATCCAGCCGGATGATCCACCACCGTGTAAGAAAATAATACTGGTTTTCGCTTCAGGATGAAATTCCTGGATAAATAATTCTGATTGATTGGTCATACACTCTCTCCAAAAAAAAGGATTCCAGAAAAGGAATCCTTCTATCTTACTACCGAAACGAATTAACCCAGAGCCACATCCAAAAAAGTCATCAATGCAAAACCAAACATCACACCAATGGTGGCGATATCCGTGCTCTCGCCGCGTTGGGCTTCAGGGATTAACTCTTCTACCACCACATAGATCATGGCGCCAGCAGCAAAACTTAAGGCATAAGGAAGAATTGACTGCATGGAGATAACCGCCAACGCACCCAAGACACCCGCGATGGGTTCAACCAGACCAGATAACTGGCCCATCATAAAAGCCTTTCCTCGAGAAACACCTTCTCCTCTCAACGGAAGACTAACCGCCATTCCCTCAGGGAAGTTCTGCAAACCAATACCCAATGCCAGTGCGATCGCACTGGTTAAGGATGCGGAGGGAATATCAGCCGCAACGGCGCCAAACGCCACCCCGACTGCCAGCCCTTCAGGAATATTGTGCATGGTGATAGCTAAAACAAGCAGAACGGATCGCTGCCAATGGGTTTTGATACCTTCCGCTTCACTGGTCGCCAACCCCTGGTGAAGGTGAGGCAGGATTTTGTCCACCAGCCATAAGAAAGCCCCACCCAAGAGAAAACCAATCACAGCCGGCAGCCATCCAGGTGTGCCGTTCGACTCTGCCATATCAATGGCAGGCAGCAGAAGCGAAAAGAAACTAGCGGCAATCATCACCCCCGCTGCGAAACCCAACATCCCAACCAATAGTTTTCTTGTAACTGTTTTACCCAAAAAAACGAAGGCTGAGCCCAAAGCTGTTACTGCCCATGTAAAGACTGTCGCCAATAATGCCTGCAAAACAGGTGTAAATTGTTGAAAAAATGCAACCATAATATTATTTCCCTTTCTAATTAGCATATGCTAATTAGTATATTATACACCTTTTTACAAACCATGCAATCTTGCTTGCGCCCGATAGGCACAAAATCCGCAAGATTCGGAAGCCGCGGGCGGTTCCGGCAGAGACAAAACAGTTAAAACCTGTTTCAAAAAAGCAAGAAATGCTTTTTCATCCTTTTTGATTTCCTGCCAGGTCGCTACGCCACCATAGGTAATCCGTTTATGGTCTACTCCCTGTTCAATATCCACCGGGTCGAGATAAAGTAGTCCCAACATGGAGATTGGACTGAGCTGCAGCCCCTTTTCGGAGGGATGTTCAAGCGCATAAGCGTAAGCGCTCAACTGCCTGCCATAAAAACCAATATGTGCAGGGCTCGGAGACGAGGTTTTGAAATCGATGACAGCATAAGAACCGTTCTCAAAAGCCAATACCGAATCAAAAGCTCCCTTAAGGTAACACGCTGCTTCAATTCCCTCAAACTGAATGGGAGCCGAGTTTACCCACTTTCCTTGCAGAGCAACTTTGCCAGGCGGTAGTTCAGGTGAGATGGCGCTTGTTGGTTTATCTGCATAAAGATGCTTCATTAAACTATCAATGCGGCTGAAAACCTTGGGGAATGCCATTGGCGGCCGTTTGATGCCCTTGACCACATCCAGGTAAAAACAGCGCGGGCATTCATCCCAGGCAAAGGTCAGTTGTGACGGACTTAGTTTGTAAAGTGTCATCACGCCCCTTTCGGTTGATTGTTACTTCCCGGATAATTCTTCGGCTTCACGAATCGCCAGAGTTGACCTGTAATAGTCGATGAAAACAAGTATCGTGATGACGACCTGAATAACACCCAAAACCAGGGTGAAAATCCTGCCTGACTCGGTAGTTCCACCAATTACGGACTGAGTTGCCATTGAATTGACGACTCCTGAAAAAGATTGGTAATAAAGGATCGTTTGATTGATAACCGCAATCCAATACACAACGACATAACAAATGCTCAACCACGGATGGGTTTCAGGTATAGACAGGGTCGGTTTACTTGAAAAATGGCGAGAAATATACCGATTGATATCAGTTGCCAGGCCAAAATAAGCCACAAAAAACCAATACAGATTAAACAAGGGAATAAACAAAAACCCCACCGCCCTGCCTGGAGTCGTGCGCTGTTCACCATCCTGAATCACCTGCCAGAATCGGTAGGTCAAAATATATTGCAGCACAGCCCCTGCCAGAACCGGAATATAAAAAATGCAAACCAACGACATCACCCAACTGTCATCAGACAGGAAGTTGGTGACAAATAGCCCTGGCAGACTTATCAGGGTTAGTCCAAGCCACCAGCCAAACAACCTTTTCAATCCTTGTGGATTAACCCGGGGAGCACCCTTGGCACCTCGAGAAAACACCCCTACTGTTGATGCTGATGCCGAAGGAAAGGAGAGATCTTGAGCTGTTGTTGGAAGGGAGATTCCCAGTAAAACAGCCAACTCAGTTTCGATCAGCGGTTTCCAGTCCGGCATCCCTTCATGCCAGACCAGGGTGTTCTGGTTGATTTTACCTGAACGTAAAGCGTCAGAAACTGTTTCCTTGCTTACCGGCCCAAAGGGTTGCTCCTGCCATTCGTAATACCACATACCAACCTCCAGCCAATTCTAAATTGAAATCTCGTTGATGAATCTAATTATACTCACCCCTTGACTCTCCCCCTGCAGGAGAATGTATGCTTGGCTAACTGAAATTTTAAACTGACTTATGGAGGGATAAATGAAAACCATTGAACTGCCACATAAGGTTCTGGATTATGCCTGCCCGATCAACGGACTTGAAGACCTGTACGAATGGAAAACCGGCAACCGCCTGCCGGGCTATTGTCTGATGGACATATCTACCATCGGTTTCACTTACATCAAACAAAAACTGGCTCCTTCTCCTCGGATGATCTTTTGGGGGAGCGGAATGGGCAAACCCATCTTCAGGTTCCTTTCAGATATCGTGGGATTCGAGTTTACCTGCGTGGAAGATGTGGCTTTCTCAACTGCCTGGAAAACCGCTCTTGGGCACCTATCAGCGGGAACCCCGGTATTGCTCGGGTTATTGGATATGTATCATCTGCCATGGTATCCCAAGTTCTATCACAAGCTGCATATTCCACAACATTTTGAGTTGATGGTAGGGTATGACGAAGCCAAAAACACCGCCCTTGTTCAAGATAACGGGCTTCCCGGAATCCAGTCGCTTCCTCTCGAAGATTTAAAATCAGCCTGGAATATCCGTGTTCCCGGGCAGGGGAAACCCCACACATTCTATACTTTCGAGTTCTGTGATCAGCCCGCAGCGTTGGAAGAGATATGGCATCGGGCACTCAAGAAACGGGCTTTTGAGAATCTCACTCCTCGAATCGGGTTCATGGGAATTCAGGGGCTGCATAAAGCACAAAAGGAAATTGGCAAATGGAGGGAGGAGCTAACTCATGAACATTATATGGAAAGCCTGAAATCTCTTGCGACGTTTACCTGCAGCGTTGTGCCAAACCTGCCCCAGGAATTGCTGCCTTTCCCTCTTGGCTATGATGACCCTCACCAGGCATGCAGAGACCGGTTTGCAGTTGAACTGGCAGAAGCGGGTGCCGAATACCACGAGCCGTTATGGGTCGAGGCATCTGAATTATTCAGGCAAAGTGGAACCTATATCGAAAAGGTCACTGAATTAACTGTTGAGGCTATCAACGGGAAAGAGTCTGCAATGAATCTGATGCCAGGTCTACTTCAAGAAATTGCCAGGCTGGAAACCGGCGCCTGGCAAATTTTCCTGTAGAGTGAAATTATGGAATGAGAAATCCCGGAACCCAGAACTTGCCCACTCCCAAAAGGGATAAAGCAATGGAGGTCAACAGAATCAGAACGCCAATTGCGATCAAGATCTTGTCGCGTGTGCGGTAGTTCAACTTTTCCAGCCAGGTGCGCGGACCGATACCAAACGCCCGCAGGTCCATAGCGTCAATGATGTCTTCGCTACCCGCAATGGCATGAATGGTGACCGGCACAATCAGGGGTGCCAGTTTGCGAACTTGATTCAAGAGTCCGCCGCTTATCTTCTCGATCTCAAAGCCGCGAGCCCGCTGGGCATCCATGGTCAGACTGAAATCACGCCCAAAAGTAGGGATGAAACGCATGGTCAGATCCATGCCGTAGGCAATTTTGTCGGGCAGACCAAGACCACGGAAGGTAATGCCGTAATGAGATGGGTTGAGGGAATAAGGGATGAGAATGGTCATGCTGGCAATGCTGAAAACACGCACCAGCATACTTAGGGCATACATAGTCTTTTCTGCGCTGATGTTAATCGTGGGCTGCCAGCCAAATATGTTGAAAATCGCCACCAGTTTTACCAGGCTGTGCTCCTCATCATAGAGTTCCATGCCACCACGGCCGGTGAAAAAGGTTAAGACCGAGAAAAACAGGATAAAACCTATGATGAAAATCCAGGCTTTTGACATGTCTTTCCAGGGAATTCCCGAGGCAAACACAGATGTCAGGGCAATGATGAAAAAGAAGCTCAAGAATCGAAAATCCCAAAAGCATAGTGTGGATGCGAGAAAACAGATGAAGAAGATGATCCACGCTCTCGGATCAAAACTCTGCAAAAGGGAATTTCTTTGTTTATAACGCCAGGCGACCAGCATGAAAGTCTCACTTTTCCCGGGTGGATTGGAAAACCCAACCCACCCGGAAGATTATTGAAGATTAACGTCCGGTTTGTTTCTGGACGGCAGCGTAAGCGGCAACCAGGATGGGAACCAGGATGGCGGCAAAGATCAGGTTCGGGCCGGCAGAGGGTAAAAATTCACCAATCAGCGCGACCGCGGGGGGATAGCCATTGATCCAGATGTCGGAAATGGCGGCAAAACCGATGCCCAGCAAATTACCAAGCATCGACCAGGTAACCGCCGCGGCAACATCCACGTTCTTGCCAAAGACAAAACGTACGATGAGCACAATCGCCAGACCGATCAACACGGAAACACCGGCGAACAATGAAATGGGAGCGTCACCGAAAATGCCGTTGTCAACATCATAGAAGTTCAAGTTTGCTGTGTCAGGTTTGAGGAAGTAGAGCAAACTGGCAGCGGCAGCCAAAACGGCGCCGACGAGCAGAACGGTGTTGATGCTTTTCTTCTTGTCGGTGAAGAGCCAAGCCAAACCAGCAATGAAGCCCACCAAACCATTACCCACACTCCACTGAGGAGAAAGGCCAAAACCGGTCAGGGCGTCGCCAAACATGTTGCCAACCGCGCCGGTGAAGAACCCAACCACGGGTCCAAAGGCATAGCCAAAGAACATCGGGATGGCGATGGCAGGGCGAAGGGCAACCTGGCTGACAGAAGGAACCACGAAAACGGTGCCGTTGAAGAGATAAGAGAACACGGCAAACAAAGCCGCGCCGATGGCCATGTAAACCACCTGACGGGTGCCGACTTCCCACATCTTGTGTTTGCTGGTCAACAGATAGACCACCAACACGATCACCAGACCGATGCCCACGAAGACAAAGCGCAGCAGGGCGGTTTCGTCCAGATTGAGACTGGGATTGATCAAACGACCAATGAGCCAGATTCCCAAGAAGAAAGCCAGGACGGCTAAAAGGGAAAGAACTACAGACAACCACTTCTTCATTTGTATCCTCCTTAAAAATTAGAAAATGACAGTGTTTTCTCTTTGTTCAACTACCATTTTGGTAGCACTTGCCTTGTCAGAATTACTTTACCACGTGAGCCAGTTCTTCAGCACTATAGAATCTTCCAGTTTTAGGAAGCAGCTCAAAATTGGTTTTTAATAACGAGGTAGGCACCAGGCGATTCTGGCGCAGGAAGGCATCATCCTTCAAGGCTTCAGCCGGTTTGGCATCGCACACGATGGTGCCATTGTTGACCATCACCACTCGATTGGCATAGATCACCGCCATGTCAATATCATGCGTGATAAAGAGAATGGCGTCAAAACCGGGCATTTGCAGGATGGCATCCATGAAGCTGAGGTAGTTCTTGTAATCCTGCCCGGCGGTGGGTTCATCCATCACCAGAATTTTCGACTGCATTGCCAGCACCGAAGCGATGCTGACACGTTTTTGCTGGCCAAAGGAAAGCGCCAGGGGCGGAAATTTTTCATGTCCGCTCAGGTTGACCACCTGGATGGCTTTTTTAATTTCCTCTTGAATCTGCTCCGCGAGGTGTTTCAGGTTGGTGGGGCCGAATGCCAGCTCTTCCTCCACCGTGGGAGCAAAAAGCATGTGGCTGGGGCTCTGGAAGACATACCCCAGAGTTTGCGCGATCTGCGCGACGCTGGTCTGGGAGCTGTCTTTGCCTTCCACGACCAGACGGCCGGCTTTGGGTTTGAGCAGCCCGATGGCATGCTTGACCAAAGTGGTCTTGCCTGCCCCGTTTGGGCCAAGCACGGCAATCACGTCTCCGCGGTTGATGGTCAGATTGACATCATGCAAAACGGGATGTTCCTCTTCATACCAGAAGGAGATATTCTCAAACTTGACCAATGGTTCATCGGTCGGTTTTTTCCCATCCTGAGCTTTGCGCACGGTGGTGAGCCGTTCCGGGACAGGGTCGTTTTTGGCCCGCTCCATGATCATGGGCGCGGGAAGTTTGACCTCGTGATAATCAACTGTCATGTCAAACCCGCTGGTGGGTCCGTAATATTTAATTTCGCCGTCCATCATGAAGATGGCATTTTCAGGGTGGATGCGAAGCACGTCTTCCACACGGTGCTCGACCATCAAGACTGTCATGCCTTCATCTGCCAAAGAGCGGATGATATCCAGCGCCTCCTGAGCGGAAGCCGGGTCAAGTGACGCCAGCGGTTCATCAAGTAATAGGATCGAGGGGTGCATAGCCAGCACACCAGCCAGGGCGACCTTTTGTTTTTCTCCTCCCGAAAGATGGAAGGTTTCTCGGTTCATCAGATGAGGAATCTTGAGGTGTTCAAGGGATTCTCTCACCCGTTCAATAATCTCTTCACGGGGAAGCCGCAAGTTTTCTAAGCCAAACGCCACCTCGTTGGCAACCTTGGTGCCGAGAATCTGGCGTTCGGGGTCTTGCAGCACGGTGCCGACGATCTGCGAGACCTGTGCCAATGACAACTTGGTCACTTCATTGCCATTTAGCAATATTTTGCCAGTTAACTCACCTTTATAACTGCGTGGAATGAGCCCATTAATACAGCGTGCCAGGGTGGTTTTGCCGCATCCACTGGCGCCGGCAATGAGCAGCACCTGCCCGGCATCCACGCTGAGAGAGATGTTCTTGATCGCCAGCTCTTCACGGCTGCGGTACTTGAAATTGAGATCTTCAATCACGAGAGGTTTGACGTCGCTCATCAAGTATTTTCCTTACTGAAAACTAGATTTACCTTCTCACCAGAAGAAACCCCCAAACGCAGTTGAGCGCTGCCGTTAACCACAGAAATAGCCAGATGACCACTTGAATCAATCATGCTGACCAGGTTGCCTTGAGAACGGTTTCCAAAGGTGGTAACGAAATCGGTGATGGCTGTTGTTCCCACATAGAGGATAACCCCGCCGTCAACGGGAAGTTGCTGTTGGGTCAGGTTGGTAACCAGGTTGCCAAAATGATCCACCTTCATCACCTGCCCCTGCCAGCCATTTTCTGTTTTGAAAGGCTGCGGGATGGTTATTATCACCGGATTTGTAAATTGATCGCCCAATGACTGGATAGCAATAACTTTGGCGAGATGAGCAGCCACAGGGGCAAAAATGTCACGGCCGTGAAAACTGCGGGAGACATCCGGCAGCCAGTATTCTGGCCTATTGAGATCAACAAAAAGGGACTGAGCACCAGAAGCTCTGCCTTTTTCGATCAAAAGGCTGAACAGACCATTATCCGGGCCGACAAAGTATTGACCGTCAATCAAGGCTGCCATCGAGCGCCGGGCGGTGCCCACCCCGGGGTCTACCACACAGACGTGCACGGTTCCTGCCGGGAAGAATGGCGCAGCTTCTGAGATTGCCAAGGCACCTTCAAGCACGTTCTGAGGAGAAATCTCATGGGTGAGGTCAGCGATTTGCACGGAAGGAGCAATTGACCAGATTACACCCTTCATCACACCGATGAAGGAATCTTTCACGCCAAAATCAGTCAACAGGGTAATAATGGGCATTACACGCCTTTTAGGGAGATTGCGAAAAAGGAATTATAGAACAGCCGGGAGATGCAGTCAAGAACATCCGGGATTGTTAAACCTAAGGGGAGGTTTGTTGGATGGTAAGTCGTGTTCGATTCGTTTTTGGCACCAATCTATTTTTTAATCTCGATTTTGATTCGTATTCGTGTCCTTTTTAAATCGGGAACAAATAAAACGAATGGTGTTTAAAATTGATGGTATAGAAATTTTATTCTATTGTATCACGGTTGTCAAGCTATAATGAGCTTTTCTAGACAAACATCCAAGGAAATTGGTCTGTCCAGTAAAGATTGATCCCCGGTTTCTAAATGTCAATTGGAATGATCATAGAATCGAGTTTTTTACCCATAATTGTAGGATCAAAAGAGTAACATCGTAAAATTAAGATGATCAAATTGCTAGAAAACCTAGTAAACTAGTATGACTCTTGAGATCGTAAACTCTCATTACTTGGCGTTCATAAAATATGGCAAATTTTGAAACAATCAATTTGCCAATATCTGCATCTATTTTTGGTGTAATAATCAACTATTTAGTAATCATCCTTTCATTTTAGCAGTAACGATACATCCCAAAAATCAATAAAGCTTGTTTTAGTAACAATAATCTCTCCATCGGGCGTAAACAATAATGAGGAAACATTGCCCCTGGAACTTTTTTCTGTTCCAAAAGAAACGATCTCTCTGCCATTCGTTGCATCGAACAATGTCGTCGTTTTTGGATTTCCTGGCTGGCTACGATTGATACTGCTTTGGTAATCAAAGCCTACGGCTACCAATTGATTATCCGGTGAAATTGCTATTGCCTGAGCTTGATCACGTAATTCAATATTAAATATCATTTCATTTTTAATCAGGTCCAAGGCAATTAACCCTAAGTCAAAATCATGGCCGTTAAAATAACTTGCAACTAGTAAACTTTCATCCTTTGAAACGACAAAGCGCGTAAGATATGATGCTGGAATTATGTAATCTGTCGTTGTTTTTTCTTTCATGTTTATCGCTGATACAATTGATTGATCGTCACATCTCAAACCGGCATAAATAATATCATTATTTATTTTAGATAAAACTAATCCACTATAGCTAAATTTACATTGGTAGTTTGTATAGAGGGTTGTAATTTCATCATTTTCAATATTTGCTGAAATCAATTGATAACCCGAATCTGCAAAGAACACTGTTTCATCATATGGAGAAAAAACAATATCTCCGGCGGGAGGGGGAGAGTATAGTTTAGTAGTAATCAACTCACCTGTATCCAAATCCCAAAATCCCATTTCATGATTACTCCCTTGTGCGCGGTTTTGAGCGGCAAGAATCCTTCCATTTTGAGACACGCTCCAATCACTCCATGAAGTTTTCAAATCACCCAATTCGCGATTAAGATCAATCCGATTAATCAAATCTCCCGAATTAATATCCCAAAGGTATAAATTACTGTCTAACCAACTCGTTGATGCCAACACCGCCCCATCCTCCAAATAGAACATTTCATCCGGGTTGATAAACCCTTTGGCTATGATGTCTATGGAATCTTGGGTTGCGTAGTGAATCATCAATTCACCATCAGCGACGCATACCAACCCAATCTCATCATTGGGCAATTTGTGGAACAGTTCATAACTATCACATCTTGTATCAATTGTACCTAATGCTTTTCCATTATCATCCAAATCATAGATTTTCCTTATTGAAACCTCGTTGTTGTCATATTGCTTGACGACAAAATGGTTCGATTCAGGTATGAAACCCAAGATCTCTGTTCCTAATCCTTGTTTTGATAAAAAGGAATAATAAAAAAGATAATTACCTTCTTGATTCTTGCGATAAACCCAAGTTGTAAATTTTGGTAAATAATCTATTGATTCTCTTGTCACTAATACCAAATAATTACCATCTGAAGATAAAAAAGATTCCCGTGAGTGTGGTAGTCCATTGGGATTTTCGCCGATTACCTCATAGGTTTTGGAATTAATTACCATAATTTTTTGTCCGGAAAAAATTAATTGATTGTCATCGGGTGCATAGTTGATCCATCCATACTCGCCAGTTTCAATTCTTTTTGAAACATCTTCGTGTCCAGTTTTTACATCTAAAAAATGTATCCGATTTATATGATCGTAATTCACACAACTTATAGCGATCATTTTTCCATCCGGGCTTAATTCCAAATCGTTAATCTTACCCGGCGCTACAAACTCCCACAAGAGATCGCCTGTCTTTATATCTCTTAGAGATAAACCCTGTGTCTTTATTCTTTCTATCCCATCCTCGTTAAAATAGGTCGTATAAAAATTGATTAATAAATATTGACCATTTTGAATCAAATCTATATCCGACACAGAATAAGGATAAGAGAAATAATTAATTTCAGCCTTATTTTTGATATCATAGATATACACGCCATCAATGGTTCCTACAGCCAGTATATTCCCCTGAGCAGACATGAAATCAATCAAACCTTTTACTAAACGCTTAGCCACTCTAGGTTCAGAGTAATGACCTCCATGAACTGGGGTCGGCATTGCTGTAGGTGTTGGTGTTATTGTTGGGGTAACAGTAAATGCTTGTGTTTCAGTAACTGATGATGTGAATGTGCTTGTTATAAGTGGTTCTTTTGAAGCACAACCATTTAATGAGGAAATTACTAAAATTAGTAATAAGGTAACAACAAACAAATAAAACTTTGATTTTGTCTTCGACTGTTTATTTTGAGTCATAATCACATCACACTCCCTCTATTGCGTTGAATGTATTATATACCTCAAAGATTCTTATAACAATTTGTCAAACACCAATTTATTCAGGTAAACACCCAGAGCGTTTTTGATACGTCTTTGTATCAACTCAATAAACTCGTGGCTTTGGCTGTACTATCTTCGCTGAATCTATGCGGTAATTTGCTTCGAAACATAGTGTTGGGGAACTTTGATTCCCGATTTTTTAATGGGATTTGAATTTCCTCGATCAACACAAATTCCAGAAATATTTGGAGATGCAATCCTAATTCTTCAAAAAGCCTTGAGGTTCGGAGAACTGGATAGAAAATATATTTAAAATCGCATGAGAAAAATAACCACCCGGCTGGGCAGCCGGGTGGTTATTTTACAAACTAGAGAACCTTGCTCAAGAACGTTTTGGTGCGTTCTTCTTTTGGATTGGAGAAAAGCTCATCAGGCGGCGCTTCTTCAATGATCTGCCCGCCATCCATGAGGATGACCCGGTCGGCAGCCGCCCTGGCAAAGCCAATCTCATGAGAGACGACCACCATGGTCATGCCGTCTTTCGCCAGCGCCATCATTACATCCAGCACTTCCTGAATCATCTCAGGGTCGAGGGCGGAGGTTGGTTCGTCGAAAAGCATGATCTTGGGGTTCATCGCCAGTGCGCGGGCGATGGCGACGCGCTGCTGCTGCCCGCCAGACAACTGGCCCGGATAGTAGTCTTCCTTTTCGGGAATGCCCACCTTGACCAGCAATTCACGGGCAACCCGCTCTGATTCAGCCTTGCCGCGTTTTCTGATAATTTTTTGCGCCAGGGTGATGTTATCCAGCACGGTCAGGTGCGGGAAAAGATTGAACTGCTGAAAGACCATGCCCACTTCGGTCCGAACCATATTGATATTTTCTGCACTGTCGAGTGGTATTTCATCCACAACGATTTGACCGTGGTCAAATTCTTCGAGACGGTTGATGCAACGCAGCATGGTTGATTTGCCAGATCCGGAGGGACCGATGATCACGACCACTTCCCCTTTTTCGACATCCAGGCTGACCCCCTTGAGGGCATGCACGGCGCCGAAATGTTTGTGTACATCATTAATGTGAATGATTGGCGCCATGGCTACTTCTCCATCTTCATCTTGCGCTCAAGGTAGGTCACCAGTCGAGCGGCAAGCAGAGTCAAGACCAGATAAAGCAGGGCAATCATCACCCAGGTTTGGATGGGAATGAAGTTCGCAGACATGAATTCACGCCCTCTGCGGGTCATATCTGCAACGGCAACCACCGACACAAGTGAAGAGTCTTTGAGAAGCGTAATAAACTCATTGCCCACCGGCGGCAGGATCACCCGCACCGCCTGCGGAAGAATGACATAGCGCATCGCCTGGAAGTAGTTCATACCCAAGCTGCGGGCGGCTTCCATCTGCCCCTTTGAAATGCTTTGAATGCCAGCCCGGTATACCTCGCTCATATAGGCACTGTATCCGACCGTCAGACCCAAAATAGCCATGGCAATGGCGTCAGCACGGTAATCCATCATAGCCTGGTTGTTGAACCACTGCCCCATCGACTGCATGATGGAAGGAAAGGCGAAATACCAGAAGATCAACTGCACCATCATGGGGATGCCGCGAATCACTTCGACGTAGACGGTTGAAATCCCCCGAATTAAAGTAACTTTGGACAAGCGCCCCAGGGCGACGAAGAGCCCGAACACCAGAACCAACAAAAAAGAAACACAGGTAATGTAGATGGTTGTCCAGATTCCTTCACGGACAAACAGGAATATTCGTTTATATGGATCGGGCTGCGTAAAAATCAGCAGCAGGATTAACCCGACCACAGCCAGCACCATGATCCACCATCGATCAAAGTATCTGCCTTTTGCGGTCTTGTCTTTCTTGATATCCAATTGAGACATTTGATTTCCTTAAAAGAGAACAAGTCTGCGGACGACGTTCCGCAGACTTGTCTGGATTTCTTTTCTATTTCAGATATTTCAAAGACAGTTCATCCACGAAACCGGAGGCAATGACTTCCTGTAAAGCGGCGTCAAGTTTTGCCTGCAAATCTGCGTTATCTTTACAAACTGCGATGGCATATTGTTCCAAATTGAGAACTTCGCCAACGGTCATGAGTTTTTCGGGGTTGGCGGCGATGAAGCCCTGGGCTAATGGATTGTCAGCGATGACGGCATCCACACCCTTGTTAGACAACTCAAGGAAAGCCAGTTCATAGGAATCATATGGTTTATAATCCACACCTTCGATTTCCTGGGCGGTCATTTCGCCTGTGGTGCCCAACTGGGCGGCGACGGTTTTGCCCTTTAAGTCGTCAATACTGGCGATATCGGTGGTCTCTTTGTTCACAACCACGATCAGACCGGCATCCACGTAGGGTGAGGTGAACAACATGGATTTTTCGCGTTCTTCACTGACGCTAATGGCGGCAATGGCGGCATCGTACTGGCACTCTGAGAGACCAGCCAGAACGGAATCAAACGGCGTGTTGACCCATTCAAATTTAATGCCGGCTTTTTCAGCCACTGCATTCATCAGCTCAACATCGAACCCGACCATGTTGCCTGCTTCGTCGGTATATTCGAATGGAGGGAAAGTAGCATCGGTGGCGACTTTGATGAGACCAGTCGATTTACCGCATGCTGAGAGCAATAAAGCAGTTACAACCAAAACAACAACAAACACAACTGTCTTCTGTTTCACTTTTTCTCCTCTTGTAATAATTTTTCTTGGATTTTGTATTTCTATTATGGTTATTCTTTGATAAAAAGTCAATTGGCTGACAATTTTTTCTTGACCAATCAGATCAAGTTATCGAACCAACCCGCTATTAACCAACTTTTCGACCATCATCCCCACCCCCTGCGGATCGAGGTGAATGGCGCTGTTGGTGAAGCGCTCTTGTGGGACGGCGTCCCACAGATCAAGACACTGCCAATTATTGATTTCGCATTGATCCGCCAACTGCTGACGGTACTGGTCGTATGCCCAACGCGGGTAGTAGAAGTTGTAGCGGATATCGCTGTTCTTGCCGCTGCTCACCAATATAGGTTCGTTAATTAATATGATGGGCACATCCCCGGCAGCTTGAATGCCGGCAGCGATCACCTCAAAAGCCAGATCATCCGCTGACATCTCCTCTTGCTTCCAACCGTTGAAGGTGTCATCGGCTTCGAGATCAACGGCTGCCCGTTCATAATCCGCGGGGTAAGTCTGGTCAATGCCGGTCGCGGACCACATCACACCGTAAAACTGCAGCCGGATCAGGTCAGCCAGGGAGCGGCGCTGCCCAATGATGGTTTTCTGCCAGAAAGACATAGCTGTGCCGGGCATTTCAAGATCAAGGGCATACTTCTTGACCAGTGAAGCGATTTTTTGGGGGTTATTCGCCGCTATGGGTGAATCCAGCTGGCGGTCGCGCGGGAAGGATTCGAGGGTGACCGGCCAGAGGATCAGGTCGGGCTGGTACTGCATGGCTCTCTCGAGAATCATCAAGTCTTTGGTCAACGAAAGGGTCGGGTATCCCAGGTTATACACCCGGATCTTACGGCCATCCGAAGCAGTCAAACCGGCGGCATCCAATTGCCCAGCGAGGGTTTCATCAGGGCGAAGGAGTGTGCCCCAGGTGGAGGAATCGCCAATCACGAAGACGCGGAATTCATCCGCGGCTTTGGGCGTACCATCCAGGCGCAGCGACTGAAACATGGCTTCAAGGTTGTAAAGACTGAGATTGTATGATTGGGCGGGATCCTCGCCAAACGGCAGGCGCTCCCTTCCACGCAGCAGGGTATTATATGAAGAGAGCCTGCCAAGGGAAGAGGAATTCACTGCCGCCCAAAGCAGATTGAAAGCTAAAAAGATCAGGAGCCCCCGAGTCAACACATTTCGTAAAAATCGAGCGGTCATCATCTAGGCTCCCACTCCGAACAGGCGCGCAAAGACCTGCAGCGAGGCTGGTACAGAAGGAAGGGCGAACCAGACCCAGCCAAGCGCTACAAACGCAAAAGTCAGCAAGGTTGTGAAGCCTGTTACTACCTTGGTTAAAAAGACGTGCTCCTGAATGCGGGCGGAAAGCGGTTTGGTCCAGTCAGACCAGCGGTTTTGAATGAAAAGGCCCAACCCGTGCCAGACACCCCAGAGCACAAAATTGAACGTGATGCCGTGCCAGAGCCCGATCAGGATGAAGGTGGCCAACTGGGTGATGAGGATCACCAGCCAGACCGGCACCGGTTTTTTGCCGCCCCGCAGTGAACGGGTCAACGGATTGAAGAAGTAAGCCCTGAACCACTGGGTCAGGGTCATGTGCCAGTTGTTCCAGAACTGGGTCAAGTTGGGTTTCAGGTAGGGCGCGTTAAAATTCTCAGGCAGATGGATGCCCATGAGCACGCCCATACCGATGGCCAGATCAGTGTAACCGCTGAAATCGAAGTAGATTTGAAAAGCGTAAGCGATCACGATCACCCACATCCAGCCCGTTGATAGGACCTGCGAGGCATTGGTGCTGTTGAGGGCGATGATCGCCAGCAGATCTGCCAGCACGAATTTTTTGAACAATCCCAAAATCAGTTGCTGCCCGGCAGCAACAAAGGCGTCAGATTTTGGTTGAAAAGGCTGGCGTAAATCACGGAGGAAACGCTCCGCACGGTCAATTGGGCCGGCACTGACGGCAGGGAAAAAGAGAATATAGATGAAAAACTCGTCTAACCTGATGGAGGGCAGACGTCCGCTCTGACGGTCACGAAGGGTGTGGATGAGCCTGAAGGCAATGTAGCTGAACCCCAGCCAACGCAGGTCAAGGGCGGAAGCCAGCTCTCGGGATTGACCGGTCAGCCCGCGCAGCCAACCGCTCAACCACTGACTGGCAGCCGGGAACTTGAGCGCGATAAAGATCAATAATAAAACCGCGATACCAATGCCGAGACCCGGGGTGATCTTGCCCCGTTTATGAGTGAGCCATTGCAGAAATGTGATGAGGAGAACCACGCCAGCCAGAACCACCAATACGGTCAGCGTCTGGGGCGGGCGCGACGGGGTGAAGAGACCGGTAAGGCTGAGGTGGCGGGTGAGCGCGATCAGCAACACGACACCGGCAATGATGCCGG
>CAYXWV010000034.1:0-35188 GCA_964468875.1 uncultured Anaerolinea sp. | reverse complement strand
GAGCACGAACCTAAACAAAAAACCACCTTTGCGGTGGCATTTTGATAAAGGTGGGCGCGATAGGGCTCGAACCTACGGACCTCACGGATGTGAACCGTGCGCTCTAACCAACTGAGCTACGCGCCCATTTCCATTGTAAAATAGATTTTAACATGAGCACCCATCTTTCGCAAGGATTCAACCTCGGATTCAGTTCACAACCCTGAAATCTTAAGAATATGCACACACTAACCATTCACCTGTTTGCCAACCTGAAAGAAAAAGCCGGCACCAGCTGTTTGAAACTGGAAGTTCCCGATGATTGCAGCGTTGCCAATTTTAAAAAGCTGCTTAAAAAATCAGTCCCCGCTCTGGCGGCTCAACTCAACAAGGTGGTGGTCACAGTCAACGGTGGGCAGGTATTCATCACCGATGAAATCCTTCCCAGAAACGCAGAGGTAACCATCCTGCCGCCATTTGGCGGCGGCTAGGATCGCTCTTCATCTTTTTAAATCTTCACTGATCGAATCTAATTTATTTACAGACTGATCAGCCAATCCATGGCTTGTTCACGAGTATCAAAAGTTCGAATGTCCCGCTTTGTAGCCACCCGAATCGCTGTCACCAGGATCTTACGTACGTTATCGGCACCGATCACTGCAGACCCCTTGACGTAAGGTGTGTTTTTGCTCGAAAACGCCTTCATCGCATTCGATACTTCCATGTTGTAGGTGGCATCGGTGGAATCCGTCAGGATTAACGCGCTCTTTGGTGGTTGTTTGGCAATTACTGCCGCGGCTTCATCCAAAATGGTAAAGGTGGATTGTGGAGAGCATTTTGCCAGATTAACCAAAACAATGTTCTTGCCTTTATGATTGATGATTTCACATGTTCCCATTTTTCCCTCATAATAAAATAGCCCGATATCAGTATGAAAAGCATACTGAAAAAAAACATCCCCGCCATAAAATCACTGTTAATTAATAATAAGAAAGACAGGTAGCTTTCAGGCTGCCTGTCTTTGTATACCACTCATAACCAGAAGGTTATTGCCGAACTACTTTGGGATCTTTCAATTGCGTGATCACCAAGACGCTGACACCGATCAATCCCATCGCCAGCAGCAGGGCTGGCGTAAAAGCACCATCTGGTGTGGTCATTTTTTCCATGATGTACACAAACACCACCGATGCCTGCCCAAACAATTGCAGCAACCCGTTGGAGGTGCCTTCAGGGGTCGGCTGGGTGATTTCAGCTGCATACTGCATACCGATTGGGCTGGCGCTGACAATGAAGAACCCCAGGGCGAACGCCGAAACATATAAGAGCCATAAGCTGGTGGCAAAGGTCAATCCGATCAAACCGGGCACAGCCAGGAGAAATCCGAAAAACAGGAAGATTTTCCGCTTGTGAGATTTATCAGAAAAGGGGGGAATCACCACCGCGCCGATCACGCCGCCAGCCAGCATCAATGCACCCAACGTGCCGGCTTCAAGTGAATATCCCCTTCCGCGGACGATTGGCTCTACCCAGGTGGTAATGCCGTTAAAAATGCCCATGCCGATAAAAGAGACAAACAGATATAACCAAAATGATTTCACCTTCAAGGCGTGCTTCAACCCGTCCAGCATGAGTGCGCGCACTTCCTGTCCATCAGGGCATGGTGGAGTGGCGGGTTTTTCTCGGGCGAAAATCAGGAACAATACTGCCGAAAAAGCCGCAATGCCACCGTAGATCAATTGCACGGTCGGGATCGACATGGTCTTGGTCAATTCAGGTGTCAGAACCATCCCCAAAGCAGTGCCCACCAGGTTCGATAACGTAATCAAACCCACCGCGGTGGCACGTTCTTCGATGCTGAACCATTGAGCGGGAACCTTCGTCCAGGCATTCAATAAAAATGGCTGGGCGATGGCGATACCGATGGTGCTGATCAGCACTACGGTGTAATCACCGCCAGTAAGACCGCGAACAATACCAAAAACGCCCATCAGGATCGCACCCAGACTGACCGTCTTTCGAAAACCAAATGTATCAATCGCCCACGAAACCGGGATTGAGAGCGGAATGAAGGCAATCATAAATGTCATTGCCAGCAAGCCAATGGCGCCGTCAGTTACTCCATAGAAACTGGCAGCTTCACCGGTGATGGGTGAATAGGTGATCCATAATATTTGAATGGTCAGGTTGATGAACATGAAAACCGCCAGAACCACCCAGCGGTAAGGATACAGCTTGAAAGATTTCTCTGCCATGCGTTACTCCTCAATAATTAGATAATAATTAACTGTTTAAGTTTCGATAGATGCCATTCATTTGATTATAGATTTGTTTAAACACTTCGAATCGAGAGTCATAAAGGACGCGGTTTTGAGGGTCTGGCGAATAAGTGCGCTTGAAGCGGATTAGTTTGACCACATCAGGGTAAGTGATTTCACCTAATCCCACGGCGCCGATCCAGGCTGCCCCGCGGGCATTTGCCTGCACCGGGTCTGAAACCTGTTTGATTTGCACGTTCATCACATCGGCAAAAATCTGGCACCAGACATCTGATTGCGCCCCGCCGCCAACGATGTTGATTGACTTGACTGGCTGTCCCAGGAACCTCTCCACCGGATGAATCAGCCAGCGGGTATTTAAAGCGATCCCTTCCAAAAACGCGCGGATGATGTCTTCACGGTGGTTGCGCAGCGACAGGTTATACAACCCGGCTCGCAGCGTGCGGTCTTCCACCGGTGCACGTTCACCCCAAATCCAGGGCGTGTAAATCACGCCGTTGCTGCCTGCCGGTGTACGCTCTGTAATCTGATCCAATACCTTGAAAATATCCGGTACATCTGCTTCTTGAAGCAGTTCGTCCTTGTGATAAAGAATGTTATCCCTTAAAAAAGTCAGGTTGCCGCCTGCCGTAGCTTGCAAAGCAGTCAGAAGGTATCTGCCCGGTATGGCGCAAGGGACGGATGCCATTGAAGAAGAAAAATCAGTCTTCTTAAACGGCACATGAGCGGCCATCCATGAAGAGGTACCGATGTAAATATGAGAAGCGAAATCCTCCACCGCGCCAGCCCCAATGGCTGCTGCGGTGTTGTCAATGGCGCCGCCGATCACCTTCACATCCCTAGGCAGCCCTAACGCGGATGCGGCGTTTTCGTTCAATGTGCCCACCACCGCCGTGCAGGGGATAATTTCAGGGAATTTCTCTTCTTCAATGCCGCAATCGTTGATCAACTCTTTGGCGTAATGAATGTGGTCAGGGTCGCGGTTGTCGGTCACCCATGAGGTCAGGATGGAATCAAAAGTAGCCGCTAGCCTTCCCGTCAGACGCAAGTTGAGAAAATCCAGAACATTCAAAAACTTGTAGGTTCGTGAATAGACATCAGGATACCTCTCCCGGATATACAACATATGCGCCGCGGGGTCTTTACCCGTCATGGAGGGCATTCCTCCGGTTAAACGAATCCAGCGCAGGGTGTTTTTTAACCCTGCGCCGGTGATATTAATCAAACCTTTAAACTGTTCCTTCAAACAGGCTGCCCCCCGCATATCCATCCACAACACACAATTCATCAATGCGTTGCCGTCCTGATCGACGGGGATGGTGCCCTCGCCCTGTGTGGAACAACACACCGCCTTGATTCTTTTGATCGGTGTGGTTCCCTTTGAGATCAAACGTCGCGAAGCTTTCAAAAAAGCCTGCCACCACTCTTCAGGCGATTGCTCCGCACCGCCATCCGAGGTTAAAATCAGATTGACTGGTTCAGATTCCCAATCCAGAACTTCACCGCTCACCGTGATGAGCGCTACTTTCATCCCCGAGGTTCCAAGGTCAACTGCAAGGATCACGGGATCATCATTCATGCTGCCTCCGAAAACCCGAGAGATTAGATACCTTCAACGCTTGAAAGAACCATATCAAATTTCTGCAATGCCTCATCAATCACATCATCGGTATCTGCCATGCTGGTATACATACGGCTGCCTGCCAGGGTAATCAAACCATTCGCCATATAAGCAGCACCCATTTGTTCGATCATATGTTTGCGTGGTTTTAATTCTTTCATCAACTTAATCGGATTTTTTAGATCGAGTAACATCACCCCGGAAGTTTCAAGGTGAACGATGGAACCCTGGTTGAATGCCACAAATGGCAAATCATACTTCTTGATAATTGCCTGAAGCCCCGCGGTTAACCGGTCGCCTGCCTTACCGGCGATCACGGGTGCGTTTGTTCGTTCCATTTCTTTTAGAGCATAATATCCAGCCACGCATGAAAGCGGGTTGGCAGAAAGCGTTCCACCAATGTAAGCGCGTTCTCCGGTGCCGCCAATCCCAGCCGCGAAGCGCATGATTACATCCGCCTTGCCGCCGACACCGCCAGCCATCGGGAACCCACCAGTGACACACTTGCCGAAGATTGTCAGATCAGGCTTGATATCAAAATAGCCTTGAGCACCACCCAAGCCTACCCTGAATCCGCTTACCACTTCATCGAAAATGAGCAGCGCTCCAAACTCATCACAAAGTTCACGTACCTTTCGATTGAAATCGAAATCCACTGGCCGGGTGCCCGATTCAGGCCCAATCGGTTCGACAATCACTGCCGCAGTGCCGCCCAACAAACGGTTGGCAATTAACAAACGCCGCAAACTGCCAATATCATTTGGAAAGAATTCCTGTGTGTTGCCAGTGGCACCCGCCGGAATTCCCTTTGCCTCCAACCGGCCTGTTCCAGGAATGTGCAAACCATAAACCATGGAATCACTCCAACCGTGATAGGCACCGCCGGATTTGATGATCTTCTTTTTGCCGGTGTAAGCCCGGGCGGCACGGATGGCTGCCATGACACTCTCAGTACCCGTACCAAGCATGCGGAACATTTCAACTGCCGGCATGTAGCTGTGAATCAACTCAGCAAGTTTTAATTCATATTCATGGAACAACCCTGTCACTGGTCCGCAGGATTGTAGCATTTCAATGATTTTTTCACGCACTGGGGCATAATTGCTGCCCAACACGGTAGGACCGCCTGCCTGTAAAAAGTCAATGTACTTGTTGCCGTCAACATCCCACATGTGAGCATCCTGGGCTTTCTCAATGGCAATCGGGAAGGGATAATTAAACGCCAGGTTGTGCTGCACGCCGCCAGGAATGTATTTCTTTGCTTCATCGGTCAGCTCTTTGGAGCGCTTGCATTTGTTGTCGAAATATGCCAGGTATTCTTGCATTTTTTCCTGGCGGATTGGTCTTAACGGGATATTGGTCAACTTCTTAAGAGAAGCGTAAACCTCATCCACATTTGGATATTTGCTGATAGCATATTTCTGTTCAGTCATGTTATCTCCTGTAATTGTATCGATTTTTTTATGAAAGAATCAGGTTATTCGCCGCCAGTGTTCAAATTGCCGCTTT
Organism: uncultured Anaerolinea sp.; assembly: GCA_964468875.1. Taxonomy (GTDB): domain Bacteria; phylum Chloroflexota; class Anaerolineae; order Anaerolineales; family Anaerolineaceae; genus UBA6107. The sequence continues at coordinate 29,800 of CAYXWV010000034.1, read as the reverse complement.
CCACTTTCTTCTGGTCTTTGCGAAGTTTCGAAAAGGCAATTTCACGAACAGCGAGGGGAATTGTTTTAACTTTTGCATCCATACACAGTGAAATCAGGTAAGCCAGAGAACACTTCTCAAGGATTTCAACATTATGCTCGGCTCGTTCAAGATCATGTCCGAAACAAAGCGCGCCGTGGTTTCGCATAATGTAGGCATTGTTATGGTCTTTAATATTTTTCGCGATTGTATTTTTTAGCATCCCCGTTCCAGATGGGGCGTACGGAATGATTGCCACCTGTCTGCCCAAAAAACGGGTTTGTTCGTCAAAAAGGGCAGGAATGGGTTTGTTTATCAAAGCCAGTGTACTGGCATAGACCTGATGTGTGTGAACAACTGCGTTTACATCTTTGCGGGTTTGATAAATGGCACAGTGCATGGCTGCCTCAACAGAAGGTTTGTGAGCGCCTTCAAGTTGATTCATCTCAAAATCGAGAATACAAATGTCCTCACCGGTCATTTTCATGTAATCAAAATTGGAGGGTGTTACGGCAAAAACTTCCTTGCCTAACACACGTAAAGACAGATTTCCACCCGTTGCCATTAGAAAACCCTGTTTGGTCAGTTTTTGGGCTGAATCTACGATCTGCTGCTTATAGGTCTGATATTCACTCATATGATCCTCTCAGAATAATCTTTACATTGTCTAGATTGTAAGAAAAATGGAAACCTTTGTCAAGCGGTATTAACAATTTAGCAATTAACTTTATGCAAATGTGCTATGCTATTCATAATATTGGTGCCATAACTTTGGAGGGTATTGATGCCGGAGATAAACAAAAATACCACGCTTCAAAAAGCTCCCAATGGTCTGATCAGACTCTGGCGACATTTTACCGAACCAGTTGCAACTGACTTCAACGATGCTCGTATTGAATACATGACCAAAGTGATCTTGTTGATCATCTGTTTGGTTACCTTACCTTTCCTGATTATTGCGTTCATCGGATGGTTGGGTCATTCCATTCCACTCGATACTGTGATTATCCTTGTCACCATGCTGGTCTTTTTTTCACTTGGATGGTACATCACCAACAAGGGGTATCGAAAAATCGGCGGTTTGATCCCCTGCATCCTCTTATTCGCGATCGCTATCTTCGGAAATTATATCGGCGGAATTGACGCCCCTGCCATGCTGATTTATGCGCTGGTCATTGTGTTGGCAGCCATCATGCTCGGAACAAAGGCTCAAATGATCTTTCTTGCATTAAGTCTGATAAGCTTTGCAAGCATCGGGTTGGCGCATTACACAGGTTTGCTATCTACAACCCGCAGTGCCAGCAACATGTTTGTCAACCGGGTGAGCATTGCATTTGCTGCAATTACAGCGATTACACTTGGTGTCTGGTTCTTAAAACATCAATACCAGTCTTCCATCAATCAAGCCAACGCAACAACCAATAACATAAGAGTCTTACTTGACACCATCATTGATGGAATTCTCTATTCAGACCTGGTCGGTAACATCATTGATTTAAACGAAGCTTGTCTAAGAATGTTTGGGCAAAACGACAAACAACAGGTTCTGGGTAGAAACATCGTCGAGTTTCTGGCTCCTGAAGACCAAAACATTGCAGACAGAATTCATGATGAAATGCTGGAACACTCCAAGACCGGATCAATGAGCGGAACGGGCGTTTTGCCTGGCGGTGAAAAGATAGCTATTGAAATAAATTCTGCCTTGCTTTTCGATGCTCTTGGAAAGCCAACCGGGTTCGTAAGCACCATTAGAGATGTCACCCAACGCAAGAAATCTGAAGAGGAGTTGATTAAGTACCGCGACCATCTTGAAGAGATGGTCAATGAACGTACTGAAAAACTGAAAGAAGCCTATGACGAATTGGAGAGTTTTTCATACAGTATTTCACACGACCTTCGTTCCCCATTAAGAAGTATGAACGGTTATGTTTCACTGATCGACTCTGACCCTGAAAACAAACTAAATGAGACCAGTCGACGCTATATCGCTCAAATAAAAGAAAGCTCAAGTCGTATGGGCGATCTGATTTCTGATCTGCTTAGTTTTTCACGACTAATGCGCCAACCAGTTACCAGAAAAACCGTCAATCCGGGTCTAATTGCAAAAGAGGTTAAAGAAGAGCTTCTGAAAAGTGATTATTGCTCGCTAAACTGTGAAATTCAAATTACTGCACTCCCTTCATGTGAGGCTGATCCGATTCTTCTCAGACAGGTTTTTTTCAACCTGTTGGATAATGCATTGAAATATTCTCACAATAAAAACAAACCCATCGTTTTGATCGGCTCAAAAAAAGCAGATAACGGTGAAAATGTGTATTTTGTTCAAGATAACGGCATTGGCTTTGACATGCAGTATTCAGACAAACTCTTTGGGGTTTTTCAACGATTACATCGCGACACCGAATACAACGGTACAGGTATCGGCCTGGCAACCGTCCAGCGCATCATTCGGCGCCACAACGGTCGAATTTGGTTTGAGAGCACTCCGAACCAGGAAACGACTTTTTTCTTTACCATTGGAAAAGACTGATTTTTCCTTGATCCTATACCAGAATCTGGTTTACAATTTCTGAATGACAGAAAAATCATACCATCATGGTGACTTAAAAAACGCCTTAATAATAGCCGGGATCTCTATTTTGGCAAAAGAGGGGATTAAAGGTCTTAGTCTGCGAAAAGTTGCCCGCCTGACTGGGGTAACCCATTCAGCTCCATACGCCCATTTCACCGACAAAGAAGCGCTTATCGCTGCAATTTCAACCAATGGCTATCAGAAAGTTTTTGATCGCATCATAATGGTGGAAAACAAATACCCTGACGATCCCCTGCGGCAATTGGTTGAAACCGCCTGGGAATACGTACAGTTTGGTTTTGAAGAACCAGATCATTTTAAGGTTACTTTTTCTGCTTCTGTTGAAAGAGAACGAGAATTTCCTGAACTGGTTGAAATAGCTGCCAAGACTTTTAATGAGATCAGACAGTTGATCCTCCGCTGCCAAAAATCCGGAATAATCAAACCCGGCAACCCTGATTTGGCTGCTGTCACTATCTGGGGGCTGGTTCACGGTTTCGTCACCCTCATCCAAGAGAGCATGGTTTCGCACACTGTCACTGACCGCTTCTCGCGCCGCAAAATGCTGCTGCTGTCACTCAACCATGTGCTTATAAAGCCCCTCACCACAGATCCCGCAGATGGCTCGTCGCTTGAAATAAATTAATCATCCTACCTTGAGAAAAAAATCATAATGCCCTACTCTCGCAATAATCCCGTTGAAAACCTGTTGGTCAGAATCGCCGAACGAGCGCTCACTGCCGTTTTGAAAGCCGAAATCAGCCAGAATCTGACTTCACAACCAGGCTTATCTTTATCACTGCCAAAACCTCGTCCGGACCTGAACTACACCTTATATGTTCACATCCCATTTTGCGAAAGTCTTTGTCCTTACTGCTCATTTAATCGTTTTCTCTACGAAAGCCACAAAGCCTGTGGCTATTTTAAAGCTTTGCGTGAAGAAATGCACTTCATTGCCAAAAAGGGTTACGATTTCAAAACCCTTTACATCGGCGGGGGAACCCCCACGATCAACCTGGATGAACTGATCACAACAATTGACCTTGCCAGAGAATTATTCTCCATTCAGGAAGTTTCTTGCGAAACCAACCCCAACCACCTGATCCCTGAATATGTCACACGATTAAAAGACCGTGTACAACGCCTGTCGGTTGGGGTACAAAGTTTTGACACAGATTTACTTCGAGAGATGAACCGCCTCGAAAAATTCGGCAGCGGTTCAGAAATCCTCGAGCGAATCAGATATGCCGCTCCGTTTTTTGAGTCTCTGAATGTGGATATGATCTTTAATTTTCCTAACCAGAATATAGAGATACTCAACCGCGACCTGGATGCCGTGATTTCTTCAGGGGCACAGCAGGTGACGTTCTACCCCCTGATGAGTTCCAATTCGGTGAAAAAATCCATGGCGGCCAGTGTAGGCAAACCCACCCACCACCGCGAATGGGCGTTCTTCAACCTCATCAACGATCGACTTGAACAGGAATTCACCCAGCTCTCGGCATGGACTTTCGTGCGCAAGACCACCGGAATGATTGATGAATACATTGCCGGTGGCGACGAATATGTTGGCATTGGTTCCGGTGCATTCAGCTACCTGGATGGTGCCCTCTATGTAAACGAATTCTCAGTAAACAGGTACATGGAAGCCATCACCAGCGGGAAGACCGCTTTAACAGCCATTAACCATTACAACCTGAAAGCCCAGATGCGTTATTGGTTTATGATGAACCTGTTCAGCATGAATTTTAATTACGGTGCTTTTGTTTCAAAATTTCACGCCCCGCTCTGGCGGTCATTATGGATAGAAATGCTCTTTATGACCCTCACGGGTGCCTTTCAACAAGAAGACCACGGCAAACTCACACGACGCGGCCAATATCTATCCGTCGTGATGATGCGCGAATTCTTCTCTGGAGTCAATAACATCAGAGATATCGCCCGAAAAAATCTCGGTCCGCTTGAACTTGCCAGTGCCATGCCAGAAAAAAAATGACCATTCGCTAATACGTTCAATTTTTCCATAATCATCCCATTCAGCTCAATCAATCGCTATACGCGTCGAATTTTGTCCAATTTGTGACATTTGTCATAATTCACTTTTGATTCTAGTTATAGTAATATATGTATATAATTGTATATGTTTATATTATTGAATGGAGTAGGGAATGACTGATGGTTTGAAAGAAGAAGTGGTTCGATTACACGCCCAGGTTTGCGATGGGCTGGCAGATCCGAACCGCATTCTCATCATTTATTCGCTAGTTGAAGGACCTCGCAATGTGAATGATATCGCCAATAAATTGACTCTCTCCCAGCCAACGGTTTCACGCCACCTGAAAGTTTTGAGAGAGAGGGGCATCGTTCAAGCAGAACGTGAAGGACAAAACATTAATTATTCACTATCAGACCCACGATATCTCCAGGCTCTCGACCTGCTGCGAGCAATTCTGGCTGATCAGCTCAAAGATCAGGCTTTATTAGCAAGACAGGCAAACGAAATTTTATCTTTATAAACGGAGTAATCATGAAAACATTTTTAATCCTTGGAGCTGGTACTGGCGGTACCATGATGGCAAACAAACTGGTGAAACGTCTCGATCCGCAGGAATGGAAGATCATTCTGGTGGATCGTGAAATGGAACACTATTACCAGCCAGGCTTTTTGTTCGTGCCATTTGGTTATGACAAACCCGAAAACATCGTTCAACCCAAGAAGAAATTTGTTCCCTCCGGCGTGGAATTCATCAACTCAGACATTGAAATCATCGAACCCGATCAGAATAAGGTCACGCTGACCGAGAAAAAACAAGTTATTCACTATGATCAACTGCTTATCGCAACCGGAACCGATATATACCCCGAAGAAATCGAAGGCATGTTGGACGGCGGATGGCAACAAAACATTTTTGACTTTTACACATTTGATGGTTCCGTGAAATTGTTTAACTTCCTGAAAAACTTCAATGGCGGACGTGTAGTCGTAAATGTGGCAGAAATGCCCATCAAGTGCCCTGTCGCCCCGCTCGAATTTGCATTTTTAGCGGATTATTACTTCGTTCAGCGCGGCATTCGCAATAAAGTGGATATCGTTTTTTCAACACCACTTTCAGGCGCCTTTACCAGGCCTATTGCCTCACAAATGTTGGGCGATGTACTGACGAAAAAAAACATCCATGTGGAAGCCGATTTTAACATCAGCGGAGTTGATTCATCGAAGAATATCGTCAGCTCTTATGATGGCCGCGAACTCAGCTATGACCTGCTTGTCACCATCCCCACCAATATGGGCGCTAAAGTAATTGAACGATCCGGGATGGGCGATGACCTCAATTTTGTTCTGACCAACAAAAACACGCTGCAATCCAGTCAATGGCAGAACGTTTGGGTGATAGGTGACGCTGCCAACATCCCGGCTTCAAAGGCTGGATCGGTGGCGCATTACTCGGCAGAAATCCTGATTGAAAACATTTTGGATGCCATCAAGGGCAAACCCCTTTCAGCTTCCTTTGATGGACATTCCACCTGCCATATCATGTCAGGCTTCAATAAGAGTCTATTGATTGATTTCAGTTACGATGTTGAACCACTTACCGGCATCTATCCCTTCCCGGTGGTAGGGCCATTCCCGTTATTGAAAGAAAGCTACTTCAACTATCTGGGTAAACTGGCCTTCAAATGGATTTACTGGAATATTATGCTGCGTGGAATCCCCTTCCCGCTGCCCCCTGCCTATTCAGTAGCAGGCAAAATTCAACTCGAAACGAACGATTAAAGATTAAGGAGAAAAAATGACTGTGCTAGATTCTGTTAAATTTGATGCTGATGGTTTCCTGGCCAACCCCGATGATTGGACCCCTGAAATCGCCGAAGCCATTGCCAAACGCGAAGACATCACCCTGACCGACCGCTCGTGGGTGGTAATCAATTACGCTCGCAATGAATTTAAAACCAAGGGTGAAGCTCCCTCATTACGTAACATCACCAAGAACAGCGGCGTAGATACAAAAGAACTTTACAGTCTCTTCCCGGGTGGTCCCGGCAAGTTAGCCGCCAAAGTCGCTGGTCTGCATAAACCAACTGGTTGTATTTAGTTCATATTCGAACATGGAGAAATCAAATGGCTGAAAAAAAACCTACTCGCAAGCTGGCAATAATTGCCTCAAAAGGCTCCCTCGATATGGCGTATCCGCCATTGATCCTCGCCAATGCAGCCCGCATGTCTGGCGTGGAAGTCGATTTGTTCTTCACCTTCTGGGGATTGGATATCATCACCAAGAAAAAAATGAACAAGCTGAACGTGGCTGTCGTCGGCAACCCCAGCATGCACCCCTCGTTCCATATTCCGACCCTGTTGGGCGTACTGCCCTTCATGTCAGCCGCTGCATCCGCCATGATGCGCAAAGAAATTGACAAGTTGGATTTTCCCCCGGTGGGCGAGTTTGTGCAAATGATTATGGACGCCGGTGCCAATGTCTATGGTTGTAAGATGTCGATGGATATGATGAAACTCACCGAGAAAGACCTGGTGGATGGCGCCAAAGTATTGGGTGCCATGGAATTCATCGAAATGGCTGACGGCGCCCAGACGCTCTTTATCTAGAACCAAAATGATACAAAAATACCGGGCTTTCGCCCGGTTTTTGTTTACCTATTCATGATAGAAAACAGAAAATAATGCGGTAGAATGGTAGACCGTTGCAAAAAAAGGAATGATGTGTTGCTAAAATTATTACGTTTTGAAAAAGTAGAAAAAGAAAACGAATGAACGATCAAAACAGATGGGCTGAATCAGAGTCTGATGCCAGTGAATCGCGATTCAACCGCATAACTCCCAAACCTCAACCAGAAAAACCACCTCGCCACCCTGATGATGAAGCGCCAACCGCTGTAAGGATTGAACAACCAGAACCTTCCAGACAATCCACTCCAAATAAGCTCTCGAAAAAACGATTCTTACCCTGGTTCTTTCTGGCAATAATAATCATCGGAGTTTTCTTCACCCCTGCGAGAGTGACCACATTGGTGCTCGGTGTTGACCGCCCACCACAAGGCACCTGGATCGGACGGAGCGACACAATTATTCTCACTTCGCTGCCGCCAGTTCTGCCTCAGATGACCATGCTCTCCATTCCGCGCGACCTGTGGGTTTCCATTCCCAACCATTGGGATAACCGCATCAACACCGCCCATTATTTTGCCGAACTGGAAGTGCCCGGCACCGGCATGGATGCAGCCCGAACCACCATCGAGCAGGATTTTGGTATCAACGTGAACTACGTGTTACGTCTCAAGTTCGACGGCTTTATAGACGTGGTGGATGCCATGGGCGGCGTGACGGTGGATTTACCGTCCGACATGTCAGGGCTGACCGCCGGGAAACATGTATTAAATGGCAAGGACGCCCTGAAATTCGTGCGTGACCGCACCGGCAGCGACGATTTTTTCAGGCAAGCTCGCGGGCAATTGTTCATTAAGTCTGCCGCCAAGGAATTACTCAATCCGTTGAAATGGCCGCGTATTCCTGTAGTGATCGCAGCAGTGTTCAAAGCCGTCGAAACTGATCTTCCAATTTGGCTGTGGCCCAGGGTCGGCTACGGTCTGCTCTTTTCGGCAGTAAAAGGCTTTGATACCCACACGCTTGATCGGGAATTTGTGACTCCCTGGGTAACCAATGAAGGGGCTCAGGTACTTTTGCCCAACTGGGAACTAATCAATCCTCTAGTCCAAGACCTATTTAAGTGATTCTGATTTCTTTCGTTTTCTCTCAACAATTATCAAAAAGAAAGCCATAAGAAGCAGAACCAGCCCTCCCCCGTCAAACAAGATAAACCTCAAAACACTCGCTTCAATCAACGGGTGTTCGCCTTTCAAAAACAGCAACAGAATAGTTTCTCCAAACACGCCAACCGCCTGCATGACCACGGCTTCGATCAGTGACACAAAATGCCTCGATGGGTTTAATAGAGCCACAACGTAAGGTACATTCCACATCACAAACAGCAAACCCATGCCCTGGATGATCGCCCTGCCAGGTTCGCCGGTTAATTCAAAACTGGGCACGAAATCAGCCGGTCGGAAAAGAAAATAGACCGCCGACTGGAGGTTCAAGAAGGTTACAATGCCGATTAGCAGTCTGATCAGCCAAAGCTTTGATTTGGACTTTTTCATATTCATGAGAATATTATAGCCCTTGTGTAACAGGTTGAAAAACACACCATATATGGGGGTATACCAACCCATCTTCGCCACATATAACGCTTATTCAAATAATAATTGCGTATATATCTGTGGATAAAACTCACTATTTTCTGATATTTGCATAATCCCTACTTGAATTTGTTCACAAAATTGCTACAATATAGATAACTGGTATGACCTCTTACCAATTATCATTATTATCGGAGTTGAACCCCTATGGTCGTCTGGGATACCCCCCCAAAACCTGCCGAATTGATCGAAAACCGCCTGGTTGAAGCCGTTCTTGATGGCACCTTCCCTATTAATTCTTCACTACCCCCTGAAAGGGAGTTGGCTGAAATGTTGGGGGTCACCCGCCCCACCCTGCGTGAAGCCCTGCAGCGCCTTTCGCGTGACGGCTGGATCGAGATCCACCACGGAAAATCCACCCGCGTTCGCAACTACTGGCAGGAAGGCAACCTGCTCATCCTCACCGCCATCGCTCAACATCAGAATATGATGCCCGCCAACTTTGTGGAAAACCTACTGCAGGTGCGTCTCGTCATAGCCCCCACCTATACCCGTATGGCGATGCAAAATTCTCTGAACGAGGTGATAAAACTGCTCGAGTCCATGCAGGATGTGCCCGATACACCCGAAGCGTTTACCGAACGTGATCTCGATCTGCATAAGCAGCTTACCATTCTCTCCAAAAACCCGGTTTTTACCTTAATCCTCAACGGGTTTGGCGACCTCTACATGAAGATGGGCTTGATATATTTTCAATCCAGTCAAAGTCGGGACCATTCGCGCTCGTTCTATAAGAAATTATTGTCGGCGGTACTTTCCAATGACCTGTTTATGGCTGAAGAAGTCACCCGCCGTGTGATGGAAGACAGTATTGCACTCATGCACAACGCAATTCACAATTTCTAGGAGGAATCATGTGGGAAAAAGGTTGGCGCAAAGAAACCTGGGAAACACTTAATCAGAATTGGGACCTGGTAGTCATCGGTGGCGGCATCACCGGCGCGGGGGTTTTCCGCAGGGCTGTGGCTGAAGGATACAAGACGCTCCTTTTGGAGGCATCTGATTTTGCTTTCGGCACTTCAAGCCGCTCCTCCAAGCTGGTACACGGCGGTTTTCGCTACTTGAGAAATGCCCAGTTCGATGTCACTCGCGAATCGGTGCGAGAACGCGAATGGATGCTCAAAGAAGCCAAAGACCTGGTAACCCCGCTTGGTTTCATTATGCCCCACACCAACAAATTCAAAACCAAGGCGCAGTTTGGCATCGGTGTGATCCTTTATGACCTTCTGGCACCCAAATGGAAACACTCTCACCTTTCAAAAAACATGGTACGTCAAACCTGCCCGCAAATTGACAAGCCTGAACTTGCCGGCGCTTACCTCTATTACGACGCCGTAATGGATGATGCCCGCCTGGTACAGCGCATCATTCGCGAAGCCGTGGCTGCCGGCGGAACCGCCATAAACTACTGCAAGGTTTCAAGCCTGCTGCAAAATCAAAACGGTGCAGTGTGCGGTGTTGCCGTTGAAGACCTGGGCGCCAGCGCGCTTGGCAGCCTTGAGATCAATGCCTCTGTGGTGATCAACGCCACCGGTCCCTGGAGCGATGACATCCGCAAACAAATTGACGCTCCCGCCCGCCTGCGCCGCCTGCGTGGATCGCATTTGATCTTCCCCCGCGAGCTCTTGCCGCTGCCCCATGCCATCACCCTCATGCATCCCCGCGACAATCGCGCCATGTTCGGCATCCCCTGGGAAGGAACCACCATGATTGGCACCACCGACCTCGATCATTCCATTCCCCTTTCCAACGGAGAACCCTTCTGCACCTCCACGGAAACTGCCTATATTCTTGAAGCGGCGCATGCCACCTTCCCCTCAGCAAATTTGTCTGAGAAAGACATCCTTTCCACCTTCGCTGGGCTACGCCCCGTGATCAACACCGGCGCTGCTGATCCCTCCAAGGAGAGCCGCGCCCACGTGGTTTGGGAGGAAGAAGGTCTCATCACCGTCACCGGCGGCAAACTAACCACCTTCCGTATCATGGCAGAAGAAGCCCTGCAAAAAGCCGCGGACAAGCTGCCGAATCCTCCCCATCTGGAAGAACGCAAACGCTATTTTAATCTTCTGCCAGAACTTGCCGATGTTGGCAATCTCAATCAATGCGATCTTGCCTACCTGCTTGGCCGATATGGCACTGAAATCACCAGCTTGATGCAAACCACCCAGGAAACTGATCACGAACACATTTCTTACCTGCCCAATCAATGGTGTGAGGTGCACTGGGCTGCCCGTTCTGGCGGCGTGGAACACTTGGACGACCTGCTGCTTCGCCGTGTTCGTCTCGGTATGCTCCTGCCGAATGGCGCAAGCGCCGAAATGCCGCGCATTCGCACAATTGTCCAATCCGAATTGGGCTGGAGTGATGCCAAGTGGCAGCAGGAAGAAACGCGTTATCGCGACATCTATGAAAAATCATACAGCCCGACTCCCAAAGGGTCTGCTGAATAAACTACTAGAAAATGGAGAGAGAAAATGGCAAAAAAATTTGTTCCCGGTTGGTTTACTGAACCCACTCCCGCAGGCACTTATCGTTCACTCTTCAAATGGGGAGACCCGGCTGGTTTTAAACATCCCAACAGCGGGTTGGTCAAATTGGTGATGGACACCTTCAACTTGAAAGAGTCTGATCTACAAAAACCAATAGACCTGGCTTTAGATCCAATTCCAGACAGCGTTCCCTCCAGGCTGCCCGAAAAACATCTCAAGAAATTCATCGGCATTTGCGGGGTAGAAAACGTGCGAACAGACACCCTGGATCGTGTCGCAAAATCTTATGGCGGCGGTATGATTGACGCCCTGCGCCTACGCAAGAAAATCATCGAAAATATCCCTGAAGCAGTAGTCGCTCCCCGCTCTCAGGAAGAAATTGAGGCCATCGTTCGCTATTGCGATGCAGAGAAGATTCCCGTCTATATCTATGGCGCAGGCTCCTCAGTCACCCGCGGACTCGAAGCCCTGAATGGCGGCATCTCGATCGACATGAGCAAGCACATGAACAAGGTGGTGAAATTTAATGAGTTCGATCAAACCATCACTGTTCAGGCAGGCATGACCGGCCCGCAGCTTGAAGAAATTCTCAACAACGCTCCCCAGCGGCTTGGAGCCCAACGCGCCTATACCTGCGGCCATTTTCCCCAATCTTTCGAATATTCCAGCGTGGGCGGCTGGGTGGTTACCCGCGGTGCAGGTCAAAACTCAACTTACTATGGCAAAATTGAAGATATTGTAATCGCTCAGGAATACGTGACCCCCAAGGGCATATTCAAAACCACCGAACATCCCCGCAGCGCAAACGGACCGGATTTCGATCAAATCATGATGGGCAGCGAAGGCGCCTTTGGCGTTTTAGCCAGTGTCACCCTGAAGGTGTTTCGCTGGCTGCCGCAAAATCGCAAACGCTACAGCTACATGTTCAAGAATTGGGAAGACGCCCGTGAAGCCTGCCGCGAGATCATGCAGGCTGAATTTGGTTTCCCCTCTGTGTTCCGTCTTTCTGACCCCGAAGAGACCGATGTTGCCATGAAGCTTTATCACATCGAAGGCACCATAGCCGACAGCATTCTGAAAGTACTCGGTTACCGTCCGATGGAAAAATGCCTGCTGCTCGGACATACCGATGGTGAACGCGGTTTTTCTGCCAACATTGACCGCAAGATTCGCCGCATTTGCATGAAATATCATGCCTTTGAACTCAGCTTTGCCGGCGTGACCAAAAACTGGGAGAAAGGCCGTTTTAAAGACCCCTACATGCGTGAAGACCTGCACGATTTCGGCATTCTGATTGACACCCTCGAATGCGCCGTCACCTGGTCGCAAATGGAAAGTGTTCACCGCCAGGTGCGCGCCTTTGTCAAGAACCGTCCCCAAACGATCTGCATGACCCACCTGTCCCACGCCTACCCGCAGGGCGGCAACCTGTACTTTATTTTTATCGCAAAGATGGATTCCATAAAGGAGTACCTTGACTTACAATATGGGGTGCTGGAAGCCATTCAAAAAAGCGGTGCTGCCATCAGTCACCACCACGGGGTCGGCAAGCAAACCTCCCCCTGGCTTGAAGAACAGATCGGCAAACCTCAAATGGATGTCATCCGAGCTCTTAAACAGCATTTCGATCCAAACAATATCATGAATCCGGGCGGCACCCTCGGCCTGGATATGACCGCCGCCCAACGCGAACACCGTTGGAGCAAAGACCTGGAGGATTGACATGGCATCTGAACACCTGCTGGCGATTGACGCTGGCACCCAGTCTGTACGCGCATTGATCTTCGATTTGCAAGGCAATATGGTCGCCAAAAGCCGGGTAACCATCGAACCCTACTTCTCCACCGCACCCGGGCTCGCTGAACAGCATCCCCAGGTTTTTTGGGATGCTGTCTGCCAGGCTTGCCAGGAATTATGGTCCAAGCCCGGCGTGGATAAAAAAGCCATCGCCGGTGTGGCAGTTACCACCCAGCGCTCCACCATGATCAACGTGGACAAAAATGGTGAACCCCTGCGTCCCGCCATCCACTGGCTCGACCAGCGCCGTACTCCCGGTCTTAAACCCGTAGGTGGTATGTGGGGGTTCCTCTTCAAGTTGGCAGGCATGACCGAAACAGTCGCTTACTTACAGGCAGAGGCTGATTCTAACTGGCTGCAAAAAAATGAGCCCGACATCTGGAACAAAACTCACAAATACATCATGCTTTCCGGTTACCTGAATTTTAAGCTGACCGGCGAGTTTAAGGATTCCGTCGGCTCCCAGGTCGGCTACATCCCGTTTGATTACAAGAAAAAAACCTGGAGCCCCAAATCGGACTGGAAGTGGCAGGCAATACCCGTCAAAGAAAGCATGCTGGTTGATCTGGTTCCCCCTACCGGCCAGTTGGGCGTGATCACTGCCAACGCCGCTGCTGCGACAGGCATCCCTGTCAACCTGCCGGTGATTGCCGCCGCCGCGGATAAAGCCTGCGAAGTGATCGGCGCCGGCTGCGTGGATCCGCAGATTGCCTGTCTCTCTTTCGGCACCACCGCCACGATTAACACCACCCACCAAAAATACGTTGAGGCAATTCCCCTCATCCCGCCCTACCCCTCCGCTGTGCCTGACGCTTATGCCCTCGAAATTCAAATCTACCGCGGTTATTGGATGGTTTCCTGGTTTAAACGCGAATTCGGCCAGAACGAAGAACGTCTTGCCAAACAGCGCGGCGTCGAAACGGAAGAATTGTTTGATGATCTGGTCAATTCCGTGCCAGCCGGGTCTCTTGGCTTGATGCTTCAGCCTTATTGGTCGCCCGGCTTAAAAATACCCGGCCCGGAAGCCAAGGGCGCCATCATCGGTTTTGGCGACGTGCACACACGGGCGCACATGTACCGTTCGATGCTTGAAGGGCTGTCTTACGCCTTACGTGAAGGCGCTGAACGAACTGTCAAGCGCTCCAAAATTCCCATCACCCAAATTCGCGTGGCAGGCGGCGGCAGTCAAAGCAAGGCAGCCATGCAGCTCACCGCTGATATTTTTGGCTTGCCCACCACCAACCCGCACGTTTATGAAGCCAGCGGGCTTGGTGCCGCTATGGATGCCGCTGTTGGGTTAAAATTGCACCCTGATTTTAAAAGCGCGGTTAAAGAAATGACCCGCACCAGCAGCACCTTTGAACCAATTGCTGAAAACCACAAGATTTACGACGAACTTTACAATCAGGTTTATTTGAAGATGTACGGCCGCCTCAAACCGTTGTACGACGATATCCGCAGAATCACCGGTTATCCTCCCAACGATTAATCTACAGGTAAGGCATTTTAGAGAAATGGAAGCAAGATGAAATCTTACGACATGATCATCATTGGAGGCGGCGTGATTGGCTGCATGACAGCCCGCGCCCTTTCCCGTTATGATCAAAAAATTCTGTTGATTGAACGTGAATCCGACATCGGAATGGGTTCCAGTTCTGCCAATTCCGCCATCATTCACGCCGGTCACGACCCCATGCCCGGCACATTGAAAGCCGAGATGAACCGCCTGGCAAACCCCATGTGGGACCAGCTCAGTGCTGAATTGGGCATCCCCTTTAAACGCAGCGGTGCCTATATTGTGGCAATCAACGACCAGGAATTTGGCTGTCTTGAAGCCTTAAAAGAGCGCTCCAAAAAGAACGGCGTGCTGTCTGAGATCATCAGTGCCGATGAAATGAAAAAGCGTGAACCGCTGATCACCCCCGCTGTTACAGGTGCGTTGTTTACCCCCACCGGGGGCATGGTAGACCCCTTTGCCGCCTGTATTGCCCCCATCGAAAATGCCATTGAAAATGGGGTGGATGTGCTCACTGACACCGAATTTACCGGCTTCATCATGGAAGGCAAGAAGATCACCGGCATCCACACCAGCAGCGGAGATTTTGCCTGCCGCTGGGTGATCAATGCCGCCGGCACCTATTCGGATGTGGTGATGCACAATGCCGGTGTTCATCCCGAATTTACGGTCACCCCCCGCCGCGGAGAGTACTACCTCCTCGACAAAACTGAAATTGAAATGAATAACATCCTCTTCCCCGTCCCCAACGAGGTCAGCAAAGGGATTCTGGTGTTAGGCAGCACTCACGGCAACGTTTTGGTCGGTCCCAACTCCCTACTGGGCGACGACAAGGAAAACAAAGCCGTCACGGCTGATGGGCTGGCAGAGGTTTGGTCATTCGCCCAAAAACTGGTGCCATCCATCTCACCCCGGTCGATAATTGCCGTGTTCGCAGGGCTGCGCGCCACCGGCAACGCAGATTGCCAAAACCCAGGCGTGGATTATCACCACGACTTTTTGATTGAAAATTCCAAAGAGGTGATCGGATTGATCAACCTTGCCGGCATTGAATCCCCCGGACTGACCGCCGCACCGGCAATTGCACTGCGTGTCACCGATCTGCTTAAAGAAGCGGGTGAAAGCCTGCCTGAAAAGAAAAACTGGAATCCCATCCGCGTGCCTCGCCCGCGTTTCAACCACCTCAGCCGTCAGGAGCAAGCCGCTCTGGTCGCCAAAGATCCCCGCTATGGCCGCATTGTCTGCCGCTGCGAGATGATCACCGAAGGTGAGATCGTGGCGGAGATTCACGCCCCCCTTCCCGCCAAAACCTACGACGCCATCAAGCGCCGCACCTGGTTGGGCACAGGCCGCTGCCTGGGCTCATTCGACATGCCCCGCGTGGCTGAATTGTTGTCAAAAGAACTCAATATTCCGCTGACCGAAGTCAGCAAAAAAGGTCCTGGCTCCGAGTTCCTGGTACGCCAGACCAAAGAAGTGGAGGCCTGAGATGACCTTCAAAGACAAATACGATGTGGTGGTGATCGGTTCAGGCCCCGGCGGCCTGGCAGCCGCCATTTCCGCCAAGAAGAACGGCGCACAGAACGTGCTCATCATCGAACGCGACGTAGAACCCGGCGGCATCCTGCTGCAATGCATTCACAACGGCTTCGGCGTGGAGGCCTTCAAGCAAGACCTTCCAGGCCCTTCTTACGCGCAGCGTTTCATCAACGAAGCCGTGCAGGTCGGTATTGAGTTTATGCTCGACACCATGGTACTTGAAATCACCCGCGATCACCGCATCACCGCTTCCAGCAAAAAATATGGGTTTGTGACCATCCAGGCAAAAGCGGTTGTACTGGCTATGGGCTGCCGCGAGCGCACCCGCGCCCAAGTTCGTCTGCCGGGCACCCGCCCGGCTGGCGTGTTCACCGCCGGTACCGCCCAACGTTGGGTGAACGTGGAAGGGTTCATGCCGGGTAAGAATTTTGTCGTCCTCGGTTCCGGCGATATTGGCATGATCATGGCCCGCCGCCTGACCTTCGAAGGCGCCAAAGTGGAACGTGTGCTTGAAGTGATGCCCTACCTTTCAGGTCTTACCCGCAATTATGTCCAATGCCTGATGGATTTCGATATCCAGCTTCAGCTCAAGCATACCGTGAAAAACATTATCGGCAAAAAACGCGTCGAAGCCATCGAAGCCGTTGCTGTGGACGAAAAGTGGAATTACATCCCCGGTACTGAAGAGATCATCCCCTGCGACACGTTGCTGCTTTCGGTCGGTCTGATCCCCGAAAATGAACTCTCCCGCCAGGCTGGGGTACTGATTGACCCCATCACCGCCGGTCCCTTTGTGGATGACGGCTTCCAAACCAACATCCCCGGCATCTTCTCAGCCGGAAACGTGGTACATGTCTACGACCTGGTGGATTGGGTTACCGAAGCCGGTTTAACCGCCGGAAAGTCCGCGGCAAGATTGATCCAGCAGGATGGCAAACCCTCAGGCAAAACCATCCCGGTCAAGACAGGCGAGAACGTACGTTACGCCGTGCCTCAAACCCTCAACCCAGACCATCTGGCAGATGGCGATATCCGCATTCAAATGCGGGTGAAGCAACCCATTGAGGCGCCCGTTTGGGTTGAGATTCGCAGCGGAGAGAAGCTGTTAAACCGCAAGGGTGAGCCTTATGCCCGCCCCGGAGAAATGGTCACCATCCCTCTGAAATCCAACCTGATGGATGAAGTTAAAGCCGCCAGCGAAATCACGGTAGCTGTGGTGCAAAGGTAGGATGATATGCCTGTAATTGAAGAAAAACTCATTTGTGTCACCTGCCCAAGAGGCTGCACCCTTTGGGTCAAACGGGATGGACAAAACGTGCTCAGTGTGACCAACAATGGTTGCAAACGCGGCCCTGATTATGCCCGCCAGGAGCTCACCGATCCCCGTCGCATGGTAGCTACATCAGTCAAAGCACGCGGCGGACTGCATCCCCTCCTGCCAGTATACACCTCCGCGCCCTTCCCCAAGCCGCGCATACCCGAACTGCTGGCACTGCTGCGACAGGTGGAGGTAATTGCCCCGGTCGCGTTGGATCAAGTCGTTCTGAAAGACGCCCTGGGCACCGGCATCAACATCCACGCCAGCCGAGAACTGAACCGTATCAAATAATTGAAACAACTATTCCATCACCCCTGCCTCAATTCGTAAGATTTCAGACAGGGGTGATTTATTTACGATCAACTGGAATGCTATACAATTAACCAAAAATCACAAGAACAATTTCTCGAGGTTACTCATGAAAAAATCCATTATCTGGATCGTATCAATTCTATTGCTTTTCGGTTTTACCGCTGGCGCTTATTTCTGGGCAACAAGCCTGATTGACAGCAACTTTGGCTACCGCTCTCAATTAAAAGACAATCCTCCCCAACCGGGTGAGGCGCTGGGTGAACCTGTCACTGGGCGACTTGTATTTGTTCTGATTGATGCCCTGCGTTATGACACCTCTCAAAAAACAGATGTGATGCCCACCCTGAACCAGATGCGCGAATTGGGCGCATCTGCACTGATGCACAGCCAGCCGCCTTCTTTTTCAGAACCGGGCTATTCCACCTTGTTAACAGGTGCCTGGCCGGAAATGAACGACGGCCCCACTTTCAACCTGGATTACGAAGAAATCCCCACCTTTACCCAGGATAACCTCTTCAGCGCCGCCCACCGCAGTGGCTGGAAGACCGCCATCAGCGGGTATTACTGGTTTGAAAAACTGGTACCGCAGGAAGATGTGGATTTAAGCTTTTACACCCCCGGCGAAGACAACGCCGCCGATATGGACGTTATGAAAGCCGCTCTGCCCTGGCTTAAAAACAATGAAGCCCAACTGGTACTAATCCATCTCGACCAGGTGGACTATGCCGGTCACCACGAAGGCGGACCTCAATCTCCCAACTGGGATGCCGCCGCCGCGCGAACCGATGCCATGCTGGCTGAAGTTGTCAGCACCCTTGATTTCTCCAGAGACACCCTGGTAGTTCTGAGTGACCACGGACAGATTGACGCCGGCGGTCACGGCGGGCAGGATCCCGTCTGCCTGCTGGAACCTTTCATCATGGTTGGCAAGGGCATCATCCCCGGAATCTACCCCGACATCCAGATGGTGGATGTTGCCCCCACTCTGGCTGCTCTGTTGGGTGTCAATCTTCCTGCCTCAACCCAGGGCGACGTTCTCACAGAAATGCTGACTTTATCCGATTCTGTCACTACCGCCTTGCCTGAAGCCACCCGCAGCCAGCAGACCGGCTTGATCACGGCTTATGCCGAATCCTTTGGTACTGAACTGTCAACTATCAATATGCCCGACTCGAGCGAAGTCAGCGATTATCAACAAATCATTCATGATCTGCGGATCAAACGACTCTTCTCAGACCGGTTTAAGCGCTCACTGCCCACAGCCGCCGTGATCGCCGTGGCAGTCCTCTTCCTGCTGCGTCAGCGAAAAAACGGTGCGCTCTCCTGGATCATCGGAGGGGGGGCTTTTCTGGCTTTGTTCAACCTGCGTTATGCTGTTCTTGACGGGCGTGTTTATTCGCTCAGTTCCATCATCAGTCAAACCGAGTTGATCGTTTACATCGCAACCACCACGGCTGCCGTTTTCTTCATCATCTGGCTGGCGGTTAACCTGATCAACAAGACCTTCCGCGGATCGCCAAACCAAAACGGCATGCGCACCCTCTATCTTGGTTTTACTGTTCTCTTTTTTGCCAGCCTGCCGGTTTTAGCCAGCTACCTGTTGAACGGGGCGCTCGTCACCTGGACCCTACCCGATTATCTGACCAGTTTCTTTTGCCTGATTGGTCTAATCCAGATTCTCGTCATCAGCGGATTAACCCCAGTTCTTGCCGCCTTAGCCGCATTAATCACCAAACTTGGTAGTGAAAAGAAATAACCCTATTCGTAGAGTGAGTCTAATGATTAAAACAAAAGGCCCCTGGTTTGTAGATGATCACGGACGAACAATAACCCTGCACGGCGTCAATCTGGGAGGAACCTCAAAGTTACCTACCCGGCCCGATGGCGCCACCTGGAATCCTGAAGGGTTCTTTGAACACCGCAGCGTGTCCTTTGTCGGCAGGCCCTTCCCGCTCGAGGAAGCGGATGAACATTATGCCCGCCTGCGTCATTGGGGATTCAACTGCCTGCGCTTTTTAACCACCTGGGAGGCCGTGGAACATGAAGGCCCCGGCATCTATGATGAGGAATACCTTGATTATCTTTACGAGGTGGTGAAAAAAGCCGGAGAATACGGTTTTCAGGTCTTTATTGATCCTCACCAGGATGTTTTTTCTCGTTTTTCCGGTGGAGACGGCGCTCCCGGCTGGGTGATGGAAGCCGTCGGCTTTGACATTCGCAATTTTAAGGCAACCGGTGCATCCATTGTCCATCAGACCCACGGCGATCCCTTTCCGCGCATGATCTGGCCAACCAACGCTTATAAACTGGCCGCCGCCAGCATGTTTACCCTTTTCTTCGCTGGCAACGATTTTGCTCCAAAAACCCTGATCGAAGGCAAACCAATTCAGGATTATCTTCAAGAGCATTTCTTTAATGCCATGAAAAAGATCGCACAAAAAATCAGAGATCTTGACTGCGTAATGGGGTTTGACACGTTCAACGAACCACAGCGTGGATACTGCGGCGTGGAAGACCTGTCAAAGTTATACGGCGACATGGATATCGGCATCGTCCCCACCCCCTTCCAATCCATGCTGCTTGGGGCTGGTTGCCCGCAAAAAGTAAAACATCTGATCCGGAATATCATTGGCACCTTCCAGCGCGGCATGGTCATCGTAAACCCTGAAGGTAAATCCGCCTGGCTTCCTGGCCGTGAATGCGTCTGGAAACAGAACGGCGTCTGGGATTTCAACAAAAATGGCAGTCCCATCTTATTGAGACCTGACCATTTTTATCAGGTCAATGGCAAGGACGTGGACTTCGTTCAAGACTATATGAAACCCTTCCTGATTAAGATGGTGGAAATGGTTCGCTCCGTCAAAAAGAACTGGATCGTTTTCATCGAGTCCGAGAGCAATAGCATCCCGCCAATCTGGCCCGAAGCCGCGAACATGAACCTGGCAAATGCCCCCCACTGGTACGACGGTCCCCTGTTGTACTTCAAGAAGTTTATTTCCTTTGTTGGTTTTAATGAAATGACTCAGGAAGTTATCATTGGCAGAGAAAAAGTGGAAAAAGCCTACATCGAGCAGCTGGCAGCCATGAAACGGCACTCCAAAGAGAGATTGGGCAACATACCCACCCTGATGGGTGAATTCGGCATCCCTTACGATCTGGACAAGAAAAAAGCATTCCGCACCGGCGACTTTTCCAGCCACGTTAAGTCGATGGACCGCTGCATGCGCCTGATGGAAACCAACTTGCTTAGTTTCACCATCTGGAATTACACCTCCGACAATTCCAATGAACGCGGCGACCTGTGGAACGATGAAGACCTCTCAATTTTCAGCCGCGATCAACAAAAAGACATCAATGACATCAACTCAGGCGGCCGCGCCCTGAATGCGGTTATCCGACCCTACGCTCTGGCAGTCGCAGGCAAGCCAATCCGTTCTGATTTTGACCTATCCAACAAACGATATGAATTGGAATTCATCGGTAATACAGACATCAAAGAACCTACCATGGTATTTTTTCCAAATTATCATTTCAATGAAAACGCCGTCATCACGGTTTCAGACGGCAGCTATTTTCTTGACCTCGAACACCAAGTTCTAGTTTATCATTCAGGGAATCTACTAAAACACAATATCACTATCAGTTGCTAAACCAACATGCCGCTAAGGAAAAACTCTCCAGCGGCATCATTCGTAAAACCAACTTACCCAACCTTTACACGATTGGCTGCTATTCTCTGTTGGTAGTTTTCTCGAATTCGCATAAAATACTTTAGTTATCAACCTGAAAGATTGTGAAAAATTATGCCCCTCTCAAATCAATGTCAAGAATTGATCACCAAAATTGAATCATACGCCTCAATTCAGAAATTTGATTCCCAGTCAAAATTCGGTATTTCCGGAACAAATAGGCTGGGTGCCTCCATCTATGATTTACGGAAAATCGCCAAAGGAATCCGCGACCATCAACTCGCAGCAGAACTTTGGCAGAGCGATATCCACGAAGCTCGCATTCTAGCCTCCATGGTGGATGATCCCTCACAGGCAACCCTCGAGCAAATGGAATCATGGGTAAAAGAATTTAACTCATGGGACATTTGTGACATTGTTACCGATGAACTTTTTATCCATGCACCCGATATGCTGACCGTTGTTCCCCAATGGGCAATTCGTGAAGAAGAATTTGTCAAACGCGCTGCCTTTGCCATGATTGCCGCTATTGTCGTCCACCGTAAGGATGTTCCAGACGATATTATTCGCTCGTATTTCCCTTTGATCGAATCCGCCGCTGATGACAATAGAAACTTCGTCAAAAAAGCAGTCAATTGGGCCTTGCGTAACATCGGCAAATGGAAACCTTCACTTAGATCAGAAGCAGTTGCCTGCGCCAACCGGCTTATCCAACGGGAATCCAAATCAGCTCAATGGATCGCCAAGGATGCGCTCAAGGAATTTCATCAAAAATTTGGAGACAGCAATGAAAAATGAAATCGAGTTCAAAGATCGATTGAAATACGCATTTGATAACACATTCTCGAAAGGTTCTGCCGCCCTGATTTTGTGGCTAGCAATCCTTTCAGTGGTCATTATTGGTGTTATGGCATTAGTCGTTACAGTGTTCAAAATCACCCCTGAAGGTGAAGGCCCGCTGACTTTCATGGAAGCCTTCTGGCGTAACTTGATGCGTACGCTTGATGCCGGTACCATGGGCGGCGACGCTGGTTGGGGATTCAGAATCGCCATGCTGGTGGTCACCATCGGTGGTGTTTTTGTCATCAGCACCTTAATCGGTATCCTTTCTTCAGCCATTGAGGCTAAGCTCGAAGATCTGCGCAAGGGCCGTTCTCGACTGTTGGAACAGAATCACACGGTTATTCTTGGCTGGACGGAACAAATCTATACTATCGTCAATGAACTGATCGCCGCCAATGCCAACCTCAAATCCTCCTGCATCGCCGTGCTTAGCTGCCGCGACAAGGTTGAAATGGAAGAATCCTTGAAAGATCGCATTGGCAAAACTGGCAGCACCAAACTGGTATGTCGTTCCGGCAATCCTATGGATGTCAATGATCTCAGTATCATTTCACTTAACTCTTCCCGCTCGATCATTATCCTCTCTCCGGATGAGAGCGAAGACCCAGATGCCGAAGTGATTAAAACCATTCTTGCCATTACCAACCATCCTGATCGCCGCGAAGAGTCTTATCATATCATCGCCGAAATCCGCAACACTCGCAACGTGGATGTGGCAAAAATCGTCGGCAAAGACGAGCTTGAAATCATCCAAACTGGTGAAATTGTCGCCCGCATCATCGCCCAGACCTGCCGCCAATCCGGCCTTTCCGTGGTCTACACAGAATTAATGGATTTTGGGGGTGATGAGATTTACCTCAAAGAGTTTCCTGAGTTAGTCGGAAAAACCTACGGAGATCTCATCAACTCATTTACTAAAAATTGCCTGACAGGCGTTGCCAAACCCGGTCAGACTGCCCAATTGAACCCCGCCATGAATTATGTCATCGCCGAAAAAGACCAGTTGGTGCTAATCGCTGAAGATGACGACAAAATTGTCGTTGATGGGAAAAAAGCGCTTCTGGAAGATTTGATTTCGTCCAAGAACCTGCCAGCTGCAAAAGCCGAGAAAACTTTGTTGATGGGCTGGAACTGGAAAGCCGTATCCATCCTCCGCGAACTTGACAATTATGTTCCCAAGGGCAGCCTCATCACTGTGGCAGCCATGGGCGACGGAATCAAAGAAAAACTGGATGAACTTTCCTCCGAATTAAATAACCAAAAACTTGATTTTGTTGAATGTGATATTACCGAGCGCCGCAAGCTTGAGTCGTTGGGTCTCGAAAACTTCAACCATATCATTTTGTTATGTTACTCAGATGATCTTGATGTTCAAAAAGCGGATGCCCGAACCATGATTACCCTGCTTCACCTGCGTGACATCGCTGAGAAGAATCATCAGAACTTTTCCATCGTCAGTGAAATGCTTGACATTCGCAACCGCAACCTGGCAGAGGTCTCTCAGGCAGACGATTTCATCGTCAGCGATAAACTGATCAGTCTAATGATGGCACAGGTTTCTGAAAACAAAATGTTGAATTCTGTTTTCCAGGATATCTTCGATCCTGAAGGTTCCGAGATATATCTGCGCCCCATCAGCAGTTATATTAGCACCGGCAAACCCGTCAATTTTTACACAGTTGCTGAATCAGCCCGTAGAAAAAACGAGACCGCTCTTGGTTTTCGATTAACCGCCGACGCAAGAAATGCCGCGCAGTCTTATGGTATTCACCTAAACCCCGACAAATCAACAAAAGTAATCTTCGATGAAAACGACAAGATCATTGTGTTGGCAAACGAATAGGAAAAAATGACCAAACATGCACCCATACTTGAATTTGATGAGGATCGAGCAGCCATTCTGATGCCCGATCCCTACCGGTTTGCCAAAACTGGTCCCATACCAGCCAGAGGTGTTTTGTGCTTCTTTCAGGATGTTTTAGATGAACTGAAAGTTGACAATAAACTAACACTGATTGGCAATCTGCATTCAGAAATTGGCGACCATCCTGTTTATGTGTATGAAATAGACGGCAAGAAAATCTCTGTACTTCATCCTGGCGTTGGGGCGCCGCTGGCCGCTGCTTTTCTCGAAGAGTTGATCGCCGTGGGAGTCACCAAGTTCATCGCCTGCGGCGGTGCAGGAGCGCTCAACCCTGATATCGTCGCCGGTCATCCAGTCATCCTAACCTCGGCAGTTCGTGACGAAGGCACCTCTTATCACTACCTGCCTCCCTCGCGCGAGGTCAAACCTCATCCGAAGGCGCTGCAAACCCTGATCAATACACTCGACGAATCCGGATTGGAGTACCTCCTCGCTAAAAGCTGGACTACGGATGCTATTTACCGTGAAACAAAAAGCAGACGTAAACAACGGCTCGAAGAAGGCTGCACCGTGGTTGAAATGGAAGCCGCCGCCTTCTTCGCGGTTGCACAGTTTAGAGAAATCCCCTTCGCCCAACTGGTTTATGCCGGAGATTTGGTCATCCCCGAAGGCTGGGATGGCCGCGACTGGTTCAAACGCGGCAACGACCGCCGCCTGATCTTTGAGCTGGCGGCCCGTGCTGCTGCTAGATTATAAATCGTCATTGACGATAACGCCCCGGCAATAATACCGGGGCGTTTTGATGCCATTGTGTTACACAAGCTCTTTGGATGTGATCTGGTTGGCTGCGATCACACCTGAAGCCATAACCGTGGGCACACCGCCGCCCGGATGGGTGGATGCTCCGGTGAGATACAATCCTTTGATGGATTTTGATCGTGAAGCTGGTCGGAAGACCGTCTGCGCGGTGATGTCCTGCTGGAAACAATAGAACGCGCCGCCCGGATTTTTCAACCTGCGCTCAAAATCGAGCGGGGTGGAAACAGTCATGTCCTGTACGTGGTCTTTCAGTCCGGGGATGATCCAATCTGAAAGATAAGTCACCAGGTCCTCGCTGAACTCCTCTTTCACATCGTCCCAGGTTTGCCCTGCTAGTTGAGACGGCCCCTGGAAATCCAATGCCACGATATGATGCCCCTTGGGAGCCAGAGACGGATCGGTCTTTGTGGGGCAGCAGATCAAGCCAAACTGCTCGTGCGGCTTGGGAAGATAGCCCTTCCGATATTTTTCCCACCAGAATGCATTGATTTCATCCACGTCGCGGGTCACCAGCGTGTGATGCGCGTCCAGCGGGGGATCGTAATCCACACCCAGGCAGATGTAGGGGGTTGACTTTGACAGGTGGTAGCTCTTGATGCCCCGCCTGGCGGTTGGAGACAGGTATTCTTCGCCAACCATGTCAAGGTAAAGCTTGCGTGCATTGATGTTTGAAATCACAACTTTCGCCGAGATCTTTTCGCCATTTTTCAACTCAACGCCGGTGGCTTTGCGGTTGTCATCCACCAGAACCCTGGCGACTTCCGCATTGACTCGCACTTCCATACCAGATTGTTCTCCCAGCCGCTGTAGTGCCTGGGGAATCTTGATCATCCCACCTCGCGGATAGTAAATGCCCTTGTGCTCCATATAAGGAATGATGGCAAACAACCCAACCGCCTGCTCGGGCGAATGCCCGCAGTAGAAGGACTGATAAGCCATGCTCTGTTTGACCTTGGGGTCAGTGAAGAATTTGTTGAGAACATCACCGTAAGTCATGAAAAAGTAGCTGTTAAATTTTGAAAGAATGGGTAGTTTTTTAAATGCATTCAAGAAATCACCCATCGTGTTCATGGGCAGGTTAAAGAAATCAAGCCCGTTTCCCTGGATGAATTCTTCGAACTTCGCGGCATAACGCAAAAAGCCTTCCCGGTCTTCTTTCGAAATCTTGCCAATCTCATCCGCCGCACCCTCTACTGACATGGGAATGGTCAAACGCGTGTTATCCGGGAAGATTACTGAATAAATCGGGTCGCATTGAATCAGATCAACTTCCTTCATAAAGGTCGTACCCAATTCAGCAAAAGCTCTTTCAATGATCGGGATCATCTCAACCACTGACGCCCCAATATCATATTTATAACCGTTGACCTCGTAGGTGGAACAACACCCCCCCACCTGTCCGCTTTGTTCCAGAACGATCACCTTTTGCCCGCGTTTCGCCAAGATCGCTCCGGAGGTCAATCCCCCCAGTCCAGCTCCGATAATTGCCACATCATAATCTGCCATGCTTTCCCTCCTATACAAAATAACGTGCGATTAATGACGGCGCCTGCCTGATGACATAACCGAGAAAACGTCTTTTGGATTTTGGCAGACAAAGGATGATGATGGCTATGACGGCAAGAATTCCAAGCACAATCCATAGCCAAAGCAAATTATGTTTCATATTCCCTCCATTTCAATTTTTAGTTGGTACGCGGACTTTCCAAATAGAATACTGTTTTTTACAGGGAAAAGTCAATAAACAGATATCACCAAATTATCAAAATTTGGAGGCATGTTGCCTAAAAATGTCATGAAGGTTGCGCAATAAGCAACAACCTTCATGAATAGAACGTGACAAAACGCTTAATTAAATCCTGGAAGGTAAGATTTTACTCAAAGCCCTTACCTGCTCGGCGGCATGATAAGAAGATCTCACCAGTGGAGCGCTTTCGACCCATTTGAATCCAATCTCCAGACCGAATTTCTTCAACTCAGCAAATTCTTCAAGCGTGTAATACTTTGCAATAGGCAGATGCTGCCGGCTCGGTTGCAAGTATTGACCAATAGTTAAAATATCCACATCCCAATCACGCAGGTCTAACATCACCTCTTTGACTTCATCCAGGGTTTCACCCAACCCCAGCATGATGCCCGACTTGGTTAATACCTCAGAATCCATCACCTTTGCCTGGCGCAGCACCGTTTCAGACCACTCGTAATGATCCTGCGGCTGCACCATTTTAAAAAGGGAAGGCACTGTTTCAACATTGTGATTTAATATTTCTGGCCGTGCGTCCATCACCATTTTCAAGGCTGCCAGATTCGCCTTGAAATCGGGGATCAACACCTCAACCGAACACTCAGGTGTTAATTCATGAATCCGGCGGATGATCGCCGCAAAGATAGGCGCACCGCCGTCTTCCCGTTCATCCCGGTTGACCGATGTGATGACGGCATGTTTCAATTCCATGGCTTTCACCGCCTGCGCCACCCGTTCGGGTTCTTCCCAATCAATCTCAGCCGGCTTGCCGTGCTTGATATCACAAAATCGGCAGGAACGTGTGCATACGTCACCGAGAATGAGAAATGTGGCCGTGCCACTGCCCCAGCATTCTCCCATGTTCGGGCAGGCTGCTTCTTCGCAAACCGTATGAAGAGCTTTCTTTCGCATCAGTTCTTGAAGCCAGGCGTAGGTATCTCCATTGGGCGCCTGCACTTTGATCCATTCGGGCCGCCGCTGAGGTCTGGGCAGGGGCTGATCTGAATTAAGTCTGTCTCGGGTTGGAATGTTCGACATAAAAAACTCCTGACTGGGATTATACCCTGCCAGGAGTTAAAAATAAATTTTTTTTGATGTTACTCGTCAATCATTAGTTTATACCCGACCCGATCTACATTTTTAATCACAGGATTGCTTTCGTCGATACGCAAGAATTCCTGGCGCAGCAAATAAACCAGGTATTTCAAACGGTTATGCGCTGACACCGATTTCTCGCCCCAAATTTCCATGGTGATCTCTTCATAAGTCATGACACGGGGAGCGTTTTTTGCCAATGCCACCAGCACCTCAAACATGCGTCCGGTGAGTTGCACATGTTCTCCCTTGTAGATGATCTCCTGAGAATCCAGGTCAATCACCAATTCGATCAAAGAGAAACCCATCTGGTTTGAATGATTCTTCTTTCCAGTTCGCCGAAGGATGGCATTCACCCGGGCAATCACCTCAGCCTGGTCAAAGGGCTTGGTGATGTAATCGTCCATTCCCATCTCAAGCGCTTTGATGACATTCTCAACCTGCCGTGCAGCCGAAACAACAATCACTGGCAAATCTGACACCTTGCGCAGTTGCTGATAAGTTTGCCAACCATCCAGTTCAGGCATCATAATATCCAAAATGATCAGGCTTGGGTTTACTTCATGGATTTTTTTAAGAGCTTCTTTACCGCTTAACACACCGCAAACATCAAACCCTTTGGTCAGAAATATCTGTTTTAGCAAAAAAAGATTATCCGGTTCGTCGTCAATCAGCAAAATGCGCGGACGTTCTATCGCCGATGATCCTTTATAATCCGCACCTTCTTGATAACTTATCGCTTGAATTGAC
Organism: uncultured Anaerolinea sp.; assembly: GCA_964468875.1. Classification (GTDB taxonomy): domain Bacteria; phylum Chloroflexota; class Anaerolineae; order Anaerolineales; family Anaerolineaceae; genus UBA6107. Next base: position 1,165 of record CAYXWV010000034.1, on the reverse strand, counting down.
ATAATCTATCCAAAACTCTCTCTGGTTTATTCCCGAACTACCTGATAAATAAATTATACAACAGCCAGATTTGGTTGTTAACCCACAGACCAACCGCCTATTCAATCAGGCGATTCTGTCATATGCACATTAGATATTGTAGTAAAAAAAGTAATTTCAGGCAATAAAAACGAATTACTCACCCGTAATCAGTTTGTAACCCAACCTGTCAATATTTTCGATCAATTCCATCTTGTCATCAATTTTTAAGAATTCCTGACGAAGTAGATAGATCAGGTATTTCAAGCGGTTGCGGACTGATGCAGAGTTTTCTCCCCATACTTTTTCTGTCAATTCCTGATAATTCACTACTTTCGGCGCTGATTTTGCAAGCAAAGCCAACACTTCAAACATCTTGCCGGTTAATTGAATGATCTTTCCTTTGAAGGTAACTTCATAAGTTTCAAGATCAATAATTAAATCCACACCAGGGAAGGACAGGATGTTCAAAATTGTCGGTTTTTCGGCGCGGCGAAGAACAGCATGCACACGAGCAGTTACCTCGGCGCTGTTAAAGGGCTTGGTGATGTAATCATCCACTCCCCGTTGCAACAAGTTGACGATTTCTTCTTTCTGATTTACAGCCGATAACACAATCACCGGGATATCATTTACCTTACGGATGGCATCCAGAGTCTGCCGTCCATCCATCTCCGGCATTAGTAAATCCAAAATCACAATTGATGGATTGATATCATTAATTTTTTTTATGGCTTCTTTGCCGCTTAATGCACCGGCAACATTGAAACCGTCATTTATGAAGATGTGTTTTAGAAGGGTAATGGTATCGGGTTCATCATCCACAACCAAAATTCTGCGGCGATTTACGGGTTCCAGCTCATCAAGATCAACCCCAGTGCCCAAACGCACTGCGTGTTCCTCAGTCATTTTTATATTATTCGCTATCATTCCGCTCCTAAGAAATCCGCAGGTTGACAAGTTTACCCAATTATTACTTGAACCCGTTTAGTGATGTTGATGAGCCGTAAAAATCGCATTAATGGTAAGTATAGCAGTAAACTAATAGTATTATAACAGTATAATTTTAGAATTCAAGTAAGCAATCCGGGCAAGTTACAGTAACAAATTCCCATAGAAAGGTGTTGAAAAAAGAGAGAGTTCCAAT
>CAYXWV010000033.1:0-36040 GCA_964468875.1 uncultured Anaerolinea sp. | reverse complement strand
CTGGCAGTGTACCACCGCCAGGACCCGTCAGCATGCTTCATGCGATATTCAAGACCACTCTGTCGCTGTTTTTTATTGATCACCTGTTCAAAAAAAGCTGTGCATTTTTTGACATCCGATGAGTGCACGAATTTGGAAAAAGGCTTGCCATGGGCTTCTTGTACTGGAAAGCCTAAAAGGGCAGTCCAGGCGTTTGACACAAAGGTAAATTCTCCTTTTTTTGAAAGAGTATAAATGATGTCATGACTGTTCTCGACCAACAAGCGGTGTTTTTCTTCACTTTGCAGAAGCGCCTGTTCGCTCTTCTTGCGGTCAGCGATATTTCGAGTTGCGCCACGCAGCTCTAAATGCCTGGTCTCAAGGTTCTCATGCATACTGGTAATGACTTCTGTCCAGATGAGGGTTCCATTTCGATGAACTTGTTGAATCTCATAAGTGAAGAAATCGCTTGAAGTAATCTTTTTTGCTTTGAATTGAGCTACTTTTTCTTTGATGGTTTTTTCAAACTCTCTGGCGCCTTGTTCGGTTAATGCTGCTGAAAGGGGGCTATTGATCACCTCATCAGCAGTAAATCCACGAAGATCGAAGATGGACGGGCTAAGATAGGTAAAACGCATGGTGGTAGTATCCAGCGTCCAAACCACATCTTTCATAGTTTCTGTTAATAAACGGTATTTTTCTTCGCTTTTCTTGATTAGATTTTCTGTCTTTTTCTGTTCATTAAGATTGACTTTGGAGCCAATGAAACCGATCACCTTTCCATCAATATCAAAGAGTGGTTCAGCTTCATCCAACACCCACACGATTTCATCTGTTTTTTGATTCACCAGACGGTATTGTGCGGACCACTTTCCACCGTTCTTTACATAGTCTTTCCATAAGTGAGAAATTCGGATGCGATCTTCTGGCAGGAGCCCATCAAACCAGCCATCACCTAATAAGTCGCTGCTTTGCATGCCGTTCATTTGCAAAAGCCGATCATTGAAATAAATATAACGTCCGTCTTTATCCGCCTGATAGACCCCCGATGGAGAGTTTTGGATCAGGGTTCGATATCTCATCTCGCTGATGCGCAGCTCTTTTTCAATTTCCTTTAAAGCTGTAATCTCATTGATGGTCACATAAGCCTGATATGGAGTTAATTCTCCCTGTCTGAACTGCGGAACGGCATTTACCACCGCCCAAACGATCTGGTTCTTTTGCGGATTGAGGAAACTGATGGTTTTTTCGATGACAGGTTTTGCCGTGCGAAAAACTTCAATCGTGGGACGTAATGGAAGCTCTATGTATTTTCCATTTTCGTCCATCATGTTCCAATCAGTCTTGGCATTAAATTGTCTGATAAATTGCTCTTTCGAAAGTCCGAAAATTTCAAGTGCCGCCGGGTTGACATCAAACACTGTGCCATCCGCAAGCTGGTAGAAAACGCCCTGGCGCATGGTCTCAAAGAGAGTGCGGTATTTCTTTTCTTTTTCAAACAGTTCCAGTTCAAACTTCTTACGCTCCGAAATATCGGTGATCACCCCCAGCACCGCCGGGTTCATGTGCCCGACATTCGGGAGTGCTCGCTTGATAAAATGTACATTTCGGGTGGTGCCAACCGGGAAGGTTATTTCAAGATCGCTATTTACCCAATCGTTTCCTGTGGTAATCACCTCAAGATCTTGCTGTTGAACCTCTCTGGCTTTTTTGGCACGAGCATCCAATTCGTTATCAGTTGACCCAAGCATTTCGTCAGGGGTTCTACCCATGGCACTCGCGAATGCTTTATTCGCCAGTCTGTATTTGCCTTCATTGTCACGGACAAACACCATAGTCGGAATAGTGTCGAGCACCATTTTGAGAAACCGGCGGTTGTCATTGAGGGCTTCTTCCACAGCAACTTCACGGGTGATATCAGTTACCATTGCCAGAAGGTATTGAAAGCTGCCATTCGCGTCGCAGACTTTGTTTACGATTAATTTTGCCCAGACCTGCTGGCCATCTTTGTGAATATAGCGTTTGAGCAGGTTGCACACGTCCACCCGGTCAGACATGAGCTGCTGCATTTGATCAATTTGCGGCTGAATGTCTTCTGGATGCGTAATCTCCTTGAAAGACAACTTTTTAAGTTCATCTTCAGAATAACCGCATATGTGACTATATTCCGAATTAATTGACAGGTAATTATAGTTCGCATCCAGGGTGACAATGCCAACCGGACTTTTTTCAAAAATGTTTCTAAATCTGTCGTTTGCAACCTGAACCTGTTCTTCAGAATGGATGCGTTGAATAGCAATGGAGGTGTCATTTACCAGTGTTTCAAGCATATCCTTGATCGGTTCGGGGTTTTTTTTAACAAAAAACACAAACCCGCCGATGTCAAGACCCTGCCATTGGCAGCCCATAATATAGACATCCTGGTATCCAAGTCGATTCTTGACCAGATCACACATTTTTTTTGGTAATTTGCCGTTGAGAATTCCGTACAAACCTGGTGCATATTTTATTAGGGAGTTGCTCCTCCAGAGCGACCTAGTATTTGGATCTATTTTGTCGAGCGATACTTCAAAGCTTGTCTTTGACAGTTTTGTATCTTTAGTCAGTTGATCAAAAAGCTCGCCAAAGCCGTATAACCCAGCAAGGTGGATGAGGCCGGTTTGCTTGTCAATTTGATTGATGACCACATAGCCATCTTGCATGATTTTGACCAGATTTGTTCCAACAAGCTGAAACAGCTCTTCGAGGTTGTTTACCTGCAAGATTTCTCTCTGCGTTTCAATGAACACCTCACGGAGATATTCTGTCTGTTTCCTTTCAGAGATGTCCGTGTGGGTTCCGACCACGCGGAGGGGGGTGCCGTTGGCATCGCGTGAAACAACACTGCCTCTTGACAGAACCCACTTGTATCCCTCCGCTTTTGTTTTCATGCGGAATTCAACCAGATAATTATTGCCTTCCTTGAATACCTCGTTTATTTTTTTGGTTAGAAGAGCAATATCATCGTGATGAACCAATTTCCTGAACGAATCATAGGTGGTCTTCATGCCCTCAGGCTTGTAACCAAGCATCAGGTAATAATTGTCATTAACGATCACCTCGCCGGCGGGAACGTCCCAATCCCAATAACCGTCATTAATCGCATCAAAGGTGAGTTTTAAGCGGGCTTCGCTAGACTGGGTAAGCTGCTCAGAACGAATGCGTTTGATGACCTGGGTAGCTTGATGGATAATAGTCTCGATGGAATCTTTGTATCCTGAAACATCATTTGCGGTGAGAATGATGACACCGCCAAAATTCTTCCCTTCTGAGACCATCCCCATTACCTGAATGTGATTGATTTGTAATTGTTTTTCAACCACCTGGCATACCCGTTTTGGGATTTTTTTCATCAGCAGCGGATAAAGTCCACCTTCGAACGGCAGGAGTTTGCCAGCGTTGAGAATATCCATTTCATAGAGGGGAGCGTCTTTGATGGGATATTTTTTCTCAACAGGGTTGACATTAAACCTTTTAACCAAATCGTAAAAGTCCTTGCCGATGCCAACCAGATTATTGATCAAAATGGATTCGCCGCTTTCATCAACCACGGTTGTGCCGACATAACCGCCGCCAACGATTTCGTGGATTTTTTCGGCGACCAGTTTGAAAACAGGGGCAATTTCATTAAGCTGGGCAAGTTGAGTCTGGGTTTCACTGACGATTGTCTGAATCTGCTCAGGTTTTTTATGCTCGGTGATATCAGAGCAGATGGCAAATGATCCCAGCAAGGTGCCCTTTTCATCCATCAACGCCCTGGCAGAGATGGATATCCATAATGATTTGCCGTTTTTATGAACGAGACGTCTTTCGTAATGATCTGTTAGAACTTGAGCACGAAGCGCAACTCGGTTCAAATGATCCTGGCGTTCTCCAGCAAATACAAATTTGGTAAACTCGCGATTAATCAGTTCAGTTCTTGAATACCCCAACATATCACACATACGTTGATTAACGTAAGTGGTCACAGAGTTGGTGTCGATCACCCAAACTCCATCAGAGGCATTTTCAACAATTTTTAACAAGGAGGGCAGAAGAGCAGCATTTAATGCTGGATCAGTGTTTTGTTCCCGGCCAGGCGCCATGGTCATTTCCCCGCTCCATCAATACTATTAAAAGCAATTTCTCGATCCGGATGGTTCATTGAATTCTCAGCTCCTATAAAGAGGGACCGTAAACCTTTGCAGCATCCAAACATTTAAATAATAGTAAGCACCGAAGAAAACCTTCAGCTATCCTTAATATAATATAGCAGTCTACCTCTAGGAACAAGTAGAAAACATACTGATTTATTACAACTTAATATTGGCTCTTTAAAGTCAGTTTTTATCTTATTGGATTTGATTGGTTTTTGAGATGCAGTCTTCACCTTGGTGAACCGCTTCAGTGCCCGCCGCCACCGCTGTTTCGTAGTACCAGATTTTGTATTCGATGCGCTTCAAGTGAGTCTGGAGTTCTGCGATTTGGTTTTCAACGGATTCTTTTTGCTTTCGAAAGATTTCAAGCCGTTCATTGAGGGTGGCATCACCTTGAAAGCAATAGTCGATATATTTCTTGATCTGTTTGATGGGCATACCCGTATTTTTCAGGCAGTTGATCATTGCCAGCCAGTCGAAATCAGATTCTTTGAATTTTCTCAGCCCCGAAGGACTGCGGTCCACGAAGGGCAGCAGCCCTTCCTTGTCGTAGTAGCGCAGGGTGTGAGCAGTCACACCCATTTTCTCGAGGCTTCGCTGATTGTGTAATTCATCTCATCACCTTGTTTTGGATTTTCTGCAATCTTATCACAATTCCTTGACTTAGAGCCAGCTCTAAGTGTTATGATGCCTGTAATAAATTCAGGCAGCAAAGAGGAAAAACATGCATAACTTTACCTATCATAACCCGACCAAAATCATCTTCGGCAAAGGCACCACCGATCAACTCGCCGAAGAATTGAAAGACAAGGGCCAGAATATTCTGTTGGTTTACGGCGGCGGCAGCATCAAACGCAATGGACTTTATGACCGGGTGATTCGTCAGTTGGAAGGAAAAACCATCTATGAACTTCCCGGCGTGGAGCCTAATCCGCGGCTGACGACGGTCAATAAAGGGATCGAGATTTGCAAGAAGAACAAGATCGACCTGATCCTCGGCGTGGGGGGCGGCAGTGTGATTGACTGCGCCAAAGCCATCGCGGCAGGCGCTCTCTATGACGGAGAGGTGTGGGATTTCTTTACCGGCAAAGCCTATCCGACGCGCGCCATCCCGGTGGCGGACGTGCTAACCCTGGCCGCGACCGGAACGGAAATGAACGGCAATTCGGTGATCACCAATTGGGAAGCGCATGAGAAAATCGGCATGGCAGGCGTGCCGGTGTACAAACCCGTGTTCTCGATTCTGGACCCGGAAAATACCTACACGGTGCCCAGAGAGCAAATTGCCTACGGCTGCGCGGATATTTTGTCGCATCTCTACGAAGACTATTTCTCAAATCCCGATGACACCCCTATCCAGGACGGATTAGCAGAAACCCTCATGAAAACAGTGTTCAGCCAGGTGTTCGCGGCACTCGACAAACCGGATGATTACGCCGCCCGCGCCAACCTGATGTGGTGCGGAACCCTGGCACTCTGCCAAATCATTCCGCTGGGCAAGGAAGGCGATTGGGGCTGCCATGCCATTGAACATGTGATCAGCGCACATTACGACATCCCCCACGGCGCGGGGCTGGCCATCATCACCCCGGCTTACATGAAATATCTGTGCCAGTTCAATCCGAAAAAGTATAAGAATTACGCGGTGAATGTGTTTGGCATTGATCCTGCCGGGAAAACGGACCACGAAGTTGCGCTGGAGGGCATTGCCCAAACCAAAACCATGCTCAAGAAAATGGGTAACCCGGTATCTTTCAGCGAAGTTGGTATCAACGATGAGAAATTTGACCAGATGATCAAAGAGATTCTCAAGGGGGGCAAACTCGGAAACTATGCCAGGATCGGATATGACGAACTGCGGTCCATTTTTGAGGATGCGAAATAATTACCTTAATCGTCACACTCCCGGAGGATTGAAACCTTCGGGAGTTTTTCAAAAGACAGGTTGAATAGACCGATTCATCGGAGGGGCAGGTTAAAGACATACTGGGGATTCCTCCTTTGGAGGTTTTCAAAAAATATCAGATGTGAAACCTGGGGGAAAGAATTTTTGGTACAGTGGATAAACAAATTGGAGCTATATGCTAAAATTAATATTGTTCAAACACAAATATTGCCTGTGCAAGATATATTTGTTGACAAATTATTCAAGTGAAATTTCAATATTAGCGTTATAGAGCGTTTGAACAATTTAGGGAAAATCATGACAAATAAAGAGGACCGTTCAAATTGGTTAACGGAACTGGCTCAATTAAAAAAACGTTTGACTGAATTGGAAGATCTTTTGGCACAGGATGAAAAACCTGAAGCCCATCGTCAAGAAACTCTACTATCTGAAAATTTAAACCACCACGACATCTCAGTTGAAGACGGATTGAAGCAACTGACCGATTTCTTTTTTTATAAGGATCGATCAGGTAAGTATTTATATGCAAATCAGACTTATTGTAAATATCTGGGAACGACCACTAAAGAGATTATCGGAAAAACAGATTTTGATTTTGTTCCAAAAGAAAGCGCCCAAAAATACTGGCTTGAAGACCAGCGGATTCTGACGGGCAATGATCGCTTTGTGGTAAATACTGAAAAGTTCCAATTCGAAGATCAATGGTTATTGGTATCCTATCGGAAAGTTCCAATAATAGATGACAATGGAATAATCATTGGTTTGTTCGGTATAGGGCTTGAAATTTCCGAATTTATACGGCTTAAAGAAGAACTCAAACGTAAGCGCAGTCTTATTCGTACCATAATAGACATAATCCCTGATCAAATATTCGCTCGTGATCGCGATTGTCGCTTCATTCTTAATAATATTAGTGATGCCAAAATGATGGGAGTATCTGATCCTCAGTCAATGGAGGGTATGAGTGACGAAGATTTCTTTCCACCTGAGCTGGCTGCCCGTTACCAGGCTGATGACCGCCATGTCATGAATTCCAATCAGCCGTTGATCAACCGTGAAGAACCGCTGCTTTCTGCTGATGGTCAACAACACTGGTTGCTCACCACAAAAGTCCCCTTATGCGACGAATTGGGTAAAGTGATTGGCGTGGTGGGAATTTCTCGTGATATAACCGAGCGGAAGTTTGCCGAAAAGAAATTGATGGAGGCAATGGAAGAAAATCAAATCTCTCGTGAATTTCTTCAAAACATCCTCAATACCTCTCCCTTATATATCAGTTGGAAAGATAAGGATTTGCGGTTTTCAGGCTGCAATCTAGCCACTGCCAAATTATTTGGTTTAAATCATCCGGAGGAAATTATTGGGAAGACGGATAAAGACTTCCCCTTTTCAGCCGAACAAATCGAAATAAACACACTTTCAGATCGAAGGATCATTGAAAACGCACAGCCTGAATATCACATTCTTGAAAAAGGCAAAGATAACAAGGGGAACACGGTTTGGTTTGATACCAACAAAATTCCTTTAAGGGATGCTGCCGGTAATGTGATTGGAATTCTTATTATTAACGAAGACATCACCATCCAAAAAACTGTGCAAGAACAGATGCTACAGTTGAATAAGGAATTAGAAGCTTTTTCATATTCAGTTTCTCATGATTTACGCAGTCCACTTCGCCACATAAACAGCTACACACAAATCATCCTGGAAGAATACGCGGACAGCTTGGATGATAAAGGACAGGAGTATTTCAACAGAATTCTATTTTCCACTCAGCAAATGAATCAGTTAATCGATAATATATTAAGGCTCTCCAAAGTGACCAGAGCTAACCTTCAGCTTGAGAAGGTGGACCTAAGTTCGATTGTCCATGATTTAGTCACCACCCTGCGAAATGACAACCCTGATCGCGAGGTGGAGGTTGTCATGCCAAAAGAATTGCTTGTACGCGCTGATGAACCGCTGATCCATATTGCCATGGATAATTTGATTAGCAACGCGTGGAAATATACGGGCAAAACACCGAAGGCACGCATCGAATTGGGATCATTTGAACAAGACAATAAACAAGTGATCTTTGTGCGTGATAATGGCGTTGGATTTAAGACGGATAACATCGATAAATTATTCATCCCCTTTCAGCGGTTCCACACAGACCAGGAATTTGCAGGAACAGGCATTGGATTAGCTCTGGTGAAGCGCATTGTGCTTCGCCATGGCGGCACAATCTGGGCAGAAGGAGAAGTTAATCAGGGCGCGGTATTCTACTTTACCCTCGAATAAATAATCAACCGTAAGGTATAACCCTTCTCAACTTTTCGCCTGAAGTAAAAATATGATTGAAAAAAACAAACCCATCCCGCGGGGTGGGTTGATTACACAAAAATCCCCTTTCGGGGAGTCTGGTTATTCTTGTGAGCGTTTATGCCCAAGCCCGCGAATTGTGCGGGCGAAGGGTACGGAGAACCATTAAATTAAAAACTCCCTTTCGGGGAGTCTGGTTATTCTTGTGAGCGCGGAGGGGCTCGAACCCTCAACCAACGGCTTAAAAGGCCGCTGCTCTACCATTGAGCTACGCGCCCAAGAACGGAAGAATTTTATCACTACCGGCTGGTCAAGTCAATAAGAATCCAAAAATTGCCTTATCCCGCCTGGCGCTGGTTGAGGCGCGAGAAAATCAATACGCTGATTAGAAAATAAAGCACCGACAGCACCAGCGCTGCCAGCATGCGAAACCACACCTCGCCCAACCCGGCGCCGCCTGAGAGCACCTGCTGCAGCGCCAGCATGCCGTGAGTGGCGGGGATGAAATCAAACGCTCCGATGGCATGATCAAAAAGCGAAAACAGGGTCGGGCTGGGCATCATGAAGAAAGCACCAGATAAAAAGACCTGGAGCATCGAGACCATGCTGCCGGTGTTGAGGGCGTCGGTGTCGTTTTTCATGAAGCACCCCAGCAGCAGCCCCAGCCCCACGGAGCCAAACGCCAGCAAGACGCCGATCAAAATCGCCAGCCACAGCGACCCCTGGTTATGAAACCCCAACAGCAGCGCTGCGCCAAACATCAATGCCACCTGGGCAACTGCCACCACCACCTGCGCCAGACAGATGCCGCCCAGCAGTTCAGCGGGTGTGACAAGGCTGAGCTGCAAGCGGCGCAGGGTACCGCGTCGGCGTTCGCGGCCAAACAGCATGGCCGTCTGCGGGATGATCAACAGGATGGCAAAGACCATCATGCCCGGCACATAGGCTTCGAACTCGCTGCGCGGTCGGGGACGGTCGAGCGGTGTGACGTTCAACACGAAACGCCGGGGCTTGCCCTGCTGCGCCTCCAGCCAGGGAAGCACCACTGCTTCCAGTTGAGCGCCTGCTTTGATATAGGTCATGTAAACGGCGTCTCCACGGGTAAAGTAGTTCAATTCTCCCACCGCGGATTCGGTGATCCCCAGCAGCGCGGCTGCCCGGCGCTCTTTCAATTCCTCTTCAGCGTCAGCCAGGCTTTCGGTCTTGATCAATTCAAAATACGGCCTCCCGTCGGCATAGGTCTCGGCAGCCAGCTTAGAGAAAAGATCATCCGCCCGGGAGGTGTTCGTATAAGTCAACACTTTATATGTGGCAGCCTTGGGCGCGGTGCCGTAGCCCACGTAACAAATCAGCATAAAAAAGGCTGGCAGCCCCAGCAGCATAATCAGCAGCACCGACTCTCTCATGGTTTCGAGCAGGGTTTTGCGGGCAACCTGAAGCAAACGTGAGCCTTTCATTCGCGCAGCTTCCTTCCGGTGAGTTGAATGAACACATCTTCCAACGTGTTCTGCCGGATTTTCACCTCACCCGGCGCAAAGCCGGCTGTTATTAACTTTTCAAGAATCTGCGGGAGATGAGCCACGGCGTTGAGTGCCCGCACTTGAAGCTCGTGACTGCCCTCTTCAAGGTCAATGCGGCTTGCCAGGCCGTCAAACGCGCGGCGAGCCTGCCCCACATCGGTCAAACCATTGGTCAGGCTGATCTCGAGGATGTCTCCCTCGCCCAGCCGCGCCTTCAACGCGTCGGTCGTATCCAACACCAATAACTGTCCGTGGTCAATGATCGCCACCCGGTCAGCCACGCGGTCGGCTTCATCCATGTTATGGGTGGTGAGGATGATCGTCTTTTTGCGCGCAAGTGACTGAATGTATTCGCGTACTTTCACCCGGCTCTGCGGATCAAGCCCGGCTTCGGGTTCATCGAGTACCACAATCTGCGGATCGTGCACCAACGCCAGGCCGATATTGAGCCGACGCTGCATGCCGCCCGAGAGGGTGCCTGCCAGCTTGTTCTTTTTCTCATCCAGGTCAAGTTCTTTCAACAAACGCAGCGCGTTTTCCCTCGCCTGACGCTCAGACAGATCATACATCTGCCCGACAAAGATCATCTGCTCCAAGCAGGTGAGTTTGTTCCAGGTGACAATTTCCTGCGGGCAAACCCCCACCAATGCCCGCGCTTCTTTGTGCCCATTGGCGATGGGCTTTCCCTTGAGCAGCACCTGCCCCCCGTCCGATTTGAGCAAACCGCATAACATGTTGATGGTGGTGGTTTTGCCGGCGCCATTAGGCCCCAAAAAGCCGAATACTTCGCCTTCCTCCACTGCCAGCGAGAGGTCTTTCACCGCTTGAAGGTCTTGATATGATTTTGATAAATGCTGTGCTTCCAATATGGTTGTCATCGCGATTGCTCCATTATTCCGCTTTGCGCAGTACGCGCCGTTGATAAAACCAGATACCGAACACCAGCCAGATTGCCGTTAATATGACCAAGGCTGTCAGTTCAAAGGAAAGATCGTGCAAGGGTTTTCCGAAGAGAATCACCTGACTCAAGGCTTTCGACGCAAACGTGGAAGGCATCAGGTTATTCCATTGAATGGGCCTGCCAAATAAATTGAACATTTCACCTCCCGGTAGGGGGAAAATGGCACCCGACAAAAACACCAGCGGCGCCATTAACCCGGTGCCAAACCCGGTGGCTTCGCCTTCATTTTTTGAAAAGACGGCGGCAATGAATCCCGCGCCGGTTGCTCCCATGCTGGCAAGCACTCCAATGCCAACCGCCAGGAAAAAGCTGCCCACCGGTTTGAACCCCACGAAATAAGCCGTTCCCAGCGTGATGAGCATCTGGGCGACCGCCAGCACCAAAGAGGCTGCAAATATGCCGCCTAAAAAGTGGAAGGAATCTGCCTTGCTCAACTTGATGCGCTTCAAGGTGCCCGCGCTGCGTTCGCGGGTCAGCAGGATGGCAATGGAGATCACGCCAAACAACTCTCCAAAGATCACCAACCCGGGCACCCCCACCTGAAAATCGTTTAGTGTGCCGGTGTTGGGCAGGAACTGGGTTTCAAAAGGCAGCGGCTGATTCCAGCCGGTTTTCTGATCTATAAACAGCTGCAGCAGACCCTGGATGAAGCTTTGCGAGAAGGCAAAGGTGTCTCCCAGCGGGTCGCCCAGCAGCGCCACATCGGCAGGTTGGGCGTTTGGCTGCGTGATTGCCTGGCTGAAATCAACCGGCAAGGTCACCAGCGCGGAGGCTTTGCCTTCGTTCAATATGGTCTCAGCCTGGTGTTGTGAATCCAGTTCGATCAGGGAAAAGGCGGGTTTGCCGTCAAATTCGGCTTCGCGCAAAACGGTTACAAATTCCGCACCGAGGGTGCCCTGGTCGCGGTTTTCCACCAGAACCGTTAAATAGTTCGACATGCCGGTGTTCATGCCGAAGGCAAAGTAATACAGCAGCACCATCATTGCCGGAAAAAGCAGAAACAACCAAAACAACTGCGGACTGCGCCAAAACTCCAGCAGAGTCTTGCGGGCAAACATGAGTGTTTTCATCAAGGTCTCCGAATCAGCAAACCGTTCTCAAGCAGGTCAAGCAGGTTCGCGAGAACGCGCTCGATGCTCATCTCTTCATCATAGAGTTGGTAATAGGTATTGAGATGCGGGAAGATCATGGCATCCCCCAACATGATGATCTGCGAATTGACCAGGCGCACCATGGCTTCGAGATCCACATCGGGGCGGATCTCACCCCTATCGCGGGCGGCGGTGAGCATTGCACGCACCATGTTGGTCAGCGCTGCTGCAATCGGCGCCACCACTTTGTGATTCAAGCCATCCGAGTTTTGATAGGCGGCTGTGCCAAAGAGTTTTACCAGGCCAAGTTGTTCTTCACTCCACTCCACCCCGCCGCCCAGATATGCCGCCAGAGCGTCGCGCAGCGGAAGCTGACAGAGTTCAGCAGTGTAGCTTTCGAACAAGGCTGCCGTCTGCCTGACCACCAGGTCAATGGTAAATTCAAGCAGGTTTTCACGGCTTCCAAAATATTGATAGAGCGAGCCCACCGGAACCCCGGCAATGGCAGCCACCTGTTTGATGTTGAGTTCGGAAGGGCCTTTCTTTGAGGCCTCATCAAGGATGGCTTTTACAATGAGCTGCTGTTTGTCAGCGTCCAGACGGCGAAAGGTGCGGGTAACCCAGCCCTTTTCTTCAGCCTGACTGATAAATAAATCAGAATCAATGAACATATCATTCATATTTTATGAACCTCTGGTTCATATTCTATAACAATAATCATCATTTGGCAAGAGGTTTTACAAATAACCACGAAAAAAAGCAAAACAAAGCGAAAGGAAAATCGTTTATGAATCAAACTTCCCCGTTTTTTTACTTCTTGTAAATTCCATACCCCCGATTTTTAAAAAAATCAGGGGTATAGGTGGAATGATTTTTTCAAAGCTAACTATGAAACTGGTTGGATTCTTGTGCTTCTTGGGTGTTTGGTAGTTAATCAAAAACCCCCGAAAACAAATGTCTTCGGGGGTTGTAAATCGGAAAAAATCTAGCCTTGTTTCATGTAATCTTCGAAATTCGCCAGCAGTTCATCCACATCTGCCAGGCTGGTTTCACCCATGGTGGCAATGCGGAAGGTGACATCTTTGAGCTTTCCATAGCCGTTGGCAATGCGCTGACCGCGCGCCTGCAGGAACTTGTTCAGGGCGCTGATATCCCAGCCGAGGGTGTTTTTCACATTGACCACGGTCTTGGAGCGGTAGCCTTCTTTGGCGAGCATGTCCATACCATGTGCCAGCGACCAGTCTTGTACTTTCTTTGACATGGCAGCGTGGCGGGCAAAGCGGGCGTCGAGCCCTTCGGCGAAGATGCGTTCCAACTGTACATCCAAAGCGAAGATCAGGGGCATGACGGGGGTCATGGGGGTGGAGTCTTTGAGACGGTGCTTTTCCATCAACAGCAGGTCAAAGTACCAACCACGGTTGGTGACGGATTCAGCTTTTTTCATGGCTCGATCTGAAGCACTGGAAAGCGCCAAACCGGGAGGCAGCGCCAGACATTTCTGAGAACTGGTGAGCAAGAAATCAATGCCCCAACCATCCATGTCAACCTTTACACCCGCCAAGGACGAAACGGCATCCACCAACACCAGGGTATCAGGGCTGACCTCCTTGACCACGGCGCACAGGTCTTTCACGGGGTTTTCCACGCCGGTGGAAGTTTCGTTATGAACAATGGTGACGGCTTCGTAATGTTTCTGTTTGAGTGCGTCGCGCAGCATATCAGGGGTGATGGCTTCGCCCCAGTCCACTTCAATTTTGTCAGCTTTCTTGCCGTTGGCGATCGCTACATCGTTCCAGCGCTGTGAGAATGAACCGTTCACGCAGGAAAGGACACTCTCCTGCACAAAGTTGCGGATGCCGGCTTCCTGCATGCCAGAACCGGAACAAGAACCCTGGAAGATGCGGTACTGGGTAAAGAACAAATCTTTGGCTTTTTCAGCCGTGCGCTGAAAAATCGCTTCGAAATCCTTGCTGCGGTGCGGCAGCATCGGTTTCGCCTGGGCAGCCAAAACTTCTGGCGCCACGTCAACCGGACCAGGTACAAACATACGTGTCATAATATTCTCCTCATGAAATTATGATTGGATAAATCCCAAACAACAGCGCTGGGTTTTTAGCGAAGGAAGAAGGAAAGCACCACCAACACCAGAATAAACGAGCCAGCCAGGATGCCGATGCGGGTCAGGTCCTTTTTGACATAGGTGTAATCGGGGTTGAACTCGACCGATGATGCCGTGCGAGATGCAGTGCGGGCAGCAGCCCCGTTGCTGGATTGTGCGGAAACTGCCGCGTTTGAAGCTCGTTTTTTGGATGAAGAAGCCATGTGTTACTCCTTAATACACGAAATAGATATTTTAATCTTCCTGCAAGATCGCTGTCACCACAATCCGTTCGGTGTCGATACGGTAAGGGTAGCAGGAGATCATGGTTAACGTTTTTTCAGGTGTGGGCGCCATCAGATCAACCCGGGTGGGCTCCACAATCTGCGTTCCGGTGACAATGTAGGTAAAGGTTTCGTTTTGAGTCGTAACCACCACCTCGTCACCCGGTTTTAGTTTGTCCAAATCCTTAAACAACTCGCCAAAGATATCGTTGTGGGCAGAAACCACCATGTTGCCGATTTCGCCCGGGTTGGCCGTGTTCAAATGCTGGCCGATGCCTTTTTTAAGCTGCTCCCAACCATCGCCCAAGACTACCGGAGCGCTCAGCCCAATGGCGGGAATTTGAAGCTGCCTGGCTTGTTTTACGCCCGGCGTCGGAATGGGCAGCTCGGCGTAACTTTGCATCAACGGGCGCAAGTGCTCAGGGATTTCTGCTTCATTGGGCGCCACTTCAATCCCTTCGACCGGGGCGGTATGTCCGCCGGGCAGCACCACCGCCTGGATCAATGCCGTGGGGGTTTGCTGCGGGTTTTCAAGGGCGGAGGCGAATTCTTTGTTGAGGTTTCGAAGGATGTTAAGGCCGCTAAAAATGATAAAGATCAAACCAACGATGGCAGCGATCTCGACACCAAAGAGCAGACGATCCATGCTTTTCTTGCGACGGGTACGCACTCTCTGGCGATTTGTGACCGGTTTTGCCGCCGGTTCTTCCAATTCTTCCAGCTCGAACGATTCGTCCAGATCTGACTCTACAACCCGGGGGTTTTCCACTTCAAGCCGGATGACCCGCCCTGACCTTTTATAGGCTTCAATCCTGGCTTCCCGTTCAACATGTCTTTTTTCAACGAGAAGCTGCCTGAGTTGATCGGAGGTTAATTCCTCAACGGATCGCTGGCGTGGCATGAGGGTTCCTGTTCGAGGCAGTTAAACACTGATTGATTATACCCGATTTGATTGGATAATAAGAACACTCTGTAATCTCTCACAAAGAACGCAGAGAAAACTTCTATTCTTGATACCCAGGAAATTTAAACCACGAAAAAAGGTGAAAATCACGAAATAAGAAACGATATTTCTTTTCCCATTAGCGAGGTTTGCGAGTGGATGAATCAACACATAATCATTACAGTGCGATGATCATGAAACCTGTTTCATGTTAAAATTGACCATTATAGAGGAAATGATTATGAAAAGAAGCTTCTTAATTGATATGGACGGCGTGTTGGTGACCGGCAAGACCTTGATCCCCGGGGCTGATCTGTTTATTAAACGGTTGTTAGATTCAGACTCAAAGTTTCTGATTCTGACTAATAACCCCCTTTACACCCAAAGAGACCTGGAACACCGCCTGAACAATATCGGGCTAAAAGTCCCGGCTGACCGCATTTTCACCTCAGCCATGGCAACTGCCCGTTTCCTGCAAAATCAAAAACCAAATGGCAAAGCCTATCTGATTGGTGAAAGCGGATTAAGCCAGGCTATTCATGAAATCGGGTATGTGCAAACCGATACCGACCCCGATTACGTGGTACTGGGAGAAGTGAACACTTACAACTTTGAAATGATTGCCAGAGCAATCCGCCTGATCAATAACGGCGCCATGTTCATTGCCACCAACCCTGATTCCACTGGTCCTACTGAAAGCGGCATCGTGCCGGCTACCGGCGCGCTGGCGGCTTTAATTGAAAAAGCCACCGGCAAGGCGCCCTTCTTTGTGGGCAAACCCAATCCATTGATGATGCGCACCGCGATGCGCTATGCCGACATGCATACCGAAAGCACCACCATGGTGGGCGACCGGATGGATACCGATGTAGTTGCCGGGGTGATGAGCGGGCTTGAAACCATCCTCGTTCTGACTGGTGTTTCAAAACCTGAAGACGTCAAACGCTTCCCCTACCGACCAACGCACATTCTCAATTCGGTGGCAGACATTGAGGTAGTGAAAGATTAGTTTCAAAAATGCTCAATCGCGATACCAAAAAGATACAGAACCGGTTCATCTATTCGTTATTTTTCACTTCTTTAATACTAGTGGCAGAAGTAGTTGGCGGGTTAATCTCTGGCTCGCTGGCTTTACTCTCGGATGCCGCCCATGTTTTCATGGATGTTTTCGCCCTGGCGCTCAGCTTCATCGCATTGCGCCTTTCGATCAGACCGCCTGACGACAAACACTCCTTCGGCTGGCACCGCCTGGAAGTGATCGCCGCCTTGATCAACGGCGCCTCACTATTTGTCATTTCCATCGGCATATGGGTCGAAGCCGTCAAGCGTTTTCAAGCCCCTGTTGAAGTGCAAAGCACCGAAATGCTCATTATTGCGGTCATCGGCCTGGTAGTGAACCTGGTGGTAGCATTCATTCTTGGCGGGCACGATCATGATCATGACCACGCCGGTCACAGCCATGCTCATCCTGATTCATCAGATCAGAAACCAAAACGTAACCTGAACGTGCAAAGCGCCTTTCTGCACGTATTGGGAGACGCCATTTCTTCAGTGGGCGTGATCGTTGCAGCGCTGTTGATCGGTTTTACGGGCAAAACCTGGATTGATCCGTTAATCTCAATTTTGATTGGCGTGATCATCTTCGTCAGCGCCTTCCGTGTGCTGCGCAGCGCCATGCACATCCTGCTTGAAGGTGTGCCTGAAGGATTGTCGGTCCAAAGAATCAACCAACGTATGGTTTCCATTCAGGGGGTCAAATCGGTTCACGATCTGCACATCTGGAACCTGGGTTCGGAACAAATTTCCTTAAGCGCACACGTGGTTTTGGAAGAATGCTTCGACCTTCAGCCTCAGGTGGTCATGGATCAATTGAAACTGCTTTTAAACGAGGAGTTTCATATCCAACACACCACCATCCAGTTTGAAAAAACCGCCTGCCTGGACGGTCATGGGGGATGCAATTAAGTAGAAGCTAAATGATATGATAAAATATTCAAGCCGGACGGGGCACTCAGCCGGATTTGACAGCCAACAACCTCAAAGGTGCAATTTTTCGTAAAAGATAATTTGCCGCCTTTGAGGTTTTTATTATATATTTTATAAAGGATTTTATGATGCAATGGGTTAGAAACTATCAGAAACGGGAAGATCAAAGCCAGCTTTATCGAACCGCCTTGATCATCACCATGGGCGGCAATCTGCTGTTGGCAGTCAGCAAAGGTATTGTGGCATCTGTCTCAGGCAGCGCGGCTATCTATGCGGACGCAGCCAATTCCATCTCTGACGTGGTCTATTCCATTCTGATGGTGATCGGGTTGTGGATGGCGATGCAGCCACCCGACCTCTCTCATCCGCAGGGACATTCCCGTTTTGAACCGCTCATCGGACTGGTGGTCACCTTTTCTATGGCATTTGCCGGTTATGAGGCTGCTCGAAATGCCTATGAGCGCTATATAACAGGCGGCGAAGCTGTTGCACTCAACCTGCCGACCCTGGTGCTGCTCTTCAGCGCAGCGGTTAAAGCGGGTATGTTCGTTTCGATTAACCGAATTGCCAAGAAACTACTCAGCCCGACACTCAAAACCACAGCCAAAGACAACCTCAGCGACGTGCTTACTTCCAGCGCGGCGTTTATCGGCGTGTTGGGCTCAAATTTCATTCACCCTTTAGCCGACCCCATTGCCGGCTTTTTGGTCTCGTTATGGATCTTCCGCCAAGCGTTTCTAGCTGGCAAGGAAAACCTGGGCTTTCTGACCGGAAAAAGCGCCACCAAAGAGGAAGTGCAAGAGTTCATCAAAGCCGCCGAGTCCGTCCCCGGCGTGATCCGCGTTCACCACATCATGAGCGACTACGTTGGTCCAAAATTGATGCTTGACCTGCACATAAATGTGGATGGCAACAAAACACTCAATGAAACTCATGAAATCACTGACATGGTGATCAAAAGACTTGAGGAATTCCCTGTTGTTGACCGCGCCTACGTGCACGCAGAGCCCGACGGCTGGCAAGATTAACAAAAACTACCTTCCATTAATGAGGAAATATCATACTCGCATTCAAGCACGGATGCGAGTAAGATATTTAAGCACCCGGTTCAATTTGGAGTTATTATGCAGACCGTCCCCTTCCATTTTTATGATGAGCCCATTGAAGTGTTCTTTTCGGTTCCCCCGACCTATGAAAAGAGCCCTCCCTGTCCGCAAGCTATCCTCTGGAGAAATGCGACTTATTCCATTGAGCAGGTCCTTGAAGAATGGATCGACTTTCGGCGGCGCGGCAAGATGGACCGCAATATGAAGCCCACTCACGCTGCCACCGCCAGATTGAGAGGTTCATGGGGCGTTGGCAGGTTTTTCTTTAGAGTGAGGGTTTCAACCGGTCAGCTCTTTGAACTCTACTATGACCGCGCCCCGGAGAACTGCGATGACCGCAAGGGCAATTGGTTCCTTTTGGGAGAGCGCAAACCAACTGACGAGTAAAAATTATTTATTTATTTTGCATAATTTATCAATATTCCTCGAAAAATACTAAATATTATTAATATAAGTATTGACATTCTTTATTTCTGTGCTATGATAACAATAGCTCTCAGCAAAGCGAGTGTTTTTTTGAAAAAGGATTAAAAATGTGGTCGAGCAATATTGAAGTAGAATATAGAATCCGCAAACTGGAAGAGCAGTATTCCTTTCAAGCAGTTGAGTTTGAGGGTGCCTGGTTGTACTCCACCAGACATGATGAACCGTTCTCTTCCAAATTTTTGCTGGCGCTGGCTGAAATGCTGATCAAAGCCGGATGCGCGATCAAGACATCTCAACTAAAAACGACAAAACAAAGCATGTATTCCTACAGGTAAAGAGGTTTCTATGGTCAACAAGTCACTTAACAAATGTCCGGTATGCGATGAAGATCTGGTGGTCACAAGGCTTTACTGTGTCAATTGCAACACAACCATCGAGGGTCACTTTGCCGCCGAACATACTCCATTCGGACATCTTTCACCCGAACAAATGCAATTTTTGTTGACCTTTGTCCGCTGCGAAGGCAGGCTGAACCGTATGGAAGATGAAATGAAGCTCTCATACCCCACCCTGCGCAGCCGATTAAACGAAATCGTGCGTGCACTTGGATACGAACCAGGCAAAGAAGAGGCGCCCGTCCAGCTCTCAGCCGAAGAAAGACGCGCTATTCTCGAGGATCTCGATCAGGGGACCATCACCTGGGATGAAGCGCAGGCACGATTACGTGGTGAACGATATTCTGAACCTAAACCCGCGTCAATTCAGGAGGCACAGTAATGGCTTCCAGTGAAGAGCGCCTGAAAGTATTAAAGATGGTTCAAGAGGGAAAAATCACCCCCGAAATGGCAGCTGAATTACTGAAATCGTTGGATGCCAGTGCCGGGAACAAGTCCACTGCGCAAGAGACAACTGCACCTTTTCCAGGTCGCGGTGGACAGTTTTTCAGGGTGCGCGTGACTGATACCGACAGCGGCCGCACCAGGGTGAATGTGCGTCTCCCCCTGGGGATGGTTAATGCCGGTGTGAGAATGGGCATGCGTTTTTCGCCTGAAGTGGAAGGGTTAGATGCTGCGAAACTGGCTGAAGCACTTGCCAGCGGCAAGACCGGTCAAATTATGGATATTTACGACGACGAAGACGGTGAACACGTCGAAGTCTTCATCGAATAAAACATCCAGTTCGTTGTAGAAAAAGAATAATTATTCATCAATCACTAGCTATCGCTGAGTGCTAGTTCATTATTGTATAAAGAGGAAACCATGGAAAACAATCATTTTGAAATAAGTTCTAATTGGATGAAAAAATTCGTACCGATCTGGTCGGCACAGATTTTTTCGCTTTTAGGAAGCGGCCTGGTTCAGTTCGCCTTGGTCTGGTGGATCACCCAAAAGACCGGCTCTGCAACCTATTTGGCAATGGGTACTTTTGTCGCTATCTTGCCTGAAGTATTGTTGGCGCCCTTTGCGGGTGCATTGGTGGACCGCTTGAATCGCCGCCTTGTAATGATCTTTGCTGATGTTATCATCGCCTTAATTACCCTTTCTCTGGCTATTCTTTTTGCTCTGGATATAGTTCAAATCTGGCATGTTTTTGTGGTGATGTTCCTGCGCTCGGTCGGCAGTGTCTTCCACTGGCCAGCCATGCAGGCTTCTACTTCTTTGATGGTTCCCGAAAAGCATCTTGCACGTGTAGCAGGCATCAATCAGGCTTTGCATGGTAGTTTGAACATTATCGCCCCTCCCCTCGGAGCCTTATTGATGAGCTTCTTAAAGTTCTATCAAGTTATCTCAGTGGATGTGATTACTGCTATTATTGCGATCTCGCCCTTACTCTTTATCCGTATTCCTCAACCGGTGCGTGCCGATAGTGTGAAGTCATTAACGACCAAACTTATATTCAAGGACGTCGCGGAAGGATTCCGATACCTGAAAAACTGGAAAGGTATGTTGTACATCACTCTTCTGGCCGCCGCCCTGAATTTTCTGTTAGCCCCTTCAGGAACACTCACTCCCCTTATGGTTACCCAGCATTTTAACGCCGGGGTTTGGGAATTAAGTTTGTTGGAATCTTGCATGGGAATTGGCATTGTCGTGGGAGGTCTGGGGTTGGGTATTTGGGGTGGTTTCAAAAACCGCGTAGTTACCAGCATGGTGGGTTTGATCGGCATGGGCATTGGTGTTCTGATCTACGGCATTGCACCTTCGAATATGTTATGGGTAGCAGTGGTAGGAATGGCCATCATCGGGCTAACGAATCCCTTGGTCAACGGACCTTTCCACGCCATCTTGCAAAGCAAAGTGGCACCTGAAATGCAAGGACGTGTAATGGGAACCGTCAATTGTATTTGCATGGCGATGATGCCGCTCTCAATGTTGGTGATGGTGCCGGTTGTCGAGTTGCTTGGAATCCGCGCCTGGTTCTGGATCGGAGGAACACTAACCCTTCTGCTTGGTTTTGGCTCGTTATTTGTTCCTACGATCATGTCGCTTGATAAAAGCGAAAGAGACGTTTCGACTGCCACCATCGCCGCGGATTAATCTTTTAGCCTGGACTAATGCGTCAAAACACCCAATAACGAGCTATTGGGTGTTTTGTTATTAACACAATTTTGAGTGGAGGGATGAATTAAGGTTTCAAGGTGATCAACTGGCTTGAAAGCGCCACATCAATATTGGGCAGCATGATCGATCTCTGCCGGATAGTCAACCTGACCTGCGTATCAATTTCCACCGAATATGGGATCTCAGTAAAAAAGTAAACGTAGTTTTGACCTTCAGGAAGTCTGTCGAGATGGATGATCTTGGTTTCTCTTACCCCGCCTGATTCATTAATCAGTTCAATGATGATCGGATTGGAGTTATAAGGGTGGGCATAACCATACACAGTCAGCAGCCCTCCTTTGACCGTGGCATTCACCCGCGGCGATTGAACCACGTAGGGCAGTTTGAAAAAATCGTTCTCTTCGATCTCGCTCTTGCCAATTTGCATCAAAAAGATCTGGCTGGTGCTTTGTGCAATCCGCCTGCCATATTCGTCCCTGGTCGAGAGGACCAGCATGGACGCCTCTCCCGCTGATGCAATCTCAAATTTAATTTCTTCTTCCAGGTTCACCCAGCCATATTCCGTTTTGACCATTTTTAGGATTCGTTCGGTCATGGTGCGTCCGTCTTCACCAAACAACTGCATGGTTACCAGGTTCCCCTCACCAGGGAACACACTGGCTTGCACAGTAAAAGGCGAAGCAAGCTGTGAGTTATTGCCCGGAACAAGAATTTGAAGCAAAGCATTTGGAAAATCTTTTTCGGCAACGGTTGGTTCAGGTGTGGCAGTGTCTTGGGGGGTATTCTGCGGCAATTGTATCGGCGGAAGCTGCGTGTTTTCAAGTGTCTTCACCACGAGAGTACTTGACACCTCTTTTACGCTCGTAGGTGTGCAAGTATTCATAGGAGACCTAGTGGGAGTGGAAATTTTCGTGTTCGTAGTTGTCGGGAGAACACTTTTAGGCGTTATCGTCACCGAGCCTGGCGTGATGGTCACCTCTTTCACATCAACAGGGTTCTTTTCACAGGCTGACAGAGTCAATGCCGCCAACAAACAGACAATAAGAAACACGGATACTGGCTTCAAATGGCTACCTTTGAGATCAGTGATTGTGTAACAGTAAAAATATACAGGCCCTGTCCTTGAGCAAGGCCTGTCTTGGAGCTAACAATTACAGTTTGTAAATATCGGTGTACTTGGTCTTCAGATAGCGGATATACGGCTCGGGAGTGATGTTGGAACCAGTCACTTCCTTGATTAAGACCTGGGGCTCAAATTTCGCGCCATGCCGGTGAATTTTGGTGCGCAGCCAGTTCAATAGTTCGTCAAACTTACCTTGTTCAATTTGAGCCTCAAGATTCGGGATGTCTTGATTGATCTTTTCCCATAACTGTGAAGACACCAGGTTACCCAAAGCGTAAGTCGGGAAGTATCCGATGCTGCCTGTGGACCAATGCACGTCTTGCAGCACTCCGAGAGAATCACTTGGAGGAACCACCCCCAGGTAATCTTTCATGCGTGAGTTCCAGGCTTCGGGCAGGTCTTTCACTGCCAGAGAGCCTTCCATCAGGGCAATCTCAAGCTCAAGACGCAGCATGACATGCAGGTTGTAGGTGGCTTCATCTGCCTCAACCCGGATTAGTGAAGGCTCAACTTTGTTAATACCTCGGTAGAAATCATTCAGGCTCACGTTGCCAAGCTGCTGCGGGAACCGTTCGACCAGTTTGGGGTAGAAGAACTTCCAGAACGGGAGTGAGCGTCCAACAAGGTTTTCCCACATACGCGATTGGGATTCATGGACTGCCATGGAACATCCATTCGCCAACGGTGTGCGCCGAAGTGACTTGTCTATGCCCTGTTCATATAAGGCGTGCCCGCCTTCATGCATGGTGCTGAACAAGGCAGATGCCGCCCGTTCAGGATCAAACCGGGTTGTAATTCGGATGTCGTCAATGCCAAACCCGGTGGTGAAGGGGTGCATGGCTTTATCCTGCCGGCCGCGGTTCCAATCATATCCAAATCGGGTGACCACATCCACACCAAAATCCCACTGATTCTTTTCATCATAAGGGATATGCAGGAATTTATCGTTGATGACTGGTTTCTCTGCAATGGCTTTCAATAATTCTACCTGCTGAGGACGCAGTTTGCCGAAGATATCCTTGACCTCGGCGGTTTTTAACCCCGGCTCAAAATCATCCAGCAGCGGATCATAGACATGATCCCAGGGTTTGAAGAAATCAGCATATTGTCGGCGCAGTTCAACTACTTTTTCAAGATGCGGGCGGAAGATCGCAAAATTATTGTTGGTTTTGGCTTCTTCCCATACAGTTTGGCTGATGGTTGTTTCACGGGCAAATTCAGCCACCCATTCGGTTGAAACCTTGGTGCGTTTATCATAATCATGGGCTGTACGCTTGATCAGGCAGGCATCATCCGAACGCGGATCAAGAGACTCGGCATAGGGTTTTAACTCTTCAAGCAGTTCGCCCACTTCAGAGGAGGTGAATTTTTCGTGCATCAGCCCGGCAATCGTTTCGAGCACGTTGCCGCGGTCTTCTGAACCGCCGCGGGGCATGTAAACCTGTTGATCCCATCCCAGCAAGGCTTCAGCCCTGCCCAGATCAACCACTTCTGCTAATATTTTTTTAAATCGTTCCAGTTTTTGAATCATATGAGTTTGGTTTCCTTAGACCTTATTTATGCAACTTTCCAGCGCAAAGGTTTTTCATCTAATGCCGTGAGAATTTCCTCGGCAATATCGTTGGCTGCGCGAGATTGAGCTTCAGCTGTCTGAGCACCAATGTGCGGCGTTCCGACCACCTTGGGGTGAGCCACCAGGTCTGTCAATCCGGGGGGTTCGGCGGTGAAGACATCCAGCGCGGCGCCGGCAACCTTTCCGGTGTTCAGGGCATCAAGCAGAGCGGCTTCATCAATCACTCCGCCTCGGGCGGCGCAGATGATGTAAACGCCCTGTTTCATTTTGGCAAACGCGGCAGCGTTCAACATGGATTTGGTGTCAGGTGTCAACGGCAGATGCATGGTAATCATATCAGACTGCTTGAGCAGTTCATCCAGGCTGACAGGGTTGCCGCCACGCAGTTCAATATCTTCATCGGTGATATTCGGGTCATATCCCAAAATCTTCATATCGAAAGCAGCCGCTCGTTTGGCGACTGCGGCACCGATGCGCCCAAAACCGACCACACCCAGTGTTTTACCGCTCAGTTCGGCGCCTTCAAATTCCTTCTTCAGCCATTTGCCGGCTTTTAATGAGGCATCTGCGCGGGCAATCTCACGGACGGCGCTCAGCATCAACCCCAGGGTTAATTCCGCCACAGTAGTGGTGGTGGCAAGCGGCGAATTGACCACGGTCACTTTATGCGCCTTGGCGGCTGCCAGATCAATGTTATCCACACCGATGCCAGCCCGGCCAACTGCTTTCAATTTTGCACCCGCGGTAAAAACCGCTTCAGTAACTTTTGTTCGACCACGCACGATCAGCGCGTCGTATTCCCCAATTTCCTTGAGCAAATCGTCGGCAGAAATGCCAGGCTTGTCAGAAACCTCAGCAGATTTCTTTAATAATTCGATTCCATTGGAATCCAGACCATCGGTGATAAGAATTTTCCAGGCAGTCATTTGGGAGCTCCTTCAAGAAAAATGAAAAGACAATATCCAGATAATTTTACACCAAACACTTGTATAGATGATAATCACACTTTTTTTTATCACAGAGCCGCGGAAGGCACAGAGAAAAAAGCTCTCAAAAAAATGCCCCGGGAGTTCAATGCGCTGAATGGTAAAATTCAGATGTGGAAAAAATAAGAAACTCTATCGAAAGTCGTTTGAACCCCCGCATGTTTGACTCAGAACCCCTTCAGCGCTGCTGCCTGAAAGAGTGCACCGGTGCTTGTTGTGTGTTTGGGGTATGGGTTGACCCGCGCGAAATGGAAGATATTCTTTCCAATGCCAAATTAATCATCCCCCACATGCCAGAATGCAGCCGCAACCCCGGCGAGTGGTTTGTACCCGTCGAGGATGAGGATAAGCACAGCCCCAGCGGAAAAGTGATACACACCGCCGTGGAACCCGCACCCTGGCATTACGGCGAAACCGCTTGTGTTTTCTGTCATGAAGACGGCAAGTGCAGCCTTCAACTGGCAGCCGTTGCCAATGGACTGCATCCGTGGAGGTTTAAACCCTTCTATTGCATTCTTCACCCCATCGACCTGGATGAAGAAGGTCGTTTCACCATGGATACCTATGAAGCATTAAGCACAGAAGAGGGCAGCTGCCTGCGTCCTGCCGAAAAACCCATTCCCTTTATCGAAACATTCGCTCCCGAACTGGAATATTTTCTTGGCGAAAAAGGCTACCAAGCCATGCTGGAAATCGCCGCCCAAAAAAAGTCTCAAGCCGGAGATATAGAGCTTGAATAGTGTTATCCGCCCTGTCACGGTTGAAGATCGCGACAAAGTAAGAGAGATCATGCTGCAAGAATGGGGAAGCGAGCTGATGATCGTTCACCAGGATTCGTTTTACCCTCACTTGCTGCCGGGTTTTGTCGCGGAAAGCAATCAAGAATGGACGGGGTTGATCACTTACGAAATCCGAGGTGAGGAGTGCGAAATTCTCACCCTCAACAGTTTTACACCCCGCCAGGGCATCGGCGATGTTTTGATAAATACGATAGAAGAAACCGCCCAACAACTAGGGTGCCGCAGCTTGATGCTTGTCACCACCAATGACAACCTGAATGCTCTGGGTTTTTATCAACGACGCGGATTTTGCATTGTTTCTATTGAAGTTGGCGCAGTGATTGAAGCCCGCAAACACAAACCAGAAATTCCCCTGATCGGAAGAAATAGCATCCCACTGGGAGATGAAATCACCTTAAAAAAACTGCTTGTCTGATCAACGGCTGTCCCCTTAAGTATTTTGCGATAAAATAAGTCAAAATATATCCAGTTAAAAATGAGACTCCATTTGAAAAAAATATTCCTGATCTCCAGCCTTTTTTTAGCCGTGTTCCTGGTGCAATCTCTGGCAGTTAGCCCCTCTCCGGTTCAAGCAGATGATTCTGGTACGGAAAACAACATCAATGCGGGTTTATGTCTGCCTGGTGATGCCGGCCTGTATTCGGGTAATGATTGCCAGATGGCCGGGCCAGCTCAGCGCCTCACGGATTATGCCAGCCAGGGGCTGACCTTTCCGCCTACACCTATTTTTGCTTCTTTTGTTCCTGCCGAACTGGGCAATGTGAATAAAACCTACGCAAGGATGGTTGATGGCGTCGTCCCTGTATATGCCACAGTGGAAGACATTTTGGCTGAACACCCCACCGGAAAACTACCCGCTGGAAGAACCAAGTATGTTTCACTCTATGACAAAATTGAAACTGAAACAGGCTTGTATTATCAAATTTCTAATAAAAAATGGGTCAGTCGGGAATTCGTATCGAAAGTGGGGGTTCAGTTTTTTGAGGGGTTCATCTTCAACGAGACACCAACTGTATCTTTTGGCTGGGTGCTGGATGAAGCTGAAACACGTACAGGACCATCGTTCAGCGCGGCATTAACCGGCAAACAGTATCATCGCTATGACATCGTGCAGGCATATGACTCGGTGATGGAAAGTGAAGTGGAATGGGTGATGATCGGCCCCGATGAATGGATCAACCACAGATCGCTGGCACGTTTCATCCCCAATAACGAAAAACCCGAAACCGTGAAAGCCGATCGCTGGATCGAGATCAACCTTTACGAACAAGTCTTGATGGTACACGAAGGTGATGAAATCATCTTCGCCACCCTGGTCGCTACAGGCGTAGACCCCTTCTTTACCCAGCCAGGCGTGTTTCAGGTCTACAAAATGATCGAATTTGAATATATGCGCGGCTCTTTTGAAGCCGACCGCTCCGATTATTATTATCTTGAAGACGTGCCCTACATTATGTATTTTGATCAAGCCCGCGCCCTGCACGGCGCCTACTGGCATACCCTTTTCGGATATCAACGCTCCCACGGCTGTGTCAACCTCTCCATTGCCGATTCTCACTGGCTTTATGATTGGGCAAAGATGGGCGAATATGTTTACGTTTGGGACCCCTCAGGAAAAACACCCACCGATCCTTCCTTCTATGGAGCCGGCGGTTTTTAAGCTGTTCATTAACCACCCTTAAAATCAACTTTGACCAGTAAAGATATCGGTTTGGGTTTGGCGTTTCTTCATCCGGCAGGTATCAGGTCAAGATCAATTTCATTAAACTTAAAATCAGTAAATCACACAAAAAAAACAATATTATCAAAATCCCGATTATAGACAATCGGGGTTTTTTGATTTTATTATGGTTTGCCTAAATTAGCAGTGAAAGTGATAAAGAAAAACAGATGGTATAGAAGACAGCTTATCTAAGTAAAAAAAGAATTTTAACTGCCGCCGCAATGGCGAACAGCCCAAAGGTGAGCAGTAACCCCAGCCAGTAGCGTTTGCGGGTGTTGCCGTCAACTAATTCATATCCACCAGTTTCATTGTTTTGGGTCAGCCGATAGATCGGACCAGCCAGCCAGGCAAACAAAAGCCCTCCCAGCAAACCACCCAGGTGCCCCCAGTTGTCTATGCCGGAACCGGCGCTGAGACCGAGTGACAGGTTGACCAAAATCACCAACCCCAGGTTGATTAACATAGATTTGGCTTTGCTGCCGTACATACGCCTGTTGCGCAAGATCAGCACCCCTTCCGCCGCGACCATGCCGAAGATTGCTGTGGATGCCCCCAGTGAAGGGCTAATTGTCAAAATAAAAGAAGCCACATTGCCAGTAAACCCGGCAATCAGATATAGCGAAATGTAACGTGAATGGCCATAATAACGTTCCAGTGATGGGCCGATGGAATATAAGGCGTACATATTGAAAGCCAGATGAAGCAAACTACCGTGAAGCAAGATGGGAGTGATCAACCGCCAGAACTGCCCACCAAGAATAAATTGATTGATCTTTCCGCCCAGCACAAACGGCCAATCAATCTGTCCGCCGGTCAATTGTTGTGAAAGAAACTGCAAACCATAAATTAATATGGTGGCAACCAGAAGCGAGTAAGTCACAACCGGTTTCTTGACAGTTGTGCGCAGGGTTACCGGCACACGCACTTCGACCGGTCCGCTTTGCGGGGGTGCGTCTGCGGCGATGTTGTTAACTGGGGATTCGCTCATTTAGATCAACTTTCGGTGATGCACTTTGTGATGTTCTACCTTGATAATATCAAGGATATCATCCACTGCTTTTTCAAGCTGGTTTTCGGCGTTTACCACCACGTAATCAAAGGTATCCACTTGCCCTACCTCGTCTCTGGCGGTGCTGACCCGTGTCTTCAAGGTTTCGGGAGTCTCAGTTCCGCGTGAGATCAGGCGGTTATACCACTCTTCGGTGGAGCTTGGAATCAGAAAGATCAATACAGCATCGGGATACATGCGCCTGAAAGTATCAGCGCCTTGCACATCCACGCGTAAAATCACAT
This sequence comes from uncultured Anaerolinea sp., assembly GCA_964468875.1. GTDB lineage: Bacteria > Chloroflexota > Anaerolineae > Anaerolineales > Anaerolineaceae > UBA6107. Next base: position 7,202 of record CAYXWV010000033.1, on the reverse strand, counting down.
CTTTGCCGCTTTTCAGGGCATCATCCACCTGCCAGCGCGGTACGCCCTTATAGTCATCATAGACATGGGCATATTCGATAAATTCGCCTTTGACAATGCGGGTTTCGAACTCCTCTTTAGAGAAGAAAAAGTAATCCTTTCCATCCACTTCACCCTTGCGAGGCGGGCGGCTGGTGGCGGTGATGACAAAATGTAAAGGCAGATTACGGCCGCGTAATCCTTGCAAAACTGCATCCTTGCCGATTCCAGAAGTCCCTGAAATGACAATTAACAAGGGTTGTGGGTGATATAGATCAAAGCTAAGTTCTTCCGCTGTCATTACGCCTCATACACATAAAAATAAAGTTTCAGAGATTATAATGGAAAAAAGAACATCCTCTCAGGTGAATTATGCCCGTTTATGAATTTCGATGTGACGATTGCCGCAAACGATACGAAAAAAGAATGAGCTTTTCTGAATACGATCAATATCAGCCCCAATGTCCTTACTGCCAGTCGCAGCATGTTTCACGCTACATCCGCAAGGTACGCTTTTCGCTGGGAGATCAATCCCGTTTGGCGACACTTGCCGACCCTGCCAACCTGGATGCCCTCGATTCCGATCCGCAGGCGTTGGGCAGGATGATGCGCGAGATGAAAACTCAATTGGGCGCCAACGATCTGCCCGGTGAATTTGATGAAGTAGTAGACCGGCTTGAAAAGGGACAGTCTCCGGATGAAATTGAACAACAATTTCCCGATCTTTCATCAGACAACGGCTCAGGTTTCGATACAGAGTAAAGTTCCTCTGTTAACTGTTCTCCAGTTCGGCTTGTAAATCGGCGTAACTATCCATGCGGCCTATCGTCTGCAAAAAATTTGCCAGACTGCCGCATTGTGTTCTTAATTGCCGCACCGCCGGACCAACCGGGTCCTGCCCGGCAGCCCCACCGGGTTGATCAGCATAGGCACCGTAAAAAGCGAAATAAGCCTGGTTTAATTTACGCAGGTCATAACCCTGGTTAACAAACAAAATGCGGCGCTCTTCCATGTAGGCTTCGGCTTCTTTAATTTTCCCCTCTGCCAGCAGTTCATCCACTTTTACTCGGGTGATGTGCATTTCAACTCTGAAATCAAACACTTCCTGCGCCGCGGAAAGCGATGCTGTTTTCTTTCCTTCGATGGGCTTCGCCAGGTATTCCGGATAGTACCGCTGCATGACCATTTGGCCGATTTCATCACCCGAAATGGAGGCGGCAGTCTCGTTCATGGTGCGCAGTTCAGAGGTCGTGTCGTAATTCAACCCCAGCGGACGCAGGGTGAGATAGTTATGCGTCCACTCATGGGCGATGGTATTGACAATCCACGGCAGATTGGAGGAACGCATCACCATGGTCGGATAAACTCCAATCCCGCCTACATCCACCACCAGTGCCGACCCGCCGGTGGATTCTTCCACCTGGCTTTCGAGTTGTGAAATCTCTGCGAGAGTCATATCTGCCAACAAAGAAAGATTGACTTCCTGCCGAATTTCAGCACGTGGAGAGACAATCAGGGCTTTTGGCAAGGGGGTGGCATGAAACAATGGGGACGGAATGGCGTTTCCAAGCCGGGCGATCCCTTCATCTGAGATCACCTCGTTCACCTGCCCCTCGAGAATGGATTCAACCATCGGGCCAAGTGCTTCCAGTGCTGACTGAAGGGCTTGCTGTTCTGCCAATTCGCTTTGGGCGTCTTGTTCGGGGTGCTCAATTGCCGGGTTAGCATAGATTTGCTGAAGCCTGGCTTGCAGCATTTCAAGTGAATAAGTCATTGAGAGATATCGGGAAACCAGTTGGTGCTGCTGTTCGGGGGTTAACACTTGCCAGGGGCTGCCGCCTGTCTGACTAGCCTTAACAAACAGGGCGTTCAACTCCCAGCTTACATAATCAAACTCAAATGGAAGGGTGTGAAGCCTTGCCTGGGCGGTTGGCGTTTTAAACGAAGGCACAGCAGCACTTAAGAAGAAGAGAATGGCGGCAAAAAGCGCCAATCGGCGGCCTTTTAACATAAGTCTCATGGTTGAGATTATACCCCGGCGTCTTTCTTGAGGCTGCAACTATTAACCATGTTTTCCGTATTATTAGCGTTGTATAAGATCAGGTCGTGGATATCTGGACAGGCTTAATACGTCGTAGTATAGTTCCACATCGAACTATTGTATAAATAAGTTAAAAATATTTCTAAAATTTGATTGATATAGGAAAGGTAAGATGAAAAAGAATACTCGATCCAAGATCATTACCTGGTCAGTGATATTGCTGGTCATCATTGGCATTGTCGCTGTAGTGATCGTCCGCAATAATAATGCCAGGAATGCAGCTAATGCCAATGTTCAAACCCAGGTGCTTAAAAAAGGCGACCTGACTGCCATTGTGGGCGCCACCGGAACCGTTCATGCCAAACAAAGCGCAACACTGCTCTGGCAAACCAACGGCCGCATTGAAGAAATCAATGCCGAAGTAGGCGATAAGGTAAAAATGGACCAGGTGCTGGCAACCCTAGCCCAGTCTTCATTATCCCAATCCATTATTCTTGCCCAATCCGACCTGGTAACCGCCCAGCGCAATCTGGATGATTTGCTCAATTCACAGACTGCCATCGCCCAGGCTCAGCTAAATCTCGCCAATGCTCAGGAAAACTACGACAAGGTGCGCTGGAACGCAGTATATGCCAATAAAGCCCGCGAAACCAATGAAAACACTCTTGATGCCGCTCGCGCCAGAGTCGTGATTGCTCAAAAAAGAGTGGATGATGCCCAGAAAGATTATGACAGTTTCGTTGAAACACCAGACAGCGACGTTTTAAAAGCCAACGCCCTCAACAACCTTGCTGCAGCCAAAAAAGAATTGGCATTGGCTCAATTGGATCTCAATTTCTATACCAATACCCCTAATGCCAGAGAAATTTCCATCTCAGAGGGTGAAATCGCAGTCGCCAAGGCTCAATTGGATGACGCTCAACGCGAATGGGATCGTCTGAAAGACGGTGCCGACCCAGATGATATTGCCGCCGCCAAAGCACGTGTGGCTGCCATTGAAGCCACCCTTAACATGGCAAAAATCACGACCCCGTTTGCAGGCACGATTACCAGTGCCACTGGCATGGTCGGCGACTTGGTCAACCCTAACACCGAAGCCTTCCGCGTGGATGATCTTTCTAAAATGTATGTTGACGTGCTCATCCCCGAAGTAGATATCAACCGAGTAAAAGTCGGGCAGGATGTTTCATTGACCTTTGATGCCATTGCCATCAATGAATATCAAGGCAGAGTGAGCGAAGTTGCCCGTGTGGGAACCACCAGCTCCGGATCAGTCAACTTCAAGGTCACTATTGAAGTGCTCAATCCTGATGAACAGGTGATGCCCGGAATGACTGCCGCAGTCAATATTGTGGTCAGTAACGTCAAAGATGTTTTGCTTGTGCCAAATCGAGCTGTTCGAATTATCGAAGGAAAACATGTTGTCTATGTTCTAAAAAATGGTGTGTCTGTTCCCGTTAAGATCGAAATTGGCTCTTCTTCAGACACAGACAGTGAAATCGTTTCTGGCGATGTTAACGCAGGCGATACCATCATTTTAAATCCAAGTATTGATCTCACTCAATTTATGTCGGGTGGACCCTTCTAGGATGACCACAATGAATCAAGTGATTGAAACCAAAGATCTGAAAAAGATCTATAAAATGGGAGAAATTGAGGTTAACGCCCTCGCGGGAGTGTCATTCACCGTTGACCGCGGAGAGGTGGTCTCGATCATGGGACCCTCCGGATCGGGCAAATCGACCTTGATGAACCTGTTGGGATGCCTTGATCACCCCACCAGCGGCAGTTACCTGCTGGATGGGGAAGAGGTTGCCGAACTGGATGATGACCAATTGGCGAGCATCCGAAACCGAAAAGTGGGTTTTGTTTTCCAAAGTTTTAACTTGCTTCCCCGGCAAACTTCGCTCGCCAACGTGGAACTGCCCATGCGCTATGCCGGGATAACCAGCAGTGAAAGGATCGAGCGGGCGAAAGAAGCTCTCTCTTCAGTGGGCCTGGGCGACCGGATAATGCATAAACCCACAGAACTTTCAGGCGGCCAGCAGCAGCGTGTGGCCATCGCGAGGGCACTGGTTAATGATCCGGCCATTCTCATGGCGGATGAACCCACCGGCAATCTGGATTCAAAATCTGGCAAAGAAATTATGGAACTGCTGTTGAATCTCAACAAAACCAGAGGAACTACATTAATCATCGTCACCCATGACCCGAAGGTAGCAGAACAGACTCAACGGGTGATCCGTCTGCGTGACGGTTTGATTGAAAAGGAGCAGGAATGAACCTCGCACAGGCCATTAAAGAGGCAACTGAGAGCCTGAGCGCTAACAAAATGCGCTCCTTCCTGACCATTTTGGGCATTGTAATCGGTGTGGCAGCCGTAATTGCCATGTTAGCCGTTGGCAATGGCGCACAAGAAACCATTACCGGTTCCATCAATGGCATCGGCAGCAACCTGCTCTTTGTTTTTGGTGGAACCCAAAACCAGGATGTCACCCATATAGAACCCCTCACCCTGGATGACACCAATGCTCTTATGGATCAATTTCAGGCTCCTTCGTTGGATAAGGTGGCACCAACGATCAGCGATACGGTAAAAGTGACGTACGGCGGTGAAACTACCAGTACCTCACTAGAGGGCGTGACCGCCAGTTATGCGGATGTTCGCAATTACGCGGTCACTGAAGGGGCTTTCATCAACGATGAGCAAAACCTCGGTCGGGCTTCAATCGCCTTGATCGGACCCGAAGTGGCAGACAAACTCTTCGGCCGCCGCGACGGCCTGGTTGGAGAAACCATCCGCATCAACGGGCAGCCTTTCCGCATCGTGGGTGTACTTGAATCCAAGGGCGGTGGCTCCTTTGGCTCGCAAGACAACGTGGTGATGGTGCCTTTCAACACGGCACAAGCCAGGTTGATCCGCGGTTCACGCAACCAGGTAGACACCATCTATATCAGCGTATTGAAACCTGAACTGATGTCGCAGGCATCTGAAGAAGTAGCCCAAATTCTGCGTATGCAGCATCGTACCAAGATCGGAATGGATGATTTCACCATTTTGTCACAAGATGATTTTGTGGCAACCGCTAAAACGATCACCGGTGTGTTAACCATCTTTTTAGGCGGCGTGGGCGGCATCTCGTTATTGGTGGGCGGCATCGGCATCATGAACATCATGCTGGTCTCCGTCACCGAACGCACCCGTGAGATCGGTTTACGCAAGGCGCTGGGTGCTCGCAAACGCGATGTCCTCATCCAATTTCTCACCGAGTCTTCGCTGTTGAGCCTGTTTGGCGGTGTCATCGGCATCGGGTTGGGATGGTTGATCGCCTTTGTGGTGGGCAAGATTGCCGCAGCCAGCGGCACTCCCTTCACCCCGGTGGTCGGGATGAACGCGATCCTGCTGGCTACGATCACTTCAACCGTGATCGGGCTGTTCTTCGGCATCTACCCTGCCAACCGGGCTGCCAGCCTTCAACCGGTGGAAGCCTTGAGATACGAGTAACTCAGGCAAAAAAAGAATAACCCATCGGGGCAATTCGTGATGAATTGCCCCGATTTAGTTTATAAAGCAAAAAAGACTCCGTGGTCCATAATAAACACCTGATGGAGCTTTTGTTTTTAATACGATGTTTGATTATGATAGCTTGATCTGATGAAATTTTATATCCAGGTCGGATAAGTCGTTTTCAATTACAGACCAGACCACTTCCAAATCGATTTCGAAATACCCATGTACAAGAATATGACGCATCCCAATGATCTTTTTCCATGGGATCTCTTGATATTTTGATTGCATGTCCTCACTGATTCTGCTTGCAGCTTCACCAATGATTTGCAAATTACGCACCGCCCATGATTGGATTAATTCATTTTCAAAGAATGTAGATTTGGTGCAAAGACAATACTTCTTTAGCTTTTCGATTGCTTCCAGAATATCCAGAACTCGTTCTTGGTCGCTTCTCATAAACCAACTGCTTCTCTCAGTACTCGTTCCTTAATCCGAGGCCGCAATCCATTCTCTGTTACGACATCCACATCAGTATTCAAGAGGATTCGAAGATCATATAATAGTCCGCCCAAATCCAGTAGACTACGCCCGGGGTGGAGATCGACAAGAAAATCAATGTCACTTTCCGGGGTTTCCTCCCCGCGTGCGACTGAACCAAATATCCTCACATTCGTCGCGCCATATGAAGCTGCGAGCTTTATGATTTCTTCCCGATGCTGGTTAATGAGTTTATTCTGAATCATGGTAATTTTATTATAGCAAAAGAATAATGGTGTTTGTCACCATCAGATTCGGGAGAAAAAATCGGGATGTCTCCAAAGGTGGGTTGAAAATGCATTTCAACCCACCTTATTATTAACCATTGCACACCCCGAATCAGCTTTGATTCCTAAAAAACGGATGGACGGGGTTCGTAATGACAGTTTCTGTTAAGGCTGCCCTCCTTGTAAACCATTGATCAAATGGAGCTTTGTTTTAGTGCCATAAAACTTGGTTGCTTCGGAAGAAATCCTCTCTTTTCATCACAACCTTGTATAGCCCCTTGGATAATTCCAAAACCATTGTATAATATATCGTGTACGACATAATCGCTTAAGATATAGGAGAGCTAAAATGAAACCTGTTTATCAAACTTCAGTCACCGCATCAGGTGGTCGCAATGGAAAAATCCGCAGCCAGGATGGCGTTTTGGATTTCGAAGTCAGAATGCCCAAAGAACTCAAAGGCCAGGGCGGCCCCTACACCAACCCAGAGCAGCTCTTTGCCGCCGGTTACGCCGCCTGCTTTGACAGCGCCCTGAATATGGTCGCCCTTCTGGACCGGAAAAAGATCCAGTCAGAGATCACCGCCTCGGTTGGCTTAAAAATCGCCGGTTTGAGCGGATTTGAACTGGTTGTCACCCTCGATGCCAAAATTGCCGGCGTGGACCGCGAGACCACACTCAAGCTGCTAGAAAAAGCGCACAAAACCTGCCCCTACTCCAAAGCCATTCAAAACAACGTGGAAGTCAAAATAAACCTTGTTGAATAACGAGTCGAAGGATTCTTAACAAGTGTCAGGCAGAGGTTCAATCACGTTGGAATTGACGATAAGCCGCAATTGAAGAAACATTTTATAAGGAAAAAATATGGA
>CAYXWV010000032.1:0-36042 GCA_964468875.1 uncultured Anaerolinea sp. | reverse complement strand
ACCGAAAAGTATAACACATTTCTATTAGAATGCAACACCCTATTTATACCTGTTGGACAAAACCTGAGAAATGGGAATTTGAAAGTAAAAAATACTACCCTTGCCAAGTGTACTTTTTACCCAAACCTTGCCGCGATGTTTTTCAGCAATCGATTTGACAATCGAAAGACCAAGCCCTGCTCCCCTTAAGACCGACCCTTCTTTCATTCCATTACGACTAAATTTATCAAATATCCTATCAACATCAAGTGGTGCGATCCCCGGTCCATGGTCTTGAATTTCAAATGTTACAGACTCCTCTGTTGATTGCAACCGTAGTTCCACTTGTCCACCCAAATGCGAAAACTTGATCGCATTTTCAATAAGGTTGTAAAGTGCTTGTTTTACAAGTGTTTTATCAGCTTCCATCTCGATGTTTTGTGAATTGTTCAATTCATCGATAATTTTGACCTTACGTTGGGTTGCCAGTGGTGTTAATATTTTCACAACTTCATTAATCAAACCAACCGGAGATGCTTTCTCAACTTGCAAAATACTGCCTGATTCGATTCTGCCTAAGTCAAGCAGTTTTTCTACCATCTGGTCTATAAAGTCAAGATCATTAATAATCTTGGCTGCATATTCTTTTTGCTGATCATTCATTTCGCCAACCATTTGCATCATAGTGGCATAGCCTCTTACAATTCCCATGGGAGCCCGCAGGTCATGACTAACTGTTGCGACAAAATCAGATTTCATTTTTTCGAGTTCGCGATATTCCGTTATGTCACGAATTACACAGACCGTACCGACCATGATCTCATCCACCATCACAGGAGACATGGATACTTCGTAAGTTTTCCCGAGAATTGCTATTTCACCGGTTCTCTTCCCTTTATTCCGATTGAGCCGTAGAAACTCTAAAAATTCCGGAGACCCAATTTCTCTGACACCCTCTTCTTCACTACCGAATTGATCAATCAGTCCTGCAACGTTTTCAGCAGCCGCGTTTGACATTAGAAGCCTTCCAGATTCACCAACAACGAGAACTGGCTCGGGTGTTGATGCCAGCACGGATTCAATGCGCTTCTTGCCAACTTCGGCATTCATGAATAAAGAAGAATTTGAAATCGCCAACACTGCCTGCCCGGCAATCGTATCTAAAAAGTGAATCTCTTCATCATAAAAACGGTGTGGTTCAGTGTAGGCAATCCACATCATGCCATAATGATGGGTATCATCTGCAAGAGAGATTGCCACGACGGCTGATGGTAACAGGGTTGATTTGATCCCACCAACCCGTTTGATGCGTGATTTTGATGGAACAACTAGCATTTTTTCTGAACCAATTTGATCGAGAAAAACTTTGTCCAGTTCAGCATATTCTTCACCCTGACGTCCATCACAGAATGAGATTGTGTCTTCATCAAAACCAAACTGTAGTCCGTTTTGCAAGATCAGCCTGGCAGAATCAGCACCGTAGAATAAACATGCCTTCAATAAATGTGCGGCAGCCTTGTTAATCTCAAAATTTGAGGCAATTCCCTTTGATACTTGCAAAAGAACATCGAGTTCTTCAAGACGTGACTTCAGGCTGGCTCTCATTTGTTCAAAAGCAGAACCCAATCGGCCAACTTCATCAACTCCTCTAACTTCAATATCCTTATCCAGACTGCCCTTTGAAATATCATCCGCTTGATTTGCCAGCTTTTCGAGCGATCGCGATAGCGATCCCATCATGAATCTCAATAAGAAGTAAGCACCGAACGAGATTAACAGAGAAATTATCATTAAGGGTATGGCAATTTGCAAAGCCAACTCTTGAGCATAACTTGCCGGCAGAGATAAAATGACCTTCCAATTCTTTTCTTCAGAAATTGATGCGTAAACCATACGCCGGGTGCCAGTTCCGTTTGCCTCCTCAAAATAATCTGAGTATTCCGGAACCTTCCCTTGATAAGTATTTAATATCAGATCTGGATTGTTGTGATAAAGGATTCGGTTATCCTCATCCAAGATCACTCCTTCTCCTCCTGATTTCTGAATATCTTGCATGGCTGCAATCACAGGTTGAGTTAACAGGTTAACACCTAAATCAGTGCGGGCAGCGATCACACCTCTGGGCATTCCATATTCATCAGGAATCGCTGCAATGAAGGCAATCTGAGCCGTTGTCTCGCCAGGAACAGGTGAAATCACATAGTTTTGAATCGAAACACCGTTCAGAGCAAAATTAACGGCTGCCTGTTCTTCAGGGCTCGGTAAATATGATGCCAGACTTCCATCGGGATACCCTGTTACTGGAGCTCCTGTCAGGTCAAACAGATAAAACTCCGTGAAAAACGGAATCATGCGCATCTTTGATTGAAGAATCTCTTGAGTAGTAGGAGAATTATCGATGAGAAAGTTATCTCCTACCATATCTATAAGGATACCCTGCCCGGTATCAATGATGGATGGCATATTTTCAGACGCAATCTCTGCTGCGCTTCTCAATCGACTCTCCATCAAACGTTGAGCTGCTTTTCCAGCGACAACCCAATCTGCCACCGCCAATGTAACTAACAGAACAAATACAATAGGTAACGCGATATAGAATACCTTGTCCTGCAATCCTGTTTCATATGGAGATGGAATGTAACTCTTGAATTGAATCCAATACTTAATTTTGGTAACAAGCGCCAGATCAAGGATAAATCCCGCGATCATAATTTGCGCAGCGTTTACCACCATTGAAATCCAAGATTGTGTCAGAGCGTAATCAAGTCTTTCAGCCAACGCTCCATTGGTGCTAAAGAATGTGGTTACCAGAAATATCGGGATTGCTATAAAAGCTACCGCAATGGCCGCTCCAATAGGCTTTCTCAACCAGCGGAATAATTTCGACCGGTAATTCTGTCTGATAGCATATGCAATCAGAAGTGCCAAGCCGGCAGTTTCTAACGGTGTAAACAGGTTGTGAGTATTCCAGAAAGCCGCCACCAGCCCTGATATTAACCCAATTGCCGCGGCTGGCCAATATCCAAGCGTCCCGGCTGCCATGATCAATGGAATAGCAGCAAATAACATGATAGTTGGAGATGAAGACTCTCTTGTAATATTTGGCAGTGGAAGAGTACTCTTCCATGGTAATTGTAGCCCAATGAATAGGGTTGTCAGAATGGCGAAAACCGCCAGAAGGGCAAAAAGAGTCCAGAATTTTTTTGATGAGATGAACTGAAATTTATTCCTTAAGCCAAAAAACAGACAGACAGCCAATCCAAACCACCCCAACCAGCCAATCAGGTGGTAAGGCATGTCTATATATGGGATATTTTTCAGCAAGGTTCCAACAATCATCAAATCGTCCGTCTATGGTTTAATCTCAATTCTTGCTTGCCTATTAAAGGTCTTCCAGGCTGATTGATATAAAAAACTATTTTTCCTGTGAACATTATCAACAGTCACCGCCTGAAACCATCTGCTCTCCAGTTCATCAGCCTTTTGGAAAGCCTTTTGCGAAATGTCCTTGCGTTGATTATATGACGCCTGAGATTTTTCTGAAACTTCTTTAAGCATTTCTTCTTCAAATTCTGTCTGATCCGCTTTAATCATAGAAATTCTACCGGGGTAATCCATCAATAATGAGCGGTGAACAAATTCATGACGCCAATAAAGGGTTCTTTCGTCAAAGACACCTCGTGGAGAAATACCCGTATCTGGAATACCGCAATCCATCCAGACAGGCTTGAACAACGAAGTGCAGGGTGCCGCCGTGCCAGTCACCCAATGTACGGTATCGCTGCGATCAATCTCGGAAATCATTGAACCTGCGGACTGACTTCCGCGGATCGGCCCCCAGCCGGCATGCATACAAACATCAGCGCCAGTTATCCCCCTATCCGGAGACCAATTCTCATGTTCATCCCGATGATGTCGAAGAAGCTTCATCATCATTGCCGTGTCAATTTTGCCTTGCTGAGAAACTAACAGATCATTCGTGCAAGATTGCCGATTTCTAGAGTCGCTGAAAAAAGTATAAACAGGTTCAGAGTAACATCTGCTGAAACTGAAGCTTTCTCGATTACGGCACCAGCCTTTCTCAATCGCATGGGTAACCAGGTCTTTAGATGCCATATCCCAGTCTCGATCAATTGTGATGGCATTCGAGATTGATCGAACTGTCTTTACCTTTTGGGCAGCCCAGTTTTTAGCTGAAGTTTCCAATACCCAGGCTTCGTCAGGATCACAGATCAAGAAACTATTGTGATAATACATTTTGTGGGCAAACCCGCAGTTGCCGCTTTGACCGTATCGCTCCAACAGTTCCACAATGGTCATTAAGGCTGAATAGGCGGTCTTTGATCGCTCAAGTGCCAGGCGCAAGAAATCCATGCCGATCAATCCGGGTTCTTTGCCGTAAGGATCACGGGTAAAAACTGCTTCATTGCCAATAGTCACGCCATACTCATTGGAGCCCATTTCTGCCCCCCAAATCCAGAAAGGTTTGGCAAGCAAAACCTGATAGGTTTCTTCAACCTGTGGAATCTCTACATATGTGCATTGAATCATATCCCCCGGTGAGTGCTTTTTTGCTGGGATGATCACCAATTCATGAGCTTCGTTTGGTTCACGATCTGAATTCTTTGCAAAAAAAACCCGGCCGGTTTTAGTTGAATTTCCCAGGGCTACAAACGTATCGCACATAAATACTCCAGAAAGATTAATACAAATGATTCTGCCGGCATCTTTTCACTGACTTAATTATGCAGCATTTTCAGAATCGCGTGACAATATTGTCAATGCTTCTTCAACCACTTCTTCGATCGTCTTCCCATCCGAATCGATAACCTTTGCGTCTTCTGCTGGTTTTAATGGTGCGACCGCCCTGGATGAATCCACTTCATCTCTCTTGATGATTGAAGCCAATATCTCATCGTAAGTGGCGTGTTCTCCCCTTTTTTGCACCTCGATAAAACGTCTACGGGCTCGTTCTTCAGCAGACGCTTCAAGATAAATCTTATGTGCCGCGTCCGGGAAAACCACTGTTCCGATATCACGCCCGACCATCACCATATTCCCGCGGATGCCAATGCGGCGCTGCTGTTCCGTCATCGCTTTTCTGACGCCCGCATAAGCAGATACCCTGGATACATTTCGATCCACTTCAGGGGTGCGAATTTTCCAAGTAACATCAGAACCATCCACCAAAACATCCATCACGCGGCCGTCCTCTTTTGAGGGTGGATGAACGTCAATTTGAATCTGATTGGATAGTTCGGTCACTTTTTCTTCATCATCTAAACCTTGCAAACGCTCAAGGGCAGCTAAAGTTACCGCCCGATACATCACACCAGTATCAAAGTAGAAATAATCCAGTTTCCTGGCAATCCGTTCTGCCAAAGTGGATTTGCCCGAAGCCGCCGGGCCGTCAATCGCGATCAAGTTTATCAATGCCATTAAATATCCTTAACTAATTTTTACTGTGTTACCACATCCTTGAACAAGTCATTACGGACCCATAACAGGATGTTGTTTTGATTTTCAGGTATACTGCGATTAAAAAACCATTTTACCCAATCCTGCCAGGTCAAGTTCTCTAAATCAGGTCGGACACTCCAGATGATGGTTTTCCCTCGGTATAAAGCTTGAGAATTTACAATGGAATCCATACCGGAAATGACCACTGAGGGAGTGTAAGTCACCGGAAAGACAAGATTTTTGGTCACTTTTTCAATATCTCTCAGAAACCATTCCAGTGATGGAGAGCTGATACCAGCTAAATCGACATCAATTCTTGTGGCTTCTCCGTTATTCCAACGGGCAATGTCAGACAAGGTTTGTTTCACATCCAGTTTTCCACTGACATAGCTTCCGCTCACAAAAAATTCATTATGCGGTTGACTGCCTAAACCGGCGGCTTTCCATCCGGAGCCAGCCAACAGTCCAAACAGTAATACTCCCAATCCGATCACTAACCCGCTTCTTGTCGATGGATTGTCCCAACCCCAGGCAAGCAATGCGCTAAACGCGATCCATAATCCCAGCGGCAGTAAGGTTCCCAAAAGCCGGTTGCGTAACAATACATCATCGGCAGGTGGAAAGTTTACCAGGTTGAGAAAATTGATTGTCGAAAAAATGATTAGCGAAAAAGTGATCATGGTCTCAATGGTGACAACCACCTTCGATTGAATCTTCATCCCGTCGATCAGCCGGGTGATCTGTAAGCTGCACAAGATGAACAGCGGCAAATCAGCCAACACCAAACTCCATATTGAATGAGAAGGATTCAAAACCACTAAAAACAATCCAACCACCCACCAAAAACCAAGAAAACTGAAGATTTTAGATTTTTCTTTAATTCCGACAATCAATCCCCAGATTCCCAGAATGACGGCTGGAAACTGGAGAAGAATCCAAACTAGCATATAAGTTGAGAGTGTCATGGTTTCGATCTGACGCCATGAAGAAAAATATTCTACAATCCCTGCACCCAATCCGCTGATAACAGCCGGGTTGGTCATGAAAATAGAACTGACCATAGTGACTGTAATCAAAGCAGAAACTCCCATTTTCAACCACTCCGATTTATTTAGTTGGACGGTTGTAAAACTATTGATAATAAATAATCGAAAGATAAGACATGAGATGGTTAATGCCACAAAGAGATACCAAAATTGCCCGCTGGCACTAAGAGCCAATCCGAACAAAATTCCAGACAGGATTGGTTTACTTCTCCGGTAAAAGCCGAAAGCGGCAGCGAGAGAGACGATGGTGATCATCACTCCATCGGCAGTCCGAGACATCGCCACCAAGCCCGGTTCCAAAGCCAGGAGAAAAGCCATGACAATGATAGCCAGCCCACCAAGCTCCTTCCGAAAGAAGAGCGGAACCAGCACCAGCAAGGAGCCGAATAATGCCGGCCAAAACCGGGCAGAGAAATCACTGCCTCCAAATAGGAAGAAGAGCATTGAAGTCAAACCCACATATCCTGGCTGACCCCCGATCACAACCGGGTTTCTTCTGACAATATTTAGCGCCTGCAAAGCATTTTGCGCTTCATAATCGTTCAGCGTGGATTGCCCCAATTGAAAAAACCGAATAAAAGCACCAATCAAAAAAGCGCCGAAGATCATCCAGCCATAATACCTTGAGAGTAAATCTTTCATTTTTTCATCAGTTGTCATGGGGTGGTTACTCCCTCTTCATCCGGAACCAGAAAGATGGTTACGCTGTTGTTTTCATAAACCACAGGCAGGTTTTGTCTGAGTGTTAGACCATCTGTGGCATAAAAAGTCTTTTCGAGTGATCCAAAATACACATAGCGGATATCGTATTTTTGAAGATAGAAATCCACTGCCGGCCAATCTGTGTTTGAATAGATCTGCCTGACATCCGATTCGCGCGACCCCACTTCGGTATATCCCCCGCGCCATTGACCTTCATGTCCGGGCCAACCGAGCACTGTTGGCATGCCTGTTCGCGTGGATACCCGTGCATAATCAGAGTAACTCCCCCCCACCGCCTCAGTGAGCACGCCGTCAGGCTGACCACCCAGCCACTGCATGGCAGCATAATCGTCAGGGGTATAAGATGCGATATAAGCATTTCCATCCAACGTCCACACTGCAGGGTCAAAATGATTGGTTTTATTCCATAACATATTAACCGGATATGCCAGGCCGCCGATGAAAGTAATCATCAAGGCAAGACTAAAGAGTATCCTTTTGATTCCTGTTAGGTTTTTAAGCAGATCCACGCTGGCATATGCCGTGGCGACGCTCCACAAAATCCAGGCTTGGAAGTAGAACTTGAAAATTGTGTTCATGCGCGTGCCAAAATTATCTCTCAGGTAAAAGAATTCCGGGAATGCCGTTAGTGCGATACCAATCAACATTAGCAAAACCACGAATAATCCGGATTGATTAATCGAAGGATTTGACGGGAACTCCTCCGACTCATTTTCGATATTGGCTTTTTTTTCTTGTTTTTTCCTATTCAGCAGCGTTAATGAAAATGCTCCAAGAAGAAGCAGCGTAATCCAAGTTCCGGGGGATTGAAGTCTTCTGATCAATGCCTGGCCAACCACAACACCGGCGTCGGTCGTCCCATGCAGCCCGATAAATGCCTGGATTCCAGAATTTAGTCTGGATCCTAATGACATAACAGATGGATTGTTTGATTGCATCATCTGCGTCACCAATGGTTCAAGATTAAAAATCAATATACCAAATAAAAGTGAAATGATCAGCAAAGACAAAAACAATATAAAAACGTTCAACCCTGATTTTGCCAGCGATTTCAGTTTTATTGAATTACCAATTTTAGAAATTAGCCAAATGAAGATGGGAATTAACAAGGCACCGAATAAAATCCAAAAATGGATCCCGCGTGTCATGAATTCCATGCTGGGCAAAATCCCGCCCGCCTGAGACTTGAATCCTAGGTAAAACGGTAGAAACAAGAGGATGCCGGTAATCCCAATCACGACTCCGCTTTTTAAAAATTCCCAAACCCTTGACCAACCCCAGCCAAGATCTATGTATCGCAGATAGGCGATTATCAGACAGAACAAACCCACGTAAATGGGGAAATCCCACGTGTTGAAAAACGCCAGGCTGCCCATCACCAGCGCGACGATCCAAAAATCAAAGTGTTTGAACCAGGTGAACACTGATTTTTCAGCAGTGAAAATGTTTTTATTGCCAAAGAATAAATTCAAGCCAAAAGCAACGGCAAGCAGTACGAAAGGCATCGCAAGAACATGGGGATGCAAATCTGCCAGCAGGTATGAAAAGAAGGGAAACTCCTGAATAACCTCCAATTTGCTATTTGAGAGAGTCAAATCTTGGATGACACGCGAGCCACGCCACCAGAGCCAGCCGCTTGGTCGTGGCTGCAGCCAGTTAAAAGGTTGAGGCGGCGGCACATCCATCTCAGTGATGTTCAACCAGCTCCAAAATCTGGAGTTCAAGTTGCCCTGCGCGTCATACTTCCAAAAAGCACCGCCTGAATAGAGAAACTCAAGCACTCCTTCAAGCGTGCTGATGATCAGCACAAAAAAGGGTCCCAAAAAAGCACCGGCTCTTGCATCTCCTGTTTCCTGATCAGAATCCTCCCTCAATCGCTTTCCGGCGATCAGATCGAATACTACGCCGTAAACAGCCAGGGCAGTCAATCCAAACCACAATGAAATAGCCAGGTTGAACCCGATGGATGAAGCCACTCCTGAAACCCTGATCACCATCGAAACGAGCACATAACCAAAATAATAATAAGAAATAGCATACCCCGACAACCACGGATCCCGGGGCGGCATTGAGGGTGAACGTAAAATGGAATTAATAAACGCCAGTTCCATCGGCTTTTCAGTGGCAGATGCTTCCGGAGTAGTAGCTCTGACAACCGTCCAAAGCCCAAATACAATCAAGAAAACCACTTCCATGGTAATGATAGTCTTACGATTGGTCTTGATCCAACCCAACAATTCTCCAATTCCATCCTTTTTACACACCCAGGCTGCGGCTGCCAGCAAAACGACGAAAGCTAGAACCACTCCCCCAAGATTATTTTGAAATATACCTAGAGAACCGCACAGCCAGAAAACGAAGCCCCACAGCAATAAACCTAAAGGTTTGACGAAAGCAAATCCCCTGCTCCTCAAATTCGGAAAGAATTTAAAAGCAATTGGAAAAGTAACCCATCCCAAAACGGTGATGATTAGGTACCAAGTGATGAAGTGTAAAAAATCAGTCATATCCCCTATCCTTTGATCACTTCATAGATGACCAGATCCTGTTCGCGAAAAACTTCATTCCAGTAAACACCGTCATATTGTTCAAACTTGTCTAGTCCCTGGCCCGGATAGTAAGCTCGTTCCATCTGGCCCAAAATAATATAATTCACATCGTATTGGTTAATGAAGTCAAGCGCGCTTTGAATTTCGGTGGTGTTGTAAAAAACCGGAATCTCGCTCAAACGGTTGTAGATACCGTTGGAATCTATTGCGCCGCGTTGTTGGCGTTGGTGCCAGTTCCAACCCAACACACTCGGAAGTCCGGTATAGATGGTAAACCGGTTGCCCCAGCGGTATTCAACCGTATTGGCTTCCACAAGTACCGGCGATCCTTTGACATTCTTCTGCATCCACAGAATGCCGGCATAGTCTTGATTCAGATTGAGATCGGCATTTTGATCATAATAGGTGGAAGTGTTCATAAACTCAAGACCGTTAAGCCCGGCGGGTGTTTCAGCAGACATTCGGTCGCGAATCTTGTCAGTTGCCGCCGTAATGGGATACAGCGCGGCGCCAAACACCAACAATGCCAGAATCACTTGCCAGATTGAGGATATTGAAACCCTCCAACGGGTTGTCACTACTGGAATCAGCCATACCAGGGCGGCTGCGGAGCTAAGCCCAAAGAAAGTCCAGGCTTGATAATAGAACTTGAACACGGTATTCATTCGTCCAATATCGCCCACCAGCACAAACATCTCTACGAACAGAGTTAATACCAGAGCGGTTCCTGTCATAAACAATACGAGGCGTTTGGCATCAGATTGCCCCGGCCTCAACATCAAAACCAACGCCCAGCCGCCTAAAAGTCCAGCCAACCATCCGATCTTAACCCCAAAAACAGTAATCAATACCAATGCCAAACCGAACAAGATGGCAATTATCTGTAAATAGCCGGCAAAAGGCTTCAGCTTCTGAAGCGACGAGGCAGGCGTGTTCGCCAGCCACTCCCGCGTTTCCCAGATAAACCAGGTGGCGAGAATGAATAATTGCAATCCCCAATGGACAAGATAAGAAGATAATGGAGAATTATCCCCTGTCCAGAGGCTGATGCTGCCGTAAGCCTGTGCGTAATTCTTCGAAAAAGGAAGGTAAAAAACCAGGGTGAGCCCAACCAACAAGACTATAATGCTGCCGATATACGCTGATTTCCTAATCCAATCAGGCTTATTGGGCAGCAGCCATTTCGGAACCTCTGCATGGCGAATCATCGTATAAAGGATAATCAGGCAGGACAAAACCAAATAAGTTGGAAAGTCCCACGTGTTGGTCACCTTTAACATGCCGATGATTACGCCGCCAAATGTAAGGGTAATCAACAAGTTAATCCACGGCTTAACCCGTGTGTCGTTTTCCCATTTCCATTTGCCCAGCAGAATGCTGAGCCCCCAGGCAATCACCAGGATAGTAATTGCCAGGTCAATCATATGCGCGTGCAGGTCGGCATAGGTAAATGTAAAAAACGGAAATTCTGTGATCGCTTCACCCGGAAGAGCCCGAGATGGATTCCAATACCATTCGCCGATCGCGAAAGGCAACCGCGAACCGGTGAAAAATTTGCCCAAGCCCTGGAAAAGCCAGATGGTTCGGTCGATCAATGACCCATTGTCAATCAGCCCGCCAGGCGCTGCCAACCGCTGCAGACCCTGCCAGATCATGCGAATCGTTCCCATGTTGCCCATGATTAACACAGTGAAAATAGAAAGCATACCCGCCAGTGTGCTGCGCATCGTATTCGCGCTTTGCGCTTCAATTGAGTTAGCAGTATTAATATGCTTGCGAGAGAAAAGATTCCATCCCACACTGAAAGCGCCCATGCCGGTCAACGCAAACAACGTAGGCAAGATCAGGTTGTAAGCAACGGCAGGCATGATTCCCAGGAATTTAACAGGAACACCCACCAGAACAAAACCAAAATAGTAATAATTAATATATCCGCCCGCGTACCACGGATCATAAGGCGGGAAGGTTGAGCTTTTCAACACAGCTGTGAAGTAAGAAAGATCCATGGGTTTCTCGCCGCCTTTCCAGGGGTGCCACAGATCAGGGTTGCCAAAACGGATTCCCAGATCAATCAGGAAAAGGGCTAACATGAACACTTCAACTTTTACGAAGTACTTCCAATTGGTTTTGAGCTCATCGGTTAGCGCCTTGCGCTGTAAATAAGAAAAGCAACCGCCGAGCAGCACTAACAGACCAAACACAATACCAATGGTCAATTTTGAAAACGAAAATAATGTGGAGCCTGCCAGCCAGGTGAAAAATGCCAGTAGCACCATTCCCACAAGCCGGCTGAGCGGATAGCCGTGATCAGGCAAACCCTTGAATATGACCCTAACTACCGGATAGCAAATAAATCCTAGTAAGGTGATCGAAAGATACCAGACTACAGCCGCCAGCCAGGGTTTTGTATTCAAGACAGATTCGGGAGGAAACAACTCGCTCCACGTTCCGCCGTTTTGCTGCTGAGATTTCTCTTGATCATCCAGAAGTAAATTGCCCTGATACCGGCTCGCCTGACCGGGGGTCATGTGTACAGCGGTGCTGATATCTATGGAATCCAACACCTGGCGCATCTTTGATGCATCATAGCTTTCAGTTTTTTCAAAAATCAACACCTTGGGGTGATCATAGACTGTAAATGCCTCTTCAGCAGATTGGTCATTGATTTTGAAACCTAAAAACTCGGGGTCAGATTGAAATACTGCTGTGAGGGTAAATCCCAATTCACTGTTGAACATACCCGGTTCTGCCACCTGGTAGCACCAGAGAATATCTTTGTCATCCGGGCAGCCAATCAATGCCCGATAATACTCGGTAGTCAACGGATAACGTTCCGGCACCCTGACAGTGGTTCCCCATTGACGGTTTGAACTGATCGAGATGACATCAGTCTGATCAAGGATCGTGTAAAGGGTGTCTTTCTTGGTTTGGGTATCATCGTAATACAGTTCCATGTTTCGTATGTTGCCAAACAGACCTGCTTCATACCCAAAAAGATCATAGCCGTACATGCTGAGCGGCAGCGCATCATCCCATGAGGATTCAATCGCCGACGCGTCATTATAGAAAGCCAATACACCATCACCCTCTTCAAGGATGAATTTCATCACATATATTCCAGAAGCGTCCAGAACAACGGGGCTTTGAAAATCAATCCAATACTCTTCGCCGCGGGGATCAGACTCTTTGGAAAAAGTGGCAATGATTTGCCCGGTGCCAAATATCTGCCCATTCTGACTTAAATCACGAATAGAAACCGAAAGAGTTTGATTCTCACCCAGGTTTAACAAGTCCACTGCCCGGTTAAGTCTGATTTTGTTGACCGTGCCGCTGACCTGCGGGATGAAGGTAAATTGGAATGGATATGTCGAACTCAAACGATAGGCTGGTGGAGGAAGATATTGCCGAACACCGTCATTTCCTTCCTGATATGTTATCCACACTCCGCCATCCAGCTTGAGAACCACGTTATCTTCGAGGACAGAGATTTCCATCTCATATTTATTTCCGGGGACTAAACGAATGATTGAGCCGGCATTGACAACGGCAGGTTCACCGCGCGAATCGGAAACTTGCAGAAAATTGGATTGAAAAAGATTACTCGATAGAATCTTGCCACCATTCTCTTGCGTCTCGCGGATATTGATCTGGAGTGAGATGCTCTCAGGAACAGAAACGGCATTAGGGTTATTGGCAATGTTGTAGAGAACATGCTCAAGTGTGATGGAAGAAATGAGGGTATCTTTCTCCGCTGTGAAACCATACACATAGGGCTGTGCTGCTGAAACCAGCGCGGTATTCTGATATGCTAATAATTGCTTTACTTGGTTGCCGTCGCTTTTCGTGATTGGCATTTCGATGGCGCTGGAGATGTTATCAAAAATCCATTCACTGGCTGCCACCCTTGTGACAGGTCGGGTATAAATACTGGTAAAAGCAGTTGCCCAAATCCCCGTCCCTGCAATAGTTAACAGCACTGCCGTCACGGCAACGATTCTGCGCCAGTTAAAATGAAATGTGGTAATCTTTCTGACCGCTCCCGCACCATTATCCCATAATTTAAAAACTGCCCAGGCGGCGATTAAACATAACGCCGGGTAAAGCGGAAGTAAATAGCGCATGCTTCGAACCCAATTTATGGATTGCGTGAGAAAAACATAAGCGACCCACGACCAGATTAACAGATGCTTCTGCCAATCTCCTTTGAACATCCGCCAGCCCATCCATAAGAAGCCAAAGCTGCCTAAAATACCAAGCGACAACCCCAGTCCCCACTGCACCAGGTTTGAAAACGCGAAGGTAATCGGACGGCGTGCCCACTGCAAAGCATAGGGCACATCTACATCCCCCTTGCTGATTACAGCCAATTCTTTCAGGCTTGCGATCCAGCCCGGATTGATTTTGACGCCAAAAAACCCGGGGCCCAAAAAGGCATAAGGTTGAAAGATTCTGAAGGTCAACAATGCCACAATGCCCGCCAATACCAGGTTCCGAATGATGAACTTTGCTTCACCCTGCCGGGATTCTTTGGGAAGCTTCGAATAAAAAATCATCGATGCAATCGGCAGCAAAAATGCCAGTGCAAAAATACTGACTTTTGACGCCAGGGCAAGCCCAAACAATAATCCAAAAAGCAAGTGCTTGCCAACATCAGCCCTTGTAAATAGCAACTGTTTCCAGCTAAGTATTGAACCGCCTTCTTCATCAGGCAACGAAGTGATACGCCGTTCTGACATGAAAATACAAATTGCCGTGTAGATCGCTGCATAGGCAAAGAAATTGGCGACGATATCAACTGTGAAATAATGCGAAAGTTGAATTTGTAGAACTGCCAACGCAGAGAATAACGCAGCCAATAATCCAAGTTTTGAATTCTTGTAAAGTTTTCTTCCGATTAAAAAGACAAACAGGATAGTCCCCAGGTCAAAAGCACCTGAAACCACCCTGCCTACCAGGTGAATATTGTCATAACCGGTCATGCCGACAAGTTCACCTACATAGCGAACGATAAAAATCGGAAAAGTACCATACACGTAAAAGGTATAGCCGCGGTTGTTTGGATTGAGCGTAGAAGTGGATGTATCAAAATACTGACTAAGGTTATCAACCGGCGATATGGCACTTTCAACCATGGTGAGGAAGCGTTCATCCGGATGAAGATGATAGCCAGCGTCCCAATTTATTCCGGTAAACCTGAAATACGCTCCGATTAAGAGAATAACAATAATGAATACGTCCCAGATCCACTGATTTCTTCTTGATCCGGTTATTCCGTTAACAGTTTTGTTGGTGCCTGGGTTGTTATTCACGGTTGACTGCTCCGTAAAGGTTAAAGTGATTTTCTAATTTCTTCGAAGAGTGCTTCGTAAGCCTCAACAACTTTTTCTGGCTGATAACGAGAAAAATCGGTTGTGTTCTCAAAAGGGCGTTTGCCCTTTCCTAATACAGAAATCATTTTCTTGGCAAGCATCTCAGAATCACCAATCGGGAATATTTCGCCCATTTGATGAATCACCACCGGCTGCCTGACCCCCGGCAAACTGGAGGTAACGCAGGGCGTCCCTGTCATCATAGCTTCAATTTGAACCAACCCGAAGGCTTCAGTGGCATTTAGACTTGGCACAGTTAGTGCGTCCAGATTTGGGAAATACCTTGCCATCATTTCAGGATCCAACTCCCCAAGAAATTTCCAGTGACCGCTTGCTTCATATTTTTCAATTTCCGGCCGCAACCGCTCAAAATAAGATTCCTCACCCATCACATTTTGATAAGTTCCTACAAATTGCACCAATGTGTTTGGATAAGCCTTGATGATTTCAGGTAACGCTTTTAACAGAACTTCAACCCCTTTTTCAGTCGCGAAACGTGTCGCCATTCCAATGACCGGGTGGTGATTCTCGGGGTTGTGAATTTTTGCGAAATTCTCAATAGATTCAGAGGTTACCTTTGGCAGCACCACAGGTGGTGCAATAATCCTTAATTTATGTAAATACTGGTTCAAATAAGGAGAGTTTTCTGCGTAATCTTGTGTGTAAGTGACAATGCGATGCGTAAACATGGCAGTCAACCTGTTCATCAAAGTCACGCCAAAATTAGCGATCCTGTTAAACAAACCTGGAGGCATGTGCAAATCACAATGATAGGTGATCACTGTCGGTTTTTTTAAGAGTCTTCCTCTAAACGAAATACCTGCTGCATCAAATTGCGGCAGATGGAGCTGAATCACATCAGTCTGGGCAACAAGCTTGTTGGCAATCAAGCCGAAAGTCGGCATGATCACCCCCTTGCTAATACGAAACAGTACTGGGGCTCTGACAATACGCACGCCATCCTTGATTTCTTGTGCGGGCAAGTCTTTCTTGAACCGGGAAGTTAACACAGTGACCTCATGCCCTCGAGCTGCGAAAGCAGTCGCCAACCGTTCGGCGTAGATCGTCAACCCGCTGATATGAGGACGATAGTAAGTAAGAACGATTAATATCTTCATGCGATTTAGAATAAATCTTGGTTGTCTTTTACCCAGTTGAAGAGTCTGGCTATGCCCTCTTCTACACTGACTTTCGGAGACCAATCTAAAAAGTTTTTTGCCTTGCGTATATCAGAAATAAATACCGGTTGATCACCTGGTCGCCAGTCGCCATAATCAGTGACAATCTCACTGCCAAGTAATTTTTCCAGAATCGATTTAAATTCTACCCATATGGAAATGGTATTCCTTCGGCCGCCTCCGATATTAAATATTTGTCCCCCGATTTGAGGCAATCTGTTAAACGCGGCGTCATAACCGTCTAGAAGATCTTCGACAAAAAGAATATCGCGCACCTGTTTTCCATCGCCATAGATTGAAATAGGCCTTTTCGTAATGGCTGCGATAACGAACCAGGCAACCCAACCCTGATCTTCTACACCAAACTGGCGTAATCCATAGATACATGATTGACGGAAAACCACTGTCGGAAGATCATAAATACGGAAATAATCACGTACATATTGGTCGCCACAGCCTTTTGAACAGCCATAAGGCGAATGAAAATCAAGTATCTGTTCTTCTGATGCGCCTTCTGGAAGATCGGCGTAATCATACCGGGTAGTCTTTTCAACTACACGCACATTCTCCATGCCGCCATAGACCTTATTGGTGGAAGCATAAATAAAACCCGGTTTGTTACCAGAAAGACGAGCAGCTTCCAGAGTGTTTAACGTGCCCATTGCATTGATATCAAAATCATTACGCGGATCAGTAACCGAGGTAGTCACTGCCACCTGACCGGCAAGATGCAATATCCGGTTAGCGGATTTCGCAGCATCTTGGATGGCACCTGCATCACGCACATCACCAACCACCAACTCAAACGATCCTTTACCGTATGTATTCTCCAACCATTCAAGATTCCGTTTAGCCCCAACTCTCGACAAATTGTCGAAAATGATAATCTGTTCTCCCCGGCTCAAGCACCTGGATGCATAATTTGCTCCAATAAACCCTGCCCCACCAGTGATTAATGTCTTTTCGCTCATTGTTCCTCGCGTTGAATATCCACGGTCACGGCTTCTGTTGAATCTTTAGTAAAACTTGAAAACATCTGGTTGAGCTTGACCCCTTCTCGAACCAGACCCCAGATGCCAAATACAGCTACAATTACAAATTGTACGACATGCAGAATTATTGCGTAAGCTAGTGCAGTTTCCTTCTGTCCACCCAGAATCACCATGGCACCAACGAAGGTTCCCTCAAAAACACCCAGAGAAGCTGGTGCTGAAGGGATGGCAGCACCAAGCGCCATCACCCCTGACATAAAAATTCCCCAGGTATAAGGTGCATCTGGGATAACCTGTGCAACCGCCACAAAATAAACCGAAGTCCAAATCACCCAGTTTATACCAACCAACAAGAGACTCATCACAAATTGTCGTGGATTCGCCAACAGCGAAAAACCTTCAACAATATTGTGAATCTTGGGAAGAATGAAATTCAGCAGTTTGGATTTCTTGTCAATACCATCCACCCACGACAATACTTTTTCTTTATTTCGGGCTGTTAGAAAGAGAAGAAACAAACCCGCCACCACTAGAATAAGGGCAATGGTGGCAACTGGTTTCGCCCAATCCATGCCAGTCAGGTAAGGAAGAGTCAAGACCACCATTGCAGCGGCAAACGCCAGGTCAAAAGCCCTCTCGATCACAATCGTCGAAAGAACATAAAAAGTCCCCCTGCCGCTGTTCCTGCCCACAAAAAAAGATCTTCCCAACTCACCTGCTCTGAATGGCAGAACGTTGTTGAGAAAATATCCTTCACTGATGCCAAAAAATGCTTGTTTAAAAGTAAAACCTTTTCCTAAAATGACCTGCCAGGCTTTTCCTCTGACCAACATTCCGAATATATCTAAAAAAACTAACCCAATGATGGACCAAATCGATACTGTTGAAAACGCCGTTTTTAAGTCGCCAACATTCACAAACTTAAAAATCGCGATGATCGCAATCAGACTGATGATCAGACCGGGTAGCCAGCGCAGTATTTTTTTCCACCTTGATTTTTGTACCTGCATTATTCCTCGCCCAACCGAAGTACCGCCATGAAGGCTTCCTGTGGTATTTCAACATTCCCCACCATCTTCATGCGGCGCTTTCCTTTCTTTTGTTTTTCAAGAAGTTTCTTCTTTCGTGTAATATCGCCGCCGTAACATTTGGCTAAAACATCTTTACGCATTGCCTTAACATTCGCGCGAGAGATGATTCTGCCGCTTGCTGATGCCTGGATGGCCACATCAAACAACTGTCTCGGGATCAAGGCTTTCAGTTTGGTAACCAGCGCCTGACCCTTGTGATAGGCATCTTCTTTGTGAACAATGGCAGCTAGCGCATCAACCGGTTCTTCATCAACCAGAATTTCCAGCTTGACCAGGTTGCCAGGCCGGTAATCTAGAAAATGATAATCCATGGAGGCATAACCGCGCGTGCGCGATTTTAGTTCATCGAAGAAATCAACGATCAATTCAGATAAAGGAATGTCATAATTTAGTTGAACCCGTTTTGGTGCCGGGTAATCCTGATTAATGAAAGTGCCCCGCCGTTTGGTGACCAGATCCATAATGGTTCCATAAAAATCGGTGGGCGAAATCACTTCCAATCTCATCCACGGCTCGCGAACTTCCTTGATTGAGTTTTCGTCAGGCAATCTTGCCGGGGAAGAAACGGTGATCGTTTCTTCATCACTTACTTGAACTTGATATTCAACCGAAGGAGCCGTCACCACGATATCGAGATCATACTCGCGTTCGATGCGTTCTTGAATAATTTCCATGTGAAATAAACCCAGAAACCCGCATCTGAAACCAAAATTTAACGCTTGTGAAGTTTCTGGCTCAAACACGAGTGACGCATCATTGAGTTGAAGTTTCTCAAGAGCGTCTTTTAATTCGCCGTAGTCCTCTCCTTCTACTGGGTAAATCCCCGCGAAGACCATCGGTTTAGGGTGTAGGTAACCCGGTAAAGGTTCATCTGCCAGATTGGAAACAAGCGTAAAAGTATCACCGACACGGCACTCTTTGACCGTTTTCAAACCTGTCGCGACGTATCCCACATCGCCAGCCGTCAATTCTTCCACCGGGATCATCCCTGGTGAAAAAATGCCTACTTCAACCGGTTTTAAATCAGTCCCGTTTGCCATCAAATGCAGCAGACTGTTCGAACTTAGTGATCCCTGCATTACACGAATATAAGCAATCACACCCTTGTAAGAGTCATAATGAGAATCAAATATCAACGCTTTCAGCGCTCCATCTGATTCGCCTTTGGGTGATGGAATCTGTTCACAGACAGCATCAAGAATTTGTTCGATATTGATGCCTTCTTTGGCAGAAACCCTGACAATTGTTTCGGCAGGAACCCCCATGAGTGCTTCAATTTCTTCAGCTACCTCATCAGGCTGAGCTGAAGCCAGATCAATCTTGTTAATCACTGGAATAATGGTTAAATTTGCATCCAGCGCCAGGTAAAGGTTCGCCAGAGTTTGAGCTTCAATACCCTGGGTGGCATCCACCACCAACAAAGCCCCTTCACAGGCATACAGGGCGCGGCTGACCTCATAGTTAAAATCCACATGCCCCGGAGTATCAATCAAGTTTAATTCATATTGCTGCCCTTGGAAGGTGTAATTCATTCTGACAGCAGAAGCCTTAATTGTGACGCCTTTTTCACGTTCCAAATCCATTGAGTCCAGCACCTGCTCGGTCATTTCCCGATCAGAAACGGTTCCGGTAATTTGAAGCATGCGATCAGCCAGGGTGGATTTTCCGTGGTCAACATGCGCAATAATACAAAAATTTCGAATAAAGTTCGCAGACATAATCGGAGTTTAGTATACCTTAATAGTGTGGGATGCTCTAACCGAGCTTTTCAGAGATTTCTAAATTAGCCGCTTCGGGATAAAGATTGTCTATCCATTTCTGAGGATTGCTGACAGTAGAACATGGATATGTCAGGTAAGTCAGAAATTCAATATTTCCTTTTGGGCCGGTCAAAGGAGATTGAATCAATCCCTTGATCTCAAACCCTTCAGTGACAGCATAAGACAACACCTGCATCAGAATTCGTTGATGGATTGCATGATCTCGAATAACACCTTCCCCTTTAGCGGCATCTGACCTACCGGCTTCAAACTGGGGCTTGATCAAAGCAATTACCGCTCCACCCTTGTCTGATAGCCATTTCTTAACACTTGGCAGCAAGGTGCGCAGCGAAATAAACGACGCATCAATAGTTACCAGTTCTATCAGTTCACCAAAACTCTCTACGTATCTGGCGTTGGTACGTTCCATCAACACGACCTGTGGATGATTTCGCAGTTTCCAGTGCATGATGCCATACCCCACATCCACGGCATAAACTTTTTCAGCACCATGCTGTAACAAACAATCCGTAAATCCGCCCGTGCTGGACCCAATATCAGCGCACACCAGCCCATTCAAATCCAAAAGATCAAAAGCCGTCAATGCACCCAGTAGTTTTTCACCACCCCGAGAAACAAACGGAGGAGGTTTCGCTACTTCAATCAAATCTTCACGGCTGACCTTTTCCGCGGACTTTAAAACCACCTGCCCGTTTACGCGTGCTTCTCCAGCCATGATGATGCGCTGTGCCGAGCTGCGGCTTTCAGCCAGTCCCAATTCTTCCATCAGAAGGTCCAGTCGTATCTTTTCCATACCTGTATTTTACATGGGAGTAACCATCTTGTGATATATTTATCAACATGCTTAAGTATATTTTTAAGGCAATGCGACCTCGTCAATGGACAAAAAATGCTTTTGTTTTTGCAGCATTAATTTTTGACCGTCAGTTCTTTAAAGTTGATGCTCTTAAAAACACGATCTTAACTTTTATCCTTTTCTGTTTGGTCTCAAGCAGTGTATATTTGATCAACGACATCATGGATGTTAACGCAGACAGAAATCACCCCATCAAGAAAAAACGGCCAATTGCATCTGGCAAATTACCAATCAAATTGGCGGTTGTAATTAGTGTCATACTTCTATTAATCTCATTGGTTGGGTCTTATTTCCTTTCAACCGGATTGATGATCATCGTCGCGGTATATTTCATCTTAAACCTGACTTACTCAAAGTGGCTGAAACACATTCCTCTGATTGACGTTCTCGTCATTGCAGCCTGTTTCGTTTTGCGGGTGGCAGCAGGCGTATCTGTCATTCAAGTTGAACGGTTTTCTCCCTGGCTTTATGTGGTTACCACCCTGCTCTCTCTATACATTGGTTTTGGCAAACGCAGAGCAGAACTCATGGTACTGGTTCCAGACGGTTCACAGTCACACCGTAAAGTACTAAGCGGATACTCACTCGATTTTGTTGATCAACTAATCACAATCGTATCCGCAACAACCATCATTGCTTATTCTCTTTACACCTTTTCAGCACCAAACTTACCTGAAAATCACGCCATGATGTTAACCATCCCATTCGTTTTATATGGCATCTTCAGGTATCTTTCTTTAATGAAAATTGACCATCGCGGCGGTGAGCCTGAAGAATTATTGCTCAAAGATCGTCCTCTTCAGATTACTGTTGCCTTGTGGGCGATTGCGGTAATGATCGTTTTCTATCTTTTCTAGAGTAAGAAAATGCCTGCAATCACCTGTTCAGCTCCGGGCAAGATCATCTTGTGTGGCGAACACGCCGCAGTCTACGGCAGCCCAGCTATTGCCATCCCCGTTTTTGATGTCAAAACGAAATGCACCATCATTGCCAGACCAACCGCTTGCACAGATGACCCATTAATTGTGGCACCCGATATCGCACTTCGCTGCCATCTCACCTGCCTGGTAGAAAATCATCCCATTCGTATGGTTGTGAAACTAGTTCTTGATCGGTTTAAACTGGATCATCTGCCGGTTTGCGAAATTCAAATTCACTCCACACTTCCTACTGCCGCTGGAATGGGTTCAAGCGCCTCCACTGCCGTTGCCTTGATACGTGCTCTTTCCACTTTTCTCGGTCATCCGTTTGAGAATGAAGTGGTTAATGAACTGGCTTTTGAAATCGAAAAAATTCATCACGGTTCTCCTTCCGGAATTGATAATTCGGTAATCACGTACCAAAAATGCCTTTACTTCATCAAAGGCCAACCCT
The DNA here is from genome assembly GCA_964468875.1 of uncultured Anaerolinea sp. Lineage (GTDB taxonomy): Bacteria > Chloroflexota > Anaerolineae > Anaerolineales > Anaerolineaceae > UBA6107. The sequence goes on along the minus strand of CAYXWV010000032.1, from coordinate 13,644 downwards.
TTCAACTCTTGGAACCCAAAGCCACTTTTACCCTCGTGATCGCAGATTCTGGAATCAAGAGCACCACTGCCAGAGTGGTTGAACAAGTCAGGCTGAGTTATCAGGATAACAAACCTGCTTTTGAACAATACTTTTCAGAAATCGGAAATGTTTCAGACCAGATCAGGAAAGATTTAATTCTTGGAAACATTTCTGATATTGGCACTCTTATGACAAAGAACCATAAATTGTTGCAAACAATCGGTGTGTCTTGTGAAAAACTGGATACACTGGTTGCTTGTGCTCTGGATGCCGGTTCCCTAGGTGCCAAATTATCCGGCGGCGGCAAGGGAGGCAACATGATCGCTCTGGTTAATGATGAAACCGCAGACACCATTGCTGATAAACTCCGCTCGTGTGGTGCTGTAAACACGATCATTATCCGTGTTCCGACTGGAGGGTAAATGAATCCAAAACGACTCATTTTTCTAAAGCTCGGTGGATCAGTCATCACCGACAAAGACAAAGCAGATATTGCCGATTTGGCAGCCATCGACAAAATTGCCGCTGAAATTCATCAGGCGCAATTGGATGATCCGGGTTTATCCCTGCTTATCGGTCATGGTTCTGGTTCCTTTGGGCATCATGCCGCAAGCAAGTTTGGGACGAGGAACGGGGTGGTTACCCAAAACGACTGGAGAGGTTTTTGCGAAGTGGCTGAACGGGCAAGAGCATTAAACCAGATCGTAGTTGAACATCTAGTTACAGCTGGGATTAGCGTTCTTTCCATCTCGCCGTGTTCAGGCGTTCTGTCAGAAGAACGCCTTATCCAATCATGGGATATCTCTTCCATCCATCAAGCTTTATCACAGAACCTGGTGCCAGTGATTTATGGCGATGTGGTCTTTGACTTACAACTCGGTGGCACAATTCTTTCCACGGAAGAATTGTTTACGTGGCTGGCTCAAAAACTCAAACCTCATCAAATTCTGCTAGCTGGCATCGAACCTGGTGTTTGGCGGGATTTTCCTCAATGCACCACTCTTCTCTCGGAAATCGATCCTCGACATAAGCAATACTTATTTTCTGGAATAAAGGGGTCCAAAAGCGTGGACGTCACCGGTGGCATGGCTTCCAAAGTAAGGAACATGGCGGCTATAATTAACAAAATCCCCACGCTTGAGGTTCAATTGTTTTCAGGCGCCAAACCCGGAAACATATACTCAACATTGATGGGGCAGCAAAAAGGCACCTGGATCAGATACTCGAAAGGATAACCCATGATCTACAATCGAGCGTATCAGGAAGCAAGCGAAGACCAACTCTTGGCACCTTACGCGATTCACTCGAAAGACTCAAAAGGCAGAAAATATCCCGAACTAGAACCGGATTACCGAACTTGTTTCCAAAGAGATCGCGATCGTGTTTTACATACCACTGCATTCCGCAGGTTGGAATATAAAACACAGGTATTCATCAACTATGAAGGTGATTATTACCGCACCCGTCTGACCCATACTCTTGAAGTCACCCAAATTGGCAGAACCATTGCCCGCGCGTTGGGCGCTTGTGAAGACCTGGTTGAAGTGATCTGCATGGCGCATGATATGGGGCACCCGCCTTTCGGTCATTCTGGTGAAACCACCCTCAACCGGTTGATGAAGAATCACGGCGGATTTAACCACAATCATCATTCCTACCGCATTGTGACCGAAATAGAGAGACGCTATCCAGATTTTCCAGGTCTCAACCTCTCCTGGGAAGTGTTGGAAGGCATGGTCAAACATGAAACCGAATACGATAAAACGGATGTGTTGGATTACAACCCCACCCTTCGCGGACACCTAGAAGCCCAAATCACCAATGTGGCAGATGAATTGGCATACACCTCTCACGACCTGGATGATGGACTTCGTTCAGGCATCATCACCCCTGAAATGCTGTCAGGCATCCAATTATGGGAAATAGCCTCCAGCAAATATATAAAAAAGTGCACCGGTTCATTGGATGACCTGACCCGGCATTTAATCATCAGGGAATTAACCGGGTTACAGGTCACAGCCATGATCAACACCTCTGCTGAACACATTAAAAATAGTGGCATCCAATCTGTATTTGAATTGCAATCACTTCCTCACAATGTTGTTGGTTTTGACGAAGAAATGAATAAATTAAACCGAACACTTAAAGATTTCCTGTTCGCGAACATGTACCACCACTACCGGGTTGTGCGAATGCATAAAAAGGCTGAAAAAATCCTCAGCGAATTGTTTGCTGCCTACATCGAAGAACCAACCATGCTCCCGGGGCATTTTCAGAATTTGATCGATGAAAAGGGCAAAGAGAGAACCATCTGTGATTACCTGGCAGGGATGACAGATCGTTTCGCCGTGGATGAGTATGCCAAACTCTTCGATCCCTCCCTCCTGCCTTAAGTCTCGTTTATAATTAAATTGTAAATTATCATTATGGAGAGTAAATGAACAAAGTAACCTATTTAACCGAAGAAGGTGCAAAAAAATTACGCGCCGAACTAGAAGAATTATCTGGTCCTATGCGTGTTGAACTGGCGCAGCGGCTTCGGGCAGCCATTCAAATGGGCGATCTTTCAGAAAACGCCGATTATATTTCCACGAAAGAGCAGCAAGGATTTATTGAAGGCCGCATTCAGGAATTAACCCAGATATTGGGGAATGTTGAAATTATAGAAGAACACGATAAACCCAAAGATACTGTTGAGATAGGGTCAAAAGTAACCATTCAGGAATCTGGAGAAGACGAAGAAACCTACATGATGGTTGGTCCTCAAGAAGCTGATCCGGCGAAAGGCCGAATTTCCTACAGCTCACCAATTGGAGTAGCCTTGTTGGGACACAAAGTTGGTGAAACCGTTACAGCCAATACGCCTGCCGGTTCAATTAAGTTCAAAATTCTAGATATCCAGTAACAATTGAGATCAAAAAAGCCCGGAGCTTTTCAAAAAAGCTCCGGGCTTTTCAATTAATTTCTTATTTACTTGGGCCAGACGGCAATTTCTAGTGTCATTCTTTCAAAGAAACTACCAGCAGGTAAGGCGCCTTGACCATAGACAAGCTCGATCACGCGGGCTTCAAGCTGTAGTGTGGCAGTCTCTAAAAGGATTTGCTGTCCTGGTTCTACCAACATTGGTTCACCTTTTGAGGCAAGCCGTTGATGAATAGCCGGATCATTCATGGCATGAGAGCTCATCAACACTTTAGTAACTGTCTGGATGTCATTCTTGTCAAACAACCAGACTTCAAATGCCGTCACCTTTTTGGGGTCGCCAACACCGATGGTGTCAGAAATGCCCACGCCGCACTCACCCAGGAATTCTCCGTTTTGAGCATCAATGCTGAACGAATCATCATATAGGTCATCGCCGATTACATAGGTGGTCATGAAGTGGGCTGCTGGGCCGCCGTTCATCTGTCCGGGGGTGGCAGGCACAGTTTTGGTGGGCATGGTTTGACTTGCATAAGATCCACCTTCAGCGTCGTAATCTTCTTCCATTTCACCAGCCGGAATTTGCCCACCTTTTCTTTTATTCCGAATAAAGAAGATATAAACCAACACACCGCCAATCAACAGGAACAACCCGCAGAGAACAGAGATTATAATAGTTGTTAATTTACTCGTTGTTTTCTTTCCAGTGGCTGCCGTTGGGGTTGAAAACAAAGACACAGCAGTTCCACTTGTCGCCGGGGCTTGAGTGGCAACCAAATTTCCACCCGTGCTTGGAACTGCAGAAAGAAGTGCAGATTTCAGGTCAAGCAAGGTTTGGTCGCCTGGTTTATAAGAACATCCTCCTGCCTGAAGTGAATCAAAAAGGAACGGCGATTGCTGAATATCGGTTCCCATAGCATCAATTCTGGCAGCAGCCAGATTGGCATTTCGATTGACTGAATATGAATCAACCACCATGCACAAGTATTGGGCTTTTATGTCCTGGCGCAACTTACTGGCGTCAGCATCTGTCCATTCGACCGGCCAGATTCCCCAACCAATGACGAACCATCCAATCACCAGTCCTAAAATTGCACCAAGAATACCTGCATACAAGGGCTTTGAAAGTATCTCGCGAATCTTGTCCATAAATGTACTCCTGCAGGGAATTCTTCCCTGTCCCAGACAAAAAAATTGGTTGACAATGGCAATTTGCACAACCATCAGTCAACCAATTATGATGCAACTTTTATGCCTAATCCAAATTTATCTCGCCAATTTGTTCGATTAAAAAGGTTTCAGAACAGTTAGTGCACTGCACTTCTCGCTTGTTCAAAATCACCATCAAACCACCACACTTTGGGCATGGTTTGGAAACAGGTCGCTTCCAACTGGTAAAATCACATTCGGGATAATTTGAACAGCCGTAAAAAACACGTCCCTTACGAGTTTTCCGCTGCACGATCTCGCCACCATCATTCGGGCATGCCACACCAATCTTTTCTAGAATGGCTTCTGTATACCGACAGGTCGGGAAATTGGAACAGCTGATAAACTTTCCAAACCGCCCCCAACGCACAACCAGTTCGTGTCCGCATTTTGGACATTCCCGGCCGACCTTTTCTGGTTCTGATTTGGTGACAGGCATTTCCGCCTGGGCTTTTTTAACCTGCGGTTCAAAACTGGAATAAAACTGGCTGATTACTTTTCGCCACGGTTCTTCACCAGTGGCAATCTGATCCAGATCGTTTTCCATCTGTGCGGTAAAACCTAAATCAACAATTTCCGGAAAATGATCCACAACCAGGTCATTCACCAAAAAGCCTGTTTCTGTTGGCATTAACCGTTTCGCTTCTCGCAGCACATATCCACGTTGCTGGATGGTTGAGAGAATTGGCGCATAAGTGGATGGTCGTCCAATTCCGTTTTCTTCGAGCACCTGAACCAAAGTCGCTTCAGTAAATCGGGGGGGGGGTTGAGTGAAATGCTGTTCTGGAAGCAGCCTGATCAGAATCTGTTTCTGCCCCTCTTTCAACCCTGCTGGTATTCGAACATTTTCGCCATCTTCTGATTTGACATCTTCATCCGCTGTTTCTTCGTAAACCACTAAGAATCCGGGAAATTTGATAGTTGATCCGGAAGCCCTGAATAGATACTGATGAGCCTTACCATCAGCGGCAATATCAACTGAAACAGTGTCGTAGACAGCCGTTTCCATCTGCGAAGAAATAAAACGCTGCCAAATCAATTGATATAGTTTAAACTGTTCTGGTGTCAGGTAAGACTTAATTGCCTCAGGCAGGCGCAGCACAGAAGTCGGCCTGATCGCCTCATGTGCCTCTTGTGCTGATTGTGCCCGCGTCTTATACTGCGGCGGAGTGGCGGGAAGATAATCTTTTCCATACGTTTTTTGGATATAATCACGGGCTTCTTTTTGTGCGACTTCAGCAATATTGGTCGAATCAGTACGCATATAGGTGATGAGACCAGTGGTTCCTCCCTCACCCAAGTCAAGGCCTTCATACAATTGTTGCGCAATAATCATCGTCCGACGGGCAGTATACCCCAGTCGTCTTGAAGCCTCCTGTTGAAGAGTGCTCGTGATAAAGGGTGCGGCTGGTTTTCGTTTTCTCTCGCTGTTTTTAATCTTGCTGATTGAAAAGGGGGCTTCTTCAATATCAGTCAGGTAACTTTCAGTTTTTACTCTATCGGTAAGTGAGGGGTCGCTATCATCTATCTTGACCAATTTGGTCATGTAAGCAGATTTTTTGCCTTCAGGGGTTAGTTCAGCCTGAATTGACCAATACTCCACCGGGACAAAATTGTCAATCTCGCGTTCCCGCTCAACAATCAAGCGCAGCGCCACTGATTGCACCCGTCCCGCAGATAACCGGCTGCGAACCTTTTCCCATAACAATGGACTGATTGAATAACCTACCAAGCGATCAAGAATGCGTCTTGCCTGCTGGGCGTCCACTAGGTCCATATAAATATCCCGTGGATGAGAGAAAGCCTCATTAATTGCGCTTTCGGTAATTTCATGAAAAACTACTCGCTTTGTAAGGCTTGGCTCAATTTCAGCAGATTCCAATAAATGCCAGGCAATCGCTTCACCTTCACGATCAGGGTCAGTTGCTAGGAATATTTCTTCTGCCTCTTTGGCAAGTGCCTTTAATTCCTTAACTACTGCCCGTTTTTCATTCGGAACCCTATATTTCGGCGTGAAATCGTGCTCCACATCAACAGATAATTCAGATCGCAGCAAGTCCCGCACATGTCCCACAGAAGCCCGAACAGTGTAACCTTTCCCAAGAAACCTGCCCACCGTTTTCGCTTTCGCCGGTGATTCAACAATTACCAGTTTGCCGCTGCGTGGTTTTTCCTTTTTTGCAGGTTTTTGCATTCCTTCATGAGCAGGCGTGCCACCCATACGATACATACTCGTGCCGCATACCGGGCATTTTCCTCTTGTAACAGGGGTGCCAACAGCATTAAATTCGGCGACGGCGTTATTGATTTCACGTTTTGCTTTACATTTTACACAATATGCTTCCATGAATAATTCACCTATAAATACAGAGTATATTGATGTTCATTCAAATACTGTACAAGTTCTTTAATTCGTTGACTTTCTCCGCGTGGACAAATAAGTAAAGAATCGGGCGTATCCACGATGATCATGTTCTTCGTACCAATCGTGACCACAAGTCTCTCTTTTGATGTTGAAAAAACAAGTGAGTCATCGGTGTCCATCCCGACATGCCGCGCATTGATCACAATATTACCATTCAGATCCGGATTAAGCACTTCAAAAAGAGAATCCCAACTGCCTACATCGTTCCAGCCAAGATTACTGGCAGGCAGCACCACAACGCGGTCTGATTTCTCCATAATTCCGTAATCGATCGTTTGGGGTTTTATTGCCCCCCAAAGATCGACAAATTGCTGATTCTTATGATCAAGTGTTAAAAAAGGCTTCAGGCTTTGAATCGTTTCAAACAATGCCGGCATATAGCGCTTGATCTCGTCCAAAATGGTGTCTACCTTCCAAATGAACATGCCTGAGTTCCAGCTAAATTTCCCATTTCTTATGAATTCAACAGCTCTGGCATGGGAAGGTTTTTCAAAAAAGGCATTGACCTTATATGCCTTTAAATGTTCAAAATTACTAACTTGCTCCCCGCTTTCAATATACCCATACCCTGTTGACGGAAAAGTCGGCTGTATTCCCAATGTCACTAAAACATTGGTTTGAGCTAATTCATAAGCTGCGGTGAGTGTTTCATGAAAATCACTAATATTTTCAATGAAATGGTCTGCTGTTAAGATGGCAATGATTCCTTTGGGATTGTGTTTCTTGATGCTGGCTGCTGCCATGCCCACCACGGCAGCGGTCCCTCTTGGCATTGGTTCAATTAAAAAATGATCAAGTGCGAGTTGCGGTGCTAAGCTGCTCAGAATATTTACCTGATCAGCCACGGTGACCACGAAAATATGATTGGCATCAAAAATGCCTTTCAGTCGCTCAAGTGCGATTTCAAAAAGGGACTTTCCCTCAAACAGCTTCAACATCTGCTTGGGGCAGGCTTTTCGCGAAAGAGGCCACAAACGAGTGCCGCCACCACCCGCCATAATAATTGCATAGAAATCTTTGTTAATGCTCATTCGTAATGTAAACACCCTTCAATTCTCTGGCGCACACATAATTCATGCCGCCGACTTGTGAAACAAGACCTTTAAGTTCCATCATCGTGAGTGTAGCTGAAACTTCGCTGATAGGCAACCCTGAAAGACTACATATTTCATCCACATGAACGGGTTCTTGAGAAAGATGTTTCAAGATTTGTCGTTCAGAACCGTTGAGGGGATTTTCTTTGCGATTCTTCTGTTTGTCAGGTATTTGTTCCAGCTTTAATACTTCAAGAATTTCTGACATTTTTAATAAAGGATGCGCTCCCTGTTCAATCAGCTTGTTTGTACCTTGACTTTGCACTGCCAGAATACTGCCGGGTACCGCAAATACTTCTCTGCCCTGATCCACTGCGAACTCAGCCGTAATCAATGCTCCACTAGTTTCACCCGCCTCAACAACGATTGTAGCCAATGTCAACCCCGAAATGATCCGGTTACGGGGAGGGAAATTCACGCCATCCGGTTTAGTTCCCATGGCATAATCGCTGATCACTGCTCCTTGATTCATAATTGAGCGAGCCAATTTTTCATGTTCTGGTGGGTAGATCACATCCACGCCGCTGCCCAATACAGCAATCGTTCTTCCACCTGCTTCAAGCGCAGTTTGATGTGCAATTGCATCCACCCCACGAGCCAACCCGCTAACCACCGTGATTCCGTTTTGAGCTAAAAAGCGAGCCAGTTCAACAGTAACCTGTCTACCATAGGGGGTTACCCGCCGTGTTCCAACCACAGCTACCGCCCAATCATCTTCAACATTAATCGACCCTTTGATATAAAGAACCGGGGGGGCTTGGTTGATTTCTTTCAGTCGCCGCGGGTAATCAGCATCCTCCCAGGTGAGAACCTTGACCCGCTTCGAATCAATGTTTTTCATGACCAAATCGAGATCAATTTGATTTCTGATCTGAATGAAGTTGTCAACAACCTTTTGGGGAAGTCCGGCAGCTATCAACCCATCTACCGGCGAATGCCAGGCGGTTTCCAAAGAACCAAAAAACTCCAATACTTGCTTGAATCGGACAGCCCCAATTCCTTTAACGAGATTAAACCCCACCCAATATGACTTTGGATCCACCCTATCCTCTTAGTCCCACTCCGGTAATCTTACAATCATTTTCTTCGATTGCTGGTCAATGGAAAGGACAACGCTTCGAATCGCCGGAAGTAAAAGCTCATCATCTTGTGTTTTTACAATATAAACATCATTGGCTCCAGTTACTATTATTTCTGCAACTGAACCAACTAGATTGCCGTTCTCATCAACAACTTCCATGCCAATGATTTCATGATGATAATATTCACCTTCTGGAAGCAAATTAGCATCTTCGGTTTTTATATAGACAAGCTGGTTGCGCAATATCGATACCTGATCGCAATCAGTTAATCCTTCAAAACTTAGTAAAAGCTTGTTTCCGGTAGGTCTGACAGATGCCACCGTGTACTCATCGTGTTTCTGACCAATAAAAAGTGTTTTATCAATAACCACTCGTTCCGGAAAATCCGTCAGAATTTCCATCAGAATTTCGCCTTTCACTCCATGAGTGCGCTGAAGTTTCCCGATGGTCAAGTACACAGGCCCGCCCGACTGGGGCGAGCCTGTAGTTGTGTTTTTCTTTGATGAAGGGGTTATGTCTTTGGTCATCGCGGTTCAGCAACATCCAGATTAGCTTGCTTCCCCTCGCGAGCCGCCGCAACGCGCAATAAAACCCGCATGGCATTCGCAACCCTTCCGCTTTTTCCAATCACACGACCCATGTCTTCTTTGGCGACATGCAGTTCTAGGTTTTCTCTTCCCCCATTTCGAAACTGGGAGACAATCACCTGTGAAGGATCGTCAACGAGCGAGAGTGCAATATACTCAATCAGCTCTTTCACATTTCCTCCTTCCGCCATGATACGCGGTGGTTGATAGGTTGAAGATTGCCTTTTAATCATCACGGTAATTAGGCTCTGATTTTGGCTGCACGATCTGCATAAGCTTTATTGGCTTCTTCAACCAATGCGGCAATGGATTCGCCCTTTTTCATCCGTTCGTAACGATCCAATAAGCCAACGCTTTTGAATAATTTCATAACAGATTCGCTGGGCATAGCTCCGTTTTTCATCCATTCGTAGGCGCGGTCTTCCTTGATATCAAAAGAGAATGGCTCCGTAGTCGGGTTGTAATTGCCAATGATTTCAAGGAATTTGCCATCGCGGGGGCTCTCAATATCTGCCACCACAATACGATAGCTGGGTTGGTGTCGTAAACCGGTTCGGCGTAAACGAATTCTAACCATAGAAAAATCTCCTGTATCTCAAATAAAATGATCAAATATGCGTGACTCCAAAAATCCACGTTGGCTGGGGGGCGCCGAAGGAAGCGCAAACCGCCGTTTCATTTCTGATCACTTGAACAATCGGGAAAGTCCCTTCCCGTTCGTTTTTTGAAGAGTCTTCATCAAACGCTGTGAATCTCGAAACTGTTTGATGAGACGATTTACTTCCTGCACTTCTGTGCCAGCGCCACTTGCAATTCTTCGTCGGCGGCTTGCATTAAGAACATCCGGATCGCGACGCTCTTTAACAGTCATGGAATTAATGATTGCTTCAGTGCGTTTTAATTGCCGTTCAGTATCAGCAGGGTCAACATTTTTTGCCATTTGACCCATATTGCCCGGAAGCATATCCATGATCTGGGCAAGCGATCCCATTTTTCTAACCTGTTTTAATTGAGCAGCAAAATCTTCAAGATTGAACTGCCCCTTAAGCATTCTATCGGCCTGATCTTTTTCCATTTTCTGATCAAAAGCCGCTTCTGCTTTTTCAATTAGTCCAATCATATCACCCATTCCCAAAATACGCGAAGCCAATCGGGAAGGATCATAGGTTTCGAGCGCATCCACGCCCTCGCCAACACCCAGGAATTTGATGGGCACCCCGGTGACACTACGAACAGAGATGGCAGCACCACCTCGGGCATCACCTTCTATTTTGGTGAAGATCAAACCGGTGATATTTACGTTATCCCTGAAGCCCTGTGCAATGTGCAGTGCTTCCTGACCGATCATTGCATCCACTACCAATAATGTATCAACAAGCTTGATTTTCTTTGAAAGGGAATGCAGTTCATCCATTAACGCTTGATCAAGCTGTGAACGACCGGCAGTATCGATGATCACTACCGAATATCCACCCTTTTGCGCTTTGTCATAAGCTCTGGCTGCAAGATCGGGTGGTTTGATGCTGCTATCAGCAATTACTTCAACACCAATCCGCTCTCCGAGAGTTTGGAGTTGCTTCACAGCGGCTGGCCGGTATGGATCACAAGCCACGAGCAAAACACGTTCGCCCTCAGAGCGTAATTTTTTAGCTAACTTCGCGGCAGCGGTAGTTTTGCCTGCGCCCTGCAAACCTACAAGCATGATCGCATAGGGTTTCTCACCACTCAAGTTTAATTTTTCAGCACTGCCGAGGGTTGCAATTAGCTCTTCATGAACAATCTTGATTACCTGTTGGGCTGGATTCAAGGCCTTGGATACTTCTGCCCCAATGGAACGTTCGCGAACCCGGGCTGTAAAATCCTTGACAACCCCATAATTAACATCTGCTTCAAGAAGCGCCAGCCTGACTTCCCGCATCATGGCATCAACATCTGCTGCCGAAAGCTTTCCTCTACGGCGTAGTTGTTGAAACACTTCATTTAATCGACTGGTCAAATTCTCAAACATGGAAATTCTTTACTCTTTCTTACAACCTTCAGGGAATTATCAGGGTGAAATTTTAGCTTGGTTGACAAGCACGGTCAAGGGATTTTCTTGTTAGCATTCCTTAGATTACTCAGTATCAACTGTGTATAAATCCATCGGATCGAACAATTGGAATTGCCCGCTGATCCGCCACATACAATAATTGTGTCGTTCTTGATCAGTTGTAGTGGTATCGTAATGCCCCATGCTTGCGAAGAGAGCATTTGAAGGGCCAATCCTCATTTCAAGATGCAAGTGAGGGTTGGTAGAAGAACCAGAATTGCCAACTGCACCGATGATGTCGCCAATCTTGACTGTTTGTCCCATTTTTACTGGGGGCGGATTTTGTAAATGCCCATATAACACATACAAAGACTGCGAATCTGTACTCCACCAATCCGCAAAACCAGTTGGACAGGTTAGCCGGTTGCTGGGCGTGCCCACAGATTCCACTTCCTCCGGAATTTCAATTAAGTCCAATATTTCTTTTGGAAGGTTGGCAAGAGGAGTCTCAACCATCACCATATAACCATAAGGGGGTTTAACTTTTGAATACGCAGAAATAACTTTTCCAGGAAAAACCGAAAGAATAGGAACGCCTTCTATTGTGGTTAACTCACCACGCCTCCAAAAAGCAAAATCTACGCCATGGTGACCTGAATCCTCACCCGCGGGAGGTTGAATGAAAGGCTGCGTGATTATCTCTTCCAATTCAGATGGAGCAATTCCTAGCAGCGGAGAAGACACCAGGAACAAATTATTTGCTACAGAAGATGATGTGGGTGTTGCAGCCGGAATGGCTGTGTTGGTCGCCATTAAAGTGGCTGATGGTCTCAAGGTTGGTCTTTGAGTGGGGGTGTTCACCACAGTAGGAGCACCGGTTGCTGTAATCACTGGCGTGTTCGTGCTGGGTAAAGTTGCCGTTTCTGTGGGTAATAGCGTGTTGGTCGGCAAAGCTGTCAAGGTCATTGTTTCGGTAGGCAGCGCTGTCGCTGTATTGGTCATTGTAGGAATAATAATTTCCTGTGTAGGGGTTGGAAGGAATACTTCCTGTGGTCCAAGAAACAAACTTGCTAGTGGCTCATTAGAAGATTGAATCGTTACAGTAGCCCTGCTCTGTTGCACAATATCCAAATTTTCAAGACCAGCAATCAAAACCACAAAAACAAAAATGATCACGACAAAGGACTTTACACCCAGCATGACCAGCGTTATTGCATATGATAATGGTTTGAAAAACTCGTCTAATTTTTGCATCAAAACCTGTTGTCTTACCTTTAAACTACGTGCAAAGAGTGCCGTAGAATTATTATCTTTACTCGATCATTTCTACGGCATCTCTCCGGAATAATCCAATTATTTTCGCGTGGTCGGCTCAGTGAAAAGATCACCGGGAGCGTCTAACTGTTCAGGTGGATTGGCACGAACGGGAGTTGCCCGTTTGGGTTGAGCCTGAGCCTGAACTTTGGGTTGAGGTTTAGGCGCGGCTGGCTTTTTTACTACTGGTGCCGGGGCTAAAACGCTCTCCTCATCCTCGTCTTCTTCGATAAAAGTAGATCGAATTCGATTGGCTATTGATTTGCTAGATCGTTCAGGAGTAAACGGTTCTCCATAGAATAATGCCCGAACCCGCTTATTAAACAAGAACGCTAATACAGTCAAGTCCAAAACTGTTAGTAGTGCATATCCGCATAAACCACCAACAATAATGCCGGTAACTGCGGCCATATCTGGCAGTAGTCTGCTGACCATAGGGATACCAGCGCCAATTAAAATGAAAAGACCGCCAATAGTTCCGAACAATGCCAGAAAAACAGCTCCCATACGAGCTGAATTTTTTAATGCAACCAAACCAGATCCAGTGACGCCATAAAAAACAGCCAGGAATAAACCAACCACCACACCGACTACAGGAAGAAACAAAGAAGAAGTGGTTGTGGCTGTTCCATTAACACTTGGAACAATGGCAAAAATTACAATTGCGAGTGCCCCTACCAGCGAGAGAATTGCCAATAAAAAATGGTAGGAAGCGACAAGAATAACTCCATCACGTACTGATTTATCACTTTGAGTCATGGTTGATCCTCCAATTTGCGCATTATTCCAGGACAGATAGAACTATTCGCTCGCCACCATCCCTATTAATATTGTTTTGATATTACCACAAGGGTTTTTGAGTGTCAATTTTAGTCGCTTATGTGTCGCCTATGTGGTTATAGTCACAAATATTCATCGAATAATAGAAACAAGTTACGAGCTTCATGATGTTTACTATTGC
>CAYXWV010000031.1:0-36307 GCA_964468875.1 uncultured Anaerolinea sp. | reverse complement strand
AAAATACATAATGCGGTTACCAAGAGATAATTGGTAATCAAACTTAACCCAAAAACAAGAATCAGTTGAATTACTGGATCTGTCTTTAATTTGAAAATCTTGATCAGTAATAAGCCAGGTAATAAAACCATTTGAAGTACACTGAGGATTCCAAATAATAACATTTTCCCTCTTGAATCTGTATTTTCAATAAAATATCAAAAATGAGAATTAGGACTTGTTGCTTGGTTTTGTTTCCCTTTTCCTCAATGATACAATCATCAATTCATTAATCGTTTTCGGAAAAGCAATAAGTCTATGTTTTTGATTATAACGTAACTACACATACTATTTTTCCTCCTCGAGAACATCGATCCTGCTGAAAATTACTCTTCCCGTTCACAATTGAACCCGGTACAATCAAATTATGAGCAAGCCAATTACCATCATCGGAGCAGGACCCGCCGGAATGACTGCCGCGCTGTTTGCAGCCAAAAGCGGGGCAAAAGTTCGCCTGATTGACGGCAATGAACAGGTTGGGCGCAAACTTCTGGTGACCGGCAGTGGAAGAGCCAATCTCACCAACCAGCGTATGGATGCCAGCCGCTATAATTGTGCCGACCCGGCCTGGATGCAAATTCTGCTTGCAGGGTTTGGACACGCTGATCTCATCCGTATTTTGAATGAAATCGGGGTGCTCACCTTTGCCACCCATGACGGCTGGTGTTACCCGATCTCCGAATCCGCACAAACGGTGGTGGATGCCTTTGCCAATGCCTTGAAATTGGCCGGGGTTGAACTGGTATTAAACACGAAGGTTACATCTATACGCAAAGAAAGAGACGGATTCAGTGTATCAATTAATTCTGGCACTGTTCTGGCGTGTGATCGCTTAATTATTGCCGGCGGCGGGAAAGCCTATCCGACCCTCGGGTCGCGTGGGGAGCTTTTTCCTGTGCTGAAATCGCTGGGACACACCATAATCCCGCTCACCCCTGCCCTGGCACCCGTCACCTGCGAAATGAAACCCTGGAAAGCCCTTTCGGGTGTGCGGTTTGACGCCAAGACCTCCTTATTCGAAGAAGGCACCCTTCTCGCCGAAACGACAGGCAACCTGATCTTCACCGACTGGGGTTTGAACGGTCCTGCAGTAATGGATCTCAGCCACCACATTTCCACCCACCCAAATGCCAGGCTGGAATTGAGGCTGAATCCCCTCTTTAGAGATGAAGACGCGCTGCGAGACTTGATCAAGAGAAAAATACGAACCCAGACACCGATCTCGGTACTTTTGGGATCAGTGCTGCCGCCAAAACTGGCGCCGGTGATTCTCAACCGCGCCGGGATTGACACAAAGACGCTGGTCAATGAGTTGGCTGATGGTCAAATTGAAAAACTACTCAAAACCGCATCCACCCTGCCCTTCAAAGTCACCGGTGTGCGAGGGTTTGAATATTGCCAGGTGAGCAGCGGCGGGGTGCCAGTAAATGAAATTGATCCGCTGAACATGCGTTCGCGGATTGTTCCGGGGCTTTGGCTGGCTGGCGAGACAATAGACGTGGTTGGCCCATGCGGGGGGTATAATCTTCAATTCGCGTTCAGTTCGGGAGCGTTGGCAGGTACGTCCTGCGCTGAAAATCAATAGCATTTTTTTCTCATTGGAGCATATATGAGCAAGTCAATAAAAAAAATAATTACCTTCCTCGGGATAACTTTTTTGGCATCAGGGGTTCTATATTTCCTGATCATCCGTGCCGGCAGCATCATGGTAATGGGTGGATTGCTGGTATTAATCTTGATGTGGGTTCCGGCTATTGCTGGCATCATCACCCAATTGGTCTTTGAACGGACTCTCAGGGGAATGGGATGGAAGCTTGGCAAGGCAAAATACCTGTTAATTGCCTACATCGTCCCGTTGGTGTACTGTCTGGTTGTGTATGGCATCACCTGGATCACCGGTCTGGGCGGGGTGCCCAACCCTGATTTGATGTCTGCCCTCGAAGCCAGTTATCCATCAGCGAATTTGACACCCTTCTTGAGAATTCTGATTTTCAGCGCTTCCACCGCCACAACCGGCGTCCTCCTCGGAATTTTGTCCGGTGTTGGAGAAGAAATTGGCTGGCGCGGGCTGCTGGTTCCCGAGCTCGCCAAAGTAACCGGTTTTACAAAAACTACCTTAATCAGCGGAGCAATCTGGACGGTCTGGCATATGCCTTTGATCCTTTTCTCAGATTACAACCTGCCTGGTATTCCAAAATGGTACGCGGCAATCATGTTCACCATTATGGTATTTGGGATTAATCCACTCTTCAGTTGGCTGCGATTAAAATCAGGCAGTTTATGGACAGCCGCGCTTATGCACTCCAGTCATAATGCATTTGTGCAATCCTTATTCACTCCTTTGACCATACAGCATAAGATCACCCCGTTCATTATTGACGAATTCGGGGTCGGCCTTGCTTTAGCCGGGATCGTACTGGCAGTGATTTTCATCAAAAAAGGCAAAAAACTAGACCTGGCATAAGAAATTCAACCTGCAAAAAGCTCCCGGCAGATTACCGGGAGCTTTTCCTTTGTCTCTTGTGAATAATAGTATTGATTTTGCGGATTAAGCTAAATCGGTGGAATAATGATGTGCTTATTAATTAACAAAACAAACTCACCTAACTGATTATTTCGTTCCAATTATTTGAGCCAATCCCGAATCCACCGAATCTTTCCAACCCAAGTTTCATCAGTTGTGTCACCTAATTTTTTGCTTAACACTTGAATTAGCTAGCTGATATTGGTTGTACTTTGATTTGCCAATAATATTCCAGCATGAAAAGGATGCTTCTTGGATAAATTGATAAAAATCTTTGATATTAAAAGTCAAAATGATACGCTGGTGCGAAGTCGCCCATAAGAGTTGAATTTCATCACTGGCATCTTCTGGAATTTCTTCATTTGGTATTCTGGTGACATCGTAGCCCATACCCAATAAAGCTTTATATAAATCTTTTCTGGATGTATCCATATCTAAATGGAGTTTTAGATTAGGCATGTACATTCTCAAGTAATTCGTTCTCAGCAATCAAAGCATCCACGATTGCCTTATGTGCAGAATAATAGCCTAAAGCATCATTAACCATCTTCTTAGAAAGGTCATATTGCTTACAAATATCAGCAACGGTTTCTTTCCAATGTTTTGAAGCAATCACAATGGTTTGCACACGAATTCCTTTTCCTCGAATAATAGGAATAAGTTGATTGGTTGAATCTCTCCTGTAGGAAATAGAAGGAAATTCGGGGTCATTTAGACTCCCTTTTAAGGTTGTAATTTTTTCAGTTAATGGCCAAAGGATTAATTGATTTAGAGAAATTTTTTGTTGTTCAGCAACCTGTTCAGCTTCTTGTTTTAAATCAACAGGCAAGTTTAAAGAATATCTTCCATTCATACCACCTCCTAAAAGATGTTATATTCCATGTCTTATAGCACATCAATTTTATAATGGCGTCAAGACTGTTTCTCTTCAGGCTCAGGGGGAACCAAGACCCTGATCGGCTGCATGATGCCGACATATTGCTGAAAGTTAATGATACGTGGAAGAACTGCTTCTGTGATTTCTTGCCCCTTCACCAACAACAAAGCACCATTCGCAGAATAAACATTCTGATCGAGTACCATTCCAACATTGAGATCATGAACCGCTAATGCAATCGTGTCGTAGTGATCGTAATCGGTAAAATAATCCAACAAGGAAACTGCCAAATGCGGATTGTAGAGTTGTTCTTTATCATTTATTAGTTTTTCCTTGATTTTTTCAGAAGAAATACCTGCTGTGATAAATGCGTCCACGTCCATGGCAATTTTCAATAGTTGACTGCCTATTTCTACCGGATCGTGATTGAGGAGTCCTTGTGTTTTGGAATACTGGTGATATGGTTTGTTTTGATTCAGAATCATTTGCGCAATTGCCTCAAACCTCGGGATTTTTTTGAGTAAATCAAAAGCAATTTGCGGTGTCTTGTTCATCAAATCCAATTCACCCGGTAATAGTTTTTCATTGCCAAAGATTTTGTCTTGAATCGGCTGCGGAATCGAGATGTATCCGATCAGGCACAGAGTGGCTGCCAGTTGATATTGCCAGACATTCTCAAATCCATCAAACTTCAGAATGTGGTCAATGATCTTCTTGATTCGTCCACTGCGGCCGAAGGCAACCGGGTTGGTCAGACTTAAGACCTCGTTGAGAATTTCAAGGCTTCCGTTGAGAGTCAGACTAAGCAGCTGTTTTTCGACGGTAACCAACCGATATTGTTCAAGTCCGTCTCGAATCACTTTTTCGAGCTTTTCTGGAGTGGTCGGTTTGGTAAGAAACCTGAAGATATTCCCTTCGTTGACTGCCTCAATGGCAACATTGATGTCTGCCCGCCCTGTCAGCATAATACGGATAATACGGGGATTGTACTCCATGACCTGCTTGAGAAATTCCACGCCGTCCATCCCCGGCATATTCATATCTGAGATCACCAGCTTTATTCTGTCGTCCGTCTTGATCCGTTGTAATCCGGTTTCCCCTGAGTTGGACGTCAGCACAGTAAAGTGCTGCCGAAAATGACGTTCAAATGAACTCAATAAATTCTCATCATCATCCACCAATAAAATCGTAGACATATCATTTTCCTTTATCTGGATAAAACTTGTTTGCAACAGTTATTCCAAAGTTCTATTTTCTCCATAAATAGTTTGTTTTGAAGCATTGATTGAGTTAATGGAAATCCCTCCAGGCTGTTTTGCTCTGTGTATTCATCTACATAAGCATTGGCAAACCAAACAGAAATGGACGGTGAAAAATGGATAAAATCCAACCGCTCATAATAGTGGTGGTCAGCAACCGCATGTATAATCTCCATGGGGAGACCCCAAATTCCCAAAAGGTAAGCCCCAATTTCGGCATGGGTGGAACCAAACTCTCTTTTTTCCTGTGAAAGAACCTTTTCAACCTGATTGATTCCCACCTGATTCATGGAAATATAAAAACTTGGAGAGGTTGTTCCAAGGATCAGTTTTCCAATGTCGTGTAATAAGCCTGCTGTAAATGAAGAAGCAATCATCTTTTTATCTGTTACTGTTGAGGAGACAATTGCTCTTGAACAGGAAGCCACCCTCAGAGAATGATCCCACAAATCACCCAAGCCAGCCCGTGCAATCATGACTTCATCAAATTGAGAGAACAAGTGAACTGAAAGAGCCAAATCCCGAATGGTTTCCATGCCCAGGTAAAAAACTGCCTGTGATACTTCAGAAACCTCCCTGGCTAATCCAAAATAGGCGGAATTGACCAATTGCAAGATTTTTGCTGTCATACTCATGTCTTGTGAAACCACTTGCGAAACATGGTCCAAATTTACATCATTCTTATTGAGTTCGGCTATCAATTGGGCATAGAGACTCGGTTGGCTGGGCAAGTTGGCAATTTTTGAAATTTCTCTCTTTACCTCCGGTTTAATCACCAATGTATCCACGCAAATGATTTGATCTATGATCCTGGCAAGATCAGCAGGACTGCAAGGTTTATTGACAAATTGGTGGGCTACCAGAGTGGCTTGCTGACATAACACCGGGTCAGCATCACCCGTAAGTGCAATGCGTAATGTAGAAGGTGATACTTTTGCTACAATACCTAATAATTCAACGCCATCCATTTCGGGCATACGAAGATCTGAAACAATGATATCAATTCCAACTTGATTGATGATCTCCAAAGCAGAAGCTCCGCTTTCAGCTGTATAAATCTCCCAAAGCCGGTTCCCAGAATGGAGAGTCCGTTTGAAGGAATATAAAACATTTGGGTTATCGTCCACCAGCAATACTTTTTGCATTATTCCCTCATTTCCTTTGAGAAATCAGAATCTACCTTATCAACAAGAGAAGCATGTGTTTCAGCCTGTTCAATTGGAAGTGAAATAGTAAAAGTAGTTCCTGAGCCAACTTCTGTAGAGAAAGCAAGCTTTCCGTGATGTTTATTGACAATGACTTTATGTGAAATGGAAAGACCCTGGCCTGTTCCCATGCCTACCGGCTTGGTCGTAAAAAATGGGTCAAAGACTTTTTCTTGATAAGCCACAGGGATTCCTCCGCCATTATCCTTTACCTGGATTTCAACGAAATTTCCATTTTTATAAGTATATATTTCAATTAGCCCTTTTTTATATACCGCTTTGGCAATCTGTTCTTTAATGGCATGTGCGGCATTGGTGATCAAATTAAGGATTACTTGATTTATTTCACCAGGTGAACAAATCACGGTTGGTAAATCAGCAGCAAAATGTGGAATGAGATCAGCCACATATTTCCATTCATTTCGTGAGACCGTGATGGTAGTATCAATTGCCCGGTTGAGATCAATGGGTGTCATTTCATCCATGCTTGGATGTGAAAATTCTTTGATCGCCTGGACAATTTTCGTAACCCGATTGATCCCTTCAAGTGATTCGTCTATCGCCTTGGGAATTTCGACACTCAAGTATTTGATATCCGTATTGGCTTCTTCCTGGTGGAATAAATCAACTAGTTGTTGAATGTCATTTGCTGAGACAGCCCGCTGCCATAAATCATCATTCGCCTCTAACAATTTGTGGAACGAGTTGAACCCGTCTCTAATAAAAACCAGATTGTTGCCTACATATTGAGTCGGCGTATTGATTTCATGCGCCACGCCGGCAGCCAGTGATCCAATGGCTTCAAGTTTTTGAGCCTGGCGATTTTGCTGTTCAAGAAGCTCACTCTGACTGATGTCTGACAGCACTGAGACAAAATTTTTGTTGCCTTGTTCATCCATAATCGGGGTGATACTGTATTGCAGGGTAA
The DNA here is from genome assembly GCA_964468875.1 of uncultured Anaerolinea sp. Classification (GTDB taxonomy): domain Bacteria; phylum Chloroflexota; class Anaerolineae; order Anaerolineales; family Anaerolineaceae; genus UBA6107. Next base: position 29,475 of record CAYXWV010000031.1, on the reverse strand, counting down.
AAGAAGAACCGTCTTTCTTCTGACTGATCGTTTTTCCGCGCAGCACTTTTCCTTCTTGTAGAGTTTTTCTAATTTGTAAGATTTCTTCATTTGACTTCTCAAATTGAAGAAATAATAATAGGTTTTTTCCGATTAACTCTTCTCTTTGATAACCAGTAATTCTTTCCACAGCCAGGTTCACATATTCAGTCTCGCCGGAGTGGTTGGCAACCACCAATCCTTCGCTAATCTCATGCGCTGCTGAAGCCAGCCTTTTTACTTCTGCTTCAGTTTTCTTAACCATTGAAATATCTCTGAGAATAATAGAACCGACATAGTCCTGGGCAATCTCCAGGCTGGAGATGATCGCTGAAACAGCCACCTTATTTTTGGTTTTGGTTGTCAGAATTAGGTCCAATACTTGATTATGATATGAAGAATAGCGATCCAATAGAATGTGCAAGAGTTCTTTATCGGGCTTTTTCATCAACTCATCTTTTTCGTTTTGAACCAGTAAACGTATCAGTTTGGAGATTGAAAGGTTAGCTAAATCTTGCATTGTATAACCTGTCATTCTCTCAGCGGCATCATTCCACTCAATAATTCTGCCTGATTGATCAAATAGAATAATCCCGTCAATGGATTGTTGAATGATGCTACGAAACTTTTCTTCGCTAGAAGCCAGAGCTTTTTCGATATTTCTTCTTGCTGTGATATCAACCACTGAAACCAACACCTTGCCAAAATCTTGCTGATTTTCTTTGGGAATATGAGAGCGAATTTTTACAAACGCCACTTCTCCTGATGATTTTATTCTGGTAGCTTCTATTTCAAATTCGGTTTTCTCCTCCAAGTAGCTTTCTAATTGTAGAAGAAGTGAGTCGGTACCGCTTTTTGCGACCAATCGAGGATATTCCTTGAAGAGATCTTCTTTCTTTTCAAAACCGTAAAAGTCCTGAGCCAATTGATTGCAATCTTTCACCACGATTTTGTTGGCCAATTCACTTACTTCCGCGGGATGAGTTTGCAGATAGTGCAAAGCCTGGTCGCCATATTCGGTTCGGATTTGGTCAATTCTGGATTTGATTGCCGAATGATCCTGTTCAAAAACAATTACCGGCATGGATTCAAACAAATTGAGCAATCGTTGTTCGCTGTTCCGAAGCTTAATCTCTTGTTTCTTTTGTTTTGTGAGATCAATCATGATATAGATAAATTCGAGAGAATTCACATCGGCGGAATAAGAGATCGATTTGTTCAGGAGGTATTCTTTCTGATAGCCAGATGTAAGTTGCAGCGTACATTCGTATTGTCCGCTGCGCTCTCCGTTGCGATTGATCTGGATGATTTGATTTAACAGTTTTTGATCCCGATTTTTAAAAACCTCACTGATAGGTTTGCCAATCACAGCTCTTTTTTCAGTAATACCAAAATCATGAATGAATTTCTTGTTACAAAACAAAATCTCCTCTTGCGGGCTTAGACTAAACACCAGGTTTGGAGAAGTATCCACAATTTGATTCAGGTGGATATAATTCTGTTCCAATTCTGCATTTAATTTATTTCGCTGTTCGGTTCTTTCGATTACCTGATTTTCCAAATCCTCTAATACCAATAATCTGGACATTGAAATCATTGTTTGGATAAGTGCCTGTTCGATTATGGTAATCACACCTTTATCAAGATGCACCTGTGTTGAGAAGAAAGCAGCCAAAACCCCCCGCCATTCCTGTTTATCAAGGAGAGGGAAAACACATAAACTCCTGTAAGGTTGTTTGGATTTGCAAACTTTTTTTACTTGTTCAGGGGTGGAATAAAAAACGGTTTTCTTCTCTTTGAACACTCTCTCAATAACCCTTGAGAAGTCATTAATGCCCAGTGAGATTAACGGAACTTCTCCTCGGTCAGCGAGAAAAACCGTTTGACAGGACGACGCACAATTTCTGATCATAAAAACCAGCTCTGCTGAAGAAAAACTGGTTATCTTTTTCATCACATGGTCCTGGAGCTGCTCAATATTCGTAGAATTCAAACACAGTTCACTAACCTGATTTAGAAAGGAAACCGCTTCTATTTCTCGTGTTCTTCCCTGAATCATAGTTTTTTCGGCAGTAATCTCTTTGAGGGTTAACAAAACTCCTTCCACTTTTTTGTGATCATAGACAGGAGTGGCAATAGCCCGGTAATAGACAGTGCCCTCAACAGTTTCAATTCTTAGTTCCTGATCATGTGCTGGATCAATCACAGGAAGGGTGCCTGTTTTTTCACTAATAATTTTGTCAATGCTTTCGCTTCCGAATGACGAAGTTGAAATTTCAAATAATTCCTGAGCTGCTCGATTGGCTTCAATCACTATATGTTCGTTGCTGATAAAAAACACCGGATCGCTGAGAGTTGAAAAAAGTGTTGACTTTGCGATTGGTTTTATGTTGAAAAAATTAAATCGGATCATGCTGACAGCGAACATCACTCCAGACAGCGTGATCACGATTGGGGTAAAGTCAAAAGGTGTTTGAAACTTGAAAATGAACAGTATATTCCCCAATAATGGAAGTAAAACACCCATACCAACCAGGATTACCGGAACAGTAATCCGTTTTCTTTGAAACAAAGTCTTAATCACAAGAATAGAGCCAGTCAAGATGTAGATGTATGATAGGGCAGAGTGAATCCAGAACCAGAATCCATAGCGATTCGTAAGAATTGCCGCCCCCTCAAAAATAATCTGAGAGGAATCCTGCCAAAACCAATGATGCAGATCATTCGTAAAAATGACAATCAACGAGATTAAAAACGGAGAGGAATAGAATAAAGCGAATCTTTGGTTTTCACTTCTCTTTAGCTTGGAAAATCGAAGGCAAAAACGAAGCCATAAAGGTGGAATCAGGCATATGGCGATATATTCCAATTTCCCAATCAGTATCTGAAAGGGCAACAAAGACGACCATAACTCTAGAGAATACAAAACAGACCAAAATCCCGCTGCAATAAGCAGCAAAGAGATCAAGTTGAAGATTGGGAGCTTGCTAAAATTTCGGACAATGGAAGCAACGTAGAAAGCAATGATAGCTGAAATGAGCAATGGGATCACCAAAAAACTATTCTGCCATTCCATCAACCCTCCGGTTACCGGTAATAAAAGCTTTTTTCTTATCCTAATTGTAGAAAAACGACAGAGACAATTCAATAACGATGATATAAAGTTATGATAAATTCATCGTAAATGAAAGCGGATTAAAAAGATCAACTGTATGGGTTTGTTACATCATTTAAGGAAAACAAAAAAACAGAATTTCTTACTCTTCTGACTTACTAGCAAACAAAAACCGTAGTTTACTTTATAAAAGACTACGTTTTTTATGAAAATACCTTGGGTAGAATAATTAATGTTTTATTCCTCAACAACAGCATCGTCCAGAATAATATTTAGACTATATAAAAGCGACATGGCTTCAGGTAACGAGAAACGGGTCTTTTTCAAAGTGTTAATGGTGGGGTCAATTTGATAATTGATCGCCCCTCGAAAGTCTGCGCTGGTCAGATTTGTGTGGGCGAAACGGGCATTTTCGAAATCGCTTCCACGGCAATCAGTGAATGAAAGATTGGCATCTTCGAAACTGACTTCATGTAATATGCAGTGATTGAGAATCACTTTATCGAGATTTAAGCCCAAGAAAGAAGAAAAATTCATCACACAATTCTGAAAGTTCACCGGCCGGCTGAGCAGCGCCCCAGACGCCCAATCGGACAGTGTCCAGTTTATTCCAAGTAATTTCGAATCGGCAAAGCGTGTGTTTGAAAAGGAGGTGTCGTTCAAGCTTACCAGGCTCAAGTCGCAGCCCACAAAGGTGCAGTCTCTGAAATGGCAGCGTTGAAAATTTGTGCCGTTGAAATTGCATTTGATGAAGGTGCATGAATTGAACTCCTTCATTTGGATGCGTGATTCTTTGATTTCGACATTCTTGTATTCTATTTTGTTATATTCGGTTTCGCTGGAATTATTGTTATCCATTAAGCATCCCCTCGGTGTATAAATTCAAAGATGTATACCTATTATTTTGTTGCAAGAACAGTTCCAGTTTTTTTTCAAAACAATACAATTTTTACTACCCAAAAGGGGTATTTTTTTAAAAAATTGCCCATTATTGAGGAGCAGCTGCGCTTTCATGTTTTTTACTTTCGCCCGTTCGGGTAATTGTCTGGTGGTACAAACAACCGTAGAATAAAACCCATATTATGGGATGTTCAACAGAACAGTCAAGAACACCCCCGCTTAATCTTTTTTTTCACGACACAATCTGAACAAATGAAATTCCAAACCTCAGCCAAGGGCTGTCAGGCTGGCTTTGCTATTCATTCAACCCAATTGTTTGATTAAAGGATTGCTCAATTCTACTTTTAGGATTTTTTCATGTGGACTGCCATCATCATTTTTATACTGGTTTATCTGGCAATAGCGACCGAGAAATTTCCCCGCCACTGGGTAGCACTCTTGGGGGGTGCTCTCATGGTGGTTTTCAGGGTGATGACTTTGTCTGATGTTGTCAAAGCCATCAACTGGGAAACCCTTGGGTTGTTGGCAGGTATGTTTGTGTTGGTATCCATTCTGACCGAATCAGGATTCTTCAAATGGCTGGCGATGATCGCTGTTCGCAAGGTGAAATATCAGCCTGCCCCATTATTTGTAGTTCTGATCCTTATGGCAACATTTCTCTCTATGTTCATGGACAGCATCACGGTGATGCTCTTTCTGGCAGCACTCACTGTACAACTCTGTCACCTGTTGAGGATGAACCCCATTTCGCTGATCATTGCTGAGGTATGCGCCGCCAACGCTGGAGGAGCTGCCACCCTGGTGGGCGATCCCCCAAATGTAATTTTGGGAACAACACTGGGGTTTTCATTTTCCGATTTTGCAACGCACACGGGCCCGATTGCCATTTTGGTAGCCCTACTACTATTGGGTATTTTTTATCTGATCAACCGCAAATCCCTTAAGGAATCGCAGCAATGGCTGACCGATTACACCATCGTCGAAATCGAATACAACAATCGCGATAAACCAAACGTACAACTCACCAAAATTGGCCTCATTTTTTTCCTTGTTGCTGTTCTGCTTTTGATTTTCCATCTGCCCTTAAGCCACCTGCTTGGTTTTCACATCACTGCTGCCACAGCTGCTCTGATTCCTGCGACCATCGCCATATTCCTGTTGAAGGATCACCAAAGAAGAAATGTGATTCTAAAGTTGGATGGAGAAAGCATACTCTTCTTCAGCGGATTGTTCATCATCATTGGTGGACTGGAAAAAGTCCATTTATTTGAAGGTTTGGCTGAAGCTTTTGCCCACCTCGCGGGTAATAACGCCAACCTGTTATTGATGGTTCTCCATTGGGTGCCCGGATTGTTAAGCGGTGTGGTGGATAACGTGCCGTTGGCACTGGCGATGAGTTATGTGTTGAAAGACCTCGCCCTGTTGCCGGGTATGCCTGCTTTGGCAATTATGGTTTGGAGTTTAGCACTCGGCGTGGATATAGGCGGCAGCATGACTCCCATAGGTGCTTCTGCCAATGTGGTAGCTTACGGCTATCTTGAGCGCCACCACAGAAAAGTAGGGTGGAAAACCTGGTTGAAGCTGGCAGTTCCAGCAACATTGTTTGGCATGATTTTAGCTTCGACCTTGATTCTGGTCAAAATGCGAATCGGATGGTTCTAAACCACTCGCATTCATTCATAAAAGGAGTAATTACAATGATAAAAATGGTTCCCTTCTCTCTCAAGACGATCAAATGGCTTCGCTGGGTGGTAGTTCCCGCGGCAGTGGCAGCCTTGTTGATCACCGCCAAACCTGTTTTTGCTCAGGCTGGCGATCCGACTGCCGATTTAACCCGCGGGTTGAACACGGTTTGGGTTCTGATAACAGCTTTTTTGGTGTTCTGGATGCAAGCCGGCTTTGCCCTTGTGGAAGCAGGATTAACGCGATCTAAAAACACCACCAACATTCTTTTTAAGAACCTGATTGACTTTGTGTTTGCCACAATCGCCTTCTGGGCAATTGGTTACGCATTCATGTTTGGTTCAACCGCCGGCGGCTGGATTGGAACGAGTGGTTTCTTCCTTTCAAATAATGGTGCCGACGTAGCCGGGTTGCCGGTTATGGCATTTTGGTTCTTCCAACTCGTCTTTGCGGGAACCGCGGCAACCATCGTCTCGGGCTCGATGGCCGAACGTACGCAATTTAAGGCATATCTTGTTTATTCATTTTTCATCTCTGCTATTATTTACCCAATCTCCGGTCACTGGATCTGGGGCGGAGGCTGGTTATCAACCCTTCCCTTCGGTGCCGGGTTTAAGGACTTCGCCGGTTCTACTGTTGTTCACAGTGTAGGTGGTTGGATAGGATTAATCGGTGCACTGGCTCTCGGTCCACGCATCGGACGTTTCACCAACAATGGTAAAGCTCGTGCCATCCCCGGACATTCCATTACCCTTGTCACCCTGGGTGTGTTCATCCTCTGGCTAGGCTGGTTTGGTTTCAATCCCGGTTCCCAGTTGGCTGCTGATGGATTCAATGCAGACATTATTTCATTGGTCGCTGTGAATACAAATATTGCCGCTGCAGTGGGTGGTTTTATCGCCCTTGCGCTGAGTTGGCTGTTTGCTAACAAAAAACCTGATTTGGGCGCAACCCTCAATGGCGTTCTGGCTGGCTTGGTCGCCATTACCGCTCCCTGCGCTTTTGTTACACCGGCAGTTTCCATTGTGATTGGCGCAGTCGCTGGTTTTATCGTGTTCTTTGGCGCCATACTGCTTGAAAAATTAAAAATTGACGATCCCGTCAGTGCAGTGCCTGTTCACCTCATGAATGGCATCTGGGGTACACTGTCCGTTGGGATCTTTGCTACTGAGAACGGTGTTACAGGATTAATTGCCGGAAATGCCGGTCAACTGCTTGCCCAACTCATTGGTGTTGTGGCCGTGGCAATCTGGTGTGCCATCACGGGTTATATCCTTTTCTTTGTTATCCTCAAGAAGTTCGGTTTACGTGTGAACAAGAAAGAAGAAATGGAAGGTCTTGATTTGACAGAGCATGGCGCTGAAGCCTACGCCTCTGACGTAATCGCCTCTCTCGAAAATCTCTAATTTTTACGAGTAATTTAGTAGTTGAAAAAACGCTGACAGGTGATAAACCTGTCAGCGTTTGAACATTTTCTTTTCTCCGATTCTTATTACCCTTTTGGGTAATGGCAACAAGTTTATTGTGACTATTTCGAACCGATGATCTTCATGAAATCGCCCTAATGGGTAATTCACAACCCCTTCCAGTTTTCGTAGAATAAATACATCAATTCAATGTTCACCAGCAAGAAAAGAGGCTCATATGTTCACAGAATCATTCACCACCTTTACCATTCCGCTGTGCATTTATTCGGTGATGGGTATCGTGATTGCCCGCATTCAGTTGAACCAAGTTGACGTGAAACAGTTTACTCTGCTTGGCTGGCTGCAGTTTTTGGTGGATGCGTTGAGAATCGTCTTTTTGTGGCCATTGGTGCTCTTTATTGAAAAGTCAAAATCCTGGCTGGAGAATACAACAGCGCTTGAAGGCTCGAACCCCGTGAACGACCTGAACCATCCTCAATAATTCAGGTTTTTTCACGAGTCATTCCTTCGGCAAAAGGGACCCTGGAGAAGGGTCTCTTTTGTATTTAATTGATTCCTTTTTGGATGGCCGCCGCTAGTTCCATCATTAACGGCTGATCGCGTTCGAGGTCAAATGGACGTCCGTTCATCACCTCTTTCGGATATGACCAAGGTAAATACCGCCGGATTTCTTCAGGTTCTTCCTGATAACGCGGAATGATGTGGGCATGCAGATATGGATCAGAATTGCTCAACATACCATAGTTGATCCGCAGGGCGCCGGTGACTTCGAGCAGGGCATCACCCACCAGGGTCATATCCAGCAAAAACTTCGATCGGCCAGCCAAATCAAGATGGTTGATGGATTCAACCACAGGGTCAGCCAGCAAGATGCAGTAGCCTCGCAGGTATTGCATATCGCACAGCGCCACCCATCCTGAGGGTACCTTGCAAATGATGGTCGAGTTCATCCCCTTGCGGGCAAGCTCAATGCGTTGGGGAATGTCAAGATTGGTCATGACAAATTCTCCTTTCGGTAAAAATGCTAGTTAATGCTCGGGTTGATAAGGAGCCTGGCGATCAATATTGCCTACAAATTGCGGCAAGTTGGAGTGCCCCAACCGCTGACGGATGCCGGCAACCTCACCCAGATGATACCAGTAATGGTAGGTGACGCGCAGGAGCACGGATCCCCAGATTTGATTTGTCGCGACACCATCCACCACGTAGGGAGCCAGCAATTGTTGTTGGGTCAATCCATCCAGCCAGGCATCATTGGCTTGGGTGACAGCCTTCCAGATTCTCAACATGTCTTTCAACGGCGGCGTGCTGGCGGGCTGCCCCCTGCCGCACAATTCGTCCAGTTCAGGAAAGAGCTTCTTCCTCCCCTGGCCGTAACATAACAAACGGGTTTGCTCCTGCCAGGCTACATGGCCCACCGTCCAACTGATACAGTTGAGCGGTTCAAAGCGAATGACGGCATCTTCAGCAGAAAGGCTTTTCAGGTTGCGCTGAAATTCTCTGCGGGTGAACCGGAGTTGATCCACAAGCGGGTGAGTCATGGCAATGTCTCCTCTTTACTCAGGCCGGTAAGGCGCCAGGGCATCAATATCACCCACGAACTGCGGCAGGTTGGTATGGCCGAGGCTTTGTCGAATGGCGGCATTCTCACCAGTGTGGTACCAGTAGTGATAAATGATGCGCTGCAACAGGTTGCCCCAATAGCGTTGGAGCGGTTTTCCATCTTTGATCACCTGCTCCTGAAGTTTGGCGACGGTAATGGTGTCGAGGAAGGGATCCCCGGCAGCGGTGACGGTCTTCCAGGCTGCCAGCATTTCGTCCAGGCTGGGGGTGCTGGCCGGTGCGCCGTAAGCATAAAGTTTGTTCAACTCCGGGATAATCACCTGCCCGGTGGCATAAGTGACAAAATATCGCTGCTCATGCCATGCCAGGTGGCCTACATTCCAGGCAATGCAATTCATGGGCATAAAGCGCTTGGCTGCCTCCTCGTTGGTTAGCCCTTCCAGGCAGCGCATCAACTCGCTGCGGGTGAAGCGCAATTGATCCACTTTGGGATGAGTCATTGATATCCTCCTGTCATTCCTTTTTTAGAACTTATATTCCATCAATATTCTACATTATAATCTCAGAATTATGAAAAAAATCAATCCAAAGAAAATAAAACTTCGTTTTTCTATTCCAATCGGGATCATTCTACTTTTTGGTCTTCTAATCCTCTATACCATCTGGGACAACAACCGGGTCGTGGTTGTTACCCAGGAAATACAGATTGAGAACTTACCAAGCGAATTTGAAGGGTTCACCATCCTTCAACTCACCGATTTACACAGCAAGGAATTTAGCCCGCATCAACAGAAGTTGATTTCTCTCATCAATTCTCTCGATTATGATCTGCTGTCGATCAACGGGGATATGTCAGAAGGTAACAATCAACCCTTTCTTGACCTGTTGGATGGCATACAAAATAAGGAGTTCGCGTATTTTGCCACCGGAAACTGGGGTCCATACGCCATGAATGAATTTACCGGCGAACTTACCGATGACGGACGACTGCTTGAATCAAAAGGGGTTCATGTTTTAAACCAGGTTTATCATATTCAGCGCGGTGAACAAAAAATATACATTTCTGAGTTTTGGCTAATCGAGTGGCTCGAATCGTTTCATGTTGAATCTGGAAAACAACAGCTAAACAGCTCGGAGCTTTCACTAAACGAGATTGATAAATATCAACAACAAGTTACTTTTGGGCTGGAGAGAATTGAAGAATTGTCGTTAATTCAAACGGACGACGTTCTCATTGGCATTACGCATTATCCATTCACAATTGATTCGGTCAGCAAAATGCCGGCTATTATCCCCCAATACGATCTGGTGCTGGCCGGACACTACCACGGCGGTCAGCTCAGACTGCCTTTCATTGGCGCAATCTATATTCCCGATGCCGCATCTGAAAGACGGGGATTCTTCCCCGATCAAGACAAGGTCAGCGGCTTGTATGATTGGGGAGAATTTCAGCAATACGTTTCGCGGGGCCTTGGATCAAGCCGCATGATTCCCATGCTGAAATTCAGACTGTGTAATAGCCCCGAGATCAACCTGATTCAGCTGGTTCGCGAATAAGGATATTATTCTTTTCTCGCCAGTAGTCCGGCCAGTACCCCGAACCCCAACCCCTGCAGGCAGTCATTGAGGTAGATGTCAATCCCCGAAAATGACAACAACTTTGAATTTACTCCAATGGAACCTGCCAGGAGGGTTGCCGCCAGCAAAACCAGCCAAACCCAACCTTTACGCGGCCTGACTGATTTGCGAAAAGCCAGCCATCCAATGACGGCAAAAACAATTGCGGCAATAATTCCGGATAGATTCATTTCATGTACCCCTTTCTCTAATTTCTATATAATACGTCCAGAATGCGGTAAAAAATACTTCTCTTAAACGAATTCGTTCCGCTTAATTGATATGATGGGTTTTCCTGTTTTAAAAAAAGATCCCCCCTCTGCGATACATCAGATATCAGCAGAGGGGGGATCAGTTCAATCAGAAAGTAATCTGTGAGAACGAAGGGGATTATTCAGAAACGTTCAATTGATCCTGTGTTCCCGTCAGAATATCACCCAAACCATCCACAGATTTACTAAACATCATTACTCCAGCGAGGATGATCATGATCAATCCTGCTGACGCAAAAACTGCCAAGACGCTCCATCGCAGAGCGTAGCCGGAAAGCGCTTGAGAGATCGGCATCATACTCAGGTTAGCCAACAGGATCATGCTCATCAGTCTGCCTAACAGATTCTTGGGGGTGTTTCTCTGCAGCCCGGTGATCATCATAATCGAAAGGTAACCGTCCAGAATTCCAATGATTCCCAGGCTAACGGTTGCCACCCAGGTGATGGAAATCCAACTCATGGCAAGGATGCCAAGACCAAATAATAAGAACATAACCACCATGAATCCACGCACAAGCTGTTTTTTAATCTTCGGTAGAACACCGGAAAGGATAATCCCAAGCAGGTTGCCCCCGGCAAAACCTGAGAGGATAACGCCGTATGCGGCTGCTCCTCCAGTGAAACGGATATCCGCCAGGTAAGGAATGCCCACCAGCAGCGGACCGGTAAAGCAGAAGTTTGCCAACGCAATAATGATAAACATCATCCGTAATATGGGATCCTTGACAATGTAAGTAATCCCATCTTTAACGGACTGTAATAGGTTGGCAGGCTGTGCGCTTTGCCTTGAAGCAGTAGATACCTCCCCGGATTTCATTAGCCATAGCGTAATCACTGAAACCACAAAGGTAAACGCATCAAATGCAATTGCCAAAGCCATACCGGTGTTTTCATCAGTAAGCAAGGCGATCATTCCGCCTGCCAGCGCCGGCCCGACAAACCCGATTAGAGAAGAAGTTCCCTGGCTCAGAGAATTGCCTGCTTGAAGCTCTTCTCCCGGAACGATGTTCGGTACAATTGACATGGAAGCCGGACCAAACAAGCCGCCCATAATGCCATTAATGATCGCGAAAAAGTAGATCATCCACACATGAAGGGTTCCAGTAAAGAGCATTAGAGCCAATACGGCTGAAACTGCCAACCGCACAAAATCGGTGGTCAACATCAATCTACGCGGTGAAATTCGGTCTGTTATTGCTCCACCAATCACGGTGAAAATTGCTCTGGGGATTCCGCCCAACGCCATTACCAAACCAAGCGCCATGGGGTCTCCTGTAATCTTTAGAACCAGCCACGCGGAGGCAATGCTGTAGAATTGATCTCCGAGCATGGATGTGGCTTGACCGATCCATAACAATAGAAAATTCCGGATGCCTAATACTTTTTTCATTGGGTTGCTTTTTGGTGAAACTGCCATTGCTTGTGCCATAAAATAACTCCTCGTATGAATATGCTTAGTCTACGAGGAGCATGAAAAAAAGTTGCTAGAACTTAATATCTTTTTGAATTTTATTTAGTTATTGCGTTTATTTTATTAAATTTGTTTATTTTGCACTGATTTTTCTGTAACTTATTTCCATTTCTTTTGTATTATTACCAGTTTATGGCTCAAAAGTTAGATTCGCCAGACCATGATAATAATTACAAGAACGAGTCGTAAAACGCATGACCGTAAAATCTGGATCATTGAACCCAAGTGAGTAGTACTTTTCATCTCCCTCATTCCAGACCCGGCGGCGTGAGGGCTCATCCTGAAGAAGTTCAATATCTCCAATTAGAGATAATCCTTCCCAATTTTCAAAATCGACAAAATAGACGCAAGTCCGAGAATCCTTTTTCAAAAGAGGCACTCGTTTGGAAGACGTATTCGTGCTGAACCAGATTGTTTTTAACCCTTCGTTGTCGCATTTAATTAACGCCTTGATATTCGGATATCCTTCTGTTCCATTATTTCCTAACATAGCGATTTCCGACCGATTGGCAAGGTCAAGGCTTGCTTGATAAATTTGTTCTTTTTCCATCTGCTTCCCTCCAGTTGAGTAATTTTATCATAATGTTAAATTTGTTCTATATATCATCACTTCTTATTGAAATTCTTGACAAATCTTGTTTCCTTGATAAAATGTGACTAGTCAGTCACGTGACCACTCGGTCACATTGGAGAACAATGCCTTTTCAAACTTTTTTCAACCTACCAGAAGAAAAACGTCAAAAAATCATTGAGTGTGCCATTGAGGAATTTTCTCAGCAGGATTATTCCAGCGCTTCAGTTTCAAAAATTGTTCTTGAAGTCGGCATTGCCAAGGGCAGCCTTTATCAGTATTTCAAAGATAAAAGCGACCTTTACGCCTACCTGCTGGATAAAATCTCGCAAACCAAAAGCCGCATGATGGCAGAAGCGTTTCTCCCTCAAGATGAGTTTCCTTTTTTTGATCGGCTGCGGGCACTCTTTTCAGTGATGGCAAAATTTGAACTTCAGTATCCCAAACTCGCCCGGCTTGGATACAAAGCCACCTCTGGTAAATCCCCCCTGCCTGATGAGTTGGTCCTAAAAGGAAAACAAGCAACTATCCATTACTTTATGGATTTAATTGAAGAAGGAAAGAAAAAAGGCGAAATTCGAACAGAGATCAATGCCGAAATTTCCGCCTTCATCTTCGTTTCTGCCCTTTCTGAAATCGGGCATTTTGTAAGTGAAAAGATGGGTGAAGCCCCGGCAGAAAACCAGGCATATTCCCCCAGACAATTGGAAGAGATGGAACATCTATATCAAGAAATTGTGACTACCCTGCAATTCGGCATGTCAGGCAAACCGACCGTATAAGGAGAAAACATGGAATACAACCTTGAGAACAAAACGGTGATCATCACCGGCGCCAATTCGGGCATCGGCAAGGCGGCTGCGGTTCTGCTGGCAAAAAACGGAGCCATGGTCGTCATGGCGTGCCGATCTCTTGAAAAAGCCAATCGGGCGATGCATGAGGTTAAAAATGTCTCCGGCAGTCAATTGGTTGAGGTAATGGAATTGGATTTATCCTCCCAGGCGTCGATCCGGAATTTTGCCGCCCTGTATGAATCAAAACACCAAAGGCTGGATGTCTTGATTCATAACGCAGCCAACTTTGATCTCACACTGAAAAAGCCGCTGCTGACCGCTGAAGGCGTGGAAACCATCTTCGCCACCAACCACGTGGGACCTGTGCTGCTCACCCACCTGTTACTGGACCTGCTGAAATCTTCCGCTCCCAGCCGCGTCATTACGGTGGCATCAAAAGGGCTGGTCACCTATCCATTTCTGGATATCGAATTTGACAATCTGAACGGTGAACGGAAGTTCAATGCCCAACACGCCTATTATCAATCCAAACTGGCGCAGGTTATGTTCACCTACGATCAGGCAGAACAGTTGAATGGAAGCGGGGTGACCGTCAACTGTGTGCGGGTAACCAATGTCGCCCTGCCGGATGAGAAGATCAGCCACCTGCCCGATTGGCAGAAGAAAATCTATCAAATGAAACGAAAAATGGCCATCACCCCTGAACGCCAGGCAGAAACCTATCTCTTTCTGGCTGCCGATCCATCCGTTGAGAATATCACTGGCGGGTATTGGGACGAGAACAACAAGCAGGTCAAATCAAACCGCAACTCTTACAACCCTGAAACCTGGAAAAAACTGAGACAGATCACCAATAAGATGGCCGGAATTCAATAGCGCGTTATTTCCAGCTATAAACCTAAAAAATCTCTAACCCTCAATACAATTGGATTGGAAGATTTTTATTCAGTTAAGATCGTTGTCATAATCGCGCTTGTGATACAATCCCTCATCTGGCAATTATTTTCAAATCACAAAGGATTTTGGATTATGTCTACTGCAGAAACAACGACCAAGAAAAATGATGGTCTTTTAGGCTGGATTATCCGTCTGATCAAAGGCGTGCTGGTAGGAGTGGGCGCGATCGTCCCCGGTCTTTCGGGCGGCGTGCTGATGGTGGTCTTTGGCATCTATGAACCGCTGATCAAATTTTTAGCCAACCTCAAACATAAATTCATGCAGAACCTGCTCTTCTTCCTGCCCATTGGAATCGGCGGTGCTTTGGGTGTGGTGGCTTTTTCGGCAGTGATTGATTACGCTTTCACTCATTTTGCCGCTCCATTCATCTGGCTCTTTATCGGTTTCATCGCCGGCACCTTCCCCTCTTTGTGGAAAACCGCCGGAAAAGAAGGCCGCAAAACCTATCACTGGGTAATTTTGGTCGTCTTCGCTGTTGGCATTTTTTTCCTGATGCGATATCTTAACACCATTGGCAACGTCACCATGACCCCCAACTTCCTGGTCTGGATTATGAGCGGCGCGATTTTCGCTCTGGGTATGATCGTGCCGGGCATGAGCCCCTCCAATTTCCTGATTTACCTTGGGCTTTATCAGCCCATGGCGAATGGCATTAAACAACTGGATTTCGGCGTCATTATCCCCTTGATGATCGGCGTGGTGTTGTGCATCCTCTTGTTCTCCAAACTGGTAGCCTGGCTTTTCAAAAAGGCTTATCCTTTCATGTATCACTTCATCCTGGGCATCGTGGTGGGTTCGACCGCCGCCATCATCCCCTCCGGCGTAACCGGCTGGACGATTGCCATCTGCACCGGGTTGTTCCTGCTGGGTGCGGCAGGCTCTTTCACTCTCGCCAAAGTGGATGAGAAACATCCCCACGAATCAATTTTCTAACCTCAAAATCAATTAACCAACCGGCGCCTCTGAGAATGAGATGCCGGTTTTTTTATCTCTCTACATTTTGAAATCATATGATTAATCGGTTATGTTGTGATTTTTAATACACATATAGGTGTGTAGTATAATATGTATAATCAGGAGAGAAAAATGGCACAAGATTATGTAAGAAAACAAATAATTCTTGAAAAAGATCAGACGATTGTGATAAGTGATATAGCAAAAAAGGACGGCCTATCCTTTTCTGAACTAGTTAGAAACCTACTAAACGCGCAGCTTCGTGCACGAACTTATGAAAAAATGGAACTTGCTGCAGAAGCCTTATTAGAAGATTATGAGAAAAACGATGCTCTTACTGACATGACCTTATTGGATGGGGAGGAAATAATCGATGAATAGAAATGAAATCTGGCTAATCAACCTTGATCCGACTATCGGAGCAGAGATCAAAAAAACACGTCCGGTAGTGATTATGAGCAGTAATTCTATTGGTAAACTCCCCCTCCGCGTGGTCGTTCCGTTAACAGATTGGAAAGAGCATTATCAACAAGCTCCCTGGATGGTAAAGATAAATCCGAGTGTCAAAAATGGACTCAAAAAAACTTCATCAGCCGACGCTTTTCAAATTCGCTCTGTTTCAACAAGCCGGTTCATCAAAAAAATAGGGGAAATACCATCCAGCGAATTGAATAAAATTGCATACTCAATCGGTTTAGTTATTGAATACCCCCAACCTTAGTTAAGCCTCACATTCTGCTTTTGTTGCGCTCAATAAAGGATAGTTTTCTCACGTGGACTTATTATCCCATGTGAGAAAACCTCAAACGTAACGAATAATCAGTCTAATTTGCTACTCCCATCAAAATTTCAAACCATCTAATCAGCCCGTTGAGCGGACTTCCAGAAGTGCCTCTTGTTGAGATACTTTCCCAACTGAACCAATCCCAGCATAATGGGGACCTCCCAGAACAGCCCCATGGTGGTGCCCAGGGCAGCCAAGGACCCCACACCGTACATTGCAACCGCAGCCGCGATGGCAATCTCAAAATGACTGGAAGAACCAATCAGAACGGTGATGATTCCTTCCCGATATTGCAAACCAAAGAGTCGGGTGATCAGCAGGTTGAAACCCACCACGATCACGAACCCAAGCAAGAGCGGGATAGAAACCAGCCCCAGCAAATCAAAATTATTCAATAATACCTGTCCGTTCAACGAGAACAGTACGACAAGCGTAACCAGCAATGCCACAATAGAAATCTTGCCCACTATCGGACGATACACATCATGGAACCAGTCTTCGCCCTTTCTTCTGATGACCAGCCGTTTGCTGATAATCCCAGCCAAAAGCGGCACACCGATAAAGATCAATGCCGAGATGAACAACATCCAGCGGTCAATGGTGATGTTCTGGATACCTGTCAGCAGGGAGACTACCGGCACATACAAGAACATGATGGTGATGGTGTTCACACTGGTGGTGATCACATTTTGTTCCTGGTTGCCTTCTGCCAGCTTGCCCCAAACCAGCACCATGGCAGTGCATGGGCTGGAACCCAACAGGATGATGGCTACTATCAACTGTTCCTGTCCTTTGAGAAAAAATCTGGCTAATAATGACGCCACGATGGGAGCGATGATCCAGTTCGTAAAAAGGGTAAGAAAGATGGGCTTTGGGTTTTTCTTGAGTTTCTTTAATTCAGATACTTGCAGGTTCAACAATGCTGGATACATCATCAGGAAGAGACAGATCCCGATGGGAATGGAAATCCCTTTGATCTGCCAGGAATTGATCGTTTCACCAATCCCCGGGATGGTCTGCGAGAGAAGCAAACCGACTCCCATGCACAGGGCAACCCAAATAAATAGATATTTTTCAAATCTGCTCATTTTCCACTCTTTTTTTACAGGTTTTTTCTGGCGAACAATCCGGATTCCGCTCCGGAATGGAATCAATGGTGAGGAAATTTAACGAATCTTTTTGCAGCTTATCGATCATTTCACGATTGATGGAGTAGTATATCCACCTGGCGTCCGCTTCCTGCCGCCTGGCTGTGATCAACCCAGCCTTAACCAGGATGCGCATGTGATGGGAGATCAGGTTATTCGCCAGCCCGGTAAGTTGAACTAACTCACAATTGCAATGGACACCGTCCATAAGAATGAGAAAGAGCCTTAAGCGATTAGGATCACCCAGAGCCTTGTAGATCTCTGAAAGAAAATCGATTTTTTCTATGCTATCTTCCATAAGGAAATTTTACTTCAATAGTCATTGAAGTATTTATAAAATTTCTCGAGTAATTACTTAAATATCAGAAGGTTTAAAAAGGGAACTAAAAGACTTTTTGAAAGAGTTTTGCCAGATTCATCCCACCCCACACCGCGGCGAACCCCAGCACCAGTTGAAGCCCGATGTTGAGAATGAAATGAAAATTCATGCCATCTTTCAACAAAGTCACCGATTCGTAACCAAAAGTAGAGAATGTGGTGAAAGCCCCCAGGATTCCAACAATCAGAAAGTTGCGTCCTTCCACAGAGATAAATTTACTATTCTCTGCCAACACTGCCAGAAACCCAATCAACAGGCAGCCTATCACGTTCACCAGCAAGGTGCCGACAGGAAGGTTTGTTTTCGTCCTAAACATTTGCGTGGAGAGTACAGCCAAGTAACGCAATACTGCGCCAATAAATCCACCTGCCCCGATGAATAGAAGGTTCTTCATTAACTACTCCTGTACTTAAATTCAGGAGTCATCAGCAACGAGGCATTTAAGGGCGGACTCCATCGCCGCAAAAACGATTTTACACCTTAATCACCCAAACAAGACGACAGCCAAATTAGGAATCATTCATCTTTGCACAAAAGAAATTTGCCATTATAGTTAATTACTCAAATTTACTCACGAGTGACTATTGGGATTTTTTGAAATAAAGGAAATTCATGAGAAAAATCATCCAGGTGATCGTGATCATCCTTGCAGTTTTATACGTGGTGGTCAGTTTCACCCAGATTCAAACCATCATCGAAACCTTGCGCAAAGGAAACCTGCCCTTTCTGCTGGTGGCATTTCTTTTTGAGCTGCTGTGTTTGTTCAATGCCACAGCGGTGTACCGCTCTATCTACGAATTGGTTGGCTTGCACGAATCACGAAAGATCATGTTTCTGATGACTACTGCTGCCACCTTTGTCAGCATGATCGCCCCCAGCGGCGGCATGAGCGGCATGGCTGTCTTCATCGATACCGCCAAAGCCAGAAAACAGTCTTCGGGTCGGGTGTTAGTGGTTGGTATTCTTTATTTGCTATACGAATACGCCGCCTTGTTGTGCATCGTGTTGGCAGGGTTTGTGGTGCTGCTGCGCCGGGGACATCTTTCTGCCGGAGAGGTGTCTGCTGCCGCTTTCATGTTTGCCATTGCCGTGGCAGACGCAGTCATTCTTTACCTGGGATATAAATCTCAACACCGCCTTGGCAGACTGCTGGTCGGCATTTCAACATTCATCAACAGACTACTACACCGCATTTTCCACCGGGATTTGATTAATGTGGACAGCGCCTACAACCTGTCCGTTGAAATTGCCGAAGGAATAAAAACCATTCGCGGCAATCCCAATAAGATCATGTGGCCTTTCCTGTTTGCCCTCAATAACAAAGCCATTCTGATCTTTGTACTGGCTTTCGTGTTCATGGCATTAAATGTGCCCTTTTCCGTGGGGACGATTATTGGTGGGTTCAGCATAAGCCAGCTTTTTTACTACGTCTCCCCCACCCCAGGCGGCGTTGGGGTAGTTGAAGGTCTCTTCCCTTTGATCCTGACCACGCTCAGGGTTCCTTTCGGCAAAGCCATGCTGATCACACTCACCTACCGCGGAATCACGCTTTGGCTCCCCCTGTTGATCGGTTTTTTCTCGTTCAGGATCATTCAACAAAGAAACGGGGCGATTTCAAAGCACCAGCCGGTTGAACAAATCGAATCTTCTGAAAATCAAAACACCCCTGAATAGATCAACCCTGCCACGGATCGGATGCATCAATGCCGGCGGCTGTATAGATTTCCCGATCATAAGTGATTAACACCATTTTCTTAGCCTTGACCGTGGCAGCGATCAGGCTTTCAACGGCTGAGAGTTGGTGTTCGGTTTCAGTCAATTGAACTGTCAACCCGCCCCATTCAGCCATCACCTCAAGATCAAGCGGAACAATTTTGCCATGAAACCTGACCAGTAGATCATCATCGAGCCATGTTTGCAGAGCCTGTTTCCGCTGCGGATCTGGTTCTGCCTCAATCCCTCGGGAGAGTTCTCCTATGGTCAGAATGCTGATATAAACCGAATCTTCATCGAAGGCATCCACCCAACGACTGATCCAATCTTCTTCTGCGGCATGTGCCAGTTCAATGAGCAGCGTGGTATCCAGCAGGTATTTCACAGCTTGCCCGCCTCACTGGATTCAGAGAGATCACGGCCGACTGAAACACTTGCCACGGGTGATTCACGAAAGAACTCAGAGAGCCTGCCCTGTGATTTACACAGCCGCTCATAATCTGCATAAGAAAGCAGCACCGCGGTCTTCTCTCCCCGGCGGGTGATCAACTGTGGACCACTGGTGATTGCCAGGTTGACCACCTCGCTAAAACGGTTTTTGGCATCTTGTAACTGCCATCCATTATCCATATTCACCTCTTTGTATCTGTCTAGACTGTCCAGATAACTTATCATATCCTGTTTTTCAAAAAATAGGCAGGTTGAATCTTATTTTACTTATATTTACTAAGTGTTAACCGTACCTTTACTGGAGTTTAATTGCTTAAAGCAATAAAAAGATAAACAATAAGATCGGTCGGGAATGACCAGGTTTCCTTTTTTTAGTAACCCTATAAGTAAAGAAAGGTAGGTGTGTGTGAAAAATGAAGGCAACATTAAAATAACGGGCGCGATATGGTTGAGCGCCTTTCTGGTCCTTTTTAGTACGATGAGTTTAGTTACCGCATTATTAAGACAAAACTACAGCTTTTCAACCTTCACCAATATCTTTACCGCTACCGTTTCAGCGGTAATCATTTTTCTGATCCGAAAAAACCGACTGCTGCTTGCATATTTTTTAGTCATCGCCGCAGCTTTCTTCCAATTGGGCATCATGCAAGTACTTGATCGCTCCGGGGTAGGTTTTCAATTGTCGCTGATGTTCATGATCATCGGAGTGTCTTTTTCTATGTTGCTTCTCCCTGCCCAGCATACCTCAAAGGGGATGATTCTCAGCGTGATTCTTGGAACTGTTACCGCCGCCATTGACTATTTTGGCCCTCAATCACGAACTGTTGCAGATAGTTCAACTGAAAGAATAATGGTTATTTTCGCTGCAATCCTGGCGGCAGTCATCATATTCTTGGTTTTCCGCTTATGGAAAGACTTTGATTTTGCCACCAAGATGGTGGTAGGTTTGCTTATTGCGGTGATGATGGCAATCGGTGTAATGCACATCTACCTTTTGTTCTCCAATGAAAAATATATCCAGGAACTATTAACGATCACCGACAAGTTTTTTGTCATTGAAAACATCGTAAAGAAACGTAATCAAATGCTGGTTTTGTTAGGCAATTCTACTGGTGTCTTGGCTGCATTGCTTGGACAATTTCTCGCAAACAAAACCATCAAACCCCTTAAAACTGCCGTGGTCAAAATCGAGACTGTCTCCAAAACAGGCAATCTGGATATCTCCATTACCCGCGAAACCAATGATGAAATTGGTCAACTGTCAACTTCAATGAACGATCTTCTCTCATACATCAAGGATAAAGCCGCCACCGCCATTCGGCTGTCAAACGGTGATCTGACCGAAAGAATTACCACTCTGTCAGACACTGACACGCTGGGGTTGGCTTACCGCCAGATGATCACGAATCTGAACAGTTCGCTTTCACAGGTAGTCGAAAGTACGCGCGCACTAGATAACGCCTCTGATCAGCTCGAACACACCGCCGAGACTTCCGGTCTGGCAACCACCCAGATTGCCGAGACCATCCAGCAGGTTGCGCGCGGCATTGCTACTGAAACCCAATCCATCACCATGACTTCCGGCTCGGTGGAACAAATGGCGCGTGCCATTGAAGGGGTTGCCAAAGGTGCCACAGAACAATCTGAAGCGGTGAATGAAACTTCAATTGTTGCCACCCGAATCAATCAAGACATTGAACAAGTAATTGAAGGCATCAACGTTGTGGCGAATAACGCCACCTCCGCGCAGAAAACCGCCGCTGAAGGTCAAAAAGCCATGCAGACCAGCCTGGAAGGCATGAACGCGATCAAGAACCAGGTCTCGATCTCCAGGCAAAAAGTAGAAGAAATGGGGCAGCTTTCTCAAAACATCGGGTTGATCCTTGACACCATCTCGGAGATTGCCTCTCAGACCAATCTTTTGGCGCTGAATGCCGCCATTGAAGCCGCCCGTGCCGGAGAAGCCGGTAAGGGCTTTGCCGTGGTTGCTGATGAAGTGCGCAAGCTGGCTGAACGCTCAAGCAATGCCACCAAAGAAATTGGCGACCTGGTTGGAAATATTCAAATCACTGTCACCGATGCCGTCTCTGCCATGCACGAAAGCTCCAGCGAAGTGGAACGCGGGGTTGGATATACCAACCTGGCAAACCAGGCGCTGACCCAAATTGCCGACTCGGTCAGGTTGGTGAACGAACAAGCTGAGAAGGTATCCAGCGCAGCCGACAGCATGCAGGCCGCCGCCGAAGCACTTTCAAGTTCAGTCGAGCGGGTTTCTGCCGTGGTCGAAGAAAACACCGCCGCCACTGAAGAAATGTCCGCAGGCTCAGAAACAGTCGTGCAGGCGATTGAAAACATCTCCAGTGTCAGTGAAGAAAACAGCGCCGCCGTGGAAGAAGTAACCGCTTCAACCGAAGAGATTTCCGCCCAGGCACAGGAAGTTGCCGACCTGGCGCATACTGCCGCAGGAATTGCCAAGACCCTTTCTCAGGCGGTTTCTATTTTCCAACTGGCTGATCAAGATTCTCACTCCTAAACAGCTTACTATTCTCAAAACTGCACGATCATTAAACTACAAACACCCGCCTCCCGGCGGGTGTTTGCTCGAACAAATTGGTTGGTTGTGTTGCTTAGGGCTGCCAGACGAAATTCCAGTTGCCTGTAGCTTTGAATTGGGCATCACCCGGTTTGCAGGTAACCACTCCCGTCGGGAGACCATCCGGATAGAGACTTTCGGATGAAAGTTCGCCGTTGTCTAAGGGCCGGGCTGAACCAAACCAGGAACTGGGTCCGTCAACTCCTTCGCAATCGAAACCGATTGCGTTGAACTGCTCACCCTGCATCCGAACCGCGTAACCATAGAGAGTTCCGGGAACATTGGTGTGTGAATCGTCAGCAACCATTTCCACATCTTTGACCGTGTATTTCTGACCGGCAACGGTGAGTTTGCGATCCACCGTCCATTTTTCGCCAGTCTGGGGATTGCTGCCGGCATCGAAGGTGAAGGCTTCTGCATTGTCGGTGTTGGCGAAGATCCACAAGCCCTTGACATTGAAAGTGATCGGTCCGACGAAGTCTTTGCTATTCACCTTGATCGAAAACTCGTTGTCGCTGAAGGTTTCCGTAGAAGGATCAATGACCACAGTCTTGCCGTTTGCGTCCAGCGCGCTGATCGTGTCCATATCAATGATGGTATTACGCCATCCCTTGTTGCCAGCAACCATGTGACCAGTCAGCAGGTATCCATCAGAGAGTTCGACAAATTTTTCCACGTTGAACAAGACCGCCGATTCTCCTTCGGGCATTTCTTGAGGCTGCTGAGCAACCGGGTTTTCAACCACGGGCAGGATTTTTTCTGCAGGTGCTTCGGTGCCAAGAGTAAAAGCCATGTTCCATTCCTGGGGACCCATACATCCCTCGGATGGGAAATTCATTCCCGCGATCAAGCTGGCTCCGGTGACACCCTGCGGAAGGGCTGCAAATTCAACGGTGGCTGTGTCGCCGCCGGCGCCGCCGCCAATGGGATATCTCGTGGTTCCGTCGGGTAGTACAAGCTGGTGATCATCATAAAAACAGGCAGATGAACCTTGGGTCAGATTGTCTATATGATAAGAGACAACCACTTTTTCATCACTGGCGACAACCTGGTCAATGGTCAAAACCAAACCGTCTTGCTCAGCGGTAACGGGTTCAGACAAATAGAGGGTGGTCTCTCCGGTTTGAACAAACCCGACTCCCGGGATATACGACAGCAGGCTTCTCATAGCTGCCAAAACAGTTTGCGGAGCAGAAATTACAAGCACAAGCAGAAGTCCCAGCACAACCGCAGCAGGGATCCAAAAGCGGCGGGGGCTTCGTTTCAGTTCAGTATTGATGGGTGTTTTCATTTTTATCTGATTCCATAATTCTTTTGAAAATTCAGCAGAGGGCTCAACTGATTGGGCCATTTGAGTAAGTTTGTTTTCAATTGGGTTATTCATTTGTTTCCTCCAATTCCACTTGCAGACGGTCAAGCAGCCTGATTACTGCTTTCCGAACAGCGTCTTCACTTCGGTTCAGAATCTGACCGATCTCACGGTAGCTCAGTTCTCCAAAAAAGCGCAGCCTGATGAGTTCCTGCTCGTCGTAATTCAGTTTTTGCACAAGCGAAAGAAGCTGCATGATCTCGTGATCATGAGCAACCTGGGCAAGAAGATCAGGCGAATTGGCGATCAAATCCGCCTTGTCGATGGCATCCTCGCGGTTGCCTTTTCGAAAAAAATCCACCATTCTTGAATGGGCAATGGTGAATAACCAGGAAGAGAAACTGCCGTGATTGCTGTACCTCGGCAGCCCTTCAAAGGCTTTGAGGAAAACCTGCGAGGTCAGATCTTCTGCGTCTTTCACGTTTCCGACGCGGAAGTAGAAGTAGCGGTAGATCGGTTTGAGCCATTTCTGATAGAGTGGTTGAAAGGCAGCCGGATTTTTCTGTGCTGCAGTCACCAAAGTCGAATCATCAGAAACTGTCTGGGATTTAAGATCTTCCCATGGGATTGATTGATTCATCCGTTTTTCCTTTCTGTTTTTGGTTTGTCTTTGAAAATGCATCTTCATGGTATTAACCGCAACCGATGGTAAAAACGGACACCTTTCTCTTTATTCATCTATTCACTCCACCCCGTCATTCTACTTCATATAAATGCTCACCTCAGGGTAAAGCGTGTTAACAAAAATGAAAAATCCCCGCAACAAGCCACGGGGAATGCTCTCTGAAACAACAATTATGGTAAATCAACCTTGCTAGGTGGCTTTCTTCAGTTTCTTTTCCAGTTTTTCTGCATACATGGCTTGGTCTGATTCCTTGAGCAATTCTTCCATTGACTTCGGATCTTCCCAGGAGGACAAGGTAGCCCCAATACTGTATGAAAGATCATAATCTCGATTGGTCTTTTTACAAAAAATATCACCCTGGATTTCCAAACGTTTTTAAATGCTGGGGATGGAATTGAACTGCACTCCTTTACGTTTTGGTGTCCAACTTTTGGGGTG
This sequence comes from uncultured Anaerolinea sp., assembly GCA_964468875.1. Lineage (GTDB taxonomy): Bacteria > Chloroflexota > Anaerolineae > Anaerolineales > Anaerolineaceae > UBA6107. The sequence goes on along the minus strand of CAYXWV010000031.1, from coordinate 4,634 downwards.
CAGTTCAATTCTCACACCTGAAACCAGTCCGGTTTCTTACGTGCGATTCACGTCACACATTACTATCGGTGAATAATTGTATTTATGAAGTGGGGGTTATTAAATGAAGCGTGTCGATGATCTGAAAGAATTATTCCTTCTCCCCCGAAAACTCAGGGAAGAACCACTCTTCCTCTTCCAAGATGCCTGAGGTTACCTGGTCAAGCGGGGTGAGCGGATCATCCATGCGCACCTGAAGGCTGATGCCTGCTGTACGCACCCCGTTGGAGGTCATCACCCGGCGCACCCGGTATCGCAGAAAGTAGCGCTGCACCAATTCATTGTTCAATACGTCTTTTACCGTTCTTACAGAGACAGCCGCTTTTTCGGCAAGCTCCCCCATTTCAGTTTCGACTACATTGCGCAGTTCACCGGTCATCGGGTTCCAGTAGCAAAGCGACCTAGCAGCCAGAATGACGGTGAAAGCAGAATGCCCAATCAGCGGCAGCCAGTTGGAGAAGAAATAGCCGGTCATGAACATACCGCGTTCCGGCTGGATCAGACGCGCCCTTTCACTGCCGTAAGCACGCTGCAGCATGAACTTCCTTGATCGCGGGTCTGCCGGCTCGGATATTGGAGCCTCAATAAGATCTGTTGCGGATTTCTTTTCAAGAACCTCTTCAACTTCTTCCACTGCGTGAGGAATGAAGCTTTTTTCTTCACTAAACGCTCGTTCACCCACCCCAACCCGGGATTTGATCTCTTGGCTGTTGGGAGTGTTCTTGTAGAAACCATTTTGCACGATAACTCTAAATACAACGGGTTCGTGATAGAGACCATCAAGAATACGGGCAATCTGGGCGCTGAGACGCTCTTCTACCCAGGCTTTTCCATAAGTATTGTAAGCACCCACAGTGAAGGTCTGGTTTTGATAGCCAATCGGCCGCAATGGCTGCACCCAGGTTTCAAAAAGAGCACGAGACATATCGCGGCGGAGTTCTCCGAGCACCATTTCCCAGGCTTCTTGATGCCCAGGAAGGTTTACCCCCAAAGATTGATTTTGAATCGGTCGCTCCATGCGTTTGTTTTCCAGATTCTGCAGAGGTCAGAGCTTGTCTGCAACCCGCTGCGCTGCCATGCTCATTGCGGAACAATATCGTGCGAAAGGCACATGGCAGTGTATTTGCACTCAATTGTAAAAAATCTGTCTTTCACATCATTATTAATTATTTCTACCAAAAAACCAGGGGGTTTATGGTAGAAATAATTCAATCCTCTCCAACCAACCGCTCCACAAACATAGAAAGCACCTGGGTATCCAATTCTTCACCCAGGTTCGCCAAGCGCGCGGAACAGATGCGGGCTAATATGCCCACTGTTTCGCCAGCAGAAACCTTACGTCCCATTAATTTCGAAAACCGATCCTGCCAGCGTTCAATCTCTGTTATTTCACCTTGTGAAAGGGTTAACCCAACCTTTCGACGGGGAACAATACCAGGGGGCCGTCCAGGAGCACGGCTTTCTGTTTCACTGGGGATGCTTCGGGCTTCGTAAAGTTGTACCCAGGCACTCCGGTTGGAGTTCGGATTAGCTGCCATACTCACTTCACCTTCCGAGCGATCTCGACACTGATCATGGTTTCATCACTCTGTAATAAATAATCCATCGAAAGGGCGCACAGGCGGATGATCTCGCGCGGCACCCCTTGCGACTTTTCGTACAAGACTTCAAATGCATCATCATTAATTAATGGCTCTGAGCGGCCAGCTACGCGCAATCGAAACACCACCATCTGCAAAGCGCTAGACAGGGTGAGGGGAGGCAGTGCAAGACGTACAAACACACGCGCGTTGACCGACTTGTTTAACTCAAACACCGCTGACATTTCGGATTGTCCAAACGCTAGCACCTGAACCACTTTTGCGTCATAATCAAAGTTATACAGGCGGTGCAGCACCTCGAGCGCTTCGGCTTCCATTAATTGGGCGTCGTCCAGCAAAACGATGACATTGTGATTGGCGGCATAGGCTTCTGCCATGAACTTTTCCAACCCTTCCATCTGGCGCTGGAAAGAACGCTGCGGAGGTACCCCCAGGGTCTGCGAGATTTGCCGGGCAGCATCCATGGCAGACTTAAATGCCGCGGTATGGATGTAGCAAATATCAATGCTCTCTTCGGAGGCATACACATCATATAACCGCCGCGCCAGGGAGCTTTTACCCATACCCATGTCGCCGCTGATTAAAGCCAGTCCACGCCGGCGTGAGATGACTCCCTGCGCCTGACGATATACTGCAAGATGTTCCGGTCCCAGGTACAGGTAGCGCGGATCAGCCGACAGTTTGAAGGGATCTTCCTTCAACCCCAGCCGTTCAAGCCGTACCAGACGCCACTCATTATCATTCATGGAATCAAACATGTGTCCTACCTCCTGCGCCATAATTATCGCACGAAATCAGAACGAAATCAATAGAATTACGCTATTTACATCATTTTATTAGGTAATTAGCATAATTTATTGAACTGATTAATGTTTTATGCTAATATGTATCCAGAAACCGAAAATATGATTAAAATAGATGAAACAAATCGATTTTAATTCAGAAGGGTTGATTTTCTCGCATGGCAATCACAATTACGATCGCAAATGAAAAGGGTGGGGTTGGCAAAACCACCACGGCTGTGAACCTAGCCGCCGGCCTGGCATTACGCTTCAGTGAACGTCAGGGCAGTGCCAGTCGCGTGCTCCTTGTGGATATGGATCCGCAGGGTCACGCACTTTTGGCTACCGCCTTTGAACGCGGACAGCTAAAACCACAGGCTTCTCTGGCGGCGCTGCTCACCGAAACCCCGCCCCCTTCTGTTCAACGCATCATCCAGAAGAGCGATCACCATCCCAACTTGTTCTTCATTCCTTCTGTTCATGCTGAGATGATCAAGGCAGCCCGAGAGTTGCCAGCTCTGATGGCAAACGAAACCCGCCTGCAGCACGCCCTGGCATCCGTCCAAAACGACTATGCCTACATCATCATTGATACTCCCCCTACCACCGGTGATTTACTGATCAATGCTCTGGTGGCCGCTGACCAGGTGCTAATCCCGGTAGAGACAAGCTACCTGGGCGTATCCGGTTTGATTGAGCTGCAGCGCACCATTGACCAGGTCAAAATCCACTTCAGACCCGACCTCAAAATCCTGGGTTACCTGCCCACTCTTTGCGAAGAACAACGTGCTGAAGCACAGGAGATTCTGGCTGAATTACAGAATCGCTATAAAGGCAACCTACTTCCTCCCATCCACAAGGCTTCCGATTTGGCCTATGCTCACTCCAGTCATATGGATGTTTTCACCTATCGCCCGCCGCGGAGTCGCACCGCCGAAAATTTCACCTCCAGTTCACGCGCCACCCATGAGTATGCCGAACTGGTGGACAGGGTTATCCAGAGAACACAGCCAAAATAATAACCCGGCTGTAAAAGGAATCGTTCCTTATGCCTCCAAAAAAACGTTTTAGCGCCTTTGAAGATCTATCTGCTTCCGCCTCTGAGAAAGCGAAGATTCCGGCTGTTTCAGAGGTTGAATCTCACTCGAACACGCCTGCAGTGGAACGCATCGAAAGGCTGACCCCCAGCCAGATGATTCCGGACCGTTTCCAACCGCGCCGCCTGCTTCCGCCCTCCTTGCGAGCAGATTTCTTCAGCGGAAGACTAAACTGCTACCAGGCTGCCATGGAATGGCTGGCTTTAGCCCGTGCCGACCAGGGCACCGCTGCTGAAGTGGAAAAACTACTCATGATGGGCAATTCCTTTGAGGAACACGGTCAGATCAAATCCATCACCGGCAAATGGGTCAGCGGCAATGATGGAGAATATGTTTTTCAAATCGAAACCGGCGAAAGACGTTTCTGGGCAGCCTGCCTGCAGTACGCCTCATCTGGCGCCGAAGCCGAACCACAGTTGCGGGTGGAAGTGGTTGACCATCCCACCCGGCAGCGCCAGGTGCTCGAAAACCGCCACGCTGAACCCCCTTCCGCCGTGGAACAATCCTGTGAAGTGGCTTCCCTTATTTTGGCTGAACTAAACATTGAGCCTGATCCTGCCGTGGAAGATGATTTTGAGTTCTTCCGCCAGGCACGCAATTCCCGCATGCCCTCTGGTCTGTGGGAAAAACTCATGCCCGTCATGCAGTTGACTCGTCCCCGCATGGTCCAACTGCTCAACATTCTGCAGCTTTCTACCCCACAGCTGGACCTCGCGGACCGCTACCGCCTTTCAGAACGCGTGCTGCGCGAAATCCTTTCCGCCCCCCGCGAACAGTGGGACCGCATGATACGCTTGAGCATTCAGAATCAACTCACCTCCGATGAAGTTTCAGAGATGACCTCCACCACGCTCACCACCGAACCAACCAGCCGTAAACCTTCTACCCCCATCCTGCCCGAACCGAGCCGCCAGGCCGCCCGTTCCCTGCGCCGCTTTGTACAGACCCTTTCTGAGCTTGACCGACTGAGCCGAGACGAAGCCCTGGATGAAATTGCCGACACACTGGTGGTCAAGGGCAACGCAGATGAGTCACTCACCTTGCTGGAAGAATTAGCCAGATTGATCAAAGCCAGGCTTGACCGAATGTAATCCCTATATTTTTCTTTTGCCCAG
>CAYXWV010000030.1:2857-36801 GCA_964468875.1 uncultured Anaerolinea sp. | reverse complement strand
CTCTCTTTGTTTTAAGAGGCAGATCATGGAGGCTTCGCGCTCCCATCGTCGCCTCTCTTTGTTTAAGAGGCAGATCATGGAGGCTTCGCGCTCCCATCGTCGCCTCTCTTTGTTTTAAGAGGCAGATCATGGAGGCTTCGCGCTCCCATCGTCGCCTCAAAATGAAAACAACCTTGCCAAGGTTTTGTTACCCTTGTTAAGCTTGTTTTCGTCAAACATCTATTAATAAGCGAATGTGTTGGATCTTCGATTTATCTTCAATTTATTTTCTTGCCTCCTTGACGGCTAACAATTGTTAGCCTATACTTTAGCTAACAAACGTTAGCTAAAAGGAGCTCATCATGAACAACAAACAACTGGGTCAATTATTCTCTTTGATTGCCGGGATCGCCACCCTTCTCTTCGGTCTCGTTATGTTGCTGCCCGATCCGTCCCTTTCGAAAAACCTGTCTTACGCGTCCAGCATGTTCATCTCAATCGGCTACCTCGGAATGGCTTGTGCTTTCGCCGTTCAGGTATCCGCAGACCAGAAAGCCACCGCCTGGCTGGGAATGACCCTGGCTACCGCCTATTTTGTCTTCATCAACCTCGTTTACTTCACCCAACTCTCCACAATTCGGAGCGGTTCAGCCGCTGCCGAAGTGCTGCAGGCCATCACTTACAGCCCTGGTACCTGGTTTTTCAACCTGGACCTTTTTGGATACGGCATTATGAGTTTATCTACATTTTGCCTTGGGCTATCACTGAAAGCCTCCTCCCAGGCAGAAAAATGGCTCAAGGGATTAATGTTTGCGGCAGGAATTTTCGCTCTTTCCGGCATCCTTTTGCCGCTTTTCAACCTCTTCTCAACCGAATCAGGCGCCGAAGGGGATTTTATCGGAACTCTTGTTCTTGAGTTTTGGTGCCTCTACTTTATCCCGGTCACACTGTTGGCAGCTGCGTTCTTCAAGAAATCAACCTCTACTCAATCAGGGACCTTGGAGGGCAATAAATGACCTCAGATACCAAAGAACTAATTCTCGATTGCGCGATTGATCTTTTTGCCGTAAAAGGCTATGAGGCAGTCTCCGTTCGAGACATTGCTTCAGAGGTCGGAATCAAAGCCAGTTCTCTTTACAAACATTATGAAAACAAGGAAGCCATCCTTGAAACAATTTTTGAACAATTTCGAGACCTCATGCAGGCAACCCATCAATACGAAGTAGACATGCTGACCCTGCCTCAAAACATGAGCGCCGTTGACATTTTGAAAGTCTCTTTTTTCGCATTCAAAGACCTTGTCTATCAACCGCGCTTGCTGAAAATCACCCGTATCATCAATCTTGAACAGGGACGAAACCCTCAGGTTCGCTCCTTCTTCTTGCAAGAAATGATTGACAATCCAATTAAAGACCTTGAAACCACCTTTACTGCTATGATCAGAGCGGGGCTGTTGAAAGCAGTTAACCCTGCCATGCTGGCAAAGACCTATCATGCCAACATCATAGCCTCATATTACATCCACAACCTGCTCAAACCTGAGGTAGATATACAACAAGTCGTCAGTGAAATGGTCACTTTCATAGAGTTTTTTTGTCATACTTACGCAGTGAGTCAGGTTGCTGATTCCAATAAATAAGGTCTTTACTCAAGTTTTGTATAATTGAGGCATGACTTTTACACTTGAGAACTCACTGATCATCGTTTCATTACTCATCCTCATCAGCGTAATCGCAAGCAAAATTACAGACCGTTTCGGGGTGCCGCTTCTGCTGCTTTTTCTTGGCATCGGCATGTTGGCTGGCTCGGAAGGAATCGGCCACATCTATTTTGATGATCCAAATCTGACACAATACATCGGCATTACAGCATTAATCATCATCCTGTTCTCCGGCGGTCTGGATACACCTTGGAAATCCATTAGTTCTGTAATGTTGGAAGGTCTCAGCCTTGCGACCATTGGCGTAGTCATTACAGCAGCGGTCTTTGGTATCTGTGCTTATTTCGTACTTCGGCTGAGCCTTCTCGAATCCATGTTGATCGGCGCCATTATTTCCTCAACCGATGCAGCCGCCGTATTTTCCATCCTTCGCTCTAAAGGGGTGAACCTTAGGGGAAAAATTGCTCCATTACTTGAGTTGGAATCCGGCAGCAATGATCCCATGGCGGTTTTATTAACCATTACCTTGATTTCATTCATTACTTCCAATAACACTTCCATCTCTGAAGCCATGGGTCTTCTGGTGCTGCAATTAGTGCTGGGCGTGGTTTTTGGCTGGGTAATGAGCAAGACAGCCTTGTTTGCGATTAATCGGCTCAAACTGGGATACGACGGGCTTTATCAGATCCTGATCATCGCTATTTTGTTTCTCACCTATGGTCTTACCACTCTCCTAAGAGGCAGCGGATTTCTGGCTGTTTATGTACTTGCCTTGTTGCTAGGCAAGGAAGATTTCTTGCATAAAAAAAGTGTCATTCGATTCTTTGACAGCACCGCCTGGTTCTCACAGATCGTTCTCTTTTTGACTCTGGGACTGTTGGTCTTCCCCTCGCGGTTGACACCAGTGATCCTTCCAGGGTTGGGACTGGCATTATTGTTAGTATTTATTGCAAGACCGTTGGCAGTTTTCTTAACACTAATCCCGTTTAAATACACTATACGCGAAAAATTGTTCATCTCCTGGGTTGGTCTGCGTGGAGCTGTTCCAATCGTTTTGGCAACCTACCCCCTGGTAGCCGGGATCATCCATGCCGATCTAATTTTTAATATTGTCTTTTTTGTTGTGCTGATTTCAGTGCTGCTTCAGGGCACTCTGCTGCCCAAAATGGCTCATTGGCTCGGTTTGGTAAATACTGAACCACCCAGACCTAAACCGCCTTTTGAGATGCTAGCCGGTGAACTCATCCTCAGTGAGTTTAGAGAAATACCCATCCCTGATTGCTCACCCGCCATTGGAAAAGCCATCGTTGAACTCAACCTGCCTGCCGGGTATCTGATTGTTCTAATCGCCCGTGACGGCGCCTACCTTCAGCCCAACGGAAGCACAATTTTGAAAGCAGGAGATGTTTTGTATGCTCTTACTGAAAAAGAGGCATATTCAGCCGCCCGTGATATTTTGTGTGAATAATGGGGCTCAACACACAGAGGTTATTATAAATTATCTATCTCTTGCCTGATGAACCAGCGCGTCCACGCGCGCATTAAAGCGGTTCCCCGAATGCCCCTTAATCCAGCGCCAGGTTACGTCGTGCGGTTTTTCTGCAGCCAGAAGTTCTTTCCATAAATCCTGGTTTAATACAGGTCCGTTGCTGCCGCGCCAGTTCTTGCGCAGCCAGCCGGGCATCCATTCTTCAATTCCTCGTTGTAAATATTGTGAATCAGTGAAAAGCGTTACTTTGGAGGGCTCTTTTAACGCTTTCAATGCCTGTATTGCGGCAGTCAGTTCCATGCGGTTATTGGTGCTGTGCGGATCGCAGCCCAAAAGTTCAAGTGTTTTACCGTCCGCCTGGATCAGGGCAGCCCAGCCTCCCCTGCCCGGGTTTGGATCACAGCCCCCATCAGTGTAAATCGTTACTAAGGGTTGTGTCATGGTTGATAATCCTTGAGTTCATTTATGGTGGCATCCAGGGTTTTGAGCAGTTCAGGGATTGTATCCGCGTTAAGTTCAGGCCGCATGAGAAATGATCCCGCGTCCGAAAGAACAGTATAGACAATCCCCGCATCGGAATGTGCCGGCAGAGTCTTGGCATAGGGCATCAAATTGACCACCTCTGCCCATTGGGGATGTTCAGCTTTGAAATCAGTTAACTGAGAGACAATTGATTTGGTAAGTGGAAGCGTACCGGAGACGTTTATCAATCTGGTCTGCTGTCTGGGCTCCATCAGCCATCTGATGAAGTACCAGCTAGCCATTTGCCTGGCATCATCACTGGCGAATACTGCATACGACAGTCCTTCTGTCAGTAAGGCGGCATCAGAATTGCCCGGGTAGAGCAAAGCCTGCCATTGATCATCAAGCCCGCTCCTTTTAAATGCTTCCGTTTGTGGAAGAATGTCCTGCATGGTTCCGCTGTAAACCAACGCCTGACGATTGGCAAAATAGTCATAAGGGTCCGGCAATCGACCGTCCCATGCACAAGCGTTTTTCTGCAAATTATAGAGGTATTGAAAAGTCTTTTCAGTCGGGGGTAAATTGAACTCTTTGATTGGTTGATCAAGATCAACGCTGCCGACTCCCTTTAGCCAGCTCAACATCGCCATGGAATCATCATTGATGATCCATCCACCCATACCGTCATTCAGGTAATCATTGTCTTTTTTCAGAGCCGCGTTGGCGGCACAAACCTGTGATGTAAACGCTGCGGGAGTTAACGGAACGGTGGAAAAACCTAATTCTTTCGCCCAACTGGAATTATAGAAAAGCATGGCAGCGCTTTGCTGGGCTGGAATGCCGTAAAGCTTGCCTTCAATCAGATTGGCATTCCAAAAAATTGGGTAGAAATCTTTAATCTCATCATCTGAAAACCCAAATGCTGTGGAATGGGCATAAGGGTTTAAGTCAACCACAAACAGCTTCGGATCGAGCAATTCATAAACCGGCAAAGCTGCCAGATCAACGGATAACTCACCTTCGCGGATTTTTCCAAGCTCCTGGATGGTCAAACCAAGCGAACCCGGCTCGCGAGTTATCACATGAACTCCCCATTTATTGGTTTGATTAAACTCATCCACCAAAACATCCATCAAGTGACCTGATTCAGCCGACCAGGGATGCAGATAGGTGATTAGCACACCGTTCAAATCTTTTTCATCAAAGTTGATCACCGGAATTTTTGTCGGGGTGGGCGTGCGTAAGTCGGCAGTGGCGGTTGCTGCCGGGCGGGTTGGCGTGGAGGTTCCCTTTGAACCAGTCAATTGAGGTCTGCACGAGGCTACTACGAATACCAGTAAGATTGCCCAGAAAAGAATTTTTACGCTTTTATTCATGTGGATGCAACGTCCTCAATTCACCATTATTTGTTACCCAAGTTTACCTGAAGCACCTTGAAAAATCCAACTGATTAATCAAAATCGGTGGGCAAATCAGGCTGCCGGTGATGTTCAAAGATTCGTTTGATTTCTTCCATCGTTACCCTTGAAGTTGATAGACCGTGAATATCCTTCTCAGCAAAAAAGGTTGGTTCCGAAGTTTCCATCGGGTCAGGCGTGGCTTCAGCAATCAGATCGCACAAAATGAACAGCTTGTAGGCATGAAAAATATAATCGGGATGACCGTGCAAATTGCGATCATAAACCATCAGCAATTTGCGTGCTTTAACGATTACCCCGGCTTCTTCACGCAGTTCCCGTTCCACGGCAAGGCTGGGTGGTTCATTGATATCAATCCAGCCACCTGGCAACGTCCATGCCCCGTCATCCATTAATTCACGCACGAATAATAACCGATCCCCTTGAAAAACCACTCCCCTGACATCCAGTTTGGGGGTGGCGTAGCCTTCCTGATCTGCAAAGATACGCTCCATTTCTCCGGCATCGGTATCTGTTTGAACAGCCATCATTTCTGAAGCAATCTGGCTTAATTCTCGATAACGTTGTGCGTCAAAAGGGTTTTGGGTGTACTGCAATCCGCTTTGGGCAAGCGCTTGAATTTTCTGCGACCAGGTTAACCATTTTGGAGCTGTCATGAATTATCCTTTCAGCTTTAAGTCTCTCATTGACGAATAGGGGCGAGACTTGTATAATCCTGATATCCATTTTAAATGGAGTTCACCAAAAAGAGTAGATCGACAGCAAGCTGAAAGAGAAGGATGGCCACCGGCTGAAAGCCTCCGCAGCGGATCCGATCGAAGTCGTTTGGGAAGGATTGCTGAAGAAAGCCCTGGTGGGCGATTAGAACAGCACGGGAATGCCCGTTAACGCAGAATCAAGAGCGCTGCCTTGCGCAGCGAATCGAGGTGGTACCGCGGAAGGATTCCTTTCGTCCTCATCGGACGGAAGGTTTTTTTGTTTATCTCCACGAAATGTAGGGTTTTCTTCTCGTGTGTTTCGTGGTAAACAGGTTATTACTACACAATCGGAGGATTACGATGACTGAAGAAACATTAGCAAAGGCATACGATTTCAAAACCACTGAACAGCGGCTTTACAAGTTCTGGGAGGAGAACGGCTATTTCAAACCTCAGAACGACCCGCGCAGTCCCGAGTTTGACCCAACCAAAAAACCTTTTGTCATCGCCATCCCTCCTCCCAACGTGACTGGTGAACTGCACACCGGCCATGCCATGTTCGTCTCAATGGAAGATTTGATGATCCGCTACAACCGCATGAAAGGCGTGCCCACCTTATGGGTACCCGGCACAGATCATGCCGGCATCGCCACCCAAATGCTGGTTGAAAAACTACTCGCAAAAGAAGGCATTAAACGGGATGATCTCGGACGTGAGGGCTTCTTGAAACGAACCTGGGAGTGGAAAGAAAAATATCATAGCCGCATCACCCAGCAAATCCGTCGTCTGGGTGCCTCCTGCGATTGGAGCAAAGAACGCTTCACCATGGATGAGGGTCTTTCGAAAGCGGTGCGTGAAGCTTTTGTGCGCCTCTATGAAAAGGGATTGATCTACCGTGGACCGCGCATGATCAACTGGTCGCCCAATCTGCGCACGGCTGTTTCTGACCTTGAAGTGGAATACAGCGAAGAACCCGGCTTCCTATATTACTTCAAATATATGCTGGCTGACCTGCCCGGAGAGTTTATTCCGGTTGCCACCACCCGCCCTGAAACCATCCTGGGCGATACCGCTGTGGCAGTCCACCCTGAAGATGAACGTTATCAGAAATATATCGGCAAAGAAGTACTAGTACCCATCATGAACCGGCGCATCCCGGTGATCGCTGATGAATACGTTGACCGCGCCTTCGGCACCGGAGCGCTCAAGATTACCCCCGCCCATGACCCCAACGACTATACCATCGGCTTGAATCATAAACTTGAGATGATCAACATTCTCACCAAGACCGCCCACATCAACGAAAACGGTGCCCAATACACCGGCATGGACCGCTTTGAGTGCCGCAAGAAACTCTGGGAAGACATGCGTACCGCCGGTCTGGTGATCAAGGAACAGCCTTACACCCTCAATGTTCCCCGCTCACAGCGCGGCGGCGAGATTGTCGAACCCATGATCTCTACCCAGTGGTTCGTTAAAATCCAGCCCTTGGCTGACAAAGCCCTGGCAGCAGTCAGGGAGGGCCGCACCAAAATTGTGCCTGACCGGTTTACCAAGATCTACTACAACTGGCTCGAAAACATCCACGACTGGTGCATCAGCCGCCAACTATGGTGGGGGCACCGCATCCCTGTTTGGTACTGTCAGGACTGCAAAGAAATGATCGTCTCCCGCGAAGACCCGAATGAATGCAGCCACTGCCACAGCAAAAACATTGAACAAGATGAGGACGTGCTGGATACCTGGTTCTCCTCCGGTCTGTGGCCGTTTTCGACTCTCGGCTGGCCTGAAGAAACCCCTGAGCTGAAATACTTCTACCCAACCTCCACTATGGAAACCGGTGCCGACATCCTCTTCTTCTGGGTGGCACGCATGATGATGTTCGGTCTCGAGTTCACCGGTGTGGAACCCTTCAACACCGTTTATCTGCATGGGCTGATCCTCGACGAAAATGGACAGAAAATGAGCAAGACCAAGGGCAACGTAGTGGACCCCCTGATTGTCATGGATGACTTCGGTACGGATGCCCTGCGTTTCACCCTGTTGGTGGGCTCCACCCCCGGCAATGACACCAACTTGAGCCTCAAAAAAGTGGAAGCCAACCGTAATTTCGCCAATAAAATCTGGAATGCCTGCCGCTTCGTCATCGGTTCGCTGGAAAAAACCCCTCGTTCAGCGCAAGGCAAACCCGAATGGACCCTGGCTGACTCTTGGATTTGGGCTCGCTTGAAAACCTTGATTATCGACACTGAACGCTTGTTTGCCAATTTTCAATACGGTGAAGCCGGCCGTCAAATTTACGAATTTTTCTGGGGCGATTTCGCCGACTGGTACGTCGAGATTGCCAAGAACCAGCTTGCCGTTGGAGGTGACCGCGCCTACTACACCGCTGCCACCCTGGTTCGCCTAATGGACGCCAGTTTACGCTTGCTGCACCCCTTTACCCCCTATGTCACTGAAGAATTGTGGCAGGCGTTGAAAAAAGCGGCTCAAAATGCCGGTTTCAAGCCCTATACACAATCCAATGAATGGGAATCTGCACTGATCATCGCCCGCTGGCCTGAAGCAGAAAAAGCTGAGAGCTGGGAAGACGAAAAAGTGGCTCAGTTTGCAACCATCCAGGATCTCATCCGCGCCAATCGTAATCTGCGCGCTGAAAAGAAAATCCAGCCCAACGTGAGAACCCCCGGAAAGATCGTCAGTATGGATAATTTTGGCCTATTCGAAGAGCAAAAAGAAACCATTACCGCGTTGGGTATGTTCACACAAGGCGAACTTGAATTCTTCAAAAACCTGGATGAGCCTCCCGCCAACTGGACTTCCACCGTGTCGGCTGGCAGCGCGATTTACATCCCGGTGCCTGAATCGGCTGAGGACAAGAAACGGCTCGAATCCGAGTTGAAAGTTGTTCAATCACAGTTAGAACGGCTTGAAAAGCTGCTCTCCAGCGATTTCGCCAACAAAGCCCCCGCTGCAGTGGTAGACAAGGAACGCGCCAAATTCGCTGAATATAAAGAATCATACGAAAAGCTGAAAACCCAAATTGGATAAACAATAAGGTTCGCAACACATAAGTTAAGAAACACTCCCGAAATTTTGAAGGTTTCGGGAGTGTTGTATGTTTTACCTTTAGAAAAAGATTTGTTTGAATTTCATTTCCATATTTAGGATAACGAATCCAAAAAATCCGAAAAGATGGTATTGAAAGATTGGGGGTTATCCATATTCGCGTTATGAGCCGCCTGTGGAATCACTCGTAATAAACGGTTTTCAAGTCTCGACCATCGGTTGCAATACTGTTTGACTTTTCCCCTTCGATCTAAATCACCATATGTAATCAGTACAGGTATATCTAGCGTTCCTTTATCATATTCGATCAACCCTTTATAAACGGCTGTCATTATTGTTGAAATTTCTGACATGGTCAAACTCAATAATGTTTTATAGGCATACGCTCTGGCTTTCTCTGTTATGGTAATCTGAGTTGATATTGAACGAATCAATGATTGATATCTATAATAATTTAAAATTACAGGTGTTTTTGCTAATAACCAACGATCAAACTTGGAATAATACGACAACTGAATTGGCGAAGACCCTACTGCCGTAACACTGGCAACCACTTCAGGATGATCCGCCGCCAGTACCTGGCTGATATACCCTCCCATAGATTGCCCTACCAGATGCGCTTTGCTTACCTTCTCAGTCTTTAGAATCTCAAACAAATCCTCGGCAGCATGTTGTAATGAGAAACCACGATAAGGCCGGGACAAACCATGTGCTGGAACATCCCAGATGATTATTTTGTAACGGTTCTCAAAATCACTAACCTGGTAATCAAATAAACCATGATCCATTGTTGCCCCATGAGTAAAAACGAGGCAGTTTTCACCTGATCCAACCATCCAGTATTTTACATTTCCACGATCGGTTATTAAACTCTTCGGTACCATTTCCATGGTTGATTATTTCCAATTAAAAAGTATTAAAAAAATATGAAATTATTCTAGCATTGATTATCATAGAGTCGTTAACTTAAAACAAATAAATCGAGACTTAAGTTTTCATTTGCAAGAAACAACTATGCCCGTTCACTTCAGTGTCTTTATAAATGTATAGGTTAATCAACAAACCCGAAAATAGCTCTATTTCGGGTTTGCCAACCACATAAAACACTTTGGATCAATTCATGAATTGCCCTGCCTTGGAACACATCAAGCTGTGCCCATTCCACCACTATTTCGGCATCTTACCTAACAGTTTCCAAAAAAATCGGTGGAATGCATGGATTGACTGTACTGGTTCCAGAAACATAAAGATGCACTCGCCGCTAACAGTTTTTAATCCCAGTTCTTCACATTTGGATTCTGCCTCTGGGCTGTTGGCTCCCTGCTGCAGCCATACGTACTTAATACCAAGTCTGGCAGCCTCTTCAACCACCGAGATGGTTTCATTGGGATTGATGCATACGATCGCCCCTTCAGGTTTTTCGGGTAGTGCGCCCAACCCGGCAAAACAACGATCCCCTTCAAACATATCCAGCTTGGGGTTTACCGCAACCACCTTGAGGCCCTTGGCTTTCATCTCCCGATAGATGGCGTTACCAAATTTGTCCTTATTACGTGAGACACCTACTATGGCAAATGATTTCAACGCCATAAATTCGTCAATCACTGTTTTACTGTTTTTCATGGTTCACTCCCTTAATAAAATAGTTAATTAGAATAATAGACACTTCTGATAAACCTTACAATTACAAAATATCAGACTGGATTAATCTCTTCAAAAAATCAAAACGAATAAAAAGGATTGTAGCACCAGCGTTAATTATTTTAATACTTGGTTCTTACATATCTGATTTTGTGTGACAATGCTGCTTTACGATTCGCCTGGTCTTTTCCACAAGCTGGTAAAAACGGATCACATGCTTCAAAGGTGATATCTTGCTGTTCGGCTTGTCGTTATAAATGGTCTTGATCGGAATCCACGATAGTGTGTAACCCTTTAATACACAGCGCAGAATGATCTCCACTTCAAACTCAAAACCATGTTCCTGGCTGCGTAAAGCTTCTTCGATCAACCTTCTGGAATGCAGCCGATAGCCTGATTGGTTATCTGGAATATATTGCTTCATCGCATTTGAAAAAGACCACGTGCCGATGCGATTTGTGATATTCCGTGGAAACGGCATCTTTGTAAAATCTCTTTTGCCGATGATCAGATCGCTTCCTTTAGACTCAAAATCCTGAATGAAGATCGGAATTTCATCAGGGTCATGTTGACCATCAGCGTCAAGCGTGATCACGGCTTCATAGCCATGTTCAAGAGCATAACGAAATCCGGTTAGAATGGCCATCCCCTTTCCCTGGTTGGGTTCCTGCCGGACTACCTGAGAACCCGCTTCTCGGGCTGCCAGTGAGGTTTCATCTTTTGAACCATCGTCAACAACTAATACTGGCAGATATTTACCTGCGCCCTTAATCACTGCTGCGACTCTGGCTGCCTCATTATAGGCTGGGATTACAGCCAGGATTTTGATTATGCTTTCAGGATTATTTCTTGATGTCTCAGGCATCAGTACTCCAAACTAACCACAAGTTCGCACCATAGTTTACCGGTTTTTGTTCAAAAAAGCCATAGATTAAAACAAAAGAGCCGGAGTCAGACCGGCTCTTCGTAAACCAAGGTTACTTCTTTGTTAACATACCGCTTAACACGATCACACCAGACGCGATTAAAATAACCGGCCCAAGAAGATTCCAATTCAAATTGAGAAGAGCGCATAATCCTGTAGCGATGAATGTTACCCCAATGATTGTGAAGCCCCAAACTGTCCAACTGGGTTTAAATTGATTTCGGGCGCAAATAACCAGCGCACTGATAAATGCGCCAATGCCAGGGATGATAATGGGAACCGCCCACCAACGATGGAAAAGCAACCCCTCAAGAGCGTTGATCGGAAGCGTCTTTACTAAAAAGCCAACACCCAGTAGCATAACGGCAATTCCAAACCAAAGACCTAATCCAACCCAGTTGGCTGCAGATGGATGTTTTTCCTGATCCGCGATGGAAATGCCGTTAATAAACATTGAAAGGCCTGGAGCCATTAGCATTAATGGCCACCATTGACGCCACGATACATCAAAAAGCAGCATGGTAGCAACCGTGCCTACCACGATCATCCCGCCCAACGAACTACGCACAGCAGCATCAAATTTGCCACTCTTTTGAAATGCACTAAAAGCAGCAAATATTGAACCAATCACAGGAATGAAAATAAATGCTGCCCACCAATTGAGATGTACCGGCATCGGGCTCAAATTTTGAATCAAAAAAATGATGCCAATGAAAATTAAAACAATTGGAAAAGCCAATGATGATCTTTTGTTCTTTTTCCCATTTTCAAAATGCTGAACGGGGTTCACATCGACAACTTCGGGAGCTGCCTGATTTTCGGGTTGATTATCCATATTAGTCCTCTTAATATTTTGATATTTTATATACGAACGCCACCCCGTTAAGTTTCATAAATCAACCAATCAAATCTAGCTATTCCAATAACGAAACAAGTTCTTTTACCAACTTTTGTACGGCCAGTTTCACCGGCTTGGACAATGGCTCTTCAAACTGCATTTGAAAAGGCTGGATACAACACAAACCCACTTCACAATGAAACTCTTTCTCCATAAATCCTGCCAAAACAGACAGGGGCAACGAGTGGCTTGATGCGCTGAACCCCCTGACCTGGTCAAGCTCCACGAACTGGACAGACCCGGGTTCACATCCAAGATCTGCTGCATCCACCAATAAAATATAATCTGGGCCAAACCTGCGAAGTGGACCAGTGGCATTTTCGGGAATAGACCCGCAATCAATAATAAAACGATCCGGTCGGTCTTTGAGTTTCTGGCGCAGTTGCCTCGCCACCCAATTACCGGCCGAATCGTCTCCGTTTAATTCATTGCCGATGCCTAAAACAGCAACCCGGCGTGTTTCATTTTCAGCAGGGTTCCTCAGGTTCTCCCATAGCTGCTTTTTCCATGATAATTTTGATATCTTCTTCACGGCCATAATACACTTCAAACGGCTCTTTAGTGGTAGACGCCAGTTCCCATAATTCGTCTGACATCTCAATACATCCCTGGCGACAGCTTTCAACGCACTGAGCGCAAAAAGTACATCGGTCAATATTGTAACGCATGACGAACCTTTTGTTCACCTTGTCAACAGTTAAAATTTCAATGGCGTTCGAAGGGCAATCTTTCACACACAACTGGCAACCGGTACACTTTTCAGGGTCCCAAATCAGTTTGCCGCGCAGATTTTCGGGAGCATCCTTCTTCACAAAAGGATATTTTTCTGTGTTAGGCTTTTTAAAAAAAGACTTGAAAATATCACCAAACATTGAGCCGATCGTCATGGGGTCATCCTCCTATGGATTGGAGCAGCGGTTGAACCACCGGAGCGAGATACTTGCCGGCTACGATCACCAGCAATTGCAGCAGAACCAAGATGACGCCGATGCGCCACCACAGCCCGACTGTTTGATCAATTCTCAGACGGGCAAAGAGAGATTGCAGCGCGGCGGTAACCAACAAGAGAAGCAGCACCTTCCACAGAAAATCCAGCGGAGAAGTGAAACCGCCCAGGTAGAAAGAAGCCACCAGCGATAACCCGATTACCAGTTCTACATCGCGTCCCAGTTTGAATAAACCAAAACCACGTCCACTATATTCAGTGAAAGCACCGGCAACAATCTCAGTTTCAGCTTCAGGAGCGTCAAATGGAGGCAGTTCTAACTTGCCCATCAGCCCTACAAGAGCGACCACAAAACCAATCGGCTGTGCCAGGATAAACCACAGATTCTGCGTGGCTCCCTGGTTGATTGCCCCGATATTCCATGTGCCCAAGGCAATGGCAGGGCCTAATAAAGCCAGCATGAAAGGAGCCTCATAAGAAAACAGTTGGGTCAAGGCACGGGTTGCACCCACCAATGAGAACCTGTCTTCAGTATTAGCACCAGCCAGGCCGATACACAGGGTCATCATACTCAAAAGATAGAGGGCTACGATCAGATCACCTTCAAAACTGTAAGACGGCTTAAAACCGAACATAGGAACATAAAGGGCAGCAGTTAATGCGGCAGCCAGTGCCACAACAGGCAATACGACAAACAGAACCTTTTGCACCCCTGTTGGAAAGATTTCTTCCTTGGCAAGTAACTTGATCAAATCTGCAAGAGGCTGGAACCAGCGAGGCCCATAACGATTCTGAAAACGGGCAATCAGTTTGCGGTCAATATACTCAAACATCAGTCCGCTTGAAAGCAGAAAAAGTCCGCCAGGAAACAACAACAGCGCTATGAGAGGAGGAAAGGTAATATTCATTTGTAATACTCGATTCCATAAAGCCGCAAATCTTCCCAATCCATCTGGGTGGCATTGGTTTTGCTTTTGACAGTCACAATACGGTCATTGCATGAGAAACACGGGTCAATGCCCGCCAAAATCATGGGCATATCTGCCAGATTGTGTCCGACAGCAGTTACCAGCACCGAAGCCCAGTTACACAGGCTTGGTGTACGCACTTTTACGCGGTCTGGTTTGTCTGAACCATTGCTTTTCATGTAATAAAACAACTCGCCGCGCGGTGCTTCAACCCGGCTGACAACCTCGCCCTCTGGAATGCGACGGGGAACTCTAACCGTTAAATCACCAGCAGGTAGGTGATCTACCAATTCTTTCACCAGACGGTAGCTTTCGTAAAGCTCCTTGATACGCACGACAAAACGGGCTTCGAGATCACCAGCAGTTTCTGTGATCAACTTGACTGGAAAATCTGAGTAGCCCGCGTATGGATGATCCACACGAACATCACGAGCAACCCCTGACGCCCGCCCTGTGGGACCAATGGCGCCCAAAAAATCAGCTTGTTCAAAAGTCATCTTGCCGATATTGCGAGTGCGTCCCAAAAAGGTTTCGTCTTCTGTGACCACCTTTAAATAATGCTGGGTTCGCTCGTCGAGAAAATCCATACCTCGGCGCAGTGCGTCAGCTTGTTTATCATCAATGTCGATTTTTACACCACCCAACACGTTGGCAGAATAATTCACACGGTTGCCGCTTATGGATTCCAGCAGGTCCATAACCGTCTCGCGGTCACGCCACGAGAACATAAAGAGGGTGTCAAAACCACCCTCATGGGCTGCCACACCCAGCCAAAGCAGATGGCTGTGAATGCGCTCCAGTTCAGCAATAATCTCGCGAATAGCCTGTGCGCGCGGAGGAGCCTGAACACCAGCCAATGTCTCGACACCTAGCGCGAACGCCATTGCATGCACATGAGAGCATATACCGCAAACACGTTCCATCAGGTAAAGATCTTGGACCCAGGTGCGATCTTCAGCTCCTTTTTCCATGCCGCGGTGTACAAATCCAAGCCGGGCAGTCGCATTAGTGACCACTTCGCCTTCGACGGTAAACTCGAAATGACCGGGTTCTTTTAATGCAGGGTGCTGCGGGCCGATTGGAACAATAAACTTTTCGGGGTTAGGATTACATTCCATGAGATTATCCTTTCGCCTGTTTCTCTAAACCGGTAAACGCCTTGCGCAGCGGATAGACCCCTTCAGGCCATCCATCAGGCAGGATCAAATGATCTTTGTTTGGAGTGCCCTCAAAATCAATTCCAAAGAGTTCTGCCGCTTCGCGCTCATACAATGAAACCGAACTTACCACATCGCAAATTGAATCAATTTTGGCGTCATCGTAAGGCAGAGAAACCCTTAGTGTAGTGATTGCGGCTCCGTGACAGAAATGATAGAGCACTTCAAGTGAACCAGCATCCGGAATGATCTTCTTTTCTTTGGTGGCTTCATCCACTTCGTATTTTGCGTTATCCACGCCAGTGATAGCAGCCAGGTAACCCCACCGGTTGTCAACCATCAAGGTTTTTACGGCAATCTTCAGATTCTTGCGGTCAATCACCACATCCAGCCGGTGGCTTTCAGGCCGATTGGCGGAAAGAGCAAACTCCTTCAGCAGGGTTTCAGCGAGTTGCAGATCTTTTTCAGTATCCATCTTCTCTCCTCTCATCGCCATTCATCTAGCTTTGAAGACTCTTTAAAAGTTCAACAACGCCGTGGATGATGGCTTCTGGTCGCGGCGGGCATCCCGGAACATAAACATTCACCGGAATCACCTCGCTGATATCGCCCACTACGTTATAGCAGCCGTGAAAAACTCCGCCAGAAAGGCCGCAAGAACCTACTGCAATCACAAACTTCGGTTCAGGCATCTGGTTGTAAATACGCACCAAACGATCACGAGATTGCAAAGTTACCGGTCCGGTGACAATCAATACATCAGCATGACGCGGACTGCCTTGCAGTTTGATACCAAATCGTTCCACATCAAATCGAGGGGTTAACGTTGCCAATATCTCTATGTCGCAACCGTTACAGCTTCCGCTATTGTAGTGGATTGCCCAGGGAGAATTCACCCGAGCCCAGGTTTTGACTTTTTCCATTACTTCCTGCATCATATTTGCCATTTAGTTTCTCCTCGCTTAACCCAGGATCAGGGCGATCAACGCCAGGATTAAACCAATAATAAAGGGCAACAATTTGAGATCAAACGCGCCTGTACCGATAACCAGCATGCCAAGGTGGAGGATCGCGAAGAAAAACGCGATCAAAAAGAAGGGTTTGTAACCGGGTGACGCCATAGAGGTTGCAGCTTCTTCACCACTGCCATACAAACTGGATTTTTCGGGAGACGGCTTTTCTTTTCCTGCCAATCCTTTTCCGACAAAATAAATGGCAAGGACCAACGGGAGATAGATCAGAAAAGCCAGAGGAGGGGTCAAAAGGATGTTCATCGCTTTCATATCTCCTTAATTTAAGAAATATCCAAGCAAATGGCTGGCGCCATTTGCGTAGAAGAAATAAGATACAGTTGGCCATACGCCCACCAGGATGATTACCAGTGAGAGAATTACCAGCGGCAAAGTCATCAACCAGGATAGTTTGCTGCCATTCATCACCATCTCAGAAGCCTCGCGCTTATACATGCGGTTGACAATCGGGGCATAGTAAGCCAGTGAAAGAATGCTGTTTAGTGCTACAAAAACCACTGCAATAATCATCCATGTATTTTGGGTTTCAACACCGGCAACCATGATCATCCATTTGGACATAAACCCGGCGAAGGGAGGCAGACCGCCCAAAGCCAACAGCGCAATGCTCAGGCAAATCGCCACTATCGGATAACGTCTTGAAGCGCCGTTCAAATCGTCGAGCGTCAATGAGGAATGGTCACCTTTTGAGAGCTTCAATCCGTAGAGCATAGCGCCGACCGCCAAAAAGGCCAGCCCTTTCATCAGCGCATGGGTGATCAAATGGAAGCTGCCGCCTGCGGTACCGTCTGCTTGGCCGAAGGCAAAGCCGACGCCAAAACCAAACAGCATATACCCCACATGCGCAAGGCTCGAATAAGCCAGCAACCGTTTCACCTCAGTCTGTCTGAGTGCCATTAAATTGCCTACCAGAATATTTAAGCAAGCAAACACGATTAGGATGAATCCCCAATTGCCTTTCAATTGACCGACCATACTAATCACACGCAGCATCGCCATCAGACCTGCTTCAATCACGATTCCCGAAAGCATGGCGCTGATTCCAGACGGAGCCTGTGAATGTGCGTCAGGAAGCCAGGTGTGCATGGGCACCAGCGCGGCTTTGACGCCAAAACCGACAATCATTAAGACCACACCAGCCACACCCAAACCACCTAACTGGCGGCTGTACTGATATAAGTCCTCAAAACCTGTCGTCCCTATTGCGGCAAAAATGGCAGCGATACCAAACAATACCAACGCTGAACCTATTGCAGATTGAACCAGATATTTGATGCCTGCTTCAAGAGAGGCTGGCTGGTCTTTGTAAAAAGAGACCAAAAAATAGGTGCTGACAGCCATGGCTTCAAACCAGACCCACAGATTGAAAAGATCAAATGAAGTACCCAATCCAATGATGGAGCCAATGGTCATGAGCAGGAGTGCATAAAATTTCTCTTCTCCACGCTCTTTTGCCATGTATGGAACCGAAAAAACACTGACAAAGAACCCCAGGAACAGCACCACTGCGGTCAATACAAGGCTGACACCGTCAAAGTGCAATGAAATTTCGCCCACGGTTTCAGTGACACCACCATAGTTCATGGAATACATAATATTCTTATAGAGCAGGAACATTTCAACCAGCAAAGTTGCCAGAGTCAAAACCTTTGCCAAACTCATCCCCCACAGGTTGCCCTTGCGAACCGAAAATCGGCCAAGCAAATATACAATGGGAGCTGCCAGGAATGGTATTGCGATCATGCTAACAAAAAGGGGTTGTGTGATCATGTCAGGCTCCCAAAACAAGATAAGTAAAGAGGATGATCACGGCCAGCAAAATGCCGAACACGTTCCAGTTTAAATAACCGGTTTGCGTTTTCCTGAATCCTTCGGCAATGCTGTTGGTGACACTCACCACGGCATTATTAATCGCTTCAAATCCGAAGCTGTTCTCAGAAACCCATCTCAAGTTTTTCAACCCATCCACCAAGCCGGTCAATTTCGACCGAAGCAGCCACAACACGATACCAATGGCAATCACCACCAGGGCGATCAAGGTGGGAATGGAAATCAACTCATGAAACATTTCTGCAATACTGAGAGCTTCAATTCCATGGAAGGGAAGAGTGGTTTCACCCAGCAATTTCGAGAAAGGACCCACCGCAAGCCACGAGACCAATGCGGCGAAAGCCAGAGGCGCCAGGGCGACCTTCATGGCTGGCTCAATCTTGTGGGCGTGATAATCAGATCGCGGTTCTCCGAAGAAAACCATCGATACACAACGGATGGTATAAAGAGCCGTTAGCCCTGCCACCAAAACCATGATGGCATACATCCAGCTCGGGTTGCCGTGAGCCAAACCGGCTTCAAGCACCAGTTCCTTACTCCAGAATCCGTTGAGAATGGGAATGCCGCTCAATGCCAGCGCTCCGATAATAAACACCCATTTTACAAAAGGCATTTTCTTGCCCACACCGCCCATCTGAGCCATATCGCGTGTGCCGATGGAATGGATCACCGCGCCGGCAGCCAGGAAGAGGAGAGCCTTGAATATGGAATGGCTAAACAGATGGAATTGGCTGGCGAAGACACTGCCTGCGCCAACAGCATAGACCATATAACCCAGTTGGCTGACAGTGGAGTAAGCTAAAACACGCTTCAAATCCATGGCAGTCAGAGCCATTATGGCAGCTAGAAGGGCTGAGATCATACCCACGATCATCACACCTTCACGCCAATAGGGAACGTCCTTGAAGGCAGGGAAGAAACGGGCTAATAAATAGACACCGGCATTGACCATCGTAGCTGCATGAATCAATGCGCTGATGGGAGAAGGAGCTTCCATGGCATCGGGCAGCCAGGTCTGGAAGGGGAACTGCGCAGATTTGGCAGCTGCCGCAATCAGAAAGCCAAATGCTAGAATTGCAAGAACTTTGGCAGGCAACACACTTGGGTCAGCCAGAAAACCTTGAATATCCATGCTGCCGGTATAGGCAAAGAGGAAAACCGCGCCCACCAGTAAACCAACGCCACCGATGGAAGTGATCAATAAAGCCTTGATGCCGCCTTTGACTGCTTTGGGGTCATCATTATTGAAAGCGATTAGAGCGTAGGAACACAGTGCAGTGATTTCCCAGAAGACAAACATCAATAACAGGTTGCTTGACAAGACTAGCCCAACCATGGCGCCGATAAAGAAAAGCACAAACCCGTAATATCTGCCGATTTGTGCTTCACCCTTCATATAGCTTGTTGAAAAGATGACTGCCAGCGAACCAATCACGGTCGCAATCACACTCAGAAACACGCCCAACCCGTCAGCCACAAAGGTAAAATTGCCAAAAACGCCGCCGATGGTGATGGTAAGGTCAGAAGAGATTGAGGCATTCCACAACATCAGGGATGCAGTTACTGCTGAAACAACAGAGAACAGCACCGCCGTCCAATGCTGGGCTTTTTCATGCTTGTCGCCGATCAGCCAGACAAGCAAGGCTCCTAGCCAGGGTAAACCAATGGATAATGCAATCAAAAGAAGGGTCATGGTTTACCTCTTAAGTTTGGAAAGATTTTTGACGTCCAGGCTGCCAGTACGCAAACGAATCTGAACGGCTAGCGCCAGTCCAACCACAGCCACAATTGTGTCAGCCACGATAACAGTCAACGCCATAGTCTGTGCCAGACTTTCATTCTGTACAAGGTGTCCGGCAAGAATGAAAGCCAGCACCACACCTTTAACCATCAACTGTAAGGCAACCACCACCTTGATCAGGTTGCGGGTAAACAACAGACAATAGAACCCGACACCTGCCAAAGAAATCACTGTAAGGAAAACGATGAAAGGAACAGGAAGGTTCATGCTTGGTCCTCCAATTGAGCTTCAGCTTTGGCATGTGAGAGCAAACCAATCACCCCTAAAACTCCCGCGAAGATCAGCACCACCTGCATCAGAAGATCTAGATACCGTTCCTGCCAAAGAATGCTGGAGGTGGTGGTACCCTGAAATTCGGGCGTAGGAATGATTCCAACTGCGCGAAAGATGAAGTAGATGGTCAGGGCTGATGCAACGACCACGCTTGCCCACACCAAAGGCTTGGGAAGGATGGATTTTGCATCAATGACTTCGTCGCCAGAAATGTTGATGGCAAACACGAATAGCACGGTAACCAGCCCGGCTCCGACACTTAATTCAATAACAGCGACCTGTTGCGCACCCAAAAGATAGATCATGAGTGCCACCAGGGCGCTGGTAAGTGCCAGCCAAATGGCGGATATCAGCAGTCGTTTTGAGGAGATTGCCAGCACGGCGCAAACCAGAATCCCCACTGCGATCAAAACATACCACATGGATTTCCTCCTTGCAGAGTTTTATTTTTTGCCAAAACGGCAACTTCTTTTTATATCATTCAATGGGGCAATTGTCACGGGATACTACGCTCCTTTTGTCCATTCAGTCACCAATAAAAAGGGTCATTTTGACCTCTTGTAGTAATTGCAATACTTATTATAATCAACCTCGTTTAATTTTTTCTACTGAAACTTGGAGACATTTTTACTGATGAAAATCGCTGTTTTGGCAAACGTAAAAGATGAAGCCCCTGTCAGCCCCGAGGACCCTCCCGGGCGATGGGATGATTTAGATGATCTCGAGACGGTTAATGCAACCCTGCAATCTTTATCGGAACTTGGTTACGAAGCAAAGTATTTCCCCGGAGTATTGGATTCAATTGAAGAGATCCTGAAATATAAACCAGACCTTTGTTTTAATTCATCTGAAGGTCATTTTGGCAATTCCCGTGAAGCGCAAATTCCAGCAGTACTCGACATGTTGCGCATCCCCTATACTTGTGCGGGTGTCTTGGGGATGATGCTTTCACACAACAAACACATCGCAAAAAAACAGTTTATTTCAGTTGGCCTTCCAACTGCCAAGTTCATGGTAATTGATGATGTGAATAATATTCCTGAAAGCAATCTCAAGTACCCCATGTTCGTGAAACCTGCTTTTGAGGGTTCTTCGATCGGTATCAATGAATCTGCGGTGGTCAATAATTATCACGAACTGGTTAACCAGGTTACCTGGGTGATCAATAACCTGCATACCCTGGTTCTGGTTGAAGAATATATTGAAGGACGTGAATTTACGGTGGGAGTGTTGGGAGAGGAACCCCTTCCGGTGGTCGAAATTTTTTCGCCAACCGGCTATTACTCAAATTCTCAAAAAGAAGATTTCGCCAGTGAAGTCTATCGAGTCTGCCCTGCCCAATTGTCGTATATTCAGACCAAGGAACTACAGGATATTTCCCTTCGCGCCAAGAGAGTTCTGCACCTCGAAGACGTCTGCCGCATGGACTTGCGCATGGACAATGCTGGTAACCCTTACATCCTTGAGGTCAATCCCATCCCCTTGATGTATCCTGATCCAAAACAGGCTTCACTGATTTATGCCGCCGATGCCGCCGGATATTCCTACACCGACATCATCCGTAAGATCGTAGATTCCGCAAGGAAACGCTGGCACCTGGTTTAACTGATTGCCCTCCGTGAAATGACCACGGAGGGCTTTTTTCAAATTTCTAATATTGTAGTAACATCAACCCATTAGCTTGGCAACGATTGAGCAAAAACTGTGTTTATATATTTAGGTACAAATTAATTATTAACATGGGAATTACTCGAACCCATGTAAAACCATTGCCCTGGAGAATTCGCGTATGAAACGTGCCGTCAGCATCAGCATTGGATCTTCTTCCCGCGATAAGAAAATCGAAATTAATTTGTTAGGCGAAACAGTTACGCTCGAACGAATTGGCACCGATGGAGACATGGAAAAAGCAGCCAATTTGTACGGAGATCTGGACGGCAAGGTGGATGCCTTTGGTGTAGGCGGCGCCTTGCTTGGCTTCATGATCGAAGACAAATGGTCTTCACTGCATTCCGTTCAGTCTCTCATTAAATATGTGAAAACCACTCCCGTGGTGGATGGCACCGGTCTAAAAATGACTCTTGAAAAACAGGTTACCAAAGTCATCAATGAAGACCTGAACGGGTATATAAAAGAAAAGCGCGCCCTGGTTGCTGTGGCATTGGACCGATGGGGCACCGCCCGTGCATTTCTGGATGACGGCTACGACGTGATTTTCGGAGACATGATGTTCTCGCTCGGTCTGGATATCCCCGTCCGCAGCGAACAGGGCATTCGTACCATGGCTGGAATCTTGCTGCCTATTGTCAGCCGTTTGCCGTTCAGTTGGATCTATCCCACTGGTGAAAAACAAAATGAACGAGAACCAAAATACCAGAAACGCTTTGAATGGGCAACCGTGGTCGCAGGTGATTGCCACTATCTTTGGCGTCATATGCCTGAAAGACTTCCCGGCCGGGTGATTGTTACCAACACCACCACCCCTTCTGATCAAAAATTCTTTAAAGACGCCGGGATTAAATATCTCATCACTACCACACCCGTTCTGGATGGACGCAGCTTTGGCACCAACATGATGGAAGCCGCTCTGGTGGCTGCCCTGGGCCGCAAGGAACCTGTGGATTATGCCAACCCCGGCAGCTACTTCTCCGAAATGGAAAAAGCCGTGGCAGCCGTGCCGTTCAGACCTCAGGTACAGGAGTTTTAATCATGGATGCAATCGTTCTTGCCGGTGGAAAATCAATGGAAGACCCTTTGGCTGAACTGACCAAGGGAGAGTTAAAATCCATGTTGCCCATTGCCGGAAAGCCCATGGTGCAGTGGGTTCTGGATGCGTTGTCAGAAGCCAAGACTATTGCTACTGTTGTGGTAATGGGCATCGAAGACGCTTCAATGCTTCAATGCAAAAAAACAATGATCTGCCTGCCAGACGAGGGCAGCCTGATTGGCAATATACAAGCCGCTTCAAGAAAGCTGGATGAGATCCATCCTGAAGAAAGCCACGTGGTCTCGCTCTCTGCAGATATCCCGGCTGTGACCGCCCAAATCATTGATCACATGGTTGAAATCTACCAAAAAGCCGAAGTAGATATCTATTACGGGGTGGTCGAGAAATCAGCTATGGAACAACGCTATCCGAATTCCAAACGAACTTACATCAAAATCAAGAACGATCAGGTTTGCGGTGGCGATTTGAACGCCTTCAGCAAACGCGCAGTGCTCAAACCAGACGCCCTTTGGCAGGATCTCATCAAAGCTCGCAAAAACCCCTTGAAACAAGCCGCCATGATCGGCTTTGATAGTCTGATCTTGTTGATATTGGGATTTCTCAGCCTTGAACAAGTGGCTGAACGAGTCTGCCGGCGCATGGGCATCACCGGCAAAGCCATCAAAGTCCCATTTGCCGAGGTCGGCATGGATGTGGATAAACCATTCCAATTTGAAATCGTTCAAGCCGATTTGATGCGGTAAAATAAAGCCCATGTTTTTGAAAAACCTTATCTCGCTCGACGAGAAGATTACTTCTGCCTTAAGGCTCAAAAACAACCACCCTGTTCGCCCGTTGGCTATCTTTTTTGCTCACTCAGGTGATTCGTGGTTCATTTTGGCTGTTCTGTTCATTGTCTGGTTGATCAGGCGGGATGCTTGGCATCATACAATGGCAGTTATGGCATACAGCACCATCGCCCTTGCTGTACTCGTCATCGTTATTAAGTTCAGCTTCAAACGGCGCCGGCCTGAAGGCGAATGGGGAGCCATCTACCGCAAGAGCGACCCGCATTCCTTTCCATCCGGTCATGCCGCCAGGACCACCTTGCTGGGCGTCTTGGCACTGCTCATCGGCCCCCTCTGGTTTGGATTGGTTTTAATTATCTGGGCTCCCTTTGTCTGTCTTGCCAGAGTGGCAATGGGTGTTCATTACTTTTCAGATATTTTGGCTGGCATTATTTTAGGGGTGGCAGCAGCCTTTGGTTTTTATGCGTTCGCACCTATTATTTCAGGTTGGTTCCCGTTTCTCTTCTAATTAGTTGATACTTCCATCTATTTATCTTGTCAAAAATGAACGGCAAAGGTATTCTTAGTTTGGCAAATTTGATTGCGAGGCTGGAGAATTATGGAAACAACGATTGAATACGATACCATCGATAGAATGGTGAAACAGGTTTTTCAAGTCGAAGACCTCACCTTGGGCACCCTTCAACAGGATTTCATCGTGCGGTATCGCGGACGGTTAACCATTGAAGATTCCGCCGGTGCCTATGATCAGCTTACTGCAAAACTCGAACCTATGAGCTTGGTTCCGCTCTTTCGTGAAGAAGATAAAAAACACATCATTCTCATCCAGAAATCTATTCCCACCAAGAGGATGGCAAAACCCTGGGTCAATTTGCTTCTCTTTATTCTTACTGTCATCAGCGTATTGATCGCCTATGGGCTTTCAAACATTGAAAAAATGCCTTCCTCTCCGCTTCAGGCAATCGGGTTGATCCTCCAGACAAGCTGGCCTTATGCAGTCAGTTTGCTTGGTATTCTCGGCGTGCATGAATTTGGTCACTACCTTGCCGGTCGTGCCCACGGAGAGAAAGTCACCCTGCCCTTCTTCATCCCCATGCCTTTTACATCACTTGGCACCATGGGTGCGTTTATCAATATGAAAGAAGCACCCAAAAACCGCCGCGTTTTGATGGATATCGCCGTGGCCGGTCCGCTGGCGGGATATATTGTTTCCCTGGTGGTCGTCATGATCGGGCTTTCACTCTCTCACCTTGATCGCATCCCCACCGTACTGGCAGCAGGTCAGGGATTCCAGATTGAAGGCAATTCCATCACTTATCTTCTTCTTAAATATTTGCGTTTTGGTCAATTGCTGCCGCAGCCGCTTGACTATGATGGATTGAACTCGATTTTATATTGGTTAAAATACTTTTTCACCGGCAAACCATTCCCCCTTGGCGGACTGGATGTTATGATCCACCCTGTCGCCTGGGCAGGCTGGGTTGGCCTTTTGGTGACTTCACTGAACCTGATCCCCGCCGGTCAACTGGATGGCGGGCACGTATTTTACCTGCTCTTCGGCAAGAAAACTGCAAAGAAAGTTCTTCCGGTGATTATCGTGATTCTGGCTGGCATGGGATTTCTATGGTCTGGCTGGTGGCTGTGGGCTGGACTGATCTTCTTCTTTGGGCAGTTCTATGCGGAACCGCGTGATCAAATCACCCAATTGGATCGTCCGCGAAAGATTTTGGGCATCATTACCCTGATTCTCTTCTTCCTGACTTTTACCCCCATCCCACTTACAATTATGATGGCGTAAGTATCATTTCTGATTCAGCGTTGGAATTAAATCACCCTTCAGGGTGAAATACTGCCGCATGACCTGCACCGTTAAACAAGAATGCGCAGGCAGAATGAATAGCAAATCACCGATACTCACCTTGTCCAACTCTTCTCTGGGCAGCACCAATATTCCATGCTCTTGCGACAATCGATCCACCCACCCTCTGGCAATGGGTTCGCCCCAGCGGTTGCCCGATGCAAAAGCAGGTAAACCATAAATTGGTTTGCCGTCAGACATGGCATAATCTTTTGAAAGGTGAATCGCCCCGCCGTAGACCACCACTTCACACCGTTCGGGATGTTTCGCGACAATCGGGCATGCCAGCGCAACACTTACGTCTTTGAAACGACATACCCCTGCCAGCGCCTGCTGCACATCATAAAAAACAAAATTTCCCGGTCGAATCTCATCAATTCCCGACCAATTTCCACAGACTGAACAACCGGGGGTATCGCCCACCGAAATCATCAATCTGTCAATCTCTTTCATAGAGAGATAAGTGCGCAAATTAATGAGCCGTTGAACGCCTTCACGAAAAATCCGCGCCACATCTTCATAATTTAAGGCATGATAGGTGTGCCCTGAATGAGTCAGCAAACCAGCCAACCTTAACCGTCGATCCTGTTGAACGCGGAGGCAAAGCGCTTCTACTTCGTCAACGCTCTGCCAGTTCACCCCTGTCCGTCCATTACCAACATCAATCTTTATCCAGACATTGATGGGTGCCTGCCCATCTTCAGCGAGGGCAAACAAGGCTTCATGGTTTTCAATGACAACTCCCAGGGTAATCTTCTCCGCCAGGGCATTGATGCGTTTTACCTGCCGTGGATTGAGTGAAAAAGCAATCAGAATGTCATTCCATTCGTGATCTGCAAAATACTCAGCCATTTCAACAGAAGAAACCGTGATCTTGCTCACACCAAGTTTCTTGAACCATCCCCCAACCACCGCAGATTGGTGGGTTTTAAAGTGGGGCCGAAAATCTACCCCTTTTGATAACGCACAATCAAACATACGTTGAATATTTTGTAGTGTGATCTCTTCATCAACCAATAAAGTAGGTTGATCAATCTGCTGCAAAAAGCTCATTATTCTCCTCTGCGATAAAAACGGTCAGGGCAATTGTGCGTAATAGATTTGACTGCCAAAAGCGATGAAAGCCGTCCTGCTGGAAGAAACAGCAATAGCAGTTGGTGAAAGCACATCCAGATTATATCCGTCCATTAGTCTGGGATGCAGGATTTTTTGCAAGTTGCGTTGTAAGCTGAAATGGTAGATGGCTTTGGCGTGGGCATCCAGCAGATAAATGGAAGAATCTGGTGCAGCCGTCATGCGCATTTGTACAAAATTGGACTCAGGAAAACTGATTGCTTGAGGAGTTTGCCCGGTTCGCATATCTCCGTAAGGGGCGGGGTCAAGGCACTCAGTGAGCTTGTAATCCTTGAGGTGGCTGTATGTACACTCCACCATTTGTCCATTATTCCTTAAAATATACAACTCATCGCCATTAACTTCAATATCAATGGCTTTAGTCAAATCTGGAATTTGGTTATCAAAAAACAATACCGGCATGTTTTCAAAAAGCACACCGTTTCCTTCATATCGATAGACCGCCCGGCCGCCGCTGTCAAGCGCGTATAAATACCCGCCATCCAGGGCAACCGCCTTCAACTGCTTCCAACCTTGATCAGGCGGGACCAGAGAACCTGCAATGCCTGCCTCTCCAGGAATGCAAAAAACCGTATTGCCTTTGGCATCTACGCCTAAAACGGTCGCCCGAAATTGGTTGTTAACATTTAATGGTGCCATATCAATCAGTTTGCCAAGTTGGCTTAACACATTATCAGGGCTAGATCCGCAGCTAAAATCATCATCTTTTTCATAACCTGCGCTGCCCATATAATAATGCAGAATTGATCCGCTTTCTTCTTCAAGCAGATATAAATCGGTGGAGTTGGCTACAATCTGTGAAATGTTCGATCCGGCTGGTAACCCACCGGCTATTACTTCCACCATTTCGAGTCTTTGAACACCCTGGAGAATATCCAATTCGCCCTGTACTTTCAGACGCAGCGAGTTCGAAAGATCAGATCGCCCATATGACTCTGCTTTTTCAAGCCAAAATAGAGACTGCTGCAAACTGGCGAGATAAAGCGGTGGATCGTTTACCTGTAATTCAGCCTGCATGTAATATTGCTGTGCCATCACAAGGTTTTGATCAAATTGTTTACTTTGACCTTGCTTCATATAAACCATGCCTGCCAGGAAGAGAATAACGACAGGCACAATAACCGAAATGCCAATCAATGCAGTCGGTGAAAGTTTTAGCGGTTCATCTGCCAGACCAGGCAGTATTTTTTGAATAAAACGACTGAAAGCGGAACCTGCCCCCTCTGCTTCGGCAACCATCTTTTTGGTCAGTTTTCCAGCTTTTACCTGAACTGTGGAGGGGCTAGCTTTTTTCGGCGTCTCCGCTTCAACTTCCGCAATAGATTCAGGGGTGATTGGCTCATTCACAATCCTGGTGGTGATATCAATGCTTTCTGCTACCATCTCCTCAGGTCGAAGTTCAGAAGTTGCCGCTGATTGGTCGGCTTTTTGCCCTTCTGTCATGATCCATTCGGGCAGCGGTTCTGGTTGAGCTTTAGATGTTAGCACCGAAGATTCCGTGATGGCTGGAATCTCAGTTACAACAGGGGTCGAAACCGCATGAGAAACCATTGCTGATTGGGTAACCCCCCCTTTCCCTTTAACAAAACGCAGCATGGCTGCCTTGAAAGATTTACCAGCCTGGTTGAACAGTCTTCGTCCTACCGCATCATCCAATAAACCGGTGCTTCCGGCAAAGGTTTGCGCCTGCCAGGCTTCTGAGGGTTGACTCGAGATTACCAATAAGTCGTTTTCTTGAAGCTCCTGCTGAACAAACCTGAAATTGACAGATTGACTGATCCCCAATCCTTTTCCTTTCGATTCAAGATCAGAAAAATCCTGTGAATCAGAACCTGAAGCAAAGTAAGCACGCGCGCCTTCTGTTATAGCCGTGTAAATGCTTCCACGACGCAGCACCACCAGCGCCAGCGAAGCGGTAATGCGTTTTCCCTCTTTGGCTCGACGTAAATTTCGTTCCATCAGGTCAATATTCATCGCCTCAAGCAGTGTCTTCATTGCGAAGGTGACCGTGCCGGGGGTGGCATAGAACCCCTCCACCTTTTTTTGCAACCAGGCATTGACGCTTTCGGGGGTTATCCCAGCCGCACCGCTAATAGAAGCCAGGGCAATAATTGTATCCATCTCCCGGCCACGAGCAGCCTTACGCGTAGGGGTCAATACAACCAACCCAGGCAAGACACTTTTTTCGATTCCCTCTTCAAGGTTTACGAATGTCAGGTTTATATCAAACAATGGATCATCCTTAAAGTAAAATGCCAATCCGACTGGATTGAAATCGCAATACTGATCAACGAAATTAGATACAAGATTGGGGCCAGTTTTTCAAATTGTTCTTGTTTGCTGCATAGTCTATAATATAAGAAAAACAAAAAGGTGAAAAATGAGTCCTTCGAACCCTGGCTATTATCTCGGTAAATTGATTGACCCCAAGACCAACGCCCCAGGCAGTGAACAGTTATTCCTTGACCCCTCAAACTTAACCACTCATGCAGTTGTTACAGGGATGACCGGTTCAGGGAAGACCGGCCTGTGCATAGGTTTACTAGAAGAAGCCGCTCTTAATGGCATTCCTGCCATCATCATCGATCCCAAGGGGGATTTAACCAACCTGTTGTTGCATTTTCCCGATTTGTTGCCCGCCGATTTTGAACCCTGGATTGATCCTGAAACCGCTCGTCAAAGCGGTAAAAGCGTCCAGGATATGGCTGCCGAGACCTCAGATAAGTGGAAAAAAGGTCTGGCAGATTGGGGATTGGGCGCCGAACAGCTCAAGGCATTGGGCGACAATACAGACTTCGCAATTTACACCCCCGGATCATCCTCAGGTATTTCTGTCAATATTCTTTCTTCTTTTCAGGCACCCGACCTGGACTGGGAAGCCAACGCCGAAGTATTACGCGAACGCATCTCCAGCACAGTCACTGCTCTACTGGGTTTAATTGGTCTAAACGACATTGATCCACTGCGCTCAAGGGAACACATATTGCTGGCTAACCTCATTGAAACCGCTTGGATTAACAAACAGTCACTTTCATTGACAGACCTCATCTTGCAGGTTCAGAATCCTCCAATGGAACGCTTGGGTGCTTTTCCCATTGAATCTTTCTTCCCTGAGAAAGAACGGTTTTCTTTGGCGATTCTGCTCAACAATTTTTTAGCTGCACCTTCTTTCCAGGTATGGCAGCAAGGACAAACCCTCGATATCAGCGAGTTGCTGGCTTCAAAATCTGGCAAGCCGCGGCATTCCATCTTCTACCTGGCACACCTCAGTGAAAACGAACGCATGTTCTTTGTAACCCTGCTCTTTGCCGCGGTCGAAAGCTGGATGCGAGGCCAGCGTGGCACAGGCAACTTGCGAGCCCTGGTTTACTTTGATGAAATCGTGGGATACCTGCCCCCGGTTGCCAACCCTGCCTCTAAAACAGTAATGATGCGCATGCTCAAGCAAGCCCGCGCTTTTGGCGTTGGCCTTGTTTTGGCAACCCAGAACCCCGTTGATGTAGATTACAAGGCGCTTTCCAACGCCGGAACATGGATGATCGGCCGTCTTCAAACTGACCAGGATAAACAACGGCTGCTCGACGGGCTCACCTCCGCCGGAGGTAATACAAATGTCGCCACTTTTGACAAACTGATTTCAGGTTTGCAAAAACGGGTTTTCCTTTTTCATAGCATCTATAAATCAGCACCGGTTACATTTGGCACCCGTTGGGCGTTAAATTATCTCGCCGGACCGATGACCCGGGATCAGATCCCATTGGCAAATAAGCTGGTTGGTATCGAAAATGGTAAAAATTTCAAACCTGCAGGAGCAGAAACCGCTACCCCGATTGAAAAATCAGCTGCATCAACTTCAGCAATCGCTGCTGGTGATGTCACTACCAGCAGACCCGCTGTGCCCGGTAAAATTGCTGAATTCTTCCTGCCCGCCAGCACCGGTTTTAGCGAAGCAGCAGCGAAAGCCGGTTTGGCTGCAACGTCAACCGCCAAGGGGTTGGTTTATAAACCCTCTTTGCTGCTACAGGCTGAAGTCCGTTATCTATCCCGCCAATATAACCTTGAGACTTCCAAAAAAGTAACCGCTGCGCTTGAAAACCCCGGCAGCGGATTGGTTAAATGGGAAAACGTAGAGATCAACGCCATTGAATCGCAAAAACTTGAATCCAACCCTCTTCCCAAGTCAATGTTCCACCCAGTACCCGCCTGGCTTGGTGATTCACAAAAAACTACCAGCCTTCAGAAAGATTTTCTCGATTGGCTTTATCGATCCGGCTCACTTAAGTTGAAGTCAAACGCAACACTGAAAGTAGTTGCCACACCCGAAATGACCCAGGCTGATTTTCACACCCGCTGTACCGAGGCAGCCCGAGATCTGATGCAAGCTGATCTCGAAAAAGTTGAATCCGCTTACGCAACGAAAATATCTTCCTTACAAAGAAAAATTGATGCACAGGAACTCGACTTGAAAGCAGCCGAAAAAGCGGTCAGTCATCGCAATCTCGAGAGCCTGACTACCGGCGGGGCGACCCTGTTGGGAATGCTATCGGGTAGAAAACGTAGTCTTTCAAGCACTATGTCAAAGGTACGCATGGCTTCTGCCGCAAAAGATAAAAGGGAAGCCGAAGAACAGGATCTTGCCGCTCTGAACGACCAGATGAAAGAACTTCTCCAATTAAAAGAAGAAGCACTGAAAGATGTTAATGAAAAATGGGCAGATGTAACTTCCAAAGTAACAGAAGTGACCATCAACCCCACTAAAAGCGATCTCTATCTTGAAATTTTCGGCGTTGGCTGGCTGCCGTATTATCAAACTGAAAACGCGGGGAAGACACTCGAAATCCCGGCATTTTAGAATAGGCATAAAAAAAACCGGAGAGAAAACTCCGGTTTTTAATTACCTATAGAACATCTCCTTCTGCAACAACAGAACAATGATAACTCTAATGATTTATTAATTACTTGTTTTATTATGACATTTATGATATTATTTGTCTCGTTACTAGATATAGTTCGAATGACCCTAGTTACAGTAACAAAATAGAAGAATAATAGATTGGAATTAAATGAAAAACGCACTTTTTGGTCCCACGAACATGGAAGATGCACCTTTTGTGAATATCTTGTTTAGCAACACGAAATTTGCCTGGTTATGGTTAATTGTACGGATTTATGTTGGTTATCAGTGGGTGGATGCCAGTCTTCACAAACTTTCTTCGCCTGCCTGGATGCAAACCGGTGAAGCTTTAAAGGGATACTGGACAAACGCGGTTGCGATTCCTGATGCGCCAGCTAGACCCGCGATCTATTATGACTGGTACCGTTCGTTCATCCAATCGATGCTTGATCAGCAATCTTATGTCTGGTTCTCAAAACTGGTGGCGATAGGTGAATTTTTAATAGGCTTGGCATTAATCCTTGGGATTTTCGTCGGTGTGGCTGCCTTCTTTGGCGGGTTGATGAATTTCAACTTCATGCTTGCAGGCAGTTTGAGTTCAGGGCCTGTGCTGCTGCTGCTTCAAATTCTACTCATCATCGCCTGGAAGACAGCCGGTTACTACGGTTTGGACCGCCTCTTCTTCAAATTTATTGGTGCCCCCTGGAAACCCGGTTTATGGGTTCAAAAGAAGAGTGCGTGACAACAATTATTGGTTCATAATATCGGTATTTTTAAATCGGTTGCATCACAAAGCTTATAGGTATGAGACGGCAAAAGCGGTGCCCCTTGAAAGGCATCGCTTTTGTTATTTGTGATTGTCCTTCATATGATGGGTCATCGCATATGTGGCAATTTCTATCCGGTTTCGAAGCTGCAATTTCGAAAGAATATTGCTGACATAATTTCGCACGGTGATTTCAGAAAGGTTTAATTTCCTGCCGATTTCCTTGTTGCTTTCTCCATCAGCCACCAGGGTCATTACTTCGATCTCTCTTTGAGAGAGGTTACTTAACGCAATTTCTTCGACCGCTTTTTCCATTTGTTTAAACTGGTTTACCATTTGTGAAGTGGTTTTGGTGTCAAAAGCCATCTCTCCCTGATAAGCAGCTCTGATGGCTCTGATCAATTCCTCGTTCCCTACTTGCTTCAAAACATATCCAGATGCCCCCGCCCTGACTGATTCTTCGAGAAACGCATCATTGGCATGCGAGGTGAGCATCACCACCCTGGTATTTGGAAATTTAGCAACTATACTCTGACAGGCTTTGATGCCATTTTCACCCGGAAGTTGAATATCCAACACAACCACATCCGGCAGAGTCCGCTCAGTTTGACTAAAGGCCTGCTCTGCTGTTCCGGCTTCTCCAACTACCTCGATATCTTTTTCATCCGCCAGAAGGGTCTTCAATCCAAGTCGCACCACAGCATGGTCGTCGACAATTAATACTCGAATGCTCATCTTAATCTTCCTCCACTGGAAGAGCAATTTTCACCGTCGTCCCCTTGGATTCCTCAGTAACAATTGCCAGTTCAGCACCAAGCAGACGGGCGCGTTCTCGCATATTTTTCAATCCAAAACCCAATTCAGCTTCAGGTTTTATTCCGTTTCCAAAATCACGAATCTCGATTACCAGCTTTTCATCATTGTACCCTAAAGTCACGGCAAGTCGTTCAGATTTCGAGTGCCGAATAGCATTAGAAAGCGCCTCACCCACTAGAGCTGTAATATGACGGGTTTGATCCACAGACAAGGCAGGCAGCTTGTTGTTTTCTCCTGAGACATCAATGCGGATGTACTTACGCGCTTCATTGATTTTTGGCATGATGGCGCCAATTAAATCCACATACATCAGATCGTGCTTTTGTCGGGGGAGAAATTCCCGCAATTGGTCTATTGCATTATTGATGGTACTCAAAAGCGGATCAACCTGTTCCTGATCATCGGGTGGAAGGTGTTTTTTTAGCGATTGTGCCAACAAACCCGCCGCATAAACTTGTTGAAGCGCACCGTCATGCAAATCACGGGCAATTCGTTCGCGTTCATTTGACGCCACCTGTTCGCTTTCCATGTTGTTGATTAAGATTTCTGTTTCATAGCTGAAAATCTCTAGCGATCTGATCATTGAAAACAAAAGTAGAATTCCAGCCAGGGCGCGAAAGAAAAATGGTGAAACCACCATGGACTGTGTGAAGGTTTCACAATTAAGAATTGTCGCCGGAAAAATAAACGTTTTAGGAACAACCACCCCTGAAAA
>CAYXWV010000030.1:0-2757 GCA_964468875.1 uncultured Anaerolinea sp. | reverse complement strand
AATTAAGAATTGTCGCCGGAAAAATAAACGTTTTAGGAACAACCACCCCTGAAAACAAGCCGTAACCTGCCAAAGACCCTGCCGAAATGCGGATCATTGTGTCAATAAATGGCAGCTTCATTGGTTTAATCTGCATACGCTGCTGTTTAATTAACCCCACCACTGCAAAAATGGAACCGGGTATGCAAAGCATGTAACGGGCTGTGGCATTCGCAAAATCCGACCAGGCTTCCACACTTTTGATAAAAGTAAACCCAAGAATAAAGGGCCCTGCCAGCCAGACCAAAAATACAATCATCGGAAGAAGACGCGACCATTTCCAGAAGGACTGAAACGGTCGCATCAATTCGATTCCAAATTGAAATAACAACGTGAAAGATATGCCCAAAATCACCAGTTGAATAATCAGCAGCAGCGGTGTAATTTGCTCACCTGAAACCGCAATCTGGATGGGAACAATCACATGCCCCCATTCAAAAAAACCCACCAGAATGCCAAAAGCGCCCAACCAGGGCAGGCTCTTGGCAAAGATTAATCTCGAATACTGTCTGGAATGTAATAATATAGACAATCCCATGGTATGGAAAACCAAACCATAGAAAAACCAGAAGATATTCTGGTACGATGCATAATCAATCGCGGTGTTCTCAGCCAATGGTCCCTCTGCTCATGATCGCTGCATCTGGCAGCCAATCTCAGCCGCCAGAACAACTTTTAATTTCTTGAATCACCCATCAATCTGCAATCCAAGCAATAGACACCTATAAGAGAGATGCTGGTTTCTTGTCACGCATTGATACGAATCTGTATATCCATAATATCAAAGAAAATAAAACTTGCAATACGCACAAGATAAAAAGCACCCATTTTAACAGAGTCATCCAGGGTGCCAGAAATAACACGACATCATTTACCAATGGATATTCTGTCATCACCAGCGAGGTGGCAGCGTTTTCACTGAGGTCAAAGAGCATCGCCCCCAAAGGGAGCAAATTCAACCACGCCGATCTGGATGAATTCATCTGTGCTTTTTTTCTGAAATAGCTGGTCGCGGTCAGGAAAGAGGCAGTGTATATGATCGGAAAAGCCAGGTCTATCGTCCAATGAGTGTTGATAAACAACTTTCGTCCGGCTTCACCATACGTTTCAGCCATCTTCACTAAGTCTTGTGGCAAATAAAAAAATCGGGTATCCGGACTGCCAACCCCCTGATCATAAGTGGAAGTGGTCTGGTTAAATTTCGGCAGGAAAAACACAACAAATACCCCCAATATCAAAAAAGCCGCCAGGGTTACTTTTCCTGTCGAGATGCGATACAACCAGTCAGAAAACTTCACCATCCCCCCTTTGTGAAGTTACTTCACCAGACTCTGTGCAAATTGCAAAAAAGCTTCAACGTCTGCAAAGTTACTCACCAAACCGACTGAAATACGAACCGCTCCGGAGGCTTTTCCATCAATACACAGTCTGAATTCATCATAACTGAGCCGTTGGTCGTGATCAGGCCGGTTAAAGCAGGCAGACAGCTCCATTGAAGAAATCCCCAACGCCACCTCGCCTGCTCCTGGGTTGCAGAAACAGCCCGTGCGTAGTGAAACATTTTTTTGGTTGGCACGCTCCTCTATCCAGCGATGGTCAACAACCCTGCCATTTTCATCCACAAAGTTGATTGCAATGGTGCCGCCGCGTCTCTCAATATCCAGTGGTCCATAAAAACGAACCAAGGGCATTCCATTTGGATACTTGATTTCCAATAAGTTTTCGATCAACCAGCTTGTTAGGCACATTACGCGTTCGTGCACCCTTCCCACCCCGATGGATTTCAAATGACGGATCCCGATCTCGACCGCGGGAATATTGAGATAGTCCAGAGTGCCGTCCTCAAAAGACATTGGCGCTTCAGCGAGATAATGCTTCTCGCCCTGTACCGAAGCAACCGTGATTGTTCCACCGGCAAACCAAGGCCGATGCAGTTTTGTCAGGGCTTTGCGTCTGGCAATTAAGGCCCCCACCCCGGTGGGATAACCAAACATCTTATAAAAAGAAATGGGTACAAAATCAGGTTTGTAAACACTCAAGTCCAACAGATTGGTCGGTGTAAAAGCGGCGCCATCCAGAAGCACATCCCAGCCCTGCTGATGAGCCATATCAATCCACTCTAACGGGTGCTGCACGGAAGAAAAATTGGATTGCGCCGGATAAGCAAACAGGCAGTTCCCACCTTGTCTGCAACGAGAGAAGTATTCGGGCATCTTCGATTCGTCCACCCGCATGGCAGGAGGCACGACCGGAATATAGGTCACCTCTGCCCCCTTGGCAAGCGCGTATTCTCGAATACCGTTTACCGAGTTGTGATTGTCAAAAGTCAGCAGGTAATGGCTGTCTTTATTGAACGGATAAGACTCTCCCACCAATTTCAACGCGCCGCTGGCATTGGACGTGAAAATTACTACATACTCAGACGGGTCGCCGTGGAAATAATCCAGAACGGCTTGTCTGGCGTTTTCAACCAATTTGGTTGAATAACTTGAAGACGGGTTTGAGGAATGGGGGTTTCCAAAAACACCGTTCAACAATAAATCCTGGTGAGCCTTGACCTGCGATTCGGCATACAATCCGCCGCCCGTGTAGTCAAGATATACCTGACCGGATTTTTCCAGCCGCTGATAGTCGCGCTGCCGCAGATCATCAATAGCCAGCGTGGATTTGAATATGGGATGTTTTTCTAAGAAGAGTTCGTATCGTGATGGGTTCATA
>CAYXWV010000029.1:12588-36812 GCA_964468875.1 uncultured Anaerolinea sp. | reverse complement strand
GAGTCGAACCCACAACCAACAGCTTAGAAGGCTGGTGCTCTGTCCATTGAGCTACGGGGGCAAAAAAACTATTTTGCAGGGCGTATCCCTTTGTAAACTTGAAAACCTGAAAGTGTTCGCAAGATTGTATCTGCAGACTTGCCAATTTTATCAGATAATTCTGTGGGAGTCATGGGCTGATTACCAGTACTTAAGAAAACACGGAATATGGCATCAATCATGGCAGTGTTGGCGGTTAAAAAACCAAGTTCCTTTACACAATGATTCATCAAAGTAGTTTGGAGTCCATCAACTTGCCTGATTTCAGCGGTTATTGGATCAACCCAATCTATCAAAGATTCTGATGATTGATCCTGAAAGGCTGCCTGGTGTTCAGGGCAAAGACAACTATATAAATAAACGTGCCAATTATTATCGTGTTCTTTCCACCAATCAAAATCAATATGAAATGGCGTATCAAGGGTTGGTTTGATCACACTAAAGTGTTTTAATTCAGACATCAATCTCTCGCTTTAGTTATCATTGGTTCTAAAGTATAAGTCACCTAAATGAGAAGCCCAGGGTTGATTAAATAGAACATTGATTACAACACTTGGCGGGCATCGGCGAATCAAATTAACGGCCGCATAAATTTCTTGAGCATGAATTTGACCCTGGGGATTTAATTTCCCCAATTCATGCATCATATTTTGAATTGTTTTTTCAATAGGCTGTCTGGATTTAGAATCCCAAAGTCTTTCAATTGCAGAAGGGTTTGGAATTACCATTGCCATTCGTTCATCATACGTGCAGGTTACAACTTGTTTAAGCAGGGCAAAAACAAGTCCGCCGTCTGCACCGACCAGCACAGTTTTAAGCCATTCTTTCGTGTTGCGCTGTTTGTCAGCTCGAATACTGACTTGACCGGGAATTTTGCCACGTGAAACATGGATCAGACTGCCTGGTATAAACCCTTCTTTTTGGTACCATTCTCGAAGTCCATAAATATACTTGGACGGACGAACAACCCAGCCACCAAAGACATTCTGTGAATTTTCATCAAAAAAATCGAATTTAATCCTGGGTGTTTCATAAGCAGTAGGAAACAATTTTTTCAATTTTGAGGTAAGTGGCAAAGTTCCAGCGTGCCAATGAGGGTATGTAAGAATAATGGTAACCTCATCCACAACATCATCATTATTATCGCAAGTGTTTTCGAGTTCGTCACAGAGTTCAACACCAAGTGATCTAAATTGTTCAAGCGATTCCGGTAGTTCAATTGGTTCACTCATGTTTCGTAAAGAAGTAGGCACATTCTGTACTTCATCAGGTTCAAGTCGGTTTAAGAACCACAAGGTATTACCAGCAGGACCGACTTCATCAAAACGTGGATCTTCTTGAAGAGCCAAGTTGAGGGAGAATTCTGTCAAGTTTGCGTTTACATCAGTCGGCAATTCAATTTGAGCGATCAATTCCTGGCTGGTCATAGGACCACCGTCAAACATTTCAAGTACTGCTTCGCAAAGATTTAAATGACCGACACTGACATCAACAAGCAAAGAACGGGGAAAATAGCTTCCAGCAATACAGACCAGATCTTCATTTTGGCCCAGAATCATTTCTAATTTCTGCAAAAATAAGTTATGATGCTTGGCAATTACTAATCGTGGATCGAAATTTTCATTCAAAGGTTCTTCAACTGGGTTGTTTAATACGTGTTTTGACAAGTTGCTTGCAAAAGCAACTTGATCATCTGGAGAAAATGCTACAGTTATTACTTCCAGGTCTTTATATTCAGGATTATTACCCTTGCGTACATCAGTAACTCTTCCTGCCTGCCAATTTCGTTGGGGGAAAACAAGGTTTTGGTCTTTTTGATATACAAGTTCGGGTTTGTATATATCACCACGAGACAGCTTTTCTTTCGAAGCAATTTCTTTTTGTTGTTCAATTTGACTGGAGATAATGAAATCTAGAATTTCATTCTTATTGAGGGGAATTTGTGTCTCAAGTAAGTGGTTGTAAAGT
This sequence comes from uncultured Anaerolinea sp., assembly GCA_964468875.1. Classification (GTDB taxonomy): domain Bacteria; phylum Chloroflexota; class Anaerolineae; order Anaerolineales; family Anaerolineaceae; genus UBA6107. Next base: position 34,805 of record CAYXWV010000029.1, on the reverse strand, counting down.
AAATCAAGATCGTTTTCAGTAAATTGATGATTTGTCCAGAATGAGTCAGTAATTGTCATACAATAAATCCATTTTCGATTAATCTTTAACGTATCTATTATACCTCAGGTTTTATCTTGGGTATTCTGAATAAAGCCAATCCAAAGGATTGACTTGAACTCCATTTACCCAGATTTCCCAATGTAAATGTGCTCCAGCACCTTCATATTCATCTGAACGGTCCACTCTACCAGTATTACCCACCTCACCTATTTTTTGGCCTTTCTCGATCATGTCACCCTCAGCGACATCAAGCTTGCTTTGATGATAATATGCACTGAATACTCCCAAGCCATGGTCGATCACAGTGGCATTTCCACGGATATCCAGAAATCCGGCAAAAACAACTTTGCCGGCTGCCGGTGCTACGATGGGTAGGGATGTCCCGCCTCCAAAGTCCACGCCGGTGTGGAATGTAACATTCGGGTCATCATTATAGGTACGGCGGCTGCCAAAATAAGAGGTTATCTCTTTACGTGCTTCGTAATTTGGTATGACTGTGGCATAGTCACGGTCCGGACTTATCCATTCACCAGCCCAGTATCGTTGAGATGTAAACACTTTGATAAGAGAGGTTATTTTGTCCATTTCTGGTTCGGTAATTGCTGGGTCAATCAAATCAGGAGAAACAGTTAATGGCGGATCTGTTTCAAAATTTCCAGATCTTAGGAGCAAGGGTTGGCTTATTGAAAAGACTTCGCCAGAATCTGAAGTGCCAGTTAGTGAGAAATCTGTTACACCAGGCTCTGCCATTGCGTGAATTCCCTGAAGCGCATAATAGATATGGTTGTCAGAAGTGTAAAAATTTAAGACATGTCCATTAATCTGGCCGGATAATATAAGCGGTTGGAAAGTTGAAACCTGAACTGATATTGTTTCGCCTTGAGCTAAAGGTAATGGTGAAATAGTGAGCGTTTCAATCGCTGAAGAAAAATGACTAACGGATGGTTGATCTGGATTGTTGGTATATATAACATCATTTTCGAAAAAGCTGAGATCTGATTTTTTGCAATTCTGAATTAACAGATTTACAGGGTTCGAATTAAGTAGGACTGATTTCTCAAGTAACAATGAATCATCGTCAATAACTGATTTTGGAGTAAAAATTTTCGATTCACTTTTTACGGGCATAAGCAATCGATATCCAGCGTACAAACTCGATAGATTGAGAAGATTATTAATCTGTATGACAGTAGTTTCATCAGCTTCATACTTCACCAGTATATTTTGCCAAGATTCTCCAAAATCGATAATGACCGGAGTAATTATTCCGCTAACCCCTCCCATTCCTGGAATCTTTAGCTGCAATCCGGGATAAATACTATTGGGATTGGAAATACTATTTAACGAAATGATTTCATCTGTTGTTGTGTTAAAAAGTAAAGCAATTTGACCAAGGGTGTCACCAGATTGGATGATGTATACTGGATATTCTTGCTCCTCTTGAGCGTTCACCGGAAGAACAAATACCAGAAGAAAGTATAGAGTAAGGAAAATGGAAATCTTAGACTTCATAATCAAATTGTAATTGATCTCCAATTGTGAATTGTGAGTAATTAGTTGAATCGAGCTCAAGAACATACTGTGCCGCAGCGCGTGGAAAATAAGCCAAATGCCATTTCTTTGCCAATTTTACATCCACAACTTGTTTGTTTTTATTCATCCAGATTGCGCATATATCAAAGTTCATAAACAACATGTGAATGGAAGAGTTAATCTTTGATTCATAACGATCAGCGAGTAATAGTCCGGGACGATTGTGAATAGTTTTCTGAAACATTAGTCCAATAAGTTTCAAGAAAAAAGTATCAGCCAAATAAGCATAAAATGGCGGATAAGACTTAGAAAGGTTGATAATTTTTATATTTGTCATACAACACAATGCATGTAAAATAATCTTACAAATAAAGAGTTTACCACATAGACCAAAGGGTTTCTAATGAAAATAACTTCATGGAATGTAAATGGGTATCGAGCAGTTATTAAAAAAGGATTTCACAATTCAGTGAAACTACTTTCTCCGGATATTTTATGTTTACAAGAATTAAAAGCAAAACCCGAACAAATGAAAAGTGAAGAGATCGAGATAGATGGGTATTATCACTTATGGAATTCTGCAGAACGGCCAGGATACAGCGGTGTGGCTACCTACGTAAAAAATGGAATACAAGTAAAAAATCAAATTTCCGGTCTTGGTGTCGAGGAGTTTGATATAGAGGGCCGCGTGATTAGAACCGAAATAAATAACTTATTGGTTTTCGGGATATATTTTCCAAACGGACAACGTGGACAAGATCGGTTGGACTATAAATTGCGCTTTTATCAAAGGCTACTTGATATTTGCACTGAAGAATATGATAAAGGAAAGAATATTATTATCACAGGAGATTTCAATACTGCTCATACCGAGATTGATCTGGCGAACCCAAAAGAAAATCAGAAAATTTCTGGTTTCTTACCTGAAGAAAGGGCATGGATTGACAGATACATCGAGAATAATTTTATTGATGCTTTTCGAATGCTTTACCCAGAAAAGGTGCAATATACATGGTGGACTTATCGGTTTAATGCCAGAGGAAGAGGGATCGGTTGGAGGTTGGATTACTTTTTAGTATCTGACAAGTATATTAATAAGATTAAGGATGTGATCATTCATGATCAGGTTGAAGGATCTGATCATTGCCCTGTAACAATTGATATCGCAGAATAGCTCTGGTCAAGTATAATTATAAAATTCGGTATTAATGAATAAGGAGAACAATGTCAAAACAACGGATTATTTTAGTAGATGATCATGAAGTTGTCAGACTTGGATTGAAATCTCTCATTGAACGGCATCCACATTTTGAAGTAATTGGCGAAGCAGGTAACGCAAAAGAAGCATTGGAACAGGTGGAAAGATTACTACCTGATGTTGTATTAATGGATATACGGCTGCCAGGTACATCTGGGATAGAAGCCTGTGAAGAAATAACTCGCAAGTTCCCCGAAATCAGGGTGATTATGTTAACGTCATACGCAGAAGATGATATGCTTTTTTCAGCGATTCGGGCTGGAGCTTCTGGTTATGTATTAAAACAAATTGGTGCAGATGAATTGATTCGTGCAATTGAGGCTGTTGGCAGGGGAGAAGCGTTGTTGGATCCAGCTGTTACACAACGGGTTTTTCAAGAAGTAAGGCGGGCAGTAAAGGAAGAAGAGTCTCTTGCGTTCTCAACATTGTCGCAGCAAGAAAAACATGTTCTAATTTTAGTCTCTGAAGGACGGACAAATCGCGAAATCGCCAAATCGCTCTATCTTGGTGAAGGAACTGTAAGAAACTATGTGAGCAGCATCTTGTCTAAATTGGGTGTTAGCAATCGAGCGGAAGCTGCTGCCTATGCAGTAGAACACAGCTTAAAGGATTATTTATAGTTAAACTGTATTCCAAAGAAAATGTATATAGATTTCATCTTCTTCAAGAATAGGGCTTTCACAAAGAACCCACCCCGAACAGTTTATTTTTCTCAATACGCTAAATATATCTCTTATTGAGATCGGAATTTTGAATTGGAAGGTGTCTTTTTTCTCCTTTAGTTGATTATTTGATGCCACATTAATGAATATGAAGATGATTTATTGATTCATCCCCAAAAAACTCAATCAGTCTCATCCATTCTTATTCTGAATTGACCGAACCGTCAACAGGACGGGCATGAAGATGTGCAAAATCAAGATATGGTTCAGTACATTTTTCTTCAGAAATTCGAACAGATTTAACCCATCCTAATCCTAATTCTTTGAGGTGAATGATTGCTCCAATACTTCCGCCCGGATTCTTTGGGGTGGATATTGGTGTTACAAGAGCACCAAATAAGATTGAATTCAGTTATAAATTATTTCAGCCAAGTAAGGTCTGTATTTTTTGAAATAATGCAGGACCCAGAACCAGAAATCCTAATACCACACTTATTATTGCTGCAATTAGAACTGCAGCTGCACCGCTATCTTTGCCTTGTTTGACAAATGAATTTTGGTTCGGATTTACCAAATTGAAAAAATTCTCAATGGCAGTGTTAAAGCATTCTGTAATCCAAACAAACGCAATGGCAATCATAATTATCACCCATTGGATGATCGTCAAATTTACCCAAATTCCCAGTAATGTTACAAGGATGGTTGCCAAAAGGTGAAACCTGGCATTGTTCTGTGTTTTGACTACATAAAAAAGCCCCGAAAACGCGAATTCGATTGAGCGAATTATTTTTTTTATATTAATCATGAAACTCTTCATCACCTGATATTCTATTAATTATTATGGATAATTTTGTAAGGATGGCTTGCTGTTGCTGCCACATATCTTTTTTCTCTTGTTTTGTGCTGTGATTGAAGCCTGATAAGTGGAGAATGCCATGAATTAGCAATAGCATTACTTCGTTTTCAACAGGATGTCCGGCTTCAATAGCTTGTTTTTCTGCTGATGGATAGGAAATAATGATATCTCCCAGGTTGATTCTACCTGTTTCTGGGTCAATTTCCTGAGATTCAAAGGAGAGTACATCTGTTGGCTGATCATAACCTAAATATTGGTGGTTTAAATTCTGAAGTGTTTTATCTGAGTCAATCAGGATAGACAAATCGATAGTTGGGTCGTGTTCCAAAAATAATAAGCATTTTTCGGCGGTTTCAAGAATTTTTTCTTTTGAAATGAAAGCTTGGTAGGCTTTCTTGATTTTGACAATAATCATTAGTGGCTCTGATTGTCTGCTTTCGTTACCGGGTATTGGATGCGCGGATGATAAGAGTTTGAAAGTGTTTTGATAAAAGATTCTTGGGCGATTTTCATATCTTTCAACGTCAAGTTAGTTTTATCAAATTGACCTTCCTTCAGACAGTAATCAAATACGCTTTTTACCAATTTTTCTAGATCCTCTGATGTTTTGGGTAGTTCTGCTCTTGCACGAGCTTCACACCCATCTGCGAGCATTACCAGTGCAGTCTCTTTTGATCGTGGTTTAGGTCCTGGATAACGGAAAAGTTCAAGATCAACATTGACAGGATCATTGTCTGCATTTTGCAGGGCTCGATTATATTGATAGCGTGTGATTTGTGTACCGTGATGCTCTCGAACGAAATCCTTAATTCGCGGAGGAAGTCTATGTTTGTTTAATAGAGTGATCCCATCTTGCACATGGCGAATAATAACCTGGGCAGCGATGATGCAGTCCATATCATCATGTGTATTGAGCTTTCCTGGGATCTGATTCTCGACAAAGAAAGATGGATTCGTGGCTTTTCCAACATCGTGGAAAAGTGTACCTACTCTGGTAAGGAGGGCGTCCGCGCCAATAGCTTCTGCTGCCTGTTCAGCAAGATTTGATACCTGTAAGGAGTGTTGATAAGTTCCAGGTGCATTTTGAAGTAAGAATTTTAAGAGTGGATGATCTGGACGGGAAATTTCAAGTAAATATAGAGGTGTGACAAGGCCTAGTAATTGAGACAAAATATATTGAATCAGTAAAGCGAGACTGGCAGAAGCAAAACCGTTTAAAAAGGTAACGCTGATTAGTGTAAGCAAACCAATTAAATCTGATAAAGGGTCGGTTAATTTGTATGCTACAAGGACTGCGCTTCCTGCCAGAGAAATCGCTATGGCTGCTGCAAAGAAACTGGTAATCCTTCGGCCTCTACCAATTGCAAGCACACCAATTAAACTTGACATCAAATAAAACAAAGTCAAGTCAAGCGAATTGCTCAATCCATAAGCAGAAAGAATACTCAATGCCAAAGAAAAAATTATCCCTATTTCCAGGTTAAATAGTGTAACCAGAATTAATGCATAAGCAGAGATTGGATAGAAAAAGGGGATGATGGCTCGATTCGGAATGAGAAATCTTGCAGCATATAGGAAAATCAAAAATCCAACAGCAATTACTGTCAGGCTTTTCAGATCACCCATTGGTTGAACCTGTCGGCGTGAAAAATATAAAATTATAAATCCTGTGATGGCAAAAACGATAGAGCCGGCAGCCATTAAATCTTGAAGCTTGTTGGCAGGCTTGATTAGTCCAAAGATTTGCAAAGCTTCGTACTGCTCTTCGGTGATTATTTGACCTTTAAAAGCAATGGTTTGATTTTGTACGTATGTTCTTGAAACGGGTTTTACAGAGTCCATCGCAAATTGTTTTGCCGCCGCAGTCTCTTCTTCAGAGAATAAACTGTTTGCCACAATAAATGAACTGGCAAGCTCCTCCACAATAAATACATGTTCTCGGGGGAGTGAATAACTAATTAGAGATGGAAGATTCTCGATATTTTCTTGAATTTGATAATCTCTAATTGATTTGCGCATAGTTCTTTCGAGAGCGGAAACGGCTTCTTGCGCGACAAGAGGCCACTGTTCATCCGATAATAAAAGAATTGAACCAATTGCTTTTTCAGTGAAGGTTGGCCCCTGAATTTGAGCGATCTCAGTTTTCTTCTCTGAAAAAGTCTTGTCAGGAGCAGAACGAATCATACTTATTGATGAGATTATGGATTGCAGATCGTCAATTTGTGATCGAGAAATAGCCAAATCTATTGGAAGATAGCGATTGCTAATGGCATTAGCCGCATTTTTCCTTGCAGCGTCTGTTAAGATAGCACTTTCGAACGTCAAAGCGCTTGGAGCTGTATAGGTCTGTGGGGCGACATCGCCAATCGAAACAGGTGCAGAAGAAGGCCTTAGTGCGATTGGTAGAACTAATGCTGCAAAGCACAAGCCGGCGGTAATCACTAATAAACCGATACGATAAAATCGTCGGGAAGTTGAGTTTTGAATAAATCTTGATGATAGTGAAGACACTTTATCCGCTTATGAAAGCAATGCTTTTACAATTGCACTGATTCGATCAGCAGGCGCTTTACCTGATAATCTTGGAACCAATAATTTCATAACTTTACCCATATCAGAGGGTATTTGCGCGTTGGCTTCTTTCATGGCTTCGATGGCAGCGTTCTTAATTTCTTCGTCATTCATCTGTTCGGGAAGGAATTTTTCAAGATGGCTGATCTCGATTTCTGCTAATTTGATGAGATCTGTACGATTCCCTTTTTGAAATTCAGAAATTGATTCTTTTCTCATCTTTATTTCTTTTTGCAGAATTGTTTGGATCATGCCGTCATCAGCAATGCAACCTTTTTCAATTTCGATCATTTTTATAGAGGCTAAGAGAATTTTGAATGTGTTTTTTTTAACTTCATCTTTTTGACGCATAGCTTCATGCAAAGCGTCTTCGAAAGTATTCTTTGATAGCATGGCTCATCCTTCCTAAGTTAATTGTTACTTATTGTAATCAATTCTTGGATGGATTCAAGAAGGTCTTTGGTGATTCCTGGAACAAATGATAATTCATCGATGGATTCAAAATTACCATATTTTTCTCGAAATTCCACAATCGCATTTGCTTTTGTTTCACCGATTCCTGGCAAGCTTAATAATTCAGTTGGAGAAGAGTTGTTAATATTTATTCGTCCTGGTGTAATAATCTCATCGGAATAATTAGTAATCACTTCCATGGTGGGTATGATTGTTGAGAGAATAAGATCATTTTGTTCATTAGAACGAGTTTTATTGATGATATTAAACAATACTGCACAAAAAAAAACTCCACATAGAAAACTGAGAAAATAGATTCGCAAGGGTTTATATTGCTTCATTTGTGGAAGGGTTTTCAAGCTCATACATGGATTTAAAGGCTGAGATTGAAACCTCTAACATATCCATTGTGGGTTCAACAGTTGTCAAATGTTGCATCGCCATACCTGGAACCGCCAAAATACGAATGAAGCGATTGTCAAGATGATTGGCAACAAAACGCATGTACTCGTATGCCAGCATGACGAGTACTGGTAAAAACAGAACCCGTGTTGTGAGCCGAACAGCGATATTTGGAAGAGGGCCTAAAAGTGAGAATAGGATAATTGAAAAGACAACCAAAATGAGAATAAAGCCGGTTCCGCAACGAGGATGATGGAGCGAAAAACGGCTAACATTTTCTGGAGTTAATTCCACTCCTGCTTCAAAGGCATTGATGGTTTTGTGTTCAGCACCATGGTATGAAAAGACTCTGTGGATGTCTGGCATTTTGCCGACTCCCCAAATGTATAGAATAACAAAAATCAGGCGAATTATCCCCTCGATTAGATTAGTTATAAAGGGAGTGACAGTAAACCATTTTTGAAGTAGAGCAGCAACACCTGCTGGCGCAAGAAAGAACAAAGCTATTGCAATGGCAAATGAAACAAACAACGTACCATACAGCGCTGGCCCTTCAATTTTTTCGTCTTCACCGGTCTGATAATTCGCTGAAATGGTGATGTATTTTGTGCCCAAACCTAGAGCATCCCACATAATCACCAAACCGCGTAAGAAAGGCAGTTTTGCTGCTTTGGATGTGTAAAGTCCCTGTAATTTTTCTGTTTGGATATTTATATTTCCTGAAGGGTCTCTCATTGCAGCCGCAAGATATTTAGACCCACGCATTAAAACGCCTTCTATTAATGCCTGTCCGCCATAGTTTGGTAGTTTAAGTTTTTCTGTGCTCATGTGATCTCTATGAAACCTTTTTGGATTCAACGTTGAAAAAGAAATGAATCAGTGCAAGAATGCCTTTTTTCCAGGTTGGTAGATGCAATCTCTCGTTAGGTGAGTGAATGTTGTCATCTGGAAGTCCAAAACCGGTAAGGACAGAATCAATTCCTAAGATTTCCTGGATGTCTGCGGTAATGGGAACCGACCCGCCTTCTCGCTTGTAGATTGGTTTTACTCCCCAAACAGTTTCCAGCGCATTTGCTAAAGCCCTTGTTTCAGGCAAATTAATGTCAGAAATACTTGGATTGCCACCGCTTATTTTTTCAACTTCCCAAGAAACAGTATTGGGGGCATGTGTTTTCATATATTCAACTAACTGATCATAAATATTTTCTGATTTTTGATTTGGAACCAATCGCATTGAAACCTTGGCCATTGCTTTTGATGGGATAATGGTTTTTGGTCCAGGAGCGGTGAAGCCAGAAAGGAACCCGTTTACTTCTAGTGTAGGGCGAGCTCCAATCAACTCAATTGCCGTAAAACCTTCTTCTCCTTTGAGTTTCTTAATACCTGTTTGTGAAATATAGTAAGAATCATCCATGTTAAGGCGAGCGAGTTCTTGTTTCTCTTCATAGGAAAGGGGGATAACTGAATCATAAAAACCTGGAAGTGTAATTCTTCCTTCTGAATCATGCATTCCCGCAATTAATTCGCATAGTACCTGGGCAGGGTTGTGAACAATTCCTCCAAAACTTCCGGAATGGAGATCGCGATTAGGTCCTGTAACTCTAATTTCGAAATATGCTAATCCGCGTAACCCGTAAACAATTGATGGGATATTTGGTGCTAACATTCCGGCATCGGGATTAAACACGGCATCGGCATGTAAAAGGGTTTTATTATCCAAGAGGAATTGATGCAAACTGGGTGATCCAATTTCTTCTTCCCCTTCGAGAAGAAATTTTATGTTAACAGGCAAATTTCCGGTTTTCATTATGGCTTCTACTGCTGCAAGGCAAGCCACAAATTGCCCCTTCATATCAGACGCGCCTCTGGCAAAAAGATAATCGTCTTTAATTGTCCCTTCAAAAGGTGATGTTGACCAAAGATCAATTGGATCAACCGGTTGTACATCATAGTGTCCGTATATTATTATGGTCGGCTTATTTTCTCCAACAGATAAAAAATCTCCATAAACAACAGGGTACTTTGCAGTGGGCATAACTTTTACATGGTTTATGCCAAGAGAAGACAACTTATCAGCAATGACTTCTGCGCATTGATTAATAGCTTTTGCTTTATTAGGATCAGTTGAAATGGAAGGAATACTAATGAGAGTGTTTAAAAAATTGATTGAATCATCAAAATGGTTTTCAGCATAAACAAGAGCCTGACTGCGTGTATCCAATTTTTTTCTCCTTGAATTATCTTAGAATTGATTATATTCCATTTTTGTTCTCTTAATCGCGAGTTCCTTTGTGCTAAAATTATTCTAAGCATTAGATTCGAAGAGGACATATGCTAATTATTAATTCGAGAATAATTACTTGGGGAAAAGACAATCAAATCCTGGATCGTTATGCAGTAAAAATTGATAATTCTAAGATTACTGAGATTGATTTACAAGATAAATTAATAGCAAAATTTCCGAATGACGAAACAATTGATGGAAAAGGTCAGTTTTTATTGCCAGGACTGATTTGTGCGCATACTCATTTCTACGGTGCATTTTCCCGTGGTCTGTATATTCCAGGTAATCCACCCGTTGATTTTCCTCAAATACTGGAAAAACTCTGGTGGCCATTGGATCAATCTCTTGATAAAGATGGGATTTACTATTCAGCTATGGTTTGTATGATTGACGCCATTAAGCATGGTACAACAACCCTTTTTGATCATCATGCTTCTCCGAACTTAATTAATGGTTCACTTGACTTGATCGAAAAGGCTTTTTCAAAAACAGGCTTACGTGGCGTAGTTTGTTATGAAGTAACTGATCGAGGAGGACTAGAAAAGGCAGAGGAGGGTATCGCTGAAAATGTTCGAATGATCAAGAAACTGGAAAGGAATAGAAAGAATACTCGAGTAAAGGCGACTTTTGGGATGCACGCCGGCTTAACTTTATCTGAAGCCACCATGACAAAATGTCAAAAAGCTATTCCAGAGCATCATGGCATACATATTCATGTAGCTGAGCATCAGATTGACGAATATGACAGTCTCACAAAAACCAATGAACGTGTAATTGATAGATTAAACCGGCATGGATTCCTGGGGAAAGACACAATCATCGTTCATGGCGTTCACATGGATATGAAAGAAGTGGCTCATTTAGTAGAGACGAAAACTTGGTTAACTCATCAACCTCGTTCAAACATGAATAATGCTGTTGGTGTCGCTGACATTGATTCGATTTTGAGAACTGGATTAAAGGTATGCCTTGGAAATGATGGCTTTTCAAATGCGATGTGGGATGAGTGGCGTACATGTTATTTACTACACAAATGCTGGAATCGTGATCCGCAGCGAATGAATGGAAACAGTATCATAAAAATGGCTGTGGAGAATAATGCCGACCTTGCCAGTCATTTTTTCAAAGACAAAATCGGTAGAATTGAGTCAGGTGCAAAGGCAGACCTAATATTGGTAGATTATCATCCTATTACACCGATATCAGTAGATAATTTGGCATGGCATATTCTATTTGGATTTAGAGATTCAAATGTAACGACTACGATTGTTGATGGAAACGTGTTAATGAAAGACCGAAAACTTGTCAACTTGGATGAAAATGAAATTTGTGAACATTCTGTGAATGTAGCAAAGGATGTATGGGATCGTTACCACAATAAATATTCAAGGATATAGATATGACGAAAGAAAGAATCGCGATCATCGGTGGAACAGGAAAAGAAGGTAAGGGCTTGGCTTATCGATGGGCTAAGGCAGGTTTGGAAGTAGTCATAGGTTCCAGGCAGGTTGAAAAGGCTCAGATTGCCGCAGACGAAATTAATCAGCTATTGGATATAAATAATAAGGTAACTGGATTGGAGAATCATCAAGCTGCGGATTGGTGTGATATTGCTGTGTTAACCATACCATTTTCAGCACATGTGGCGATTCTTACATCAATTAAAGATTGCCTTGAAAACAAAATCCTAATCGATGTATCTGTTCCGTTGGTTCCTTCAAAAGTTACAAAGGTGCAGATGCCTGAGGCTGGAAGTGCTGCTTTGGAAGCCAAGCAAATCCTTGGTGAAAACATACAAGTAGTTTCAGCTTTCCAAAACATTTCTTATGAAAGACTATTAGGAAATAGTGATATTGATTGTGATGTATTGGTAACCGGTTCTTCAAAAGACGCCAGGAAAATTGTCTTAGACTTGGTTAATAAAGCTGGTATGGTTGGATGGGATGCTGGGCCTATTGAAAATTCAGTTGTAGCAGAAGGGTTAACATCAATTTTGATTGGATTAAACGGTCAGTTTGGTGTGAAAGACACAGGTATAAAAATAACAGGCGTAAATCGAGATTAGCATGACTTCACAAAAAAAGACGTTGACATTCACTGCAATTGGTGATTTTCCACGTATTACCAATGGCAACGATTTGGCTCACATTATTTTTGATCTTTGCCAACGCCAAAATATCACCTTTGAAAATGGTGATATTTTGGTGATTGCACAAAAGATCGTTTCAAAAGCTGAAGGGCGCCTGGTTAATTATTCTCAATTAGTACCCTCTGTTCAAGCTTTGGAATTAGAAAAAGTGACACATAAAGATCCAAGATTTATCGAATTGGTTTTGGGTGAAAGCAATAAAGTTGTTAGGACAAAAAAAAATACCTTGATTGTTGAACATAAAAGAGGATTTATTTGTGCAAATGCCGGGATTGATCATTCAAATATTGGTGAAAAAGAGCAACTTTCAGATGATTGGGCATTGTTATTGCCTGAAAATCCAGATGAATCGGCAAAAAACATACGACTAGAAATTGAATTGCTGACTAATAGGCAAGTTGGCGTATTGATAATCGATTCTCATGGCCGAGCATGGCGAAACGGAACAGAGGGAATAACGATAGGCATTTCAGGTGTTCCGGGAGTGGTTGATTTACGTGGAAAGAAAGATTTGACAGGCTATCAATTGAGAAACACTTTGGTTGCAGTAGCCGATGAACTGGCTGCGGGTGCATCTCTTCTGATGGGACAATCATCAGAAGGAACCCCCGTAATCCATGTGAGAGGTTTTCCATATGATTTGCGAGAGTCATCTCTTGATGAGTTACTTAGACCTGAAATCGAAGATTTGTTCCGATAGGTGGAAAAACAATGCCCAAAATTGTTGCATTGGCCGGTGGAGTTGGTGGCGCCAAACTGGTGTATGGTTTGTCAAAGGTTGTGCCTATTGACGATTTGACGGTTATAGTAAATACAGGTGACGACTTTAAAAGATATGGATTGACTATCTGTCCTGATTTAGATACTGTTATGTATACCTTAGGGGGATTGGACAATGAAATGACAGGTTGGGGGCGTAAAGAAGAAACCTGGAATTGTCTGATGGAGTTAAAAAAAATTAGTCGGGATGTTTGGTTTAATCTTGGTGATCGAGATATTGCCAACCATATGGAAAGATCACTATTGCTTGAGTCAGGAATGACTTTAACTGAAGTAACGCGACAACTTTGCAATCGTTATGGAATACAAACCAAAGTTTTTCCTATGTGTGATCAAAAAGTTTCAACAATCATTAATACAGATCAATATGGAGAGATTTCTTTCCAAGAATATTTTGTGAAATATCATTTTGAGCCGAAAATAAAGAGTTTTTACTATAAAGGTATCGATAAGGCAAAAATATCCGAGGAATTGAAAATAAGAATAACCAAATCAGACCTGGTTGTTTTCTGTCCATCTAATCCATGGTTAAGTATTATGCCAATTCTTGAGATGAGTGGATTTAGAGAGACCATATCCTCGAAAGAGTGTATAGCGGTGTCTCCGATTGTAGGGCGTCAAGCTATTAAAGGACCGGCAGCTAAGATTTTTGAAGAAGAAGGAATCACCCCTTCTGCATTTGAGGTAGCAAAATTATACAAAGGAATAATTAAAAGCATTGTTGTGGATGAGCAAAACTCATCTGAAATTCAGAGAATTAAAAGTTTGGGTATAATTCCTTTTGTAACTGATACAATTATGAAAGATGAATTGTCAAAAAAACGACTGGCCGAAGAGATAATAAATTTTGCCTGTCATCTATCATAAAGGAATCAACTTATGACGTTGTGGGCAATAATTCCGGTAAAGCCGCTAAAGAGGGGAAAATCTAGGCTTGCCAGTATTCTTTCAGAAACAGAACGAACTTCATTGAATCAATCAATGTTGGTCAATACGCTCAAAACATTAAAGCTGATACAAGAAATTGATACAGTATTGGTGGTCAGCAGGGATCCATCAGCATTGGCTATCGCCAGAGATTGGGATGCAAGAACTGTACTTGAAGATGGGAATCCGGAATTAAATACAGCCATTAGACGTGCGACAAAGGTTGCACAAGCATACCATGCCAATGAAATACTTATACTTCCTGCTGATTTACCGCTTATGAAGGCTGAGACAATCCAAAGTTTTTTAAAGAATTCTACGCATGCTCCCGAGATCGTGATTGCCCCAGATAGGCGAAATGATGGCACTAATGCGTTATTTATTAATCCCCCAGACCTTATTGATTTTTACTATGGATCTGGCTCATTTGAAAAACATGTTCTCGCGGCTAAAAGGGTAAATGCAGATATTAAAATTGTCGCAAACGAGGAACTCGGTCTCGATCTTGATCTTCCAGAAGATTTAGAAAAACTAAGTGAAATTGAAAAAAGGATAAAAACTGAAAATCCGGTCTAATTCTTGGAGGAACGATGAAAACACGAATGGCTCTATATTTGCAAGATGCTCATGAGTTGCAAGATGGATTGGAATACGTACAATATGCAGAAAAAAAAGGTTTTGATGCTGTCTGGCAGGCGGAAAGCCGCCTAGTTCGAGATGCAATCGTTCCAATGGCAGCATATGCAGCAGTTACAAAACAATTAAAAGTTGGATCAGGTGTTATTAATAATTGGACACGAAATATTGGACTTTTAGCATCAACATTCTTAACATTGGATGACCTTGCTCCTAATAGAATTATTTGTGGAATTGGCGCTTGGTGGGATCCACTGGCTAAGAATGTTGGAATTGATCGGAAGAAACCATTAACCGCTATGAAAGAAACGGTTTATGTTCTAAAAAAGCTGTTAAATATGGAGCGCGTAAGTTTTCAAGGTGAGTTTATCTCGGTAAGTGGAATTGAATTGGATGTTGTACACGGAAGAAAAGAACCAAGAAATGTTCCGATATATATTGGTGCAACTGGCGATAACATGATGGAGATGACGGGGGAAATTGCTGACGGCGTTGTCCTAAATTATTGTGTGCCCCCGGAATATAACCATAAAGCATTAGAGTTGTTGACTTCCGGAGCAAAAAAGGCTGGAAAAACCCTTGATGATATTGATAGACCACAGCTTATCGTTTGTTCAGTTGATCATAACCACGACAAAGCCATTGATACTACTAGAGAATTATTGACTCAATATCTTGCTCAACAGCCACACATTGCAAAAGCATCAGGTGTATCAATGGATGTTGTGGAGAAAATCCAATCTATTCTGGGATGGCCAGCCACCCATGAACAAATCAGCAAAGCAAAACACCTGGTTCCCGAAGAATTGATTGATCGAATTACAGCGTCTGGTACACCAGAAGAGGCAAAAAAGAAAGTTGCAGAATATATCGATAATGGGTGCACCTGTCCGATCTTGTATCCGGTTGGAGGCGACGTTCACCTATTAATAAATACTTTTTCAGAATAAAAATATGACTATTCCTGTATTTATTGTTGGTCATGTAAACCCTGATACAGATTCAATTGCATCAGCAATTGGATATGCATGGCTTTTGAGGGAAAAAGGTCTTTCAGAGGCTGTCGCTGCACGGGCAGGAAATATCAATTCGCAGACTGCCTGGGTATTAAAGCTTTTAAATCTTGAGGCTCCGATTTTGATCAATGATGCCAGTCCGAGATTTGATACAGTTGTTAGACGTTTTGATTCTACCTACAAGGGCATGCCATTGCGAGATGCATGGGAAATCGCAATCCGTACAGGTGGAATAGCGCCAATATTGAATGAAGACGGTACCCCATTTGCATTAATTACCGGAAGAAGCCTTTTTCGATTTTTAGGTGAAAAAGCAGGTATTAATCTCAATCAAAATACCATTAATTTTCAAGAAATACTTGATTTACCTTGTGAAGAAGCTGGAGATCCAAAATATTTGAAGTTTAATCTTAATACCAAGATCAAGGATGTAATTGAAAGAATTCTTCGTGAAGAAGGTGACGAGTTTTTTGTCATCGATGATGAGGGAAGATATGCTGGTATATGCCGACAAAAAGATCTGCTAGATCCCCCAAGAATGAAACTGGTTTTGGTGGATCACAATGAAGCTCAACAATCTGTGGCTTCCCTTGAGGAAGCTCAAATTATTGAAATACTCGATCATCACCGATTGGGAAATCCCTCCACACACAATACAATTCGTATGTCGGTTGATATTGTTGGTAGCACCAGTACGCTGGTCACAGAGCGAATTGAAGAGGCAGGTTTGAGTGCGCCTCCCGCAATTGCGGGAATGTTATTAGCTGGTTTGGTGTCTGATACGCTTAACTTGATAAGTCCAACTACAACCGACCGTGATGTTAAAGCAGTAAACAAGCTTTCAAGATGGACGTTTAAAAAAGGTGGTCCTCTGGATACATTAACTGCGGATGACTACAGACAAAAAATCTTACAGGCAAGCGCTGGAATCTTAAACAGAACAACAGATGATATTGTTGGCAGTGATTTGAAAATTTATAATTCGGGCAAATATCGTTTTTCAATATCTCAGGCTGAAGTTAGCGACCTGCATGAAGTAAGCAATTTCGTGTCAGAATTAACTACAGCCCTTGACAAGTTGCGGTTTGATAAAAATGTTGATTTTGCTATATTAATGGTAACGGATGTGGTCAGAAGCAATAGTAAGCTGATTTTCTCAAATCCTCCTGCAATTTTGGATGAATTGCCATACAAGACGCAAAGCGACAGTACAAGAATTGCTGAAGGCGTGGTATCAAGGAAGAAACAGTTGCTTCCAGCAATTTTTGGTATTCTTGAATCATAATTCTTCTATACTGTCATGGAAAAAATAAGGATTACGATATGTACGATAAGTATTTTATTGTCAACAGTGTCAGTGATGCCATAGAGCTAAAAAATAAATATCTAGAAAAGTCTAGGATTATTTCTGGAGGAACAGATTTAATTCTAGAAATGGAAAAAGGAATCCATAAGGATATTCAAGTAATTATTGATATTTCTAGAATCGCAGACTTAGATAAGATTGAAATTGATGACCAAAAGAGTATTCATATTGGCTCTTTGGCAACTCATAGTTATTGTTTGAAATCAGACATAATCAGACAGTTCGCGACTTGTTTGCACCAGGCATGCAGTCAGGTGGGTTCTCCTCAAATTAGAAACAGAGGAACAGTTGTTGGAAACATTGTTACTGCTTCGCCGGCAAACGATACTATTTCGGCTTTGATTGCTCTTCAAGCAAGAGTAAAGATTCAATCAATTGAGGGTGATCGGATCGTTAATTTAGAAAACTTCTTCACAGGTGTTCGAAAAACTGTACTGAATCCAAATGAGATGGTTACTGAAATTATTTTTACAGCGTTAGAGAAAAATGAACACAGTCATTTCTTGAAGAACGCCTTACGGAACGCACAGGCAATTTCGGTTTTAAATGTTAGCGTTGTTGTTCAAGTAGAACAGGAAAGTATCAAATCTGCAAGAATTGCACTTGGTTCGGTATCACCTACCGTTATCAGAGCAAATGAGTCAGAGCAGTATTTGATTAATAAGCATCCGAACGAAGTGGTTTTCAATAGAGCGGGCGATATTGCTGCAAAATGCGCAAAACCGATTAGTGATATTAGAGCGTCTGATGATTATCGGCGTGAAATGGTCAGTGTCCATGTAAAGCGAGCATTGGTAGAAGCAGTGAAAAAACAAAACGATGATCGTAGATCCTTTGTTACATTATGGGGTAAAGAAAAAACCGCAAACAAACCGTTGCTTGAGAACACAATTGAAATCAACCCAAAATCAAAATTAGAAATAATTGTAAACGGAAAAGACTATCTTATCGAAAACGCTTTTCATAAAAATTTACTCGATTTACTTAGAGAAAATATATTGTTATCTGGTACGAAAGAAGGATGTGGAGAAGGGGAATGTGGCGCTTGTACTGTGTATATGGATGGCGTGGCAGTTTTGGCCTGTCTGATTCCGGCACCAAGAGCTCATCGATGTAGCATTACCACAATTGAAGGCGTTTCAAAAGAAGACAAACTTCACAAAGTACAACAAAGCTTTATTGAAGAAGGGGCTGTTCAGTGTGGTTATTGCACTCCCGGATTTGTGATGTCATCAGTGAAATTGTTGGAAGAGATTTCACATCCAACGATTGATCAAATAAAAGAGGGAATTTCAGGAAATCTCTGTCGATGCACTGGTTATTACAAAATAGTCAAAGCTATTGAGATGGCTGCGAAGGATTAAAATGTCAAAAAATCGACAATATCAAATTGAAGAGCCAAAAGAAAAAGAAGAGAAAGTACACCCAATTTGGAGGGGGATTGGTTGTGTTTCGATAGTTTTCATCCCTTTGATCTCGTATGCGGCGTCTGTGCAATTATTAACAAATAAAGACAATTTTCCTTGGCTAATTATTCCTCAAGAACTGATCTATAACACAGGAAAAGACCCTCTCATCTTTGTGAAAATTATTTTTACGATCGTAATCGCAGCGTTGTTATTTTTTATCATGGCGATTATTACCTTTTTGGTGAATAAGTTTGCAATCAAAACTCGAAAATAGATCAAACTGAACCAAATTGGTGAAATGGAGTGAATTTTAATGACGGACATTGGAAAACCAGCAATACGGGTTGATGTTGAAAGCAAGGTCACAGGGAAGGCTCTATATCCGGGTGACTATAATTTTGTTAATCAGCTTTACATGAAGGTGTTGTTCGCAGGCATTTCACATGCTGTTGTCAAAAAAGTAAATATTGACAAGGCGATGAGTGTTCCTGGGGTTATACGAATCTTAACTGCTAAAGACGTACCGAACAATGGGTATGGACTTTCAGGCCCTGATCAGCCGGTGCTCTGTGGCCCAGGTTCAAACACACCATATGGTGATCATGTAAGATTTGCGGGGGACCAAATTGCGCTAGTTATCGCAGAAACCGAAGATATCGCAGAGAAAGCAAAGAAATTAATCGAGGTTGATTATGAACCACTGGAAGCCTTTTTCGCGATAAAAGAAGCTCAAAAAGACATTCAGCCCCTCATCCACCCAGACAAAGGGAGTAATACTTTTTGTCACTACAAAATTCGTAAAGGTGAAGTTAAATCAGCACTTGATAATTCATTTGTGGTTATTGAAAGCACATATAAAACACCTGCACAGGAACATGCCTACCTGCAACCAGAAGCGGGTGTCAGTTATTATGATGAAGAGGGGCGTATTACAGTAATTGTTGGTGGACAATGGCCTCATGAGGATCAGGAACAAATAGCTCACTCGTTGAACCTGCCCTTGGATAAAATTCGAGTAATTTATCCAGCGATTGGGGGGGCTTTTGGGGGCAGAGAAGACATGTCCGTTCAAATCATTTTGGCATTGGCTTCGTTTCGTTTGAAAGAAATGGGCATTGACCGTCCGGTAAAAATTATCTGGTCTCGAGAAGAATCGATAATAGGACACCACAAGAGACACCCATATGTGATCCATACGCGTTGGGGAGCGACAAAAGAGGGTATATTAACCGCAGCTGAAGTTGAGATTCTTGCCGATGGCGGCGCCTACATATATACATCAACAAAGGTACTTGGCAACGCAACATTGCTTTGCACGGGGCCATATCGAATCCCAAATGTAAAAGTTGATGCTTACGCAATTTATACCAATAACATCCCTAACGGAGCGTTTAGAGGATTTGGCGGACCACAAGGGGCTTTTTGTGCTGAGATGCAAATGAACAAAATTGCGCAAAGGCTTGGGATTGATCCAGTGGAAATACGAATGCGAAATTTAGTAAAAGCTGGTGAAGATATTTCCGTTCAAACGCCACTACCACCTGGATTGTCAATCGAACAAGTTGTAAAAGCTTGTGCAGAACGAGCTGGGTGGCGGGACTCCAGTAAGAATGGATGGCACAAAAAGGCTTTATCAGAGTCAACAAATTTTGAACCCTATATCAAGAAGGGTTTAGGATTCGCATGTGGTTTTAAAAATATTGGATTTTCATATGGTGCAAAGGAATCTTGTTGGGCAAAAATCACATTAATTGGTAACACGAGAATCGATAAGGCCATATTATGCCATGCTGGTGCAGAAGTGGGACAAGGAGCTCATTCGGTTTTTATTCAAATGGCATCTCACGCATTGAATATTTCCATGGAAAATATTGAGATCATTGCCTCTGATACTGCTACTTCGCAGAACTCAGGAAGTGTGAGTGCTTCAAGAATGACTTTTATGGCAGGAAGTGCTATCAAGGGTGCATGTGAAATCGCGCTGAAGAATTGGGCGAAAGAGGATCGACCCGCTGTGGGAGAATATATTTATTATGCACCTCCGACCAACAAATTTGATGCCGAAACCGGAAAATGCGAACCAAATTTTGCCTACGGATATGTTGCCGAGGCTGTTGAATGTGAAGTTGACACTGAAACTGGAAAAGTTTCGATCAACAAAGTGATATGTGCGGATGACGTTGGTAAAGCGATTAATCCTCAACAGGTGGAAGGGCAAATTGAGGGATGCATTGTTCAAGCTGCAGGATATACATTATTAGAAAACTTCATTCAAAAAGATGGCATGGTATTAACTGATAAACTGTCAACATATTTGATCCCAACGGTTTTAGATATTCCAGATCAGACCGACACCATTATCATGGAAATTCCAGATCCAAGGGGCCCCTGGGGCGCACGGGGTGTTGGTGAAATGCCTTATTTACCCTTTGCACCGGCAGTCATGGGTGCAATGCATGAGGCAACAGGAGAGTGGTTTGATGATTTTCCGTTGACCGCGGAACGTGTATATCGACAACTTAAACACTCAAAAAATGACTGAAACCGCGGGAATAATTCTTGCAGCAGGTGAGTCTCGCAGATTAGGGCAACCAAAGCAACTGTTAGATTGGTTTGGGAAAACATTCATTGAAAAAGTTATTGACACAGCCGTAGAAGCCCAGCTGAATCCAATTATTGTAGTAACAGGTGCTTACCATGATGAGATTTATGCCGAAATAAAAGACAAAAGTTTAGTTGTTCTGAAAAATGAAAGGTGGCAAGAGGGGCAAAGCAGTTCGATGATTACAGGTGTACATTATATTCAGAGAATAGGGGTTAAACAATTTGTTTTCTTATTATGCGACCAACCTCAGGTGACAAAAGAACAGATAATAAATATATTGAATAAAGCAGATGAACCTGACCTGGATATTGTATTTGGAACAGTAAAAAATAAAATCACTCCGCCAATTCTATTTAACGAGAGATGTATAGAAGGAATATTAGGTTTAAGAGGGGACCAGGGCGGAAAAAAATTATTTTATTCTTACCGGTCAGAAAAAGTTGAATACGATGATGAGAGACTGATAATGGACGCCGATACAGAGAAAGAGTATAAAGAATTAATCAGGGTGTATTCGGAAAAATGCGTGTAGCCAATTATTCAATTTTTATTTTTCTTCATCATCTTTATCTTCAAACTGTCCGTCATTCATCTCTTTTATGAGTCTTTTCGCTTCTTCTATTCTTGTTAGGGGAACAATTACTTCAACCTGGCCTAAAAGACCTACTGAGAACCCGTAGGTGACACCTGCTGATTCCTGATTCAAGAAAGCAGGGATCTCATTGGCTTCAAGAAATGCTTTGATTGATTCAGCTTCAAGCATCCCGTTTGCTAAATAAACCACTTCTTCTCTGATTGAGCGATTAAAAAGCATTTTCTATCCTTTTCTCTAATCGGTTTTTCCTATATAGTAATACATTTTTCATGGAATTCTTTTTATATCGAGGAATTTTTGAATTTTCCAGATATGAATTTGCCTTAAGAGTCCAATCAAGTGCTTTTTGATACTCTTTGGTTTCATGTTCATAATACTTCGCCAATTCTATACAAGAATCGATATTTCCATTTTGACCATTTGATTCCCAATAGGGTAGGGCGTCAATCCATTTTGATTGCTTCTTATATAGTAATGCGATTCTCTCGAATATTTCAATCCTCAGTTGTTGATCAAACGATTTACTTTTTGAACACTGTTCGTATATTTCAAGAGCGCGGTCGTTGTCCCCAATATTTTCATAAATCTGTCCGATCGCAAATTTATCAGATAGATGTAATTCAAGAGGTTGCATACCGTTTTTAAACATATTTGTGATACTGATATAAAGCGC
>CAYXWV010000029.1:0-12488 GCA_964468875.1 uncultured Anaerolinea sp. | reverse complement strand
ATTCAAGAGGTTGCATACCGTTTTTAAACATATTTGTGATACTGATATAAAGCGCGGCCAACGAAACAATATCCATCGCATTGTGGTAGATAACATTATTGATTTGGGAGGCATCTCCGCTACGCAAAAAATTAAAG
This sequence comes from uncultured Anaerolinea sp., assembly GCA_964468875.1. Taxonomy (GTDB): domain Bacteria; phylum Chloroflexota; class Anaerolineae; order Anaerolineales; family Anaerolineaceae; genus UBA6107. The sequence continues at coordinate 12,351 of CAYXWV010000029.1, read as the reverse complement.
TAAATTTCCGGGATCATCCACCCGGGAACTTCCTCTTCTGATCGAGGAATTTCAAGGATTTGTTGTTCAAGATCTTTTAAGCTTCTATTTGGTAGTCTTTGACGCCAAATTCTTCTTGATACATGAAGCAGGTCAAGATGCCCCATTTTTAGAAAGGGTTCAGGAAGACGATTCAGAACATATCTGGCTTTGAGTAGAGGAATATCAAATGACTTTCCATTAAAGCTGATCACCGCTTCAATATCCTCACAATAATTGGAAAGCTCTAAAAGCATAGCAGGTTCATCCGATGGATCCTCAACGATCATCTGGGTCAGTTTCAATCCTTGATCTGAGAACCTGGCACATCCGACAAGAAAGGCAATCGTTCCAGTTCCGCCTGACAATCCTGTGGTTTCAGTATCAATGAAAACCAGCTTTTTCAAGTTATTAATTGATTGTGAAACCCTTCCAGCTTTATGAATGGTTTCATATTCAACATCTGGAAGAAACTCAACGTTTCCATGTCGATAGCCATAATCGTAATTATTTTCGACGATGAGCACTTTACCCAATTGGTTTTCTTTTTCACTAGCATTGATTACTTGAGCAAAAGAAAGATTACCAGATTTCTCTGGAACAGTAATCTCATTTCCCTTTTTTACCCCCATCTTTTGCAACCGCTCGGCAAGGGAAGGCATTAGTTCACCTCATCAAGTAATAATTTTAATAAATATATGGTCTCTTTTTTTCCACCAGTTCCTTGCTCAGAAACTGGACCAACACAAGAAGGGCACCCATCCTGACATTGACACTCTTCTGTTAATTGGAGGCATTTTAGAAATAGTTCTTGTGTCTGATCATAAAGTGAACTAGAAAGTCCAATCCCTGCTGGTATGGCATCATAGATTAGAACAGACGGATTCATGTCAGCAAATTTTGCATTTGGATCAGCAACAGAACCAAGATCTTTTTGCTCACACAATACCAGCAGCGGAGCAAGTTGAGACATCAAGTATTTTATTCCTGATAAGGCACTTCGCATTCGAATGTTTAACTCGGCAAGGCGATGGCATATAGGGCAAAGGGTAATCAAATTATCAAGTTTATTTGCTCTTTCAAGAGAAACAAAACTTTTAAAAGGAACTTTGTGGTGAACATGAAACATAATCCCTTCTTCTACTTTTCCGCATGATTGGCAAGTAAAATGATCACGCCTTCTTACAATTTCCCTGGTTCGATTCCAATCTTTTCCATAATCATTTGGATCGCTAAGCCAAACGCCTTCAGCTCTCATTTTTGCGATACATTTTGGGTTGAGCGTAATCCATAATCCAGCGGTTTGAAGGACCAGTAGGGGCAAATCAAGTGTTTCGATGCTCAAAACTTCTCTTGTTTGATTTTGTACCTTACGAAAACCTGTTATTGAAGAGGTAACTTCTAATTCGCCAAATTGGAGAGAGAAATGCTTTTTTTCTTCAGTCTTGCTTGTGGATAGTATTTCAATTTCCTGTGACATGAGTGGTTCAGTATAGTAATCACTTTGATGATCGGTAACGGTGGCTATGTTTTGTTCCAGATTCAAGTCTTTAACATAATATGTGAAACCATCCTGCAGATAAACTGCTCCAGGATGAACCATCCACAAAGAGGAGTTGTAGTCTACCTCCCCGATCGTCTTAATTTCTTCTCCATCATCATATTGGATCAATACCTGGTCAGATATCGTGCTGCGCAGAGAATAGTTGTTGGATGGATAAGTCTCAGAGAGCCAATAGTATTTATCCCTTTTTCGCTGCAAGACACCTTCATCACAAAGATAATCAAGGTATTCTTCCAATTCATCCCAATTAACCCTCCCGAAAGAAGCATTTTCTTGGAATGGAAGTTCAAATGCTGCGCTTTTTATATGGGGAAGTAAGATTAGCGGGTTATTTGGATTTATTAAGGCACGTTCGAGCGGTTTTTCAAGAAGATATTGAGGATTTCGAGCCATGAATTGGTCTAAAGGATTCATGGAGGTCACCAGGATCGATATGGATGGCGCTAGAGAACGTCCGCTTCTACCCATGCGCTGCCGTAAAGAAGAGATTGACCCCGGAAACCCCGCCATGAGAATGGCGTCTATTCCGCCAATATCAACACCCAATTCCAAAGCATTTGTTGCCACCACCATTTTTAACTGACGGTTCTTTAAACCCTCTTCGATTTCTCTCCGGTCTTTTTTTAGATATCCGCTGCGATAACCTCGTATTTTATTAGATAAAATCGGATTGCTGTTTTGAATTTCACGCAGCATGAGTTCGACAAATCGCCTTGTTTCACAAAAAACAAGGGATTGAACATCATGATAGAGCATTGCTGACGACAGTTTTGAAGAGGAAGAAAGGACGCCTTCCCGGATTCCTAATTCTTCGTTAATCAGGGGCGGATTGTATATAAGAAATGACTTATCACCTTTGGGCGATCCATCAATGGCAATTTCTGACACATCATCTTCAATGAGGTTGCTGGCCAGTTCAACAGGATTGGCAATTGTGGCAGAATTCATCACGAATTGAGGATGGGCGCCATAGAAATTACATATTCGTTTTATTCGGCGTAATAAATTAGCAATATGAGAGCCAAAAACTCCACGATAGAGATGAATTTCATCAATTACAATGAACTTTAGATTCTCAAAAAAATGAGCCCAACTTGTGTGGTGAGGAAGTATCCCAATATTAAGCATATCGGGATTGGTTAGCAAAATCCGGGCGTTCTTTCTGATTAGGCTTCGCTGAGTAGAAGGAGTATCTCCATCATATACACCGATCAATTGCTGTTCGATTGGAAGTCTGCATTCCAATGCTAGATTGGAAAAAGACTTTAGCTGATCATAGGTTAACGCCTTAGTAGGAAAAAACAATAAAGCAGTTGAATGACTGCCCTTGATCAATCCGTCCAGAATTGGAAGCTGGTAACAGAGACTTTTTCCGCTGGCTGTGCCGGTGGTGATGACAACATTTTTTCCGGAGTGTATCAGATCAATTGCTTCACGTTGATGTGAGTATAAACTGGTGATTATTTTCTTTCGCAATGAGCTCACCAATACGGAATCAACCCAATCAGGGAACTCCGCCATCTTATTGGTTCGTGCTAATTGATCCTGCCAAAAAACAATATTTTCTGACAGCAAAGGGTTCGTTTTGAGTTGGTTAATCAGTGAAGGATAAGTCATCTTTTTCGTTGCGGTGAAATGATTCAGGCATTATACTGAATATGAACAAACACTTTGATTTTAGCACAATATTTCTATTATATTGGAGTGAGTATGTTAAACATGATCCTTTTTGTTGTGGGTGGTGCAGTTTCTGGAATGCTAATTAATTATTTAAGCGATGTTCTGCCCAGAACGAGAAGGTTTTCACGACCTGTATGTTCACATTGTAATACTGCGTTTAGCCTGAAAAGTTATCTTTTTTCCTTCAAATGTCCAAATTGTTCCTCAAAACCATCAATACGATCATTTATTGTACTTATTTCAGCGATTGTTACCGCAATATTAGTTGGCCGGTTTCCGCTGCAGGGGATTGATAATTATTGGCTGTCTCTACCAATTTTCATCTTTCTAGGTGTCATTTTGGTGATTGATATTGAGCATCATGTCGTTTTGATTCAGACCAGTATCGCCGGATTAATCCTTTTTGCCATCTACGGCTTATTTATTCAAGGCTGGTTGATCACTCTTGTTGGAGGAGCAGCCGGATTTCTCATCATGCTCGCCATTTATTACTTTGGCGTACTTTTCACCAGGGGTATGGCCAAAGCAAGAAAAGAGGAGTCTTCAGAACCCGGCATGGGTTTTGGAGATGTATATGTTTGCGCTTTTTTAGGGTTGTTCACTGGATGGCCATATGTAATTGGGATGATTATCCTTGCCATTATTGCCAGCGGAGTTTATTCCTTTCTCTTTCTAATCATTAAAGCCCTCAAGAAAGAGTATCAGGCATATTCAACCATCCCTTACGCGCCATTCTTAATCCTGGGTGCAATCGCCATATTCTATTTACCACCAATCCCTTCAACTCTATAGAACCTCGCTAACTTTTTTATCAATTGATGAGCGATATTGCTCAAAATTCTCTCTGAATTTTCCTATTAAACATTTTGCCATTTCTTGATATTCTTGAGGACTATTCCAGCTATTTATGGGAGACAGAATACTTGAAGGTACTCCCCAAACGATTTTCGGAATTTTTAGTCCAAAATATGGTTCAATAGTTGATGGTGCTTCGTCTAAATTTCCTTTTAGGGCAGATGATATCATAGCACGAGTATATGGAAGTTTAATCCTTGTACCTACGTCATAAGGACCGCCCGTCCAGCCAGAGTTCACTAGCCAAACTTTTACTCCATACTTTTCTATTTTCTCTTTCAGCATGTTTGCATAAACAACAGGAGGCAAAGGCATAAATGGTGCACCAAAGCACGCAGAAAACGTCGCTTGCGGTTCAACGCCTAAACCCCTTTCTGTACCAGCTAACTTTGCCGTGTACCCGGATAAGAAGAAGTAAACTGCTTGTTCAGGTGTGAGCCTAGATATCGGCGGTAACACTCCAAAAGCATCAGCACTTAAAAAGAAAATATGCTGAGGGTGAGAAGAAATAGTATTGCTTGCTCTTTGGGCAATTGATTCCAAAGGATATGCAGCTCTGGTATTTTCAGTTATTGAACCATCTGAAAAATCAATTTTCCTAGTTTCTTTGTTAATTTTTACATTTTCAAGAATTGCGCCAAATTCTTGAGAAGCCTTCCAAATAATTGGCTCAAGATCTTTGTTTAGGTTTATTGTCTTTGCATAACAGCCATTCTCAAAATTAAAAATCCCGTCTTCCGCCCATCCATGTTCATCATCACCAATTAAATATCGATCAGGATCAGACGACAAAGTTGTTTTTCCAGTTCCAGAAAGGCCAAAAAATAATGCTGTTTCTCCCTCCATGCTTATATTTGCAGAACAATGCATAGGCAAAACAGATTCTCCAGGTAATAAACGGTTTAATACAGTAAACACAGCTTTTTTAATTTCGCCCCCATACTCTGTATTTCCAATAAGAATGATTTTCTTTTTAAAATCAATCAGAATAAAAGTGCTTGAATTTGTGCCATCAATTTCAGGATTCGCCAAGAACAATGGTGTATGAATCACAGTAAAATCGGGCAATTCTTTAAATTTTTCGCTAGATGGACGCAATAAATCTCGGGCAAGAAGAGCCGACCATGCGAATTCGCTGATTATCCTTATTTTCCGTTGATGTGAGGGATGAGAACCGGCAAAAACATCTTGTACAAATATCTTTTGGTTCTCAAGGTACCTAAGCACCTTTGCTAAAATTCTGTCAAACGATTCGGGTTGAAACGGTTGATTTACTTTCCCCCAATCAATATTTTTATCCTCTGATTCTCCATAATTTACAAAATATTTATCATTTGGAGATCTGCCAGTAAATTTACCGGTAGTTACAATTACTGCTCCCTTTTGTGACAGGCAACCTTCGCCATTTAGTACTACTTGTTCAATTAACTGTGGTATTTCAAGATTCCAAAAAACCCTAATTTGACTTTGTTTACCCAAATATCCGAGAGAAAATTCCGATTTATTGGGATCTAGTCGCATTCACAACTCCTGGCTGACTAAGATGGTTTATTCAAAATAAAGTGATACCAAAACCAGAGTATATCCATGGCAGGTTTTCCGTAGACAGATGAACGTTGATCATGGAGAACAACGGTCGGGTCAAATCCGCGCGAAATGAAACCGCTAATCCAAGGCCGATTCGAACACTCAATAATTGCTGCATTGTAAATAACAGCCTGACTGTTTAGATCAATACTTAGATCAGCATAATCTCTGTTCGCATTATTCAAACAAGAATCATTGACTGCAACACAACCCTGAATTGCATGATTGTTCGACGAATAATCAATTCCAATGATGAGCGGTTTGCCATATTGAGCAGCAAGTGGCTGCGCCAATGAATCCAATGCCATTCCAAAAGCATTCCTGATTCCATTTATTGAAGTATCTGAGGATTCCAGCAAAGAGGGCGAAAACAATATATAAATGCCATCCACTTCTGAAAGCCACCCGGGCAAGGAGCCAGCTTGATCAGGAACACTGATTACACCAATAACAGGACCTGAATAACGAGCTCGAATATCATAAATCATTTGAATCCATTGTTCATCTGCATTTGCTGGAGAATTCGACATTGTCCCATCCGCCAGAATTCCTCCACCCATGGCAGGTTTCATTGCTGGGTCGCCAATGATAATTCCGTATGAACCAGTCACCATTGCCAGGTCAGCGTTTTGCAGCATAAACCTGTGATAACGATCGAACAGGGTATTCCACCAGCCATCATCTTTCTTAGCCTGAGTCCAAAAATGATTTGGGAGCATCCCGCTTGATAATTGGGGGAATAACACAGGCTGAAGTTTATTACTTGTTAACTGGGTAAGCAGATCAGTCATATCTGGCCATAAAAGATCCACACCCGGAACAGGTTCTACTAACGGTGGATTTATACTTGTAATTGACCACGTAGGAGAAACAATTACCCAGTTAGCCCCTGAATTAGTAATGGTCTTAATCCCTTGATCAACGTTATTATTCCAAGAAACAGGAAAACTCTTGATAAACTCGAATCCTGCTATAAAACCGTTCCTAGGTTCCATCAATCCGCTTGCTGTGTCAACATTTGTCACTGCAAGACCTTCTGACAGATTGCTCCATTTTGAAAGAGTAGTGGTCAGGATTTGCGGTGAACCAGTGGTTGAGAACCTACCGTTTTGAGATGGCTCGGATATTGCTTTGGAACACTGATCATTTCGGCAAAAACGATATTCCACTTCCCCTAATAAATGTATGGGATTGTATATGGTGTACGCCCATTCATTTTCACCTGTTCTAATCATCGGCAGAGGTTGCATCCAGCCAAACGGATTAAATTGGATCGATATCTTGTCGTTGATCGGTGTATTCGATGGAGTTAACAGCTGAAAAGAAATTTCAGAAGAACCCTGAAATGTCATTGCAGCAATCTTCTTTTTGACTGAGATATTTTCACCTGGAACAACCATCAAGCGTGAAACAAAACCACCTTTTTCATCCAACTCAGCATTCCAGAATCCATCACCAAAGGTAAACTTATACCTAAAATCAGCTCCTGCAGGCAGGTTCAATGATAACGTGTATGTGTTTTGGCTCACTTGCGTGAATACAGGAAGTTCTGAAGAAGTCAAGGATGATCCCGCCCCCAAATCTGCATCTCGAAAACCTAATGAATTCAAATTTGTTGCCAAGCGCATGGGAAGATTCGTTGAAAAATTATCAGGAACCTTAACTTCGAAGTCAACCTGAACCAACTTGCGTTTCATTAGTGGAATTATAATTGGAGTAGTAGATTCTTCAGCGATAAGGGCGCCTTGCTGGAAGGTCTGGTAAGCACCGTCAAGGCTCGAGATGACCAAATTATGTGTCCAGGTGGATATTCCCTCAAGGATAAAAGAACCATCAGATGATGAAAGTGTTTGCATTCCTGCCGCCGTGATCAGCAGATTAGGAAGAGGGGTGTTTGTATCCTGGTCCACCAACTGTCCGCGGATTCGGCCAACAGGCCCTGTATAAGCTAGATCTGACCATCCGGCAATCAAATCCTGAACAAGCAATGGTCCGGTTACATAGAGCATGCGGTAGTTAATCTGCTTGTTTTGAGCAGTGTACTCATAAAAAGATTGTGTTCCCTGTCGAATAAAGCGGTATTTAATCCTTTGTCCGATGATCAAAGGAATACGGATAAAAAAATTTTGTTCATCCTGTTCAGCCATTTGATAATGAAAAGGATTAAAAAATGTCCCCGTGACATCGTCTAAAATCTCAAGGACAAGGTGATCGCCATCTGCAATCGGGGCAGGTACTTTTACTTGAAAAACGATCTCAGCTTGAGGATAGTTATCAATAGTCTCAATATCAGTGGCAGTTGGAGTTTGATCGGCGGTCTGCATAAATATGTTGCAGCCACTTAGAAACATTGACAATGCCAGAAGTAAGGAGATTTTTTTGTAAAGTATACGATTCAGGCGATCATGAGTATTCATGTCTGTCATCCAAAGACTAGTCATGAAGCTTTTTGGGCAGTAAAACGATTCTGAATCTCCGAAATATGATCTACCAGGCTGCCTAAAACCCCATTAACAAACCTCGAAGAGCTGTCTGAACCAAATATTTTTGCCAGTTCAATGGCTTCATTGATTGCTACTTTAACCGGAGTGATTCGCTCAACACCAAATTCCCACAAGGCAATTCGCAAAATATTACGATCAATAATAGCAACCTGATCTAGTGGCCACTCAGGCGCATGCGCCGCAATCACTTCGTCAAGCTCACTGATCATTGGAATTACCCCTGTGACAATTTGCCTGGCAAAGTCAATCAATTGATCTTCCGCTTTTTCTTCGTCAAAGCGAGCCTCCAAAGAAACCCCTAATGGATGAGCCGTTAAATCGTATTCGTAAAGTACTTGCAAGGCAATCCCACGAGCCTTGGTACGAGATTTCATAGTCTATTCTTATTCCGCATTATCAATATCTTCAACGTGTACATTAACACGTCCCATTTCCATACCCACCATTTCAGAGATGGAACGCGAAACCTGGACTTGTATCTGCCGGCATGCTTCTCTAACATTTATACCGCGTTTTAAGATTACAAATATGTCTGTATAAACCACATTGTCTTCAACTGAAATACCTACGCCTTCTGTTAATCCTTTTTTGAAAAGCGTGTTGACGTCTCTATGACCAGCTGTCATTCGACTTACTCCTTCAACACTCATGGTAGCTAATAGCGCAATCGAGACAAGTACTTCAGGGGAAATTGTTGTTTTGCCAATAGTAGATTTTGTGGTTTCCATCTATTCTCCGTTTTGTGCTCTTACGGTAATTATAACCCCAATAATGACAGTTGGTGCCGATTCATACCAATTTAGGAATGCTTATGGATGAAATCCAAACTCAACTCTTTAACAACATCTATTTGCTTATCAAGCAGGATGCAATGTCCAGAATCTTCCAGCCATACCAGCTCTTTATCTTCTGAGCAAATTCCTTTCAATGCGATCACTGAACTGAACGGATCAATAGTCCCATCCAATTTTCCCTGAAAGACCAGGGCAGGGGAAGTCACTTTAGATAAGTTCTTCTTAACTCTTTGTTGGTACTTATTCAATTGAGAAGCAGCCCGCATGGGTACAACATTAAATCCCTGCCAGGTAGTGTTTAGGTCAATATTCTTCTTGTACATGGTTTTCACAAACGGCCAAACCAGGTTCGCTTGCCATAAACGGGGAATTTTCATAGCTGGTGCAAAAAGCAGAAGTCCATCAATTTCAGGGTGCAGTGATCCGAGCCAGAGCGCACATAGGCCACCCATTGATTCGCCTATAATAAAAATTCTTGAATAATGAGCTCGAAGTTCCTGGTAGGCATTCTCAGCTGAATTCATCCAATCCACATACTCGGTCTGGTTTAATTCTTCAGGAGAGACTCCATGACCAGGCAGCAGCGGACCCGCAACACTAAACCCTTGCTTATGTAAATATTTTGCCATAGGCCTGACTTCTACTGTCGTAGCAGTAAACCCATGAAAGAGTAGGACAGCAACTGAGTTTTTATCGCTGCCTTTCCAATAAAAAGAACCGCCGTCAGCTTGAGGATTCTGAAACACAGGAGGAAGGGTTTTATCTGTCATTTCTATTCTCTACAAACTGGAATAGTTGCCATGGCATAGGGAACAACTGCCACGCGTCGAATGGTATCGTCTTTCGACAGGATCTCTTGTAATGCTCTATTTAAATCTGATACAGGTTGAATGAGCAGTTTTTTCATAATATCGTGCTCGATCTCTGACTTGATTAGAAAATTGACCCTTTCAGCGATAGTGGCAAATTGGAAAGCTTTATGCGGACCCACAACGAAACCATTTTCCAAGAACTTCTTTTTCGCTTCATTGTGACTCAGAATCCCTTCCATAGATGCCAAATAAGATTGACTGCCAACACCTTCCTGACACTCCACCGCCAAAATTACAGTTCCGCCATCGCGGCAAAACATAGAGGCATGAGTTAATCCCTTTTGCGCCTGGTAAAGATTGATGTCTTTTGGATATCCACCCGCTGAAGCAATCACCAAATCGTAAGGTTCTTCAATAAGTGTCATTTGCGTGTCCCTTATGATCTTTATCCCTTGAGTCATCACTTCTTTAGGTTTTCCAAAAAACACATGTAGAATTTCTTTCTTTTCGTTAAGAATAACATTCAACGCCAGATCTACTCCAATAATCTCGCCGATTTCTTCAATATCTTGTCGAAGTGGATTATCATCATACCTTCCAACACAACTTCTTGGGTCCTGCAGCAGAGAATGGTTGTGATTGATAGTTTCCCTACCACAAACCCCAATGGCTGCACTTTTCACGCCACCAGAAAAGCCGGCAAAATGATGGGGCTCAATGTTTCCCACAACAATTATTAAATCAGAATTCGTAAAAATTGAATTGACATATACAGGAGTGCCTCTTGATGTTTGACCCATAAATGTCAGATTGTCTATGTCATCACAATCATGCGATACAACATTATATTGGCTTAGTACTGAACTATTCAACAATAAATTATGTTCAGCTACAGGCATAGGAGTATGTGTTCCAGTAGCGATAACAATTGTGATGTTTTCTTTCAATACACCATTATCTTGAAGCTCTTTTAGCAGGGGAGGGAAAAGGAGGTTGTTTGGAACCGGACGTGTTTTATCATTAATGGTGATAACCACTCTTGAATTTGAAGAACAAACCGAAGAAAGATTAGCACTTCGTATAGCTGATTCAATTTGGACATTATCTTTCCATTTTGGAGTCAACTTAGAAGGTAAAAAATGGTCAACAATGCCTTCAAAATTGAATTGAATCTCCTGATAACTTTTTCCGTAAGGTAATGAGAATGAATACATAATTCCTTCCAATCTATAAGAATATAATATTTTAGTTTACTTTCTTCTTGTAGGGAATTTGGTATTGTAATTTCCTTTTGTTAAGTGGGGTTATTCAAACGGGATCGATATTGTGGATTTGGTGAGGGGGATTTGGCCATTGATTGTGATTCTACCTTGTTGGTTTCGATAAGTATTATTATCATAAACATGGTGTTATAATAGAAAGCAAGGATAATTGACCTATGGATACCATCACTTCTGTGGCAGAAAAATACGTTAACTCCGTAAAAATGGCGCGTAGTTCGCATACAGCTTCAACGTACAAGAACGCTATTTCTTTTTACCTTGAAACACTGCGACTCAACAAAATTGATCCTGACAATGCCCCCATAACATCTCTGAATGAAGATACCATTGTTATGTTAGCCACGGCACTCAAAAACCACGCTGCCACCACTGAAAGGCTCTATTTGACCGCTGTGACTGGTTTTTTTGCCTATTTAGCCGCCGATAATTTAACACAGGTCAACCTGCCGCGGATTAAGCTTTTAATTCAGCAACGAGCCAGACGTCCAGGCCAACGATTGCCGCAATTTCCAGCCTCGTCCATTGATACCATTCTGGAGAAAATAAATTCTGAAGATTTTTTGTCTGAATGTAAAGATGAACAAGATCGGCTGATTCTGTTACGTGATCGGGCATTTCTTTTAACGCTTGCCGATACAGGTTTACGCGTGCATGAAGCCTGTGGTCTCAGACGCGGTGATGTGGACTGGAACGAAGGAAAAGCCATGATTATCGGCAAAGGGAACCGCCAGGATATTATCCGTTTTTCTACACGCAGTACACAAGCATTGGCAGATTATTTAAAACTTCGCTCTACAATTGACGGCGGTACAAAAATTCCCCTTACTGCACTACCCCTTTTTGCCCGGCATGATAAAGGTGCCGGAAAAAAAATTAAACCGATTACAACTACCACCGGACGAAATATCGTTGCAGACCGCGTCAGAGAACTGCTTGGAGAAGATGCGGTTGGCACAATTACCCCGCATTCTTTCAGACACCATTTCGTGACACGCGTCTTACGAGCTTCTGGCAACCTGAAACTCGCCCAGGAACTCGCCAGGCATCGAAACATCGCTGTAACACAAAGATATGCCCACCTTTCAGACGATGAATTGGACAAAGGTTACTGGGACGCCATAGAAAACAAATAGTAGCTTATCTTTCCTAATATAGCGATTCTGTTTATCGTTTTGTTGAATTAGGAATATTGTTCTATTACCATTCTTAATCTAACCAAAAATCAAATGAAACCTTTGTCCATTCTACTCGTAT